>DAOUFM010000068.1:0-7958 GCA_034429975.1 Anaerolineaceae bacterium | reverse complement strand
GCGTCCGCTGTTTCTCTAAAGGCTCTATCCTGCCATTACTAATGTATAAAATGGGCTTGATATCAAGAGCTGATCCTAAAAATGCCGTGCCACCTCCAATTCTTCCGCCCTTATGTAAATATTCCAGCGTTTTCACCGTGAAAATTACATTTAAGCGCTTTTTAATGTCGTCGACCAATTTGAGAATGCTTTGGGCATCCTGTCCTTGTTCCGCCGCTTTGGCAGCAGCAAGCGTGATCATCCCAAGACCTAAAGAAACTGATTCTGAATCAACGATATGGACGGGGATTTGGTGAAACTGTTCATTGGCCATTTCAGCTGACTGAATAGTGGCACTCATGTGATGAGAAATCACGATGGTGATAATTTCGTCAACCTCATCAGCAAGTTTGTTATATAAATTGACAAAATCGGTTGCAGTTGGCTGGGCAGTCGTCGGTAACCTTTTGCTGGCCTTCAGGAGTTTATAAAATTCAGCATCATCCAAATCCACTCCAGCGCGGTAGGTTTTATCTCCAAACGTAACATAAACAGGTGCGATATGAATTCCCAACTCCTCTCCGCGTGCCGGAGATAACGAACATGCACCATCTGTGACAATTGCGACTTTTCGGTTTTTCATGATTTAATCCTTTCTTATAAATATTGCTTAGTTTTTTCCTAATCGCCAGCTCACGCCGCGTTCGGTACCATTTTTTAATCGGGTTATATTTGGCAGTAAAGCCAGAACCAATAAACCTGTGCTCATAACCCCATACACAATATTTTGCCAGGAAGATGAACCGAACAAATATTGAATAACCGATAATAATAAAGTACTTGCTCCAATACTGAGGGTGGCAAGAGATGCATACCCGACAGCAAAAAACATGATCAGGGCGATTGCGCTGATAATTGGGAAAGCGGATGGCATAAGAGCAAACGTACCCCCAAGAGCCGTTGCCCCACCAGCTCCCCCCTTGAAGATCAGTTTGCCCGTAGTGTCTTTTTCTACTAGAAAAATCGAATAATTATGCCCAACGATAGCAAAAATTGGCGCTATGATTTCCAATCCAAGCATTCCCGGCGCGAGCCAACTAGCCAACCAAACACTTACCACCCCTTTAAAACCATCCAAAAGCAGAGTGAGAATCGCAATCGGATACCCACTGGCACGCATTGTGTTGGTGGTTCCTGTTCTTCCACTGCCCATTTTCCGGATATCCACACCTTTCACCAGCTTTGAAAGAACCCAGCCAAAAGGGATGGCGCCTAAGAAATATGAGGAAAAAAGGCAAAAGAAAATTTTCAATTTTCCATTAACTCCTTATTTTCAAACGTATGCCAGTTTTCTCCATACAGGATGACTGAATCGATTCGTGGGATTAATTCATTCGGATTCGCTTCAGTGCCATTAAGATCATAATGAATGGGGAGAATATACTGTGCTTCCATTCTCTTAGCCATTTCAATAACTACGGATTTATATTTTTTGGGTCCTATAGGTGAAGTACGCCAGGGAAGGCACAAAATATCCGGATGAATTTCTGGCGAAAATTGATGGGCATCGCCGATATGCAATAAGTCGGCATCATCATGGATCAAGAACGACAGAGGTGTTCCACCGGGATCGGGGATCTTGAAGCGAAAAAGTAAACTGACGATGAAATAAACCGGGTCTTTAACCACACTAAAACCTGGCAGAATTTCGATGTCATCGATACACTCCCCAGCGGTTACGGGTTGAAGGCGAGAAGAAGGTACTCCCATATTTAATGCAATATCGCACACGTCTCGAGAAGCCAATACTATACCGGTGGGAACCTGAGCCACCTTACCGATATGGTCCTTATGAGCATGCGAGACACAAATATACTCAACGTCCGGTAATGGATACCGCGTAAAATCCGGATCGATCAGGATATGATGCTTGCCAACAATTTCTACACATGAGTGTCCGAGATAACGAATTTTCATTTAATCTCCTTGAAAAAGAAGGCGTAAATAGTAAAGTCATGCCTTCTTATGCTTGATCATTATTTGCAGGACTGCAACGAAAGCCAGACCCAATCCGATTAAATAGACTGGCCAATTAAATTGGGATGGCTTTAAATTGTTTAGTGTAGCAGCGTTTGCAGGTAAAATCCGAATTGCGTCTTCCATGAAAGAATAAAGCATCAATAAAACTCCTAATATGAGTGGAATCCAGAATGCTAAAGAAAAACGGATGGAAACTCTGCTCTCGTTTTTCCAAAGGATTGCCACCCCTCCGGTGATCATCAAAATCGATATTAGGACAGGTGCCAGCACCGGGCCCCACCAGGGAAGAGGGATTAAGAACAATAAATCAAGATCCAAAAAACTTTTTGGCCAACCGATGAAAATATTCAACCAAAGGTAATAGAAAATATCCCAAACACCAAAAGCTATGAGTGCAATACTCAGTCGTGATTGATTATTATGACCCGCGATCCACCCAATTGCCAGGAGCATAATTAAAGTTGCCAGCTCTCTTCCTAATTCGATGGCAGCGATTTGCTGGTCAAAGGGTGGAACCTGAAGTATCAAGTCGCCAATGCCGAATAATCGTCGCAAATATACAACGATGGCGGCTTCCAGGTACGCCATAGCGATTGATAAAATGAAGATCCAGCTTACCCTCGAAACGAGTCGCTTCATTCTTTTGGCTCCAAAAATTGTTCCGCCACCTTATCGAAAAAATGATCTACCTCTGCGTAAATTCCTTTTGCAGAAACAGCTACAGAACCATCCGGTAATAGGATCTCACCAAGGGCAATAATACGCCTTTCGGTCTTACCGCTCATTACAGCTTGTATTTTTACTGGTTTTCCCAATGGAATTGGTTTACGGTATTCAATCGACAAATTTGCAGTGACAACCTTATAGCCGGAATGGAAAACGGCCAGTCCCATGGCTTCGTCCATAACCGCGGCTGAAGCACCTCCGTGTACAAATCCTGGCGGTCCTTGTTGAAAATCACTAAACTCGAAGGACGCAAAAATATGATTCCCCGCCTCTTTTTGCCAGGTAATCCCAATACTCTTGGGATTAGACTTTCCACAAACAAAACAAGATCCATGATCGGGTAAAAATTCCATAAAAGGCTCCCTTTATTAATCGCGTGGCTCTCTGCGAATCCATACCTGGTGGTTCTGGATATCCCGATCCAAGAAAATTCGCCGGAGGATTACTTTGCGTCTTTCAGTTTTATCGATCGGCAATGGCCTTTGATTGGCTTCTACCCTTTTTATCAAAGTGATTAACACCATAAGAATAGAACACCAAAGTACGATGGAAGGACCATCCATCCAATTAGTAAAGATTGGCAGGAGAATAACCACAAGCAACGGAAAGGCCGGGGAATGAAAAAGATTACCCAATCCCAAACCAGCCAAAACGATTAAAACCCCCCAGGGAAAAAACACCAATAACTCACCCAGGAAGGGACTAAATCCACGGCCGCCCTGGAAATTGAGATAAATTGGCCAGTTGTGTCCCACAATAGCAGCAAATCCCGCCAGCATAGCCACCGGCTCGCCCATTCCCAAGCGCAATCCAAGCCAGGTGGGAAATGCGCCCTTGAATATATCGAAAAGCCCAACCGGAATCACGGCCCATTTTGCCACATGCTCCCATACCATGGAGCCGCTGACTGTCCCGCTGCCAAATTGCCTTAGATCAATTCCTTTCAGCCATTTTCCGGCAAGATAGCCGCTTGGTATCGAACCGAAAAGATACCCAAAAATCATGAGAAATATACTCGTCACCGCCGGTATGGTCTGCGCAAAGTTAACAATCATAAGCAACCTCTTTGACGATTTTTACTCTTCTACTCATACAGATAACCTAATCCAATCAAGCCTGGTCCGGCATGCGCTCCCATGACGGGTGTGAACTCGCTGATTGGAATATCCAACATTGGGTAAAGTTCCTTTAACGATTGTCTCAGTACTTCAGCTTCTTCAACTGCATCAGCATGCATCACTGATAAATCCAGTTTCGTAAAACCAGGCGTTTCTTTCGCTAGGATCGAAAGAATCCCAGGAATTATTTTTTCTTTTTTACGGATAATCGTGGAAGGCGCTACAATTCCTTCATCGTTAATGGTTAGAATTGGTACGATCTGAAGTACGCTGCCAACCAGGTACGCTGCTTTGCCAATTCGGCCGCCTTGGGCAAGATAATCCAATGAGTCCAAAGCAGCGATCAAACCCGTCTTGTGTCTGGCATCCATTAAATATTGGACTACGTCTTCAATTTTTTCACCCGCGTTCAATTGCTTAGCCGCCTCAATAGACAGCAACCCTTGTGGAGCAGCAGCCCTTAAACTATCGAAGACGGTCACTTTGTTCCTGGGATTTTCTCCCGATATCATCTTTGCCGCATCAACAGCAGCGTTGTAATCAGAGCTTAATTTTCCCGAAAGGGAAATACAAAGCACATCTCTTTCTTGCTGGTCAATGATTCTCTTAAAACACTCATAGTATTGTCCGATGTTAGGTGCAGCGGTCTTTACTTCCATCATTTGCGTGCGCATTTTCTGGTAAAGATCACCCGGAAAGAGATCAATACCGTCCAGATATGCTCTTCCTTCGACTATTATGGTTAACGGAAGAATCTCAATTCCCAATTGATTGGCTAAATCTGGCGGCACCTGGGCGGCGCTGCCCGTTACAACAATCGGTGCATTCGGGGAACTCTGAGTTTTCATTTTCCAACAAAAACAACGTCAGCTGGCATACCAGGTTTCAGTTCCAGATTCGTATTGGGCACAGTAATCTTCACTGCGTAAACGGTCGTTTTACGGCCGTCAACGGTTTGAACATTTCGTGGAGTAAATTCAGCCTGATCCGAAATGTAGGTTACGCTTCCACTGAAATTTTCTCCAGGGAATGAATCTACGGTAATCGAGACGGTATCACCCAACTTGATTTTCCCGTATTCTGTTTCAGGAATATAAACTGTAAGACTTACTTCCTGAAGCTGTCCAATAATTAACGCAACGCTTCCTGGCACAAGCATTTCACCTTCTTCCAGGTTTCGCGTAAGAACAACTCCATCGGCTGGGGATTTGATCGTTGTTTTTTCTAGCTGAATGTCAATCAGAGCCAGAGCTGCTTGTGCCTGCGCCAAAACGGCCTCCGCTTGCTGCACGCCCGAATCCGCCGCCTGAACCATTAAAGATTGATCGCCGCTTTCAAGAGAGTTTAAATAATCCACAGCTCGATCCGACCGTTCTTGCGCAACGCGGACACGCGCCCGCGCTTCTAGAACCTCTGTCGCGGCTTGAGAGGTTAAAAGACGCTTGTATTCTGTTTGAGCAGAGCTCAACTCTGTTTTTGCTGTGTCATAAAGATCATTCGCGTAGTTGGAAATATCTTCTTTGTCCTTTGCATCATTAGCCTGCGTTAACACCTGATCAGCAATTAAAAATGCGGCCTGTGCGTCTGCTAACCGTTTCTCGGATGACAAAAATCCTTGTGAGGTATTATCAGCCAGGACTTTTTCAAGATTTGCTTTTTCTATTTCCAAATCCGCAGCCGCCGCATCTACTTCTGCTTTGGCCGAGTTGATTTTTTCCACTTTGTCAAAATACCAGACCGGAGTATCAAATTCGTCGGGTTGCGGGATATTCCAACTATTGACCCGATTCTGTTGGTCTTGCAAACGGGCACTATTAACTGCAATATCATATTGAATCCTGGCAGAATTAACAGCTTTTTCAGCTACGGTCACTGCTGCAGAAGCCTGGTTGCGCTGCGCCTGAAGTAAGGAATCATCCAACTGGAAAAGCACATCGCCCTTTTTAACATTAGAGCCTTCATTCACCTTAATGGAAGCAACCGTTCCGCCAATCTGTGAAGCAATATTGATCTCAGTAACTGATATAATCCCTGACGCCTTGAGTTCGTTGGAACCATTTCCATTTATCCCCTGGCAACCGCTTAATAAAATTGCGAAGGCAAGAAAGCAAGTGGTAAAGATTAAAACGTGTTTTTTCATTCTATAACTCCTTTATGAGTTGATTAGGTTACATATGAAAACTTAAAGTCGTTTTCGGAACATCAAAACGCTGGCAAAGAAGACGACGATGCTAAAAACTGCCATGGGCCAAATCCATACCCATAACGAAGCAAACCCTGCGCCTTTCAGAATGATGCCGCGAACGATTTCAAGAAAATAGGTCACAGGTAAAAAGTAACCCGCATAATAAGCCAACCAAGGCATATTTTCCCTGGGGAATAGTAAACCTGCCAAGATAAACGAAGGCATCATGATGAAAGATGCCATATACATGGCTTGCATTTGGGTTTTCGATATATTCGAAATGAAAACCCCCAGGCCCAATGATCCAAGCAAAAAAATCAAGCTCAGAACTGCGAGAAGTGTAATACTACCAGCAACTTCCACGCCGAACCAGATCGCTCCAACTGCTACCGTCATGACTACATTTACAAAGGCAACCACAACAAAAGGTAATATTTTGCCGAGCATTAATTCCCATGAACGAACAGGGGTTACGATCAGCTGTTCTAAGGTTCCCTGCTCGCGTTCCCGAACAATGGCAAAAGCGGTCAACAGCAGGGTTTGTATTTGCAGGATAATGGCAACCAGACCTGGGATCATGAAGTTCATACGTTTCATATCCGGGTTATATAAATATCGCAGACGGGCGTCGACCGGGAGGTTTAGCTGCATTCCGGAACCACTTCGTTCAAGACGGTTGATAAGGATTTCCTGGGACATCGACTGACTGATTGTCTCGGCAGCTAACTGCGCCGTTTGGGCAACAGTTGGATTTGATCCGTCAATGTAAAATTGGATTGTGCCCGTATCTCCTGTGCTGATATTTCGGCCAAAATTTTCCGGGATGTATAAACCAACCTTTACGGTTCCTTCATCCAGCAGCTTTAAAATTTCATTTTCGCTTTGAGCTGAATATGTGTATTTGAAAAATCCGCTGACTGCCAACTTGTCCACTAGAGTGCGGCTGTTTTCCGTTTGAGATAAGTCAGCAACAACCATTGGAATATCCGTGACGTCATTCGCTACTGCGTACCCCAATAAGAAAAGCATCATAACAGGCATAATAATTACAAGGCCAAGAGTGCGAGGATCTCTTATGATATGAAGCCATTCTTTTCGTACAATTGTGAACATTCTCCGGAAACTTTGTCTCACATGAACCTCCTTATTCAATATCCGTCCGTACCTGCTGGCGATTCTCTTGATCAACTAAAGAAACAAACACATCTTCCAGAGATGGAAGTACTCTTTCGATTCGGTGAACTTGGATTTGATTTTCAGACAATATCTAGAGGATCAGTTCCTTTTCATTTTCATTCGATAAGAGTAAATGCAAGAGCACACCATGAGCCGCGACATCCTCCACCTCTGCCAGGGATTTTAGAATTAGTTCAGCCCTTCCTGGAGCAGTACAGTCCACCTCAAATAAATATCCCGTCATATTGTTCTTGAGTGTATCAGGATCATTTAAGGCGATCAGTCGAGAACGATACATCATGCCAATCACATTACAGAATTCGGCTTCATCCATGTAATGGGTAGTAGCCAACACACTTACCCCCTTACCAGCCATGGTGTAAATCATTTCCCAAAATTCACGCCGGGATACAGGGTCAACACCGGCAGTGGGTTCATCTAAAAACAACATAGGGGGTTCATGAACAATAGCGCAGGCTAAGGCCAGCCGCTGTCGCCAGGCACCTGAAAGGTTATGAGTCAATTGTTTTTCATGGCCGCGCAATCCGGCCATTTCAATCAAATCGTCAATTCGTTGTTTTATTCGATCATTTTGGATGCCGTAAAGGTTTGCATAAAACCAAAGGTTTTCGTACACTGTCAGGTCGTTATATAAGGAGAATTTTTGCGACATATAGCCAATATTGCGTTTGACTTGTTCTGATTGGCCTGCCACATCAAAGCCCAGCACTCTA
>DAOUFM010000067.1:0-32227 GCA_034429975.1 Anaerolineaceae bacterium | reverse complement strand
GAATTTCCCCATCAAATGTCACTTTTACTTCTTCCATAAAAGTCGTGTGCGGTCCGCAACCGCATATTTGTTTACTGAAAAGATTGATAACAAACCCATCATCGACAGGTTGAATGCTGGTACTTTGTAATGCATCCACAAAAATTCGGTAATCCTGCATCTCATCAAAATGATAAATTGGATTAAAACCAGTAGCTACAATAACGTATCCCAAGGCTTTCTCCGCGGAATTTACCGGGGTAAAGTGTGTCTGCAATTCTTCCAGATCGCGAATTAACAAATAATCGCCCTGATGGTAAGTGAGCAGTCTCTGAACCCCCGGAGAAATACAACCAATTTTGTAAAGACCTCTTGGTTCGGGTTCCTCATTCGTTAACCGGTTATTGGTGGTGTATGAGCAATTCACAAACTGGCTATCCGGAGATAATAAATTGACAAGTTCAGAAGGTCTGGATAAGGTGTCACACCCCATTTTATGAGGAATGCTGTCTTCCGGGCAAATTGCATTCGTTTCCGATAGCCATTGACAGCCAAGACTTTTGAAAGGAAAGAGGTCATTGGCAGGAGGTTTCGGTGGCGTATTGGTTAATTCAGCCGTTGCCTGTGGACTGACCGATTTGGTGATTGGCAAAGCACAGGCTGAAATCAGAAAGAGAACGAATATTAACAAATAGACCCTGTTTATAGGTTTGCCCATTTTTCTATGCCTCTTTTCTTTGATCGAAAAGAATTAATTAATTGCTTATCAATTCTAATATGATAGTATGTAATCGGATAGGGACTTTATTTAATAAATTTACAGAAAATTATTCGAAACTTCTTATCAGGCAACTTGTTTTTGAAAGGTTAGGGTTGGGTTTTTCCAATCACTATTTTCAATGAGAACATCAGCCCTTTCATACGGACGACATCGTTTTAGATAGATCTGAAAAGCTGGGAAATTTCTTTGTTCAAATTTTTTCTGGATCAGGTCAAAAGATTGATATTTTTGAAATTCCTGGTTGAAAGCTCTTTGTAAACCTATACTGGTATCAATTTCAATAAATATTCGAATATCCCAAAACGGATCAAGTTCCTGCCTTTGTAAAAATATTCCATCGAAAAGGAGAATCGCATTCTCACTGGCCGTTTCGTACAGGGCATTCGCTCCCTGATCTTTTATGATATCAACTAACTGGCGATAAAATTGTCTTGATCCTGCCTGACTTAAAGGCTCCAGAACGTACTTAATCACAGCATCTAAATCAAAGGAATCATAATAATAACCCTCAGGAGAAAAATCACCCCTGCGATTCCGGTATTTTTTCGGCTGTGAGAAATCGTCAATCGAAACATGAATGATCTGGCGCTTGCTTTTTCGTAATGGGAATAACAATTCTTTGGCTAATATGGTTTTTCCGGAATTATCCATCCCATCAATGGCTACCAATGTAGGGTGATCTAATTTTTTTGCCAGAATATAAGCAGAAATTGTGTCTAACAACTGAGAACGAAGCATTTTCTTACTTCCTCTTTCCTTTTTTAATAAGAGCTAAAGCCAGAAATATAGAAATAAATGGCCATATCCAGGCATATTGATTTGGGCCATCCGGACCGGTTTTTTCACGGATGCGTTTTAAATGGATCAAACAATAATCCTTTGTTATGTCTGCCAGCGATTGGTCATCCAGTTCCTTTGGGTTTATTCCTATTAATGGAGCCACGATCCCGCTCCCAATAAGCACGGACCGCATGATATTGATCTGATCCGGGTGGTACTTCACCTCTTCCGCCGTCGCCAGCCACCAACCATCTTTTAACCAAACTTCGATTTGAGGATTGGCCTTGATATTTTTATACCAATCTGTTTGTGTCCCGAATCCGGCTGCACAATAAATTTCACCATCCAGATCAGCATAATTGACCATATTATGGTAAATTTTTCCGGTTTTCCGTCCAACATGGGTAATCACTACAAAGCGACCAAACACCTGCGGCCAGATGTTCAACCAATCCGCCAGACCTAATTTCCACATAAATACCATCGCTTTGTTCATGTACTTAAGGGGAAGACGGAAATTTTCCTGTTCCATCAGATTTTCCTTTTCTCTATTCAAAAAACTTATTCAGGATGGGGATGACCCGGATCAATGGTTCTTCGTAAGGATGATTGGCACGAATAGCTTTCAATACTTCGGAGATCAATTCGCGTTTACAATTTATTTCCAGCTTAATTTCTGGGGCAGTTTCGATTTCACCGATCGTTCCAATAGCGGGATTGGCTCCTTCCAAGGGTCTCCAATGACCGGTAACTTTTGTCGTGGCAAAAACGTTATCATAATTTCCAACAATGCCAGCCCCAGCCTGGTGCAGAGCTGATTGCAATTGAGCCAGGTTTGCTTCCGGGAGATAAACTTCAATTTTTACTTCAGAAAAATCGTTGATATTCATTGAGCTTGCATTTACTTTCCAGAAAAAGGAATTTTCTTTATTGGTGAGGTTTTTTTGGATAAGTCAAATTACCTATGAGCTGTTATCAGTAACTTCGTTCAGCGCCTATGATTAGTATAAGGAAAATTTACCCAGGTTTCAATCGGATTTTTATAATAATCCTGATGGTTTAAGGGCGGTTAACACCAGGCAATGATTCTTTAAGTTTAATAACCTTGCCATCCAAAAATTTCCATATTAATGCGGTTATCAAGATCAAAAACGATCCCTTCCTCTTCCAACAATAATCTTTGCATGGCTGATCCATATCCGGCCCCATGCGGGCTGATCTTTCCCTTTGAATTGATAACCCTTTGCCAGGGGACATCTGATTGATTGGGTAATGATGCCAGGGCGTATCCTACCATTCGCGCAGTGCAACCAGGAATCATTTTTGATATCTGCCCATAAGTTGCGACCTGCCCGGATGGAATTTGTCTGACGATCTCAAACACCATATCCCGATAGGTGATTCTTTTACTCATTAGCTTTGGCAATTTTTTTCAAGACCCACTTCTTTTTAAAACCTGGCAATTCATTGATCACTAACTCGTAGGAATCATGAGCCCATTGTAAAAACAAATCATCCGGAATGTAGCTATTATTCAGGTAAATGGTGTTCCAATGAGCTTGATTCATATGATGCCCAGGCATTACTCCTGGATATTGTTTCCGGATTTCAATCGCTTTGATGGGGTCACATTTCATGGTTACAAAGATGGGATTTGATTGCCAGGATATGTAAACAAAGGAGTTCCCCATAATTTTAAAAACCATTGTGTCTGGTCCCTGGGGAAATTCCAGGCGAGATTCAGGTAAATTGAATAAATATTTTTTAAAAAGATCAAAATCCATTAACACTTATCCTTTCATAACTGCAATGATTTTTAACAAAGTCATCCCATTCGAAAAATTTCTTCAAAACGAAAACAATCAATAAGATGATCGTTCACCATTCCAACCGCTTGCATAAAAGAATAGATGATGGTTGGGCCTACGAATTTCATCCCACGCTTTTTTAAATCATGGCTAATTGCTCGGGACAATTCTGTTTCGGTGGGGATGTTCAAAATCGATTGGAAGTGATTCTGGATGGGTTTGCCATCTACGAATCTCCAAATATAGTGATTAAAACTTCCAAATTCCTTTTGTATTTTAATGAACGCCTTGGCATTTTCAACAGCAGCCGCAATTTTTCTCCGATTTCGAATGATACCAGGGTTGTTGAACAGTTCATTCAATTTGTCTGAATCAAAAGCAGCCACTTTTGCAGGATCAAATTCAGCAAATGCCTGGATATAAGCAGCTCTTTTTTTGAGGATAATTTCCCAATTTAAACCTGCCTGAGCACCTTCTAAAATCAGAAACTCGAAAAGTTTCTGATCAGCTTGGGTAGGGACGCCCCATTCTTCGTCATGATATTTGATTGAAATTTCGCTCGATGCCCAGGCACAACGTTTCATTTCTTCAACCTAAATGCGTAGAAAAAATTATTCCTAAAAAAATAACCCTTTCCTCAAAGCGAAGTATTATTTACAAACTGGCTGTGATAAATCTTTATTTCCGGCTACTTCTTGCAGGATTTTTTGCACCACGTTTCTGCGGTTTTTAAGCATGTCTTTGTACTCCATATCATCTGTATGGTGGATTTCATCTCTTAGCTCGGCGAGACAACATTGTAGTAAATCTTTGAGGATTATTTTTTCTTTATCCGACAATGTGATTTGCAGCATCATAACCTCCAATCTTGAAATTTCGATCAATTTTTCTGTGAAGTGACTGTTATGAATTGCATTTTTTTCAATCAATGATCGTTATTGATTATAATAGCCATTCCTAAATGAAAAGCAATCTGTCTATAAAGACTAATTTAAAAAAAGCTTGTGATTTTTGACTTAAATTTTTTAAGCTATAATTTTGGGGTCAGCAGGTTCTTTTTTACCCATTTTTACTACTTCTGAGGAATGCTTATGAAAACGGATCCAGAAAAATATCCATATCCGAGAAAGCGGTTTATAAGAACAATTTTGAGAAGCCTGATAAAACTGGCATTCTTCATTCTGTGCGAGTTTGAGATTGTTGGGAAAGAAAATCTGCCGAGAACTGGTCCGCTGCTGGTAGTGGGGAATCACTTTGGTTTTTTGGACCCGTTGGCTATGATAAAGATTTTCTCCTGGAAAATCGAATTTCTGGGCGGAACACAGACGCCGAATGCGCCAGGCACGGTAAACTGGCTGCGGCATATGTGGGGAATTGTCCCTGTGTTTCGAGGATCAGTTTCCAGAGATACTTTTGTTTATTCAGAAGCAATTCTATCCAAAAAAGGAATTTTGGTCATCTTCCCGGAAGGAGGAAACTGGGCTACTGTTTTACGGCCAGCGCGCCCAGGGGTGGCATTTTTAACAGCAAAAACCGGCGCACCGATCCTACCGATTGGATTAATTGGATTTGATACTTTCTTTCAAAAAATCAGAAAATTTCAACGACCCAAAGTGACAGTGAATGTTGGCGAACTATTCGGACCCTATCAGATTGATGTCAAAAGCCGGACTGACCGCGAAAAATTGGATGATATCGGGCATGAAATCATGAATAAAATAGCGAACTTAATTCCTCCGGAAAAAAGAGGTTTTTATTCTGATGATCCTAAAATCCGGGAAGAAGCAAAGGGAACTGAAATTTATCCCTGGGTGAATGTACAGGAAGGGTAGCTACCCGTAAAAGACTCAGCTATTCAGGCTTACTGCAATTTGAAGACTGTCACCATCCGGATGGATACGAACAATTTCCCCTTTTACAATGGTAATTGCTTTTGTAATCGCATGAGGAATTGACATAGAAATTTCCTGCCCCAATTTAAGCCGATCTTCTGGCATGGTGGTAAGTAAAATTCCCGCAGAACTTACGTTAATCGATTGAGCAGGACGTTTGATAGGGGTAAGAATATCAACAGATCGCTTCCATGTCATGCGCAGCGTGTTTCGATTTTCTCCAGGAAGTAAATTGGATGACACTTATTTCTCCATAAAAGATGATCTTCTACTAATTATATCGAATAATTTTCAAAATTGACCTTGTCTGTACAAAAAAGCTGATAAATAAAAGTGCCTAATTCTTAAATTCCTGTAAAATATTTAATAGAAAGAAGTTTTAAAGTTTTAATTCGCTCGATTTACGTTGATCGATAAAAGGATCTGGAAATAGCTGGCAAGTAATGAAAAAACAATACGCAGACTTCTCCTCCATAACTGAATTAGAAAATTGGCTGATAACCAATTCTATCAATCTTGCAGTTTGGAACAGTAACCAGGCGAAATCTGTTGAACATTTATTTCAGGAAATCGTTACCGGAGAAAGCTATATCCAAATCACACCTCCTTTGCGGGTTGTCCAGGTCGTCCAGGTATTGGTACCAAAAGGAGATAAATTTCTTCTAGAATTAGGACAGGAATTGGAGGATCAGAGAAAACGACAAAGACATGCGCCACCTAGCGAGAAAATGAAGCCAGGCGAAGACTGTTTTATGACAGCTATTCGTTGTCTGGTAGAAGAATTGGAGGTGGCTCAGGAAAATATTCAGATTGAAACAGAAAGATGCGAGCCTTGTGTTCGCTATCGCCACTCTCAATCTTATCCCGGATTGCGCACACAATATGTGGTTTATCAGGTCAAAGCTTCTGTATCCGGGCTTCCGCCTGATAATTTTACAACGAAAGAAATATCACATGATGGTAAACATGATTTAGTCCGGGCACATTATTGGGGTTGGGGTCGTGTAAAAATCTAACTTTCCGAATCGAAAAAAACATATGGATTTATTACCTGGGGTTAAAGCATATATCGATGGCATTACTTTCAAATCGAAAATCGAAAACAATGCCAAGATTATCAAACAAGAATATGTCATTGGTATCCAATATCCACAAGTTTTAGTTCAACCCTGGCCAAGAGGATTTTCTTACCAGTTTGAATTTTTTGCTGGAAACCATTCACCATCTTTGGTTAAAGATCAGGTTTTTTCATCTTTTGAAAAAGCAGTTGAAGAGCATGTTCTTTATATTTTTTCAGAAAACCTGAATCAATTAATTCCAGCCTATCGGCAACTGGGTTATTTGCATGCCTGGAATAATATTCTAATGATTAAGAAAATTTCTCCAAATGAGAAAAGATTTGTACCGCCGGGGGTAAAGATAAAAAAAATTACCACTCTGCAAGAAGTTTCCATGGTCAATTCTATTGGTCCGGATAATCTATCCAGCACGAAGGGGTTAGAAAACCCTGCCATTCATAATTTGATGGCGTTTTACAAGGATGAAGTCTGTGCTAAGGCGCAAATGATCATCCTGCAGGAAAAATTCGCCTTTCTGGCAGATATTTACACCCACACCAATTATCGACGCAAAGGGATTAGCAATGCTCTATTACAGGAGATGCACACATTAGCGGCTGAGGCTGGGGTTAAATATTCAGTATTAATCCCCTCAAAAATGACCCGGGAATTTGATCTTTTTCAAAAACACGCTTATCGCACCCTGGTAGAGGTTGCCTTATTGGTACCGGGGTGATTTCAGAATACCTTTAAATATTAGCTGTCTGTACAGATGATTTCTTTCTGTTTTTGCCAAAAACCAGGGGTAGAAAAGGCAAGACAACAAGGTTTAAAAACGCTAGGATAATGAAAGTCGTTTTGTACCCAAACGAATCAGCAAAGAAACCGCTTAAGCCTAAGCCGACTCCTTGCCCAATATTGGTTACCGCCATCAAAATGGAAAACATGGTTGCAGCAATGCGGGGGTCGGTGTATTCCATGGCTAATGCAAAATAAACAGTTTGGTAAGTTCCGTAACAAACACCAAATAATGCAACTAAAAACCAAGCAAAAGATAATTGATTAATGGCTGCCAATCCTAAAATTGACACGATGGCGATCAAAATTGCGCCCCAAACTGCTTTTTGATTGCCTAATTTCGTGATTAGTGAACCACCAGCGACGCTCCCTAAAACAACGCCAATTCCCCAGATGGTCGTAAAAAAGCCTGCCATGCTCAGGCTGATATTAAAAGATTCCTGGAGATAAGGATTCATGATTTGGTTAACCCCTATAATGATCAGAAAAAAGACAAAGCCAACCAGCGCCAAGGCGATTACACGAACCTGTTTAAAAGCTGAAAAAGCTTTCCAGTCAAAGGTGCGTTCCTGTGCTTTTGGAGGTTCGCTGACTGTTTTCAAAAAGAAGAAGGGTGGCAGGGTAAGAAGCGCCAGACACCAAAATACAGCGCTCCAGGAAACATTTTCTGCTAATAATCCAACCAAAGAAGCAGTCACGATGACGCCCACTGCTCTTCCGCCGACCATGAAGCCCTGAATGGTACCTTTTTCAGAGATGGGGGTTGTATCCAGAGCCAACCCATCTGTACAGGTATCGTACAAGGCCATCCCCATTTGAAGAAGGAAAGCAATGGCAACGTACATCCAGAATGATGTGCCAGGATTGACCAACGGCACAAAGAGCAAACAAAGAATTTGAACAATTAACCCGATAACAATATAAGGTTTTCGATTTCCGAGACCGAATAAGTTTACTTTATCGCTGAGCATACCTAAAAACACTTTAATCACAAAGGGGATTAGAGCAATGGTGCCCATGATGCCAATCCGGGTCATATCGACCACATACTTCAATAAATAAAGAGCATTCAGAGCGGTAAAGTAGCTAAGAATTGTTCCTTGTGTGAAATACAATAAACCAAACATGAGGTAGTGGGTAAATTTTTTTTCTGACATACGAACTCTCCAAATATTTTTTCAGAAAGATTATTTATAAATTGATAACAATGGTAGAAACCCATTCCTGCAAGAAAAGTTCTCTTTTTTTCTAAAATATATGCAACTTTTTTAAACGATAGACGTATATGAAAGTGAAGGAGTGCAAAAAAATGACAACAAAAAAACTTTACCGAAAGCCAAAGGAACAAATGATTGCCGGGGTCTGCGCTGGGCTGGCTGAATACCTTCAACTAGATCTGGTTATCGTTCGTTTGATTTTTATCCTGTTACTTATGTTTGGGGGTCATGGTCTTTTAATCTATGTAATCCTCTGGATTATCATGCCGGTGGAGCCGCCTTATATTGAAGGTGAATTCAAAGAATAAACTGAAAATTGTCTCCCCTCCATTTAATAAAAGTACAGTTTTTTTAAACTGTGCTTTTATTTTCCGGAAGATGAAATAATCTCTTTGAAATAGCAGCTATTTTTGGTTTAAATATTTGGAACAATTGAGCCACCCGCCAGAAAGCCACAGCTGCCATTCCGTGTGCTAGAACAGCGAAGAAAGGCGGCGTCTGGAAGGTGTAATACGTCCAGCATTCTCTAGTGGTTCCCCATAATTCCAAAAAATAACCCAGACTGCTGCCGGCAATAAATGTCAGCAACATAGCTCGGTGATTAACGGGGGTTAGGATGAGGAATGCGCATAGAAATATCGCCATGCTGGTCAGTGATTTATCAAATGTCGGGCTGACAAAAAATATCATTAAGATAAAAAATCCGCCAAAAATTAACCAATAAAGGATTTGAATAATTTTCTCAGGAGCTTTTTGAGTTTGGTGAACCAAAATCCGAAATAGCCGATCGATAGAAAGACTGGCAATTGGCCAGGCTGGAATAATCCATAAGGGTGGTCTTTCACTGGTGTAGTAGGCCCATAGCGATGTTTGTGTCCCCCAACTTTCGATTACCAATCCCCCAGCAAGGCCGACCAGGACGATGATACTGTCTGTTTTTAAGTCAGCTTTAGCCATGATTAATAAAGACATCGCCACAAAAATCGCAAGTAACAACCAATCGAATTGAATCCAGAAAGGTAAATCCGGATCGTAGGAAGCGATGTATTCTTCCAAAAGTGGCCACCAAACATACCCAATAATAAATAATAGGAGGATAAACGAGCTAATGATGAAATAACTGGTCTGATTCCAACCAAGAATTTGAGTCAGGTTTTTTCTGCTTTTCCCAGATAGAGAGCTCATTTGATTATTTTACAGGAAAAAAGATGATCTAAAAATATCTGTAGAATTTCGAAACAAAAAAAATTTGGATTGATGCAAATCTCATATATAATATTTTTTAATGGGTGAAGAAAACTTAGCACCATTTGATGAACAGCTCGAATCTCTCTTTCCTTTTTTTGACATTGTTGCCGAGAAGATTGTGATCCTGGATGAAGAAGGCTCTATTCTCTATGGGAACCAAAGTTTTATTCATTTAATGGAAATAGACCGGTCGGAAACACATCAAATAGAGATCCAGGATTGGTTCTCCGATTGGATGGAAATCAAACAAAAAATTGACCATGAAGTACAAAACAAGATCGTTCATCTTTTTCTGCTTAAAAAACAATATAACCAAAGTTTTCGATTAAGTTTTACATACCATTGGAACACAAAGTGGCTACTTATTTTTAACGAACCCTGGGAACCTTTACGAAGTACGAAAAATATTTCGGAAATTATTTTAAATCATCTTGAAAACCCTTTGACCTTTATTGACCAGGATTATCGCATCCGTGTTTTTAATCAAGCGGCAAATTTACTTGCGTTGCGCCTGATCAAAAAGCCAATTGAAACCGGCGAATCATTTTTGGAAATGATCAAAGATACTGAAAAACTAAATATTTTTTTGTCTCACATAAAAATTGGTTTTTCAGGGAGAACCTCAACTTTCTTAATCCAATTTCAAAAGGTTGAAGAAAATGATTTAAGTTATGAATACAAAGTGATTCCAGTCCGGGATGCTCAGGAAGAAATTCTCGGTGTTTTAATATCAGGGCTGGACGTATCAAAAACTTCCTTAAAAAAGAATGCTCCTGAAAAAGAATTTGAGTTATTCCTATCGGTATTTCGAGGTGTTCAGGATCCAGCCTTGCTTTGGAAAAGAACATCCGCTGGGAAAATTTTATTAGATCGTTACAATTATTTTGCGGAAATGTTTAGTGAAGGCAGAATAATTGAGTGGGTTGGGAAGAGTGTCGAAGAATTTTTCAAAGATCAACCTGAAATAGTTTCAAGGTTTTACGATTGCTTTGAAACCGGAATTAACAAACGCTACGAAACAAATTTTGAGCTGACAACCATCAGAAAACAACGCTGGGTGCTGGCGAATTATATAAAAATTACGGATGAATACCTGTTGAATATTTTTGTTGATATCACCGAACAGAAAGAAACACAAATTCAGTTAATTGAAAATCAACGGCAATTAACAACCCTGTTAGAGAATTTACCTTGCATGGTCTATCGATGTAAAAATGATGAATTCTGGACAATGGAATTTATAAGTAATGAGGGAGAGGAATTAACCGGTTATCCTCTGGTAGATTTACTTGGAAACAAAAAAATTGCTTACGAAGAATTAATAATTCCTTCAGATCGGAAAATGGTTCGAGAAAAGATACAAGCTGCCATCACCCAGGGCCAGTTTTTCGATATTACCTACCGTATTCAAACCGCAGATCAAACTGAAAAATGGGTATGGGAAAAAGGGCATGGTATTTTAGACAAAAATAATGAAATAATCGCCCTGGAAGGATATATTTTCGATGTAACTGAGCGAATCAAATCTGAAAAAGGGCTGCAAAAAGCAGTGATCCATACGCAGGCATTAAAGCAAGCCCTGGAAGAAATTTCCTCCGAATTGGCGCTCTCTCAAGTTTTAAGAAGAATTCTGGTTTCATTAAAAACTGTCTTGAATTTTGATAGCGCAACGCTGTTCTTAAAAGAACAGGACGTGTTTAAAGTAGTAGCTGCCAGAGGTTTTGATAATACTTCTCGTTTAATTAATCGGACGTTACCTGCCAATAACGAATTGTTACGGCAAATACAGTATCTCAAAACACCAATCATATTAAATGATGCACAGGATGACCCACGTTTCATTCGCTGGGAAGGGTCTGATCATGTAAAAGGCTGGATGGGTGTTCCTCTCATTCGGAGGGATGAATTTATTGGCCTTTTAACCATTAATAGTTATAAATATTCTGCTTATACCCAGGAAGATGCCAATCTGGCATTAAGTTTTGCAAATAGTGCTGCAGTGGTGATAGAGAATGCCAAATTATTTGAAAAGACTCAACAATTGGCAATGACAGATACTTTAACCGGAATTTATAACCGTCGTTATTTCTATGAACTGGCTCAAAAAGAATTTGTGAGAAGTAAGCGCTACCAAAGCCCCTTATCCTTTATCTTGATTGATATTGACCATTTTAAGAATGTGAATGATCATTTTGGCCATTTAGCAGGGGATCAAATTCTGGTCCAATTTGTTAAAAGAGCGCAGGAAGAATTACGGCAAACTGATATTTTTGCCCGCTTTGGCGGGGAGGAGTTCATTATTCTTCTTCCAGAAACAAATTTGAATGATGCCGCGTTTGTGGCTGAACGGTTAAGAAAGATTACTGCTGAATTTCCATTTCTGCTGATTACTGCACAAACATTTATAACCATTAGTTTGGGGGTCACCTGTTTTCGATTTTCATCGCTTTCAGTTGATCATCTCATTGATGAATGTGATAAAGCGATGTATGAAGCCAAACAATTAGGCCGAAATCGGGTTCAAACCTGGCAACCTAAATAACCACTTATTAATTTAGAAATTTCGATGTTAATAAAAAAGATAATAAGATCAGGCTAATTTTATTGAAGTAAAGAAGTCTGATATTGGATGACATTAAAAGATTTTTATTGTAATATAAATGTAATATTTTTCACAATCACGATAAGTGAACAAAAAAACTAAAATTTTTTAAAATAGAGAGGTAAAAATATGAACTGGCCACCAATTGATGTTCCGGGAATTGGCAGAAGTGGAATGATTGCTCTAATTGCATTGTTGCATATTCCTTTTTTTGTCAATTTCGTTATGGGAGCCCCGGTCATTGCGGTCATTAGCGAATGGCTGGGCAAAAAAACAGGAAAAGAATATTATGATCGTTTTTCCAAACATCTTTCCACCATGGCTCTGGTTACGGTAGGCATAGGTGCATTTGGCGGAATTGGTTTGGTAATGACAAACCTGGGTCTTTTTCCTAAGTTTTTCAGCATGGGTGTTTCCATTTTCTTCTGGCCACTGGTTTTAGAAATTTTCGCTTTTTTACTGGAAGCGATTGGAATAGCCATTTACCGTTACACCTGGGATAATCACAAACACACAAATAAACACCTTGCCATAGGGATTGTTGGCGCTTTTGGCGCCTGGTCCAGTGGTCTTATTATTAATGGCTTTGCTTCTTTTATGTTGACCCCTGGAAAGTGGGTGGAAACTCAAAGAGTTATCGATGCTTGGTTTAACCCTACTTCTTTACCCAGTTTCACTCATCGGGCAATGGCTGGGTTTTCCATAACCGGCTTCTTCATGATCGTGTATGCTTTGTGGAAATATGCCCGGGCGAAAAGCGAAGACGACAAAGCCTATGCCCAATGGTCATTAAAGTATGCCAGTAAATATGCCCTGGTAGGAACCGCTTTGCAGGTTTTCCCCGGGTTGTGGTACCTGACTTCAGTTGAAAAAGCGACCAGAGTGGCAGCCCCGGAAGGCAGTGTCATCCCAAAGATCCTGGCTGGTCCACTAACAGTTTTTTGGGTAGGTGCACTATTGTTGGCTGGTTTGGCTGTATTTTTGGTTTATTTTTTGGGAATCCAAAATCCAAAAGCAGGTTTGCAGCGCTGGGGAAAAATTGGATTGATTGTTTCAGTTTTGTTGATTCTGACCACTACGTCTTTTATGGGATTTACCAGAGAAAGAGCCAGGAAACCTTACCTTGTTTACGGGGTCATTTATGGGAACCAGATGATGGCAAAAATGCTGCCGGGGTTTATGACAGATCAAAAAACAATCACTGAGGAAGAAACCTCTGTTGAACCGAGCGTGGCAATTGGCCAGACCATTTTTGAGGAAGGAATTTGCAAGGGTTGTCATAGTCTGAATGGTGTAGGTGGAGCCGTGAAAGCGTTGGATGGCGTCGGATCACGCAGAGATGCTGAAAATATCAGTGCACTGCTATCTTCACCACCAGCTGGAATGCCGCCATTTACAGGAACGGAAGCTGAAAAAGCTCATCTGGTTGCTTTTCTGGAAAGCTTAAAATAGGAGGAAATGATGGGACTCAATTTTTCACCAGCAGCAGGTAGTTGGTTTATTGGTACATTTGCAATTCTGCATTTTTTGGTAGTCAGCATTGCCGGGTTAGCCCCATTGACAATTTTTCTGATGGAAGGATTTGGGTTAAAACACAATAAGCCCTATTTACGCAAAATTGGGAAACAACTGCTCACAATTGTGATTGAATTGGCAGCAGTTGGGGGTATTCTGGGCAGTGCAGTGGTGGTTGCATTGGTTGGGCTCAGATCACCCGTGATGACTCTGGTTGTTAATATCTTTTTTTGGTTTTTGGTTTCTCAATTAGTATGCTTTATCGCTGGGCTGGGTTTTCAGTTTGCATACTACTTTACCTGGGAACCAATGACGAAGAATCACCGTTTGTGGGGCGTATTCGCCTTTATTTTCCCGCTTATTCCGTTTATTGTCTTTTCAGCCGCCGTTTCTTTTCTTTCTACGCCCGGGCAATGGCCCATAACAGGAAATGTATGGCAGGCTGTATTTAATCCTTCTTATGTTGTTTCTTTATTACATCGAGCTGGAGCTGGTATCAGCCTGCTGGGTGTTTTAATCATCGCTTTGAATGTTTTCCGCCGCAACAAAGCAACAGGAGCTGAAAAAGAGGATTACACTGCTGCAGTACGATTTGGCGGCAAGTTAGCCTTAAGAGCTTTGGAAATCCAGATTGTCCTGGGCGTTTTAAGGATTCTGGTTATGCCAAAAGAAGCCCAAAAAATGATTATGGGTGGGAATCTAACCTTAATTTGGGTTTTAGGAATTGTTGCTGGCCTGGTCGGCTGGGTATTCCTTTTCTTTGTTGGCAGAAAAGACCAAAAACGATCAGGGTTTGTTTATTTGGGAGCAGCAATGATCCCGGTGATCATTGCGGTCGGGTTAATGGGTGTTACCCGATCCAAGTCACGAGGAGAGTTTTCCATTCGTGAAGTGATGACCCGCACGAATGAAATTATCAAATTACCTCCCAACTATGAATTAGCTTCAGTGCCTGATGGGGCTACAATCTACAGCCAGATTTGTGGTGCCTGTCATCCAGGTCTTGCAGGGGATGCGCCAACTTTAGCCAGACAACGCCATCCGGACCCGCAAGATCTGGCAACTTTCCTGGGCGATCCGTCTGTTAAAGGAATTCCCATGCCTCCCTATAAAGGTACGGACGAAGAAATAAAAGCGCTAATCAGCTTTTTATTGGATATTCCTCTGGATAAGGTGCAAATTACTCGTTAAGCGTTAATTAATTACAAATGAATAATGAAAGGCAGGAACTCTTGATTATCAACCAGGATAGCATTCAAGCAAACATCAATCAGAAGAATATTGATTTCCCCAGAATTACTTTGCCGCCACTTTTTTTAAGCTGGCAATCAGAAGCAAGATTGGCTGCTTTTGAGTTGATGCATCAAAAAAATGCAGAGGCTGTGCGCATGATGCCTGCCCATTTGCCAGTGATGGTAACTTATGGAGTGGGTAATTTTCCGGCAAATTTAACCACCCGAGGTATTGGGCTGTTACCAAAAGAAGATAAATTAACCTATTACGCGGAACTATTGGAAAATGCAGCCAGGGTGAACACATACGATCCCTGGGAAGTTTCCTTTCATAATCGTGTAATGGCTATTCGATCTTTTTATGAACATCCGGATCATTTTGAAGAAAGCCTTCTGGGGGGATTGGAAATTTTTGAAGGGCAATCATTCAAGAACCTGACTCGTGATCCCAGAGCGAGTTTATTATATACTGGTCAGGCGCCAAAATTTCCCAGTTACCAGTTTAATGGGTTGGTTGAGATTATTCAAGAAGGAAACCCGTATTTTCGATTCTTATTGGCAGCTCGGGAATTGTTTGCTAGAGATTCGTTTCATATTCATCAGATTCATTATCCCTATGGCTATCTGTTTTATCCTGTTGAAGCCAGGGATAAAACCCCATTTCCACGGAGGTAAACTTGTATCAAAAAATTATGACAGCCCTGGATGGCTCGCTTTGGTCCAATTTAGCTATTCAGGCGACATTGTCACTGGCTGAAAAAACCCCAGCTTCTCAAATTATTGGTTGCCATGTTTATGCAGCTGAATTACATCGCACCCGCTTTGAAGAAATGGAACCCGGTTTGCCGGAGCAGTATCAAGCAGAAGAGCAATTAAATGACTTGAGAAACACGCATGAGAGCCTGATCAGTGATGGAATGGCTTTAATTTCAGATTCCTATCTGGCTCCTTTGGTCAAATTGGCACAGAAAAAAAATATTCCCATCCAGGGTCTGGCTCCCGAAGGCAGGAATTATGTCAGGTTGATTGAAGAAATTAAAAACCACCAGCCAGATTTGGTTATCATCGGTGCTTTGGGGCATGGGCATGTTCCGGAAAGTCGAATAGGTTCACTAACGGAGCGGGTTTTGATGGCGGATCATAACACCGATCTTCTTCTGTTACGCCAGCCCTTTTCGTTTAAAGGCCGGCCGATTGTGGTTGGAATTGATGGCAGCCAGGCCAGTTATGCAGCTTTTTTGGTTGCTATTGCACTGGCAAAAACATTGGAAGCAAATATTGAAGCTGTGGCTGTATATGACCCTTTCTTCCATGTGGGTGTATTCAAGGTGATTGCGGATGCCTTGCCGGAAAAAGATCAACAGCGATTTAATTTCCCTGCGCAGGAAAAACTACATGATGAGATTATTGATCGTGGGCTGGAAAAATTATACCGGGAAGGGCTGGAGAAAGCTGCTCTTTTAGCCGAACACCAGGGTGTAAAAATAAAAATGGAAGTGCTGGCTGGAAAAGTCTTTCCGCAGATACATCATTATGCTCAAAGCCGGAATGCAGGAATGATTGTAATGGGTAAATATGGATTACATTACGAACCCGGTTCTTTGATCGGCTCAAATACTCACCAGTTAGCCCAATTGGCTGAAACAAATTTGCTAATCGTTCAGCCGCCCCGAAAAAGCATCGATATCCCGGTTCTGTCGGAGGAAAAGAGCTCTGTGGAAATTTTCTGGACGCCAGAAGCTGAAGAGCGACTTAAGCGAATACCGGGATTTGCCCGGGGAATGGCACGCCGCTCGATCGAAGCACGGGCGCGAGAATTGGGTAAATCAACCATTGATGAAGACTTTGTTGGATCAATGTCTTCGCATAAAGGAAAAGGCTAAATTACTCTAAGGATTAAGTCAGATCGCCATACAATTCCTGATAGCGAGCCAGGTCAACGGAAGCGATATAAGGCAGATTGCGGCCTTTCTCATCCAGATCCAGTCCGTAACCCACCACGAAATAATCAGGAATGGCAAAGCCAAGATAATCAATATGTACATCCACGCGATGGCGATCAACCTTGTCCAGCAGCGCGCAAGTCTTTAAGCTATTGGGGCTGCGGTCCAGTAACAATTTCCGTACAGTGTAGAGTGTGTTTCCAGTATCGACGATATCATCAATTAAGATCACGTCCCAACCATGGATATTAGATTTATGGTCAGAGTCAATGCGCACAAATCCACGCGAGGAAGTGCCTGCGTAGGAAGAAACCAGCATAAAGTCGATGGTTAGCGGTCTTTGGATCTTGCGCATTAAGTCGGTCATGAACATGACACTGCCGCGTAGCAGCCCCATTAACAAAATTTTTTCGGAGTTTTTGTAATCCTCTGAGATTCTTTTACCCAGGAGGCTGACTCTTTCATGAATTTCTTCTTCGGTAACAATCACTTCATCAATAAATGGATATGGGTATTTTGGGGCTGAAACCATTTTTTACTTCCTCAATATTATTTACTTTTCGTTTTAAATAAAACCAGAGAACAAATTATAGTATATAGATGGGATTGATGGAAGAAATTCAGACAGACAAATTAACACATTTATGGAGCAATTTTGAGCGCATAGACTCTATTTTGTACGGGATGGTCAATAATACCTTCCCATAAAATACTGGGTCGCTCATCGATTAATTGAAAGCCCAATTTTTCGTAGAGAACACAGGCGCTAACATTCTCACTGGTTGTTCCCAAATGAACACCGGGAACCTTGAGATAAGTTAACTGGTCAAGATATACCTTCATCAATCGAATTCCAATCCCAAAACCGCGCCATTTTTCATCTACATTAATATGTAAATGCGCCGGATATAAGCTCAAATCAACAGTTGGGAAAAGATGCCGGCGTTGAGATTTTAGCACCCGCCAGATATATCGTCTGGCTTTCGGTCCGACCTGATAGGTACCGGTGAATAATCGCAGGATTAATTTTGGATTGATTTTCTGGCTGACGATTTTTTCTCTATGGGCAGTATCCAGACAGCCGGTGAGGAACCCAACTACGGCATCATTGGCAGTTGCCACCCAGCAATATTCAGGTTCATAATCGGTGTAATAGGCGTAGAAAGCATCCAGAAAAATGCGGCGGTCCTCCATATAGAATTCAATGGGTTGCCCAAAGAAGGCAGTATCCGCTGCAATCTTAAACAACCCTGCCCGATCATCCGGATGATATGGGCGAATGGATAAAACAGTGGTCTGACCGATCCATTTCATTAGTGGCTCTCAGTGAAACTCATCAAACGATGGTAAAGGACAATACTTCCAGCGACTGCCACATTGTAAGATGCATCCCGAAGTGCTTCTAATTGAATGATGTGGTCACATTGCTGTTGCACATACCCGGGCAGCCCGTTGGCTTCCGAGCCTAAAATGTAGATTGCTTGGGCAGGGTGTTTGAATTGGGACAAAGGTTCGCCACCCATCTCAATGGCGATTAACTGAGCGCCGATCGGGCGATGTTGGACGAAGTCCTCCCAGGTGGTGTAATTGCGAAAAGGGATTGCCAGCCGGGCTCGGGCAGTATCACTCGCCTGGGTCTTGCGTGATTTTCCAATGACAAAGATTCCGGCTGCACCTAACTGATAGGCTGAGCGCCATAGCGTACCGATATTCTCACTATGAATGGGGGCAAATATTCCAATTTCACAAAAAGCCATCTGATTATTTTTCACGCTTCAATTTATATCAATATTTTCTTTGGAATTATGAAAACCATGTCTTCAAATTTTGTTTTCTTAATTGTACTTTGAATTAATTCGTTTGAGAGATAACTTATAATTGAGCTGACAATTTAACCAGCAAAAAATGTTAATAAGACCCATGATTAGTTCACTTGAAAAAATGAAAATTGCTCTGCAAGAACGCAAAAACCTGATTGACGATGCGGGCGGGTCGGCCATACGTTTATTTAATGGGTTTCGGGAGGGCGATCCGGATTGGGTAATTGAGTGTTATGGAAGTACCCTGGTGCTCAATTATCATAATCGCGAATCAGGAAATGTGTTATCTGACGCTCAGATGATTGCGAACGCCTATTTGCTTTGGTTGCCCTGGATCAAATGTGTTTTGCTGAAAAATAGATATTCAACGGAAATGAGTAATCGACAAGGGAAGATCATTTTTGGTGAAAATCTCACTGAGGTAATTTCTGAATTAGGAATCAACTACTGTATTGATTTAAGAATCAATCAGGACTGCAGTTTTTATCTTGACACCCGATATTTGCGAACCTGGCTTCACCAGCATTCTTCTGGAAAAAAGGTATTAAATACCTTTGCTTATACGGGGAGTTTGGGGGTGGCAGCTCTGGCAGGAGGGGCGCAAACGGTTGTTCAAACTGATCTCAACCGGCGATTTTTAGATCTCGCCAGGAGATCTACTCAGATCAATCTCTTACCTCCAGAGAAAATGAAGATAATCGGCGGTGATTTTTATCGCACGATCGGGAACTTGAAGAAAGATCAGAAATTATTTGATTATGTGATCCTTGATCCGCCTTTCTTTTCTAGCACCGATGGCGGGCGGGTGGATTTATTCAAAGACCCAGACAGGCTGATCAATAAAGTGAAACCACTGGTTGCCCACTATGGAGTTCTGGTGGTGGTTAACAATGCGCTTTATTTAAGCGGGGAAAATTTTCTTGAAACGCTGACGGGGCTTTGTAAAGATGGTTACATGAGTATTGAAGAAATTATCCCGGTGCCACTGGATGTGACCGGTTATCCGAACACAATCGAAGCTGAACCTCCTGTTCCAACGGATCCGTTTAATCACGCCACTAAAATCGTGATCCTGCGGGTAAAAAGGAAAGATGGAAGGGTTTAATTAAATAGTTTGCGATAGAGTTTGGTTTCTACTTTTTCGAAGCCCAGGTTTTGATAAAGAAGGTTGGCGGCTTCTCTTTCCGATGGCATGCAAAATTACAGGATTGGCATGTTGCACCCGTTTAATACGTATTGATTTTACCTGCTTGTTTCGAAACTCTGCTGGATATGATTCACACGCCGGCGATGGAGGATATCTTCCATAGTGAAAAATATTAAGGCGATCCAGACCAGGCTATAACCAATTAATTGAGCCGAATTGAAAGGTTCATGATAGATAAAAACACCGATTAAGAACTGCATGGTAGGCATAATGTATTGAATGATCCCAATGGTAGAAAGAGGTACAACGGTTGCCCCGGCAGCAAAAAGAATGAGCGGTATCGCAGTAATCACTCCGGACACCATCAACAATATTGAGATCAGCCAGCCATCGTGAATGAAAGCGCCGGTCCCATTGGTCTCCATGAAGATTAGATAAATAACTGCTGGAATTAATACCACGCCAGTCTCAATCGTAAGTCCATGAACGGATGAAAGCTTCACCAATTTTTTAATTAATCCATAAATGCCGAAAGTAAAGGCCAGTACCAGTGCAATCCAGGGAAGAGTACCATGTTCAATCGTCAGATAGATGACACCGATGGTTGCCAATACCACCGGAACCCATTGTAACCCACGTAATTTTTCATGTAAAAAAACTACCCCTAAAACCACACTCACCAATGGATTGATAAAATATCCAAGGGCGGCTTCTACTACATAACCAGCATTAATGCCCCAAATATATGTAAGCCAATTTAAGGATAACAATATTCCAGCTAATCCATAGGTCAGAAGTGTCTTTTTATTGATCGACTTTACTAATTGCTTGAATTCTTTTCTATAAATGACAATTAATAAAAGAAAAACGAATGACCAGGTCACGCGATGCGTCATGATTTGAATCGCTGGAACTGTCTGCAGGAGTTTGAAGAAGATTGGGAAGAAGCCCCACAAAATGTAAGCGGCGAAGATATAGCTGAGACCTTTTTTCATGCTTAATACGCTTTCTTACCATCCAATGGTGGCTATCATATCAGAGAATTTAAAAATTGTAAGGATTTTCTTGAAATTAAATGCGAAATTTTCTAAGCTTTGATAGTATAATCACATCGCTACCTGGGATGGGCGGAAGGAAAATTTATGAAATCATTGGCTTTTGTGTTTAAATTTGCCCGTCATTATACTTTTGCATTAATCCTGACCATTCTCAGTATGATCCTGTTAGTTGGCGCGCAATTACTCATTCCATGGATCATTCGTACATTAATTAATACTGTAACCAGCACAAATCTTTCTCCGGAGAGTTTCACCACGATTACGAGATTGACAGTGGTCGCTCTGGTTGTCTATCTGGTTCGGGCGGGGCTTCAATTCATTCGCTCTTATATGGCTCATATTGCCGGCTGGGGAGTAGTAGCTGATTTACGGAAGCTGGCTTTTAACCATTTACAGCGCCTGAGCTTACGTTTCTATGAAGATAAACAAACCGGGCAAATGATGTCTCAGGTTGTTAATGATACTGATTTGTTTGAGCAGCTAATTGCTCATGCGGTGCCGGATTTAATCGTGAATATTCTGACTTTTATTGGCGTAGGCACCGTGCTTTTTATTATGAATTGGAAATTGACCCTCCTGTCTATCATACCAATTCCACTTGTGATTTTCTCTTTACGAGTATATGCAGTTCGAGTTCGTCCCGCTTTTGTTTTTCGTCAGAAAGAATTGGGTGAATTAAACGCCATTATTCAGGACAACATTTCCGGTATTCGCGAGATCAAAGCCTTCACTCAGGAATCGAATGCTTTGCACCAGGTGGGAACCCGGGTTGAACATTATCGCCAATCTTTGTTAAAAGCGTTAAAACTAATGGCAACATTTCATCCATTTGTGGAATTTACCTCATCCCTGGGCACATTGGTGATAATTTATTTTGGTGGACGTTTGGTTGTACAGGGTGGGTTGCCGATTGCTGATTTAGTAGCATTTTTCCTATACCTGGATTTGTTTTACCAGCCAGTAAGAAACCTGAGCACTGCCTGGGAAGCGGTGCAAAATTCTCTGGCCGCCTCAGACCGGGTAACGGAACTACTCCAGGAAGAACCTGAGCTTGATTACCAGGCTGAAAAAATTGCGATTAAAGGACAATCAGACGGACATATTCAGTTCCACAATGTCTATTTTCACTATAATGAAGGCGAAAATGTATTAGAGGGGATTAATTTGGATATTCCGGCTCGCAGTGTGGTGGCATTGGTTGGACCGACAGGTGTTGGAAAATCAACGATGGTGAGTCTCATTCCACGCTTTTATGATGTCAGTCAGGGCATGATCACGCTGGATGGCATAGATATTCGTTCGATTGCATTGGAAGACCTGCGTAAACAAATCAGCATTGTTTTACAGGATGTGTTCCTCTTTCATGGCTCAGTCAGGGATAATCTTTTGTTTGGAAATCTGGATGCCAGTGAAGAGGAGATGATTGCCGCTGCGATCACAGCCAATGCTCATGATTTTATTCAGCAATTACCGGAAGGCTACGATACCATGATTGGTGAGCGGGGTGTAAAACTTTCCGGAGGACAAAAGCAGCGCATTTCCATTGCGCGTGCATTATTGAAAGATGCCCCGATCCTTGTGCTGGATGAAGCTACCTCTGCAGTGGATACTGAAACGGAAATATTAATTCAGCAGGCTTTGGAGCGATTAATGGTTGGAAGAACGGTAATTTTGATTGCTCACCGGCTGTCCACCATTCGAAATGCAGACCAGATAGTTGTTCTCGAAGGTAAACGGATTGTTGAAACTGGTGATCACGCATCCTTGCTAGCGAAAAATGGGCTCTATAATCGCCTGGTGAATGTCCAACAATTGCTGCAGCCTGTTTCTTAATTTTTTTCTATCAGAATGCCCATATTTCAAAAAATACTTGACAGAAAAAAGAAGTTGTATGATATACTCTATCTGCCTGTAAGGATGGCTTGTGAGCAATTGCTACTGGACCAGAATGTCAGTAGCAAATTTTTTTTACCGGACTAAAACGGTGTAAGGGATACAAGGAAAGAATGGAAAACAAATTGTATGTTGGGAATTTATCCTACGCAACCACAGAAGATGATCTAAAAATCCTCTTCTCCAAGGCGGGTACGGTGACCTCTGTTGCTGTGATCAAAGATCGCGAATCAGGTCGGTCAAAAGGGTTTGCTTTTGTTGAAATGAGCAGCCAGGCAGAAGCTGAAAAAGCAATTAATGAGTTCAATGGTTATACCTTTGGAGAACGAGATCTGCGTATCTCTATTGCAAGACCAAAAGAAGAGGGTGGCCGCCGGGATTTCGGTGGTGGACAACAACGCCGTGGTGGTGGTTTTGGCCAGCGCGGTGGCGGCTTTGGCGGTGAACGCCGAGGACCAAGTGATCGAAGTCGCAACCCACGTGGTGGTGGTAGTCAACGTTAATTTTTTAACGCTGTTTCACAAAAAATAAATTTTTTAGAAAGAATAAAGGAAAGTAAAAAATGTCAGAACGTGTAAAAGGTACAGTAAAATGGTTTAATGGAACAAAAGGCTACGGCTTTTTGGCACGCCAGGAAGGACCAGATGTTTTCGTGCACTATTCAGCGATCAATCGCGAAGGTTTTCGAACCTTAGAAGAAGGCCAAGAAGTCGAATTCACTATTGAATCTGGGCAAAAAGGCCCACAGGCTGCCGACGTCGTCATCCTGTAATTCAATTCATTTTGAAACCATAAAACCTCACCAAGCGGTGAGGTTTTTTTATTCCACTAGAAGATGATGGGGAATTCATCGGGAGAATTGCTGCTTATCATGGAAAGGGTATTGACAGTCTCTTGTATCGGGCGCTGTATGATTCTCTTTATTCTAAAGATTTGAAAATAGAAATTAATTATGCTCTGGAAGACAATGACCCGATGAACAATGCGATCATAAAACTGGAAGCAAAACCTTCACGCCGTTATCGAGTCTATGAAAAAGAGATCCTTTAAGCGGTTTTTTTTCTGTTTTTAAATAACTTGTCTGCAGCAGCGATATCTTCAAAAGAATTATCATAATAGGTGTTATTTTCATCTGGATCATGACTGGCGTACCATACCTGAGCAAAGAATGGGTTTTTCTTCGCCTGCTCGTCCCCATTCCAGGGTGAACTGGCACAAACCGGGCACCAATGACCAGCTTTGAGGACAGTGAAAGGTTTTGCTGTAAAAGTATGATCAAAGGCGCATTTCCATTGGATAGATTGATAAAGATCCCCATCCCAATCCTCGGTCAGGCAGGAACCACCCCGAAATTGAGCAGCATCCTTCAAATCAGACAATTCCAGACAAACTTTGTGTTCATCATATCCATGTTCCAGGAGAGGGTTTGCGTCAAAAGAGTGAATGCGGTTTTTCTCGTCCCAATCTGGTATGGTTTCGTAGGATTTGTTGTCTTTGTAAAAAGCAGAAATACGCTGATCTTTTTTGTTGAAATACCAGTAACGGGTCCCATTGGCATGCTGTTCAATATTTTCCTGCAGGATCTGTTTGGTTTGGTTTTCTACCAATTTTTGGATCCACGGGATATTTTTACTTAAAAAGGATACGGTTTTAATCGGAAAAGGCGCGCTCTTCTGTAAAGCGCTCCATAAATCATCCATACTATCCCGCCAATACTGCAAATAATGGTTGCAGACATAGCTATCTGCAAAATATTGCAGATGGAAATTTCGTAATGTATACCAGTTGCGGTCACTTACTGCCTGATGACCGGATAATCCTAACACTTTGTAAGTTTGATCTAAATAATCATCCGCTACCATGCGCATGCCAGGTCCGCCCCCCATGTTATACACCCTGCGCCAAAAATCGGATTCTCTGGGGATTTTGAGGGCATTAATCAAACCAAAACCGGCATCACGGGCACTGATATTTTCCATACAGGTGTTTAAGGGCATATGGAACATGATTGGATCCTGGAGCTGCATATAACGGCGGAAATCGGTTGGGATAATATAAGTCATTCGTAACGAGGCCCAGTATCGCAAATTGGACTCAAGAACCAACCTTTCGCCTGCAATTTTTGTGACTGCATAGTAATCAAACACAGACGGATTGAGAGGATCACCGACCCGCCCCCATTGAATGGGTGGTTGACGATTGCCCGTTTGGGCTACGGTACCGGTGTGAATATAGCGGATGTGTTCGCTCCCTTGCGGTTGGGATTGGATGGCTTTGATCACATTTTCAACTGCATCGATATTGACAGCCTTGGCTTTGTGCGGGTAATAGTCAGCCATTGGTGAGATATATGCCATCGCATTTAGAACCCAATCAACCCCTTCAATCGCCAGCAAAACATCCTCAAAATGGGTGGCATCACCCCAAACAATACGCAATCCCTCTCCCTGAACGAATCCAGCTTCTGGAATGGGTTTGATCTTAGCCAGAATCTCATACGGCTTAAAAAGTTTTTTCTCATAGGGAGCAGGAAGAAGTAATAGGGTTATGTCATAACGATCACGAATTTTCCATAGTTCTTTAAATGCAGCAAAACCCATTGTGCCGGATGCCCCCAGTAAGACAACCTGTTCTTTTTTCATATTTTTTTCCCTGGAAAAGTAATCAAATTTATTTAATATCGTTTGGTCTAGTAATTATGCTAAAGCAATATAACGAAGAATTACTATATAGTGGCAAAAAGCGCCGAGCATGACAAAAATATGCCAGACTTCATGGAAGCCAAAGATGCCGGGGTAAAAATCCATCCGTTTGGTAATGTAAATAATCGCTCCGATCGTGTAAAACAACCCCCCTAAGACTAACCAGGTAATCGAGGCTGGTGGCATCCGTTGTATGATTTCCTGAACACCCATAATAGCCAACCACCCCATAATCAGATAAACGCCGGCTGTAATCCAGCGCGGAGCTTTGATAATAAAGAGTTTGATCGTAATTCCAATGATTGCAAAACTCCAGACGATAATGATTAATCCGGTTTGCCAAAAGCCTTTAAAAAAATATAAACATATCGGAGTGTAAGTGCCGGCGATAAGCAGATAAATGGCAGAATGGTCAAATTTTCGCAGCTTAAGTAGAATTGATTCTTTGGCGTTGACCATATGGTAAACCCCACTGGCGATAAACATTAAAACCAGGCTGAGACCATAAATTATGAACATCCAGATTTTTTGCGTACTTCCCCATCCAAAAAAAATTAAGAAAAGCATACCGATCATGGAAAGGGCGGCGGCAACTAAATGAGTGACTGCGTTGACTGGTTCACGAAATTTGGCGATCATGGTTTTCCCAATATAAAACTAAGATAACATCGGAATGACCAAAAATCCAGTCCTGAAAAAGTAAGATTTTAATTGTGACTGGTAACACCAGCAATATTACGGGATTAACGAAGTGTCACTTTCTGTCAGGACCATATGAGTGATGGCTGTCTTAGCTCGCAAGGCTTTAATGGGAGCAAACTCAGGTGAATCAAGCCATTGCTTTGCTTTTTCTGAACTTTCAAAAGCGATAATCACCAGCCGTTTGGGATGCCAATCACCTTCGATGACTTCGGTAAAACCACCTCTGCTCAGGTATCGTCCTCCAAATTTGGCAACGATGGGTGGGGTTAATTTTTTTACTGTTTCATAATTCATCGGATCAGTTACTTCAATATCGACAATAACATAAGCTGTCACCCATACTCCTTTGACAGAAAAAGAGATTCTGAATATTACTCTAAACAAGAGACTTGTTTTAATAATTTTACATAATTTCACTTAATTAAGTTTGGTTATGCTAGAATGATGATCAACTACCATTCAAACTTACTGCATGCGAACAATATTAAAGGAAATAAATATGAGTCAATATAACCTGGAAACAATAAAATTACCAAAAATGACTGGCAATATGCTTTCCTTATTTGCCAATTTAATTGAAACAAAATTTGGAAAAATGCTCCTTCTAAACACGCTATTAGAAAATGGCGGAATACCAAAATTAAGAACCAATAGTGCCAGCGAAACACCTGCTTTTTATCCTCTTCAGGAGGCTGACACAAATTCCTCAGCAGCCAATCAATCTTTAGAATTCCCGCTGGCAGAGAATAAGACTCCCTATGCTGCCAGCCTTAACTACGCAGACAAATACCGAAAGACTGAAACCTCACCAGAAACGGTTGCTGAACAGGTATGGCGGAATATAAAAAGTTCAGAGCAGGGGGAACAAGCCCTGCGGATCTTTATTGCTGTAAAGAAAGATGATTTGTTTTCTCAGGCGGAAGCAGCTACGAAACGAATTAAACAGGGGATACCTTTGTCCCTGTTGGACGGTGTTCCGGTGGCGATTAAAGATGAACTGGACATGTTGCCCTACCCAACCACCGTTGGCACATCTTTTTATGGCAAGCAGCCAGCTTTAGAAGATTCAACGGTAGCTGCCAGATTAAGAGCTGCTGGGGCTCTTTTGGTAGGAAAAACGAACATGCATGAAATTGGGATTGCGCCTAACGGAATGAATGCACATTATGGCGTTGTTCGTAATCCATACGATTCTAATCACGACACGGGCGGCAGTTCCAGCGGATCGGCTGCGGCGGTGGCGGCTGGAATTGTCCCAATTGCGATCGGAGCGGACGGTGGCGGATCGATCCGTATTCCGGCGGCTTTGTGCGGGGTGGTGGGGTTGAAGGCAACCTTTGGCAGAATCAGTGAATTTGGTGCTGCCCCGCTCTGCTGGAGTGTTGCTCATGTTGGGCCAATTGCAGCTAGTGTGGCGGATACTGCTCTGGCTTATTCCATTATTGCCGGCCCTGACCCGAAAGATCCAAATACAAGTGTTCAACCGGCTGTTTCTCTGAATGGATGGAATATTCCTCATTTGGAAGGGTTGCGATTAGGGGTTTACCCAGCCTGGAATGAACATGCTGACCCTGAAGTGGTTCTGGCTTTCAAAGAGATGTTGGCTGCACTCGTAAAACGGGGTGGAAACGTAGTCGAGATTGAAATTCCTGAATTAGATGAAATGCGGATTGCTCACTCGGTCACCATCCTTGCAGAAATGGCAACAGTCATGCGCGCTGAAAAAGCTCACCGCAAAGAAATGGCGGAATCCGTGCGGTTAAGCCTGGTGCTGGGAGAGGAAATGGCTGCAGGTGATTATGTTCAGGCACAAAGGATTCGTGCCAGAGCATTAACCCATTTTGAAAAAATCTATCAACAGGTGGATGTGGTACTCTCGCCTGCCACAGCCAAAGCTGCACCACAAATTCCAGTGTCAAATTCCAACCAGGCCTGGTCAGATCTTTCTACAGACATTGAGTTAATGCGCTATGTGTTCCCGGGAAATTTGACCGGATTGCCGGCCATCAGTTTCCCGGTAGGATACACTACGCAAGGGCTGCCAGTGGGGATGCAAGCCATGGGCAATCACTGGCAAGAAAATTTGTTGTTGCGAGTGGCGTTTAATGCCGAACAGGTTCTAGAAAGACAGGCTCCGGCTCATTTCTACCCAACACTGCTGGATTAATGTCTCTGGCTAACGAACAAAGTAAATAATCGAGACGATTACGCCGATTGTCACAACAGTCCAGCGCAGCGTGGCAGGTTTAATGGAGCCTGCTAACTTCCCGCCTAAGAGACCACCCAGAATGGCAAAAATCGCCATGACCAAGGCGGCGCTCCAGTTAACCTGGCCTGAAAAAATGTAGAAAATTGCCGCAGCGGTATTAACTGTGAAAGAGATGGATTGTTTTAAGGCGTTTAATCGTGTCAGGGAATCGTTGATTAAAAATCCAAGTACCGCCAGGACAATGACACTCAACCCCGCTCCAAAGTAACCACCATAAATTGCTGCCAAAGTTACCGGTAAGATGGCATATTGGATATGCTCCAATGAAGCACCTTTGGCGCTTAAGCGCTTGTTAATGAAATTACGCAGTGGGTCGCCTACGGCTAATAATAAAGATGCCAGTAAAATCAGAAAAGGTACCAGAGAGCGAAATAAGCGTTCTCCACTATGCAACAGTAAAATTCCTCCTACGATCCCACCAATAATGGATGCAGGTAAGAAGAGAAATAAACGTTTCTTTTGCGTTTTTACCTCATTCCATTGGGCAATCGTAGCACCCAGATAACCAGGACAAAGCGCGACCGTATTGGTAATGTTGGCTACTACTGCTGGTAGCCCGACCGCGGTTAAAATGGGGAAGGTAATTAACGTGCCGCCACCAGCGATTGCATTTATGAAACCGCCCGCCAAAGCTGCCAAGCCAATAAAAATGTAATGATACCAATCAAGCATTTTTATTCTCATCCTGGATGACAACTTCCAGGTTTATTTTTTGATTGCGGGTACGATTATTTTCGAAGAGACGCAAGAAGACCACCCCGGAAACGATCAGGCCTCCTCCAATCATCTGATCAAAGGACAGGCGTTCTCCCAGAATCAGATAAGCAGAAGTAACCGTGAAAACTGGCTCCAGGGTGGCAATCAGATTGGCAATACTGGAGGGTAAATAGCTGAGACTGACATTGTAAAAACCGAAACCTGCCAGGGTAGGAATGGCAGCCAGTAGGATCAGGATAATCCAACCGTCCAGCCGATTTCCTAACCAGAGCAAATCCGCCGCGCGAACGGCTTTCCCAAAGAAAAAATCTCCCGGGATCAGGTTAAAAAACAACAGAAAGATTCCAGCAAACCCGAAAGAATATAATAGCGTTGTCCAGGGGTTAAGCCCTTTATTAGAAGCAGTGCGTCCGAGTAAGCTGTAACCAGCATAAGATAAACCTGCCAGAACGCCGATCGAAATGCCTGCAAAGTTAGAGCTCCACATGCCGGGTTGATAAGCTTCTGACACCAATACACAGCCACCCAGGCTTAAAACAACGGAAACACCTTTTACCCAGGTTAATTTCTCTTTTAGCAGCCACCACCCTAACAACGCGGTAAAGGCAGCCGAGCAATACACCAGAACGGTAGCCACAGCAGCCCCATTAATGGCAACAGACAACGTCCAGAATGAATTGAAAACAGATACAACCAGTCCAAACCAAATCAAAAAAATGAACTGGTTACGGGTTACTTTAACCAACTGTTTATTAAGAAATGAAAAGGCAATGACCAAAGTGCTGACCACAAAAACATTACGCCAGAAAGCCAGAATTAATGCCGGGATCTGGTAAGTCAGGGTCATGTAGCGAATGATGATAGAGGTACTGGACAAAAATAGGGCACTGATGGCTGCGATCAGATAACCGCGATTTATGGTCTTTGGTGTTTTATTTTGAGGGGGCATTGCTTTTTTCCGTATTTGGTCTGATTAAATAAGGGTAAAATTTTCTGTAATGATCCGGATCGACCTGACTTAATCTCTCATTCCCAGGATTTAACAAATAACATTTTCCGTTGCGGTGCAAAATTGGAAGCTTAAGTTTGCGCTCAAGAAATACGGTACGCATTTCTTCAGATTTAATGGCATAACTTTCCATTTCTTCTGGCCATTGATTGAAAATTTCATCAAAGGTGTTAATAAATTCTTGGCGGTACGTTGCGGAAACCTGGCTGAGATTGCTAATCAACCAGCATTGCTGCTCAAATTCCCATTCATACGTCATACCAATAAAGCGGAAGTCATCGGAGATATAAGGGAAGAAAGGAAATTGCCGGCAGCTTAAAGCCCGGTGCTCCCGCTGACAGGGTATCCCCCGGCAGGCTAATAGAATCATATTCTCAGGCAGGTTTTCCCTGATGATCTCGGCTGATGTGGGCTTTTCAGCACATTTATTTGGTTTCCATCTATGCCAAAAATTGCTGTTCTTCTGTAAATAATTCCATTCCTGATGATAAACTGCAGGAACCGCATGGCAAATATCGCAACAAAATGGGATTCCATTCGGGTTATAAATAGCACATTTTTCTCCACAATCGAGCGTTGTAATAGGAGAATCAAAGAATTGATAAACTTTTCTGAAATCGATCTTAGGTAGATTTTTCACGTACCCAATTTTAGCTGATCTCATCATTTTGGTGTAATCAGATTTTTGAAAAAACTTTGAAATATTTTCTATACAGAAGGCTAGCAGCATAAATTATTAATCAACTTTTTTGTAGTATATTTGGGGCTTGAGGAGCAATGAATATTATCAATTTTGAAACAGTCAGTCTGGGGTTTGGGGGGGATTTGCTATTGGACGAGGTAAATTTCCGAATCACGGAGATTGATCGGATTGGACTTATTGGTCGGAATGGGATGGGGAAAACATCCTTTTTGAAATTAATCCAGGGTTCACTAGAGGTAGATACCGGTGCAATCTCCCGGCAGCAAGGATTGCGAATTGCCTACTTGCCACAGGAAGTTCCCAATGATCTCTCAGGCGATATCTTCTCAATTGTGAAAAGCGGCCTGAAAGGGATGGCTTTTGATTGGCATGCTGATGAAGTGGAGTGGCAGACAGAATTGTTGGTTAATAAAATATTGAGCCGGATGGCGTTAAACAAAGCACAGGATTTTTTGACCTTATCGGCCGGGTTAAAACGCAGAGTTTTGTTGGCGCGGGGGTTGGTTTCTCAGCCACATTTATTGTTGCTGGATGAGCCAACCAATCACTTAGATTTGCCATCCATTCTCTGGCTGGAAGACTTTTTATCCCGCTGGGAAGGGGGGTTGGTTTTTGTCACCCATGACCGGCTTTTTCTACAGAAACTGGCTAACCGGATTGTTGAGCTGGATCGCGGGCATATTTTTGATTGGGCTTGTGATTATCTTACTTTTGTTAAAAGAAAAGATGCTTATTTGTTGGCAGAACAGGCACAAAATGCGGTATTTGATCGAAAATTAGCCCAGGAAGAGCAATGGATCCGGAAAGGGGTTGAAGCGCGGCGCACACGCAATGAAGGACGCGTGCGGGCGTTAAAGAAATTGCGAGAAATTCGTAAAGAACGCCGGGAACACCCTGATAAGGTGAAATTAGAGGTGCAGGCAGCCAGGCGATCTGGGAAACTGGTGCTCGAAACCGAGCAGGTCAGCTTCAGCTATTCGGATCGAAAGATCATTGCGGATTTTACTTTTAACCTGCAAAGAGGAGATAAAGTTGGTATCGTTGGACCGAATGGATCCGGAAAAACAACCTTATTGGAATTATTATTAGGCAGACGAAAACCAAAAACCGGTCAAATTCGCTGGGGTACAAACCTCGAAGTTGTTTATTTTGATCAACTTAGATCTCAATTGGACGAAGAGAAAACCCTGTATGAAAATGTTGCCCAGGGAAGAGACTTTATTCAAATTAACGGCGTCAATCGAAATATTTATGGGTACCTGGAAGATTTCTTGTTTCCGAAAGAACGGGTGCACGCACCTATTCACGTGCTATCTGGCGGCGAAAGAAACCGCTTGTTATTGGCCCGTCTTTT
>DAOUFM010000066.1:0-44635 GCA_034429975.1 Anaerolineaceae bacterium | reverse complement strand
GCCAGGATCAAACTCTCCGCTAAATGCTTTTATCACTTCTTCTGAAGTGCTTTTTTCTTGCGGATTTACTTAAAAAATTGACAGGTTCTTCGTCTTTCCTATCACTCTTCAGTTGTTAAGGTGCTGCTTACTTTTCTAAGGCTTGCCGATTCTAATCACTTGAATATTTTCTGTCAAGGGGCAAAAAACAACCGATGTTCTCCAAAGATTGGCAGACACCGGTTATGGTTTCCTGCTTTGATTTGATCTTAGCCCTATCAAGTATTTGGTTTTGAGCGATCTACCATTTCTGGTAAGACCGATTTGCTTGCTTTCAAGCAACGGGCAGAATTATACCCCAACCGCGAATAGAGTCAAGGGGTTTGTCAGACAATTCCAGAAAAATAGTATCAGCATTCGACTGGTTGTGGATAGCGGCTGTCTATTCTATTATAATGGTTTGAGAATCGCCTTAATGGAACTTTATGTTCAACTTTGGCGTCATTTTTGCAACAACAAACGAAAATCATAATTGGAATCAATATGACTACAATCGCTTATCAACAAAAAAAATCTTTGCCCGTGTTCGAACAAATCCTGATTGCTATTTTCATCGGAAGTATTGTTGGAACAATCCTTCTGATTGTATTTGGTTTAGGTGTCCAAATATGGCTAAACGGCAAGATCGTACCGGGTGTGACAGTCTCGGGAATTTCGGTGGGAGGAATGACACCTCAGGAAGCCGCCTCTCTATTTAATGAAAAGATTGCTTATCCTCAAGAGGGAAAAATTTTACTACGCGATGGTGAGCAAACCTGGTTGCTGACGCCGCAGCAACTGGGAGTTTTTATTGATCCTGAAGCAACTGCCAGCCATGCCTTTGCAATTGGGCGCACGGGAAATCTGATTGCCCGATTAAATGATCAATGGCAGATCTGGAAAAATGGAGAGGATATCGCTCCCAGCTTTGTTTTTGATCAGCGCATCGCATACATGCAAATCAAACAATTAGCTACTTTGATCGATAAACCAGTTATGGAAGCTGAATTAGCTTTAAATGGTACCGAGGTGATCGCTCACCCGGGTCAAATTGGGCGCGCGGTCGATATTGACGCCAGCCTTGATAAATTAGCCCTGTTGTTACCAACTATGCAAGACGGTATCATTGACCTAGTAATTAAAGAACTCCCGCCATATATTCTTGACATTCAGGAACAGGCAGATTTTGCCAGAAAAATATTAAGCAAGCCATTAATTCTGTCTGCTGAGAATGCTGAGGGTAGTCCCTGGGAATTTGACCCCAACACACTGGCAGCCAATTTACAGATTGACCGCATCATTGATCCCAAAGGTAGTACTTATCAGGTTAACCTCAAAAGTGACTTCTTAAGATCGTTTTTAGGCCAAATTGCCCCTAATTTGAGTCAGACCCCTGAAGATGCACGTTATATCTTCAATGATGAAACCCGGGAATTAGAAGTCATCCAATCTGCCATTATTGGCCGCGAATTAAATTTAGACGCAACGCTCCAGGCGATTCAGGAGCAAATCGTGACAGATGGCAGTCATGAAATTCCGTTAGTCTTTGATATTGAAAAACCATTTCTGACCAATGAGGTAAAAGGAGCCGATCTGGGTGTCACAGAATTAATCCATGAAGAGGTTTCTTATTTTTATGGCTCCAGTGCTGATCGCGTCAAGAATATTATTATAGCTACCAGCAAATTTCATGGGGTTATGATTCCCCCAGGTGCTACCTTTTCAATGGCGGATACACTTGGGGATATCAGCCTGGAAAATGGATACGCCGAAGCGCTAATTATCGCTGGAGGACAAACCATTCAGGGTGTCGGTGGAGGTGTCTGCCAGGTCAGCACTACATTATTCCGGGCTGCATTTTTTGCTGGGTTTCCTATTGTAGAAAGATACCCACATGCATACCGCGTTTCTTATTATGAGAAAGTTGCTGGAAACCGAATCGATCAACGCCTGGCAGGGCTGGATGCCACCGTGTTCGTTCCGATCGTTGATTTTAAATTCACCAACGACAGTGATTACTGGATTTTGATGGAAACTTATGTCAATCCCTCTTATTCCAGTATTGTCTGGAAATTTTACTCAACGAAGGATGGCAGAGAAGTCAACTGGTCAACGACTGGGGTAACGAATATCGTGCCTGCACCTAAACCAAAATATGAAGAGAACCCCGATCTAAAAGAAGGCGAAATAAAACAGATCGATTACGCAGCCGATGGAGCTGATGTAACTGTATCAAGAACGGTTACTCGAAATGGGGTAGTCCTCACTTCTGATACCATTTTTACCCGTTATCGCCCCTGGCAGGCTGTATATGAATATGGCCCGGGAACAGAAATACCAAATTCTGAGGATTAGAAAAAAAGACTGGTTTTTGCAACCAGTCTTTTTTTCGTTTCTACAAATTGAATAGTTAGTGCAACAAGATTGGGAAGATCATTTGTAGCAAAACACCAGCCGCCAATACTGAAGCAACCTGTCCAGCAGCGTTTGCACCTAAAGCATGCATCAAAATGAAGTTTTGGTTATCATCTTCCAAAGCAACTTTCTGAGCTAAACGACCACTCATAGGGAAAGCACTGATGGCAGCCGCCCCAACCAGGGGATTAACCTTGTAGCGCGTAATTGCACACACCAATTTTCCAAACAGGAGCCCACCGACAGTATTGAGGGCAAACGCGAACAAGCCTAAAATTAGAACGCGTAAGGTGCCAGTGTTCAGGAAGGTTGCAGCCTGCATGGTTGCACCGATCGTGAGCCCTAAGAAGATGGTGGCAGTGTTGGTAATTGCTGTGCGAGCTGTTTCCGCCAGCCCGGCAACCACCCCAGATTCCTTAAGCAGGTTACCAAGGAACAGCGTAGCCAGCAATGGAGCCGCTTCTGGTAAGAAAATAGCAGCGATAATGGTCAGAAGAACTGGGAAGACAATCGCAGTTGTTTTTGACACTGGTTTGGGGGTGTATTCCATGCGGACAAGACGTTCTTTTTTAGTGGTAAATAATCGCATCAATGGAGGTTGGATGATCGGTACCAGACTCATGTAAGAATACGCTGTGACCGCAATGGCTGCTGCCAAACCAGGAGTAGCAAAGAGTGCTTCCAGTTTTCCGTTAACATATATGACCGTTGGCCCATCAATTGCGCCAATCATACCGATGGCGGTAGACTCGGCCAGATTGAAGCCTAATAACCTTGCCAGAACCAGGGTTGCAAAAATTCCTAAGTGAGCGGCGGCACCCATAATAATCATAACCGGTTGGCTCAGTAAAGGACGCAAATCGATCATGGCACCGACACCAAGGAAGATCAAGAGTGGAAAGAGTTCGTTTTTAATCCCTGCGTTATACAATATTCCAAACAAACCATCCGGGCCAATCATATTTGCGGCAACCGGAAGGTTTCCCAGCACACATCCGAAACCAATCGGAATCAGTAGGGTAGGTTCATAATCCTTGAAGACACCCAGGTACATCAAGCCTAACCCTATCAGAACCATGATCAGCTGTTGCCAGGTTATATCTATAGCAAATAAACCCGATAAATCAAAGCCTGTCATGAGATATCCTTCCTATTTACTCAATATCCATTAATGGGGCACCATAAGCCACTTGAGATCCCTCATTTACATAAATTCGGCCAATTTTTCCAGCCTGAGGGGCTCGGATGACATTCATGGCTTTCATCGCTTCAATCACGCACAATTCCTGATTGGCTTTGACGGCTTGCCCTGAAGTAACTTTGATCGCATTAATAACGCCAGGCAATGGTGATTTGATCGTTCCCGGGCCAGCAGCCACTGGTTGTGCAGCCGGTGTAGGAGTTGCGACAGGTGCCGCCACTCTCGTTTGCTGTACGGGCACATCAGCAACTGGTGCAGGCGCGGATACTAAATCGGTTGTGACTGTAAATTCTTCCCCATTAACACGCACTTGAACTTCCTCTTTGCGAGGATCATCCAAGATTTCAACTTCATAGGAAGTATCATTAATTTTCAATTGAAATTGTTTCATTTTATTCTCCTAATTTTGGATGATTGATTAAGGCGGTTAATCAGGTTAAATTGCCGCCAGGAATTCATTTCAGCACCAGACTCAACCTGTTGTGGCGTAGCCATCTCCACCTGGGCACGGTAAACTGCCAGGGCAATTGCTGCTACTAACTGAAGGTCTTGTTTTGATTCAGGTGCAACTTCATCAACTGTTGCTTCCGGGGTATCGGTTGTTTCTTCTTCTTCCTCTTCTGGTTTATCATGCAGATATCTGGTCATTAAATTGATCAGGCCAGCCAGAATAACCAAAATGAGGAAAAGCAGGACAATACCAATTCCCGATATTTTTAACACTAATCCAAGATTTTCCATCTTATTATCCTTTAATTAGAGCGGAATATTGCCGTGTTTCTTGGCAGGTGCAGTGCTAACCTTATTTCTGAACATATCTAAAGCAGTAATGATTCGTTGGCGAGTTTCTCCGGGAAGGATGACTTCATCGACATAACCGGCTGCGGCTGCTTTGTATGGATTGGAGAAGTTCTCTTTGTAACTATTCAAAATGTCAGCTCGTTTTGCAGCCGCTTCTTCAGGATTGCTTTCTTTGAGGGCTTTCAGTTCACGTCCATAGAGAATATTAATCGCGCCATCGGCACCCATCACGGTAATCTCAGCACCTGGCCAGGCAAATACCATATCAGCTTTTAGATGTTTACTTCCCATCGCAATATAGGCACCACCGTAAGCTTTTCGGGTTATCACTGTAATCTTTGGTACCGTTGCCTCTGAATAGGCAAACAGGATTTTGGCGCCATGTCGAATGATGCCATTATGCTCAGTCATTGTTCCGGGCATAAATCCGGGGCAGTCAGTGAAGGTCAACACCGGAATATTGAATGCATCGCAGAAGCGCACAAACCGGGCAATCTTATCAGATGAATTGATATCCAGAACTCCTGCCATTACAGCCGGCTGGTTTGCAATTACACCCACACTTTCACCGTTCATACGGGCAAACCCAGCCACAGCATTTTGGGCGAAATTGGCATGTACTTCAAAGAATGAACCACGATCCACAATCGCATTGATAACGTCCAATACATTGTAGGTTTCATTAGGGTTGGCTGGCACAGTGGTTTCCAACGATTTATCCGCGCGGAATGGGCTGTCATCGGTTGCAACAATTTTGGGGGAGCTGGTGTTATTATCGGGGATGTATTCCAAAATTTTCTTGACAACCGCAAAGGTAGCTTCTTCTGTTGGAGCAGAGAAGTGAGCCACACCCGAAATTGATGTATGGGTACTAGCACCACCTAATGTTTCGGTATCCACATCTTCATGGGTAACTGCTTTAATAACTGCCGGGCCGGTAATATACATATTACCAATGCCTTCAGTCATCACGATAAAATCTGTTATTGCAGGTGAATAAACATGCCCGCCTGCGCAAGGTCCCATAATGACGCTGATTTGTGGAACAACGCCGGATGTTTGCACATTGCGATAAAAAACCTCGCCAAAGGCCCACAAGCTATAAACACCTTCCTGAATACGTGCGCCAGCGCCATCATTAATAGCAATAATCGGAACGCCGGCATCCATAGCCAGATCCTGAATACGGGCGACTTTCTGTCCTGCCACCTCACCGAATGAACCACCCATTACGGTGAAATCCTGGGCATAGACACATACTTTTCTTCCATTGATGGTGCCAAAACCGGCTACCATCCCATCACTCAGCGATCTGTTCTTGTCCAGATCAAAATCGGTGTGGCGGTGCAACATCATTCCAAAAATTTCCTGGAAAGACCCTTCATCCAAAAGCATATCAACGCGTTCACGAGCCGTTTTTTTGCCTTTGTCATGTTGCGAATCAATCCTTTTTTGCCCACCACCCAATTTCATCTGAGCACGAAGATCTTTTAACTTATCTGCATACGCTTCGTTTGAAAACTCAGCTTCGGGCTTCTTATCAACCATTATTTACCTCCATTAAAAGTTTGTTTGGGAATGATTTTTTACCTTTTAAGGGTATAAAGAGATGTCAGACAAATCAAGTGATACAAGTAGCAATCTCGATAGTTGAATGTCACGATAAAAAAAAGACGCAGGAATCAGCAGAAATTCTCACGTTTTGCACAAATAATTTGAGTATTGTAAATTAATTTTTTTATTTAAGCCGGTTACTAATCAATATCCAGCCTGTAACCTACCCCTCTGATAGTCTTGATATAATCCGGGTGTCTGGGGTTGTCTTCCATTAGATTTCTCAACCAGCTTACATGCACGTCCAGGGTTCTGGTATCGCCAATGTAATCAGTTTCCCATACGAACTTGAACAAATCATCACGCTCATATACCTGCCCGGGTTTTTCCATTAAGGCTTGCAGAAGACGGGTTAATCGAGGAGTTAATCCAACTTGTTTTTCATTTACCTTAACAAATCTTTGAGAAAGATCCAACTCAATTGGACCAACTTTTAATAAATCGTTACTGAGTTTAAGGGGTAATAAAACCTTTATCCGATTTAGCAATTTTTGTAAAGTGAATGGCAATACCATAATAACATCAGCCACCGACTCATTCTTTTCACTGATTTCACTTCCTATAATTAATATTAAAGGAATATGATCCGCAGCCGATCTTAATGATTGACATATTCTTTTCCCGCTGGTACGCATTGAATCTGCATCCACAATGATCAATTCAGGTTTTTCTTTTTCCAGTCTCGTTAAAGCAACGTTTCCACTTGGTACACTCACTACCTGAAAACCCTTTTTTGTTAGTCCACCAACAAAGGATGTCCGTTCTGCTTTTTTACCTTCAATTACTAAAATTTTTCCTGACACTTATACTACCACCTGAATAAACATTTTTTACTGGGGGGTATGATTGCATGATTTTTGTTGTTTGCCGATTATATATGCAATTATTCAAAATACAAAATAAAAAAGGTTTACAATGCCCCAACACTAAACTTGTCGAATTGTGAATTCATTATACCTTAACCTTAAAAAAATAAAACAAAAATCTTTTCTTAAGATTCGCTCAGATTTATCGTCTTCTTTCTTCTGAACAAGCAAACTGTACGATCATTTGCGTGTAATTTATCTACATGTTAAAATGAAGCTTAGTATCCGCTAATTTCTCTGCGGGAGGAAAAATGTCAAACTTAAAAATGGTTGAGGTGATCATCGATAGCGTTCGAGTTAGCCTGACAAACCAGCAACGCATTGTTGTCCTACGTGATATTAACGCTGAACGGTATTTACCTATCTGGATAGGCCCTTATGAAGCTGAATCGATTACAATCGCTTTACAGGAAATTGAAGTATCCAGACCTCAAACGCACGATTTGATCAAAAATATTCTCAATCAAATGAATGCCCGTTTAATTAGGGTTGAAGTACTTTCTTTGAGAGATGACGTCTTTTATGGAAATTTGATTATTGAAGTAAATGGAGAGACGATGGAAATTGATTCACGCCCTTCTGACGCTCTCGCAATGGCTGCCAGGACACACGCCAAAATACTGGTCTCAGAAGAAGTAATGAAATCTGCTGGAATTATTCCTGAAGCAGATATTCAGGACAAAGAGTTTTCTCAATCAACAACCTCTCCATCTCAAAACAAACCCCATGAAGACGAGGAAATCAGCTCAGAGCGATTATCTGTTTTTGAAGATTTCCTGGGCTCCTTGGATATCGGCGGCCTGGACGAAAACCCGGATGAAGAAAACCCACCTGAGGATGATTCTGACAAATAAAATTCAGAGCTATATCTCCGGAAAAAGTATTTCAGGGGGCATCCTATTTGTTTTACCTCCCGTTCACTTATATAATTGAAGAATAATTCTACTTCTGAAAAAGTCTCATAAAAACTGTTTGAAGCGTTGGTTTACCTGTGCAGTTGAATAAAAAGACTGATTCTTTGGTAAAATTGGCATCCAGAAATTGAAAGAATGATTAATCTGATGGATTACTTACCACCCCAAGAAGATAATTCAATTACGACACTCCAACCACATAACCGTGAAGCTGAAGAGGCAGTACTGGGCGCAGTATTAATTTATCCCGAAGCCTATTATGACCTATCTCAAAAGCTTAAAAAAGATGATTTTTATATCATTCGCAATCAGTGGGTTTGGGAAGCCTACACTACCTTGATTGAGCGTCGTCAGAAAATCGATCTTTTAACTGTCAGTGATGTTCTAGATGAAAAGGCTCATTTGGAGGAGGTCGGGGGACAAGTCTATCTGACAACATTGATTAATCAGACCCCCACCTCGTTGCATGCCCAGGCTTATGCCGAAATTGTCGAAGAAAATGCAATGCGCCGTCGAATGCTGGAAGCGGCCAACCACCTGGCTAAGCAGGCTTATGATCGGGGAAAATCCGTTAACACTTTATTGGATGAAGCTGAAAAAGCAGTATTTGGATTGAGTGAACGCAGAATTACTTACGATGTACAGCCTATTCGCAAAGTCCTGGACAATTACTATGATCGAATTGATCGACTCACACAGCAGCCGGATGAAATGATGGGGGTGCTTACCGGGTTGGAAGATATCGATGACGTTTTGGGCGGCATGCAAAAATCAGATTTATTAATTATCGCAGGTCGTCCAGGCATGGGTAAAACCGGTTTTATGCTTACCGTTGCGAAAAATGCAGCCCTAAAATATAAAAAACATGTTGCCTTTTTCTCTCTGGAAATGTCCAATGAGCAATTAATTCAACGTCTGATTGCTCAGGAAACCAGCATCGATACCCAACGGTTACGCAAAGGTCATTTACACGATGATGAATGGGGAAAATTTAACCATGCGATGGAAATATTGGGTGATGCTCATATTTGGTTGGATGACACACCCGCCATTACCCCTTTGTCTTTACGCACAAAATGTCGCCGCTTACACATGGAACACCAATTGGATTTGGTTGTTGTGGACTATCTGCAACTGATGGCTGGTGATATTCGCACAGAAAATCGTGTACAGGAAGTTTCGTATATTTCAAGAAACTTAAAACAACTTGCCAGGGAATTAAATGTCCCGGTTTTAGTAGGAGCTCAGCTTTCTCGAGCAGTTGAACAACGTGCGGACAAGCGCCCAATGCTTTCCGATTTGCGTGAATCAGGGAGTTTGGAGCAGGATTCTGATATCGTTATGTTTATTCATCGGCAGGATGAAAAAGAAGCTATCGTACCAGAAATAACAATTGCTGATGTGATCGTTGCAAAACATCGCAACGGACCAACTCATCCAGGCGTTGGGCTGATATTTTTTAACAATTTCACCAGATTCGCAAACGCAAACAAAGACAAGAACCCTCCTCCAAAACCGAGGTAGAATGAAAATCTTCTCCGGTTTTTCACAACGGGCTGGTTCAAGAATGACTTCTGTCCCAACTGAATTTTTTTCCGACCTTTTACCGCTTATTGACAATCTCAATGAGCTGAAAGTCATTCTATTTGCGATCTGGTTCCTAGAACAGCAGGAAGGTTCTATCAAATTCCTTCGATACCATAATTTCACAGATGATGCCTCTTTTTTATCCGGTCTGGGAAAGATTCGTGAGGAAGCACTAAAAAATCTGCAAGAAGGCTTATTACTTTCCATAGAACAGGAAGTTATTTTAATAGCCCCTCTGAATCATTCCAACCTGGAAGAGGCCATATTCTTTGTCAATACTCCGCGGGGCAGAGCGACTCATAAAGGATTTTTAGCCGGTGCCTGGTCACTCACAGATCAACCTGAACCAGGTGTTCAAGCTGCCCGACCCAATATTTTTAAGTTATATGAAGCCAATATTGGTCCGCTGACCCCTATGATCTCGGAGACTCTGCAGGAAGCCGAAGAAATGTATCCTTTCTTTTGGATTGAGCAGGCGATCCGCATTGCCGTTGAAAATAATGTTCGCCGCTGGCGTTATGTTGAAGCTATTTTAACCTCCTGGAAAGAAAGAGGACGAGATGAAAAAGATAGACGAGACACTCAAGAAGATGCAAAGAGATTTCTCGATGGAGAATTTGGACAATTCTTCAAAACCCAATAACCAGACCCTTCTGGGTGACCCTGATTGTGAGATCTGCGGGGGTATCGGCTGGGTGCGCCAGGATTTACCGGTTTCTCACCCGGATTTTGGACGCCTGAAGGTATGCCGTTGTCGCCAGGCCAGAGTAGCCCAACAAGAACACGAACGTCTTTACCGCATGAGCAATTTGCAAGCCTTTGAACGCATGACGCTCGAATCATTCAAGACTGAAGGGCGTCTGGGTTTGGGCGACCAGCAGGTATCTTCATTACAGGTGGCTCTTAATCAGTCTTCTCATTTCTCGCAGAATCCAATCGGCTGGTTGTTATTCATGGGCACCTACGGCTGCGGAAAAACACATCTGGCGGCAGCAATTGCCAATAAGGTGCTTGAACAAGGAATTGCAACCCTATTCCTGACAGTTCCAGATCTTCTGGATTGGTTGCGGTATTCCTATGGCTCGCAAGAAATTAGTTATGAGGAACGTTTTGAAGAGATTCGGACGATCCCTTTACTGGTTTTGGACGATCTTGGCACTCAAAATGCCACACCCTGGGCCGAAGAGAAACTATTCCAAATATTAAATTATCGCTATATTCACCGGCTGCCTACAGTGATTACCACCAACCAGGAATTAGTTGTAATTGAAGAGCGCATTCGTTCAAGACTACAAGACCCTGATTTGGTGACGGTTGTACGTATTCTCGCACCCGATTATCGCTCACCGGTTCGAGAAGAAAGGCGCTCAATCTCTACGCTGGAGCTGCTTTCCGATAGCACTTTTGGCACGTTCAATTTACGTGACCATGAGAAACTATCTCCCGAACAAAAACGCAGCCTGGCAGCCGCATTCGAAGCTGCCAACAAATTTGCTGAACATCCTCAGGGTTGGCTGGTGTTTGTCGGCACCTATGGCTGTGGAAAAACCCATCTGGCAGCCGCCATCGGGAATTATCGTCTCGCCTTTGGGGAAGAACCAATTTTTGTCGTGGTACCTGACTTTCTCGATCATTTACGGGCTACTTTTAATCCGAATAGCAACACTTCTTACGATCACCTGTTTGAACAGGTTCGTTCAGCATCCCTATTGATTCTGGATGATCTGGGAACTCAATCCGCAACCCCCTGGGCCAGAGAAAAACTATATCAGATTTTCAATTATCGCTATAACGCCAAATTGCCGACTGTAATCACCACTGCCAATGACCTGGCTGAAATGGACCCCAGAATTCGCAGCCGCATGCTGGATGCCAGAATCTGTTCCATGCATCTGATCCTGGCTCCGGCATATATCCGTCCGGCAGAATTCTCAGGCAGACAACGTAAGAAATAGTAGATTACCAAAAAATTAAAGTTCGTTTAAAGTTGTAAATCATTGTTTTTTTCTGCTAGACTATTCAATAGACACGCAAATTGGGAGAAACAAGCCTATGAATACAAAAGTTTACGACGTAGCAATTATTGGTGCTGGAATTGTTGGCCTGGCAACTGCACTTAAATTGATGAAAAATTACAAATGTTCTCTTATTGTTCTGGAAGCGGAAAACGAGGTAGCAGCCCATCAAACCGGTAATAACAGTGGGGTAATTCATTCCGGGTTATATTACAAGCCCGGATCATTAAAAGCCACCAATTGTGTCATTGGCCGTGAAGCCATGTACCGTTTCTGTGAAGAAAATGGGATTGCCCATGAGCACTGCGGTAAGGTAGTCGTTGCCACCAGTCCGGATGAGATTCCTTCCTTAAATAGGTTAGAAGAACGCGGCAGAGCAAATGGACTGGAGGGATTGCGGCGGTTAACTCCGGCAGAAATTCGGGAATATGAGCCGTACGTCAACGGAATTGATGGTCTCTGGGTTCCTCAAACCGGCATTGTGAACTATCTGGACGTCTCTAAAGTTTACGCCAAATTAATTACTGCAGCCGGTGGAGAAATCAAGAATAATACCAAGGTGGTTGGCTTCAAGCAGAATCACGAACATATTCAACTGCAAACCACCAATGGCGACATCGAAACGAAAAACCTGATTAATTGCGCCGGGTTGCGTTCCGATCGCATCGCCCGTTTGTGTGGGGTTAACCCGGGGTTGCAGATTATTCCCTTCCGGGGAGAATATTATGAACTCATTCCTGAAAAAGAGTACCTGGTGAAAGGGCTGATATACCCGGTACCGGATATCCGCTTCCCCTTCCTGGGCGTTCATTTCACCCGCATGATCCATGGTGGCGTTGAAGCCGGCCCAAACGCGGTGCTAGCATTAAAACGGGAAGGGTATAAAAAATCTGATATTTCGTTATACGATATAGCCTATTACGGCCTCTACATTGGTTTCTGGCGTATGGGCCTGAAATATTGGAAAATGAGTATTTCTGAAATTTATCGCTCTTACAGCAAAGCCGCTTTTGTTAAATCCTTAAAACGCCTTATTCCTGAATTACAAATGGGCGATGTTCATCCCGGCGGGTCAGGGGTTCGAGCCCAGGCTTTATCCCCGGATGGGAAGCTGCTGGATGATTTCAGCATTGTTGAGAAGCCGCATCAGGTACATGTTTTGAACGCTCCATCACCAGCCGCTACCGCCTCGTTATCCATTGGAGAGACAATTGCCCAAATGGCAGAAAAGAATTTTCAATTGAGCAAGGTATAATTCCATAAGCAACTGGGATCCTGTTTGATTCAATTTTTTGATTGATTGGTACAACCCTAGTAAATAATAAGCATTCAATGGATTAATTAAGTTATGAGTAAGAAAAGTGTCCAACTGGTAATTGATGGTGAAATATGGCTTCAGGTTTCTGATTTTAATGCCTCCACCCCGCATGATCGCCATTTTATGATTAAACAGTTAAAAAATGGGCAGGAAGTATTTGTCTTTGGTGATGGTATAAAAGGCTGTAAACCTACCGAGCGTTATGGTAATTTTGAAGCACCCTTTAAATATCAAATGACCGATCCGGATGAAATGTTTAAACCTTCACCAACTCAAAAAGAGAAATCTTTTTCAAGTTCTTTGAGCAGTATCTACCGGGCTGTCGTAATTTCCAACGAAGATCCCGAGAATAGGATGCGCGTTCAGGTAAAAATTGATGCTATACCGGAAATGGGCTTACTGTGGGCGTCTTCGGTTGTTCCCCTTAAAGACAATGAACGCATTCGACCAATCGTCGGCGATGTCGTGTGGATCAGCTTCCGAAATGGCGACCCCAATCAACCGCTCTGGCTGGGAAAGATCGTAGAAGACGAACCCCCTTCTTTCTTTTTCCAATAATATTCTCATTCGCTAAATAATGGCGATCATTACCATAACAAACCCGCCGATCAGACCACAAATGGTATTGACCCAGTCATTGTTAAGCCATTTCCAGCCTCTTTCAAAACGAGTTTCATGGCCACAGAGATGAACAGGAGTTTTCTCGGTTTCTTTCTTGCACTGTGGGCAATAATACATTGCCTGGATAGTGGCCCCTAATAAAGAATCTACCAGACTTGCCAACAAACCGGCTGAAGTTATTCCCATAAAAACAAAAATCAAATGGGGAAAGGTGCCATCCGGAATATACTTCGGCCAGAAAATGATTGCCAAAAGGGCAATAAAAGCCGCCGCCAAAACTGAATAGGTCGTTCCGAACAGCGAGATTCCGCCGGAGGTACCAGGCTCTACCTGCTTGCCTGTAACCAGGTTGATGGGTTTCTTCTTACTCAATACCCCCAATTCCGTTGCCCAGGTATCGGCATTTACTGCCGCCAATGCACCACAAAAAGCCAGCCAGGGCCAGGTTTGGTCGGGAAAAAAAACATGAAAAATTACAAAGATACCAGCCACACCCCCGTTTGCCCACACCTGCCAGACATCCCTTCTATTCCCCTTTGAGAACTTCTCCTGCATTTGTGCCTTTTGGCGTTTAAACACTTTTGAAAGCAGGCTGGATGAGAAAAAAAAGCCAACCAAAATAACTGCCCATGAAAAACCGCCCAGACCAAAAACAATCGTCCCCAAAACGCAGGCAGCAATCGCTCCGCTTAGCGATAAAAAACCAACATAATACGAAACAACAGCGATCAGTGCTGCAAATAAAAAACCAAGGAATAATTGCATCGTCGAAATATTCATTTTTGAAAATTCTCAGCCATAAAAAGATAATATCAACATCGCAGCAATCAATAAAATCGGTGTAATAACCCCGCCAGCCCACAGTAAATAGGAAATCTGATAGTACTCTTCTCTTCGAAAGAAAAATAAGCCAAGAATAATATTCATTACCATCACAAACAACCCTAGAAAAGGGATTAATAACAATTGCTGTGAAGAAACCATATCTAACGGCAGACCCTGAGGGGAAAAGCCTAATGGTAATTGCCTGTGATTTGCGATCGTGAAACCTGATACCAGTAAAAGGATTATCGTTAACCCCACATTCAAGGGTAATAAATATTTCGCAAAGCGGTCTTTTAATACTTCCATGACAAATGCGGCTGGCCTGGTGGATTGAGATTTAATTGGAAAAAGGCTTCCCATTTCAAATGACCTTTGGAAAGCTAACTCAAAGTCGCGCGGTGCATTGGGAGAAATGGCATACACCTTGCTCGTGGTAGCAATTAACATCAATTTTTTGCTTTCTGAAGCAATAAATTCGACCGACCCTAAACTCTCAACTTTTCTTTCACCTAAAATTGCCCCTGGCCATGCAAAAACAGGTAGTTGAAGAGAATACCCCGATTCATTTGCCCTGCGCAGCCACTCAATCTCGTTTAAAGGAATATCTTCCGTTCGTAGACCCCAACGCAGCCGCAAGCCATCGCGTTCCAAAATATAACGGGCGTTGATCAAGGCGTATCCCCGGTAAAGAATGAAGGGAATGAATATTGTTAAAAGAACGATTAGAAGAATCATCAAAACAAAAAAACTGCCTTCTGCCTGATGAGTAGCCACCCATATTGCCGCGATCATTAACGGAATAACAACAGCCAGCAGGAGAATATGTAATAGTATCCCTAGTTTTCGGTCAGGCAGGAAGCTTTGGGAAGCTGGCTCAAAACGGTTCACGATGTGATTTTAACACAAGTTCGAAAGCTAATCTTGTGCACAAGGGTAGGAATTAATTCGAGGTTATTTCGTTTCAATTGTAATGATTGCGTCACTGCCACCTTCATTTAAAGCTGAGAGCATCACAACCACCGTTACATTTGCTTTGTCGTACGATAATACGAAATAATCCTGAGAGCTGGATTCATCACTCAAGAGAAACCCCAGAGCGGGCATCTCTGCTTTGTAATAATCGACCAGATAAGTAACATCCTCTGGAGAAGAAAAACTTAACATCGACCCCATCCGGGATACATCAAATACATTTTCCGGCACCGGAATGGAATCACTGCCGCCCTGGTATGCAGCCTGACAAACCTCAGGTAGCAGAATTCTTTCCACCTGGTTGACATCCAGTAAATCATACGCCCAGGAAATTTGTCCTTGTACGGTGGATTCTTCCAGGTCTGAATACGCTTCTCCTTTTGCTACCCCAGCAAACTTAACAATATAAGCCTCATTCCTTGCATACCAGACTTCAGACTGAATATTCGATAAAGAAGCATTTACCATCTCCACCCCGGTAACCCGGTAGTGATCCGAGCGAATTCCATTGATTTCGATTTTGCTTTCCAGTAAATCTCCTAAAAATAAATTACTGAATATTGCTGACAACTCTAATTGTTTTCGATTTTGCTCAAACGTTTCAACCCCATTTGGAAAAACAGAACATTCTATTTCAGCTTCAACGCCATGGGTTTCAACCAGATAAACCTCATTCCCATAGCGATATAGTTCATTCGTTTCGAAAAGCTTGTCATTGATATAGGTATTCAATAGTAAATGTGCAATCTGCAAAGAAGGTATGCTTTCCATTTCATTTGAAATTAAAATCGTGGTGGAATTTCCTTCTTCATCTGTGCCCTGAAAGGTTCTCACCAGACGTGAACGATAACTATCCAACCCACCCATTCCAAAACTCAAACTGCCTGGATCAGGTTGAACATAGACTTCAGCGTCCCCCCCATCTAATTCTTTTCCTTGTTCAAAAACTTTGGTTGCCATCAACCCCGGGTTAGAAAAAATTTCTTCTACCTGCTCCGAAAAACGGTCCAAAATCGAATTACGATAAGTAGAGGAACAAGCCAGGCCTACAAACAAAAGAATTGCCAGGAGAAAATATTTGTGTTGTTTCTTTATCTTCATATTATTTCCTCTCACCAATAAGAAATTTTGGTCGGAGGTCAAATCTTTTCAAAGGATCTTTATCTTTTCATTAATGGAAGCAATTATTCATCCTGAGCGTTGGTAATGTGTTTTTCTTCGTCCACCATTTTCAATTCAACCCGCTCTTCCATTCGCACCTGTCCGCGCAGGAAGGCGCCTTCTTCTGTGGAGAAGCCCACCGTGGTAACATCCCCCCAGACCCGGCCGGTACTGCGGATTTCCAGTTTCTCGGCCGTAATGTTGCCCTTAACCGCTCCGGCGACGATCACCGAGTTGGCTTGCAATTGCTCACAGCTCACCCGACCTGTTTCACCAATAACAACCAGCCCGCGAATGTTGATTTCGCCTTCAAAAGCACCTTCTATTCTTACCCCGCCACTGCCGCGCAAATCGCCTTTCCAGTTGATCCCAGGGCCGAGAACAGATGTTACCCGTTCAACTGGAGCCTGAGGTGTAGTAGAAGAAGAAGGTGTTTTTCGAAACATTTTTTGCTCCTTGCTAAACTTATAGCCATTTACTGGTCAATCATAACCTGAAATTCATCTTTTTGAAGATACTCATTCATTGTTTCCCAGGCAATATTTTGCAGAAAGTCAACCGTATTCCTATCTAATTTTACAATATCAGCGGGATGATCATATCCAATTGATGTAAACACAGGATTTCCAACTGGGGATTCGCCGGTCATACTGGCAAAGAACACACAAGCTGTCAGATATAAACCGGCTGCCGAAGGATGAATCCCATCACTGCCGTAAAGTTGCAGATCAGGGCGTTCCACCTGTGCCAGACGCCAAGCCGGCCCAACAGGCACCAACGTCAAATGATACTGCCAGGCGATTTCATGCACCATCCGGTCAAATTTTTCGATATCCGCCTGACTGTCCACCATTGAAAACCAGGGGTAGAAGATGATTATTTTCTTGTTTTGAGACTGAAAATAATCGATCCAGGTTTTTGCATTTTCGACGTACTCCCGTTCGCTCAAATTTCTTTGCAGACCAAATGCCTGGATGAAAATGATGTCCTGCGTAGAAAGATCGATATTTTTGATAAAATCTACTTGATTGAAAGCGGAATAAAAAGTATTCCAGGGTGAAATAAATTGTGAAGTTTGAATATTCTGTGATTTTTCGGCCAGTTCCAATAATAACAAAACCTGCAGATCCAATGGGCCGGTGCTAATCTGATCATCCCCGATCCAAAGATAATGATCCAGTCCATCATCGACCGGTGTTGGGGTAGCGTAAAGCTGGCTGCAAGCGCTGGTTAGAATGGTTAGCAAAAGAATGATTCCCCAACGGAACATGATCATTCCTCTAAACCTATCTGAGCGTCTGAGATTTGAAAACGCCAGGGCATACTCCGCCAGGGCTCCGGGGTGCTGTCAATCCCAACTCTGGGGCCAACTTGAACGAATTGATCAGCTATTTCCTCTCCATCCTCGACCCACAAATGATCTTTTTGTCCGGTTAAATCAATTCCGTTTTGCTGACGATTAATTTGGAAAGCCTGGGTAAGCTTAGCCGGCCCGTTTGTCCAGTTTTTCCGTTCCACCTTTCCTCGATTTTGCGCGATGATCTCAAGTCCCTCTATGGGTGTAAGCGCCCGGATGAGAACTGCTGCCGGGTAACCAATCTCCCCAGTAACCACATTCAGGCACCAGTGCATTCCATAGGTGAAATAAACATAAGCATGCCCGGCCTTGCCAAACATAACCTGATTGCGCTTGGTCTTCCCGACCCGGGCATGACAGGCCAGATCCTGCATGCCATCATATGCCTCTGTTTCGATAATAATTCCGGAAACCCGGCGATCATCCCAGCAACGTACCAGACGCTTGCCCAATAACTCGCGCGCAACCTGAACCACGGGGCGGTCATAAAAGCTATACGGCAAGATTCCCTTTGGATTCATAAGAGTATTTTACATGATGCTTGCAGAATCAGTCTGTGAAATTCTTCCGGATGGTAAAATTATCGATATGAAAATCCTGTTAATAAATCAGGTATTTGTCTCCCCGGACGAACCAGGACATACCCGACATTTTGAACTGGCAAGATACTTACAGCCTTTTGGGGATGAGTTAATTATTGTTGCGTCCGATTTAAATTATCAGACTGGCAAGAAGACCGTAGCACACAAAGGATTAATGGCGAAACAGGTCATTGATGGCGTTAAGATCCTGCGAACGTATATCTACCCGGCGATCCATCGCAGTTATTTCTGGCGGATTATCTCTTTCTTTAGCTTTGTTTTCAGTTCGATTGTGGTCGCCCTGCGGGTAAAAGAGGTCGATCTGATCATAGGAACGACCCCGCCCATTTTCCAGGCTTTTTCAGCCTGGGCGGTTGCCTGGCTGCGCAGAAAACCTTTTCTTTTAGAGGTACGTGACTTATGGCCGGAGTTCATCGTCAGCATGGGTGTTTTTACCAACCCGATCCTGATCAGGTTAGCCCGTTGGTTGGAAATGTTTTTATACAAACGCGCCACCCATATTCTGGTCAACTCTCCTGCTTATAAAGAATATATTGCCGCTAAAGACATCCCGGCGGAAAAAATCACTTTTATCCCTTACGGCGCGGATATTCACATGTTTCATCCAGATATGGATGGGAGTAAACTTCGGAAAGAACGCCGTCTGGAGGATAAATTCCTGGTTCTATATACGGGCGCCCTGGGTCAGGCAAATGATATCTATACCATTCTCCGGGCTGCAAATCAGATTAAAGAACATGAAAACATACTGTTTATCTTCTTCGGAGATGGAAAAGAAAGACCAAAGTTGCAGGCCGAAGCAGAGAAGTTGGGTTTGAAGAATGTTATTTTTGCCGGGGTGCGCCCCAAACATGAAATCCCGGAAATTGTTGCAGCCGCAGACGTGTGCCTGGCAATCCTTCAAGACATCCCCATGTTCCGCACCACCTACCCCAACAAAGTTTTTGATTATATGGCAGCCGGCAAACCAACTGTGCTGGTCATTGATGGTGTTATTCGCCAGGTGATCGAAGCGAGTCACGGCGGGGTCTACATTCCTCCTGGCGATGACCAGCAATTGGCTGAAAAGGTGTTATGGCTTTCTAACCATCCGGAAGAAATAAAACAGATGGGGTCAGCCGCCCGTGAGTACCTGGTTGAACATCTGAATCGTGAAGTGATGCTGAAAAAAACGAGAACTTTGCTGCTCAACCTGAGGAAAGCGTGAAAATTTTTGTTACCGGTGCAACTGGGTTTACCGGCAGTTATGTGGTTCCCATGCTGCTAGATAAAGGTTGGGAGGTGCATTGTCTGGTTCGACCAACCAGCAAGCGTGAGATTTTACCGCAGCCAGAGATTCGCTGGCATTTGGGCGATCTGGAAAATCCGCAGCAATTACAGGCAGCGCTGCAGGGTTGTGACACGTTGGTAAATATTGCTTCTCTGGGGTTTGGACACGCAGAAACTATTGTAACTGTAGCGCAATCCGCTGGCATTCAGCGCGCGATCTTCGTCAGCACAACTGCTATTTTTACCCAGTTAAACAGCCGCAGCAAGCTTATCCGTCTGGCTGCTGAAGAAACCATCCAAAACAGCGGTTTGTCTTTCACCATCCTGCGACCAACCATGATTTATGGCAGCTCCCGAGATCGTAACATGGTGCGCCTGATACGCTGGCTTAAGTGGTTTCCAGTCCTGCCAGTCTTCGGCAAAGGGAATTACTTACAACAACCTGTTTATGTAGAGGATGTTGCGAGAGCGATCATCCAATGCCTCGAACACCCTAAAACTATTGGCAATTGTTACAATATTGCCGGAAAATTCGCTCTTACTTATAATGAAGTCATTGATACAATTTCCCGAAGTATCAACCGAAAAATCCTAAAGGTTCATTTACCGGATTCCTTGGTCATTAAACTGCTGAAAATTCTAGAAAAGGTTAAAATCCCGTTTCCGATCAAAGCAGAGCAGGTAAAACGATTGAATGAAAACAAAGATTTTTCAAATGAGAAGGCTGAACTAGATTTCAACTTTCAACCAATCAGTTTTGAAGAAGGCATTCAACGAGAAATTAACCAGGTCCTGCGTAAAAAACCATGAAAGAAATTGTCGTTTTTTTTATTTTAACTGCCATCTCATTCATTGGGGTGGAAGCGACCCGTACCTGGTTAATTCAACGCCAGGTTATCGATCTACCCAATGAACGCAGTTCCCACTCGGTGCCCACACCGCGCGGGGGTGGACTGGTGATTGTTTCTATCACACTGGCTGTGGCTTTGATCCTCACCCTGCTCACGCACAACTGGCGGGAAGGGCTGGTTTTTGTGGTTATCGGTGCACTGGTTGCCTGGATCGGCTGGCAGGATGATGTGAAATCCCTCTCACCTAAATTTCGTTTTCTCTTTCAGGGCTTAGCCGCACTCGCAACTGTTCTTGGATTAGGATATTTCAAATCCATCACCATTCCGCTCTTCGGAGAGTTGCAACTTGGCTACGTCGGGATTCCTATTACTATCCTGTGGATCATGGGGTTGATTAACGCTTTTAATTTTATGGATGGCATTGATGGAATGTCTGGCAGCGTCGCCTTAACGGCCGCATTCGGGTGGATGTTGTTCCTGGGCATCAGTGGACAGGCTTCCAGCCTGCTATTCTGGTTAACCATTGCCATCGCGGCTTCCAGCCTGGGTTTCCTGGGGCACAACTGGCCGCCTGCGCGCATCTTTGTGGGGGATGTAGCCAGCACCTTTTTAGGCTTTTGTTTTGCAGTAATTCCCTTAATGTCCGTTAATCGTGTAAAAGATGCCTTTTTATTGGGTGTGATCGTGATGTGGGTGTACATTCTGGATACGCTAGTTGCTTTCCTGCGGCGCTGGATCAAGCGAGAGCCAGTATTTTCCGCCCATCGCACGCACATTTACCAGCGTCTGGTGATCAGCGGTTATCGTGTTGCGTCGATTACCAGCCTGTATTTGCTTTTAACCTCGCTGGGTGTGGTTTTGGCTTATGCCTGGATCCATGGCTATCGTTTTGCCCCGGCAGCTATTATCATTGGATTGCCAGTGTTGTGGATTTTGATTAACCTTTTTATCAGGTATCGTGAAAATAAAGCGCAAAATTAAGTCTTTCATTTCTCTCTATCAGCTTTTCGGGATTCGTTGGCTGTTATTTCGCAGCATCTATTGGCTGCGGTTGAAAATTGGAATCATCCGCCTGCAAATACCGGCTTTTGAATGGGCTGCACGCCCTTTGAAATACTGGATTAAGAATTCTATCCCCGCAGAACCAGAAAAATATGCTCAATGGCGTAAAGAAAATGAACCAAAATTCCATTTCAGCCAATTAAACCCCTTTCCGAAAAATACGAATTGGGATCATTTTCAGGTATTGAAAGAAGCCGATCAATATCTAGCTGGAATTTTGCGTTACTTCTCAAAAACAGATTACCAGATCGGCTTTCCACCGGATTGGCTGCTGGATCCCTTTCATAATATTCGTATTCCGGCTGAAAAACACTGGTCCCAAATCTCGGATGATGGTCCTTATGACATAAAATTCATCTGGGAAGCCAACCGCCTGTCTCAAATTTACAGCCTGGTGCGCGCCTATGCCCGCTCAGGGGATCAGCATTATCCGGCTGCTTTCTGGCAAATCTTGGAAGACTGGATGCTCAACAACCCTCCCGGACGTGGCCCTAACTGGAAATGCGGACAGGAAACTACCTTAAGGTTGATGGCAGTTTGTTTTGGCTACTACGCTTTTAAAGATCACCCGCAATCCACTCCGGAAAGAATTGCCCAGTTGACCACTTTCGTAGCAGTCTCAGCGGATCGTATCTACCGCAATCTGGATTACGCTATTTTTACCCGCAGCAATCACACCATCAGCGAAAGTTTTGGCGTTTGGCTGGCCGGAACGCTTTTCCCTGAATTAAGACAGAGCGGAAAGTACCGCCGGATCGGCAAACAAATCTTTAAAAAAGAGGCCAGCAAACAAATTTACCTGGATGGCAGCTATGCCATGCATTCACTTAACTATCATCGTTTTATCCTGCATATTTTTTTATTTGCCCTGCGAATTGCTGAAGTCAATGACCAAAAATTATCGTCCGCCATTTATGCCGGCGTGGAGCGTTCGATCGATTATTTATATGAACTAATAGACCCAGCTACCGGTCTTATTCCGGTTTATGGGTCAAATGACGGTTCCCTGGTTTTGCCATTAAACAATTGTGACTTTCAGGATTTCCGGCCTTTGATCCAATCAGGTTATTATGCTATCCACCGAAAAAGGATTTTTCCACCCGGCTGCTGGGATGAGGATTTATTCTGGTTGTTTGGCAAAGAAGCCCTGGAATCCTTTGTTGAACCAAAGTCACAGAAATTCGACCAGATTTTCCCCGAAAGCGGATTAACCCGAATTCAGGGGCAAAACACGGTTGCCTTTGTCCGCTGCGGAGATATTGTTGACCGCCCCACACATGCCGATCAAAATCACCTGGATATTTTCTGGCAAGGGGAAGCGATCAGCTTGGATGCAGGCACTTATCTGTACAGCGGCGCTGGTGAATGGCGCAACGGTCTGGCTAAAACGATTGTCCATAATACCGTTAGCGTGGATGGTCGGGACCAGATGGAACAATTCAGTCGCTTTATCTGGGTCAACTGGTCGCAGGGCACCATTTTATCATTTGAAAACAAACAAGGGCTGAAGTTTTGGCAGGGCCAGCATGACGGCTACACCCGCCTGAAAGACCCTGTCTGGCATAAACGCAGTATATTGTTACTGGATCAGCAGAGTTGGTTGGTGGTTGACCATGTATCTGGTTTGGTCGAACATGATTTCACTTTGAATTGGTTATTAAATAACAAATTTACAGCCAATTTGAATGGCGAGAACATGCTGCAATGGAGACGGGCAGAAGACAGCTACACCGCCCGATTCGGTGTACTCAATCTCACGAGTAAACTGGACGTTGTCAGCGCTGATCCCCAATCCACCCGAGGTTGGGTATCGCATTATTATGGTCACAAAGAGCCTGCTTCATCCGCCCAATTGAAAGTTCATCAAAAACAAGCCATCTTCTGGAGCCTTTTCAGTCCCATCGCCCTGGATCTGGTTTCCAATCCAGATTCCCTAAAAATTCAGGCCGGGCATTGGAGAGTAGAATTAATACCTAATAATATCCTTTTTCAAAATGCGCATGAAGCTAAGGTTGAGATCAATCCTCTGGTTGAAAACGGGATTGTGAAAACCATTTAAAATAAATCATAGTAGAATAATTTTGTCATCTTTTGTTTTTCTTGGTCCTTTTCAACAGGAGGAAGCATGCAAGACGTTGTGATCATTGATGCAGTTCGTACCCCAATTGGCGCATTAGGCGGCTCTTTATCCAAAGTGCGGCCGGATGATCTGGCAGCTCAGGCTTTATCAGCTTTGGTAAAACGTAACCAGCTCAACCCAATCATGATCGAAGAGGTTTATCTGGGCTGTGCCAACCAGGCGGGTGAAGATAACCGCAACGTTGCCCGTATGGCTGCTTTGCTGGCAGGTTTCCCGCTGGAAGTGGCGGCGGTAACGGTCAATCGCCTGTGCGCCTCCGGCTTGAATGCCGTCAATATGGCAGCCAGAGCCATCCTCGCCGGAGAAGGAGACCTCTTCATCGCCGGAGGGGTGGAAAGCATGTCGCGCGCACCCTATTCGCTTCCCAAAGCCGAGAATGCTTTCCCTTACGGCAACCTGACTGCCTTCGATACCGCTATCGGCTGGCGCTACATCAACCCCAAATTTGAAACCCTGTACGGCGTGGACCCAATGGGCATCACTGCCGAGAATCTGGCGGAGGAATACCGAATTTCCAGAGACAAGCAAGATGAATTTGCGCTGCGCAGTAACCAGAGAGCCGTTGCAGCCATGGATCGTGACAAATTTGCTGAGGAAATCATCCCGGTATCCATTCCCCAACGAAAAGGTGATCCCATCTCTGTCTCTCAGGATGAGCGCCCGCGCCGGGATACTACCCTGGAAAAATTAAGCACCCTGAAACCAGCTTTTAAGAAAGACGGTACCGTCACCGCTGGTAATTCATCCGGCATGAATGATGGAGCTGCGGCGATCTTATTGATGAGTGCCAAACGAGCCAATGAGTTGGGACTCAAGCCGCTTGCCCGGTGGGTGGGCAGTGCTGCTGCCGGCGTCCCTCCACGCATCATGGGGATTGGGCCAGTGCCTGCCACGCGGAAACTGCTTCAGCGCACCAATCTCTCCATACAGGATATTTCATTAATCGAAATTAATGAAGCCTTTGCGGCTCAAACCCTGGCGGTGATGCAGGAGTTAGAACTCGACTCGCAGATCGTTAACGTAAACGGGGGCGCGATTGCGCTGGGACATCCATTGGGCTGCTCCGGAGCCAGGATTTTAACAACCTTGATGCATGAGCTGAAACGCAGATCAGCCGTTTCGCAAAAATCTCTGCGTGGACTGGCAACCCTGTGTGTGGGTGTCGGTCAGGGAGAAGCCACCCTGATCGAGTCGCTGGTATGATGCGAGTACTGGTCACCGGCTCGTCCGGATTCATCGGCGGTGCAATCTGTGCAGTCCTGGTACAGCGTTGTTATTCAGTGCGCGCTTTCCATCGCGCGTCCAGCAATCTAACCCTGCTTAATGGATTACCAGTTGAACATGCCATTGGAGACATCACCCAACCTGAAAGTTTGCAAGCCGCTATGCAGGGCGTAGATATTGTCTTTCATACCGCTGCCCTACTGGGAAATTCAACCAACGGAGCAGATTATGCTGCCATCACCACCCGGGGCACCCGCAATGTCCTGGAGGCTGCTCTGGCACAAGGAGTCCAACGGCTGGTTCACACCAGCACCCTTGCAGCGCTAGGGCTGCCCTCATCGCCGGCTGAAATGCTGCCCCCTGCCGAAGCACCCATCCTGAGTGAAAACTCCACCTGGAATATACGCCCGGATCTCTGGCATTATGGCTACAGCAAATATCGGGCAGAGCTGGAAGTTCAGAAAGCAGTCGCTGATGGACTGGATGCGGTGATTGTTAATCCTTCCTTTGTAGTTGGGCCTGGCGATATCTATCGCATTCACACCTCTCCCATCGTACAACTGGCGACGAAAAACATCCCTTTCATTCCTGCTGGAGGCTTTAACCTGGTACACATTGATGATGTGGTCAACGGACATCTGGCAGCGTTGGAATATGGCAAACGCGGAGAACGCTATATTCTGGGTGGCGAGAACCTGACCTTCCAAACCTTGTTTTCAATCATTTCAGAACTTAGTCTGCGACCTATGCCAAAATTGATCCTACCTGGAAAGCTGCTACGCTCACTGGCCATCCTGCTGCAACCCCTTCAAGCGCTTTTTTCTTTACCGGTACCCATGGAATTATTGCGTTTTGCCGGCTATGGTTTTTATATCACGAATCAAAAAAGCATTCAGGATTTAAAATTGAAATATCAATATTCAGCCAAAGAAGCGCTTCAGTCTGGTTATCTTTGGTTTAAAGAAATGAATGCTGGCTTGCACTAATCCGTTTTACGCTTATGATGCATGATTGTTTCAAGATCACCCGTTAAAACTTCGTTCATCCCGGGAGCTAACGCTGCTCCATGCCGGTATTGGAACGGCCACATACTACGCAAATCGAAAAACGAGATGCGATCTCCCTCCTCTAAAGCCTGATCTAAGTCGGGCTGCAAATCCGGCAGCGCGCTTAAATTCCCATTGATAAACGTAATTCCTCTTTTTTCTGTTGGCATCTGTAATTGCTTCAACAAATCGCGAATCGTAGCCCCAGCAGTTAACTCTACTTTCAGACTGGAAAAGCCTTTTTTCGCATTTTCTCCCCCGTATAGGGATAATTCTCCATATAACCAGACTTCAATGTTCATTTTAATGGTTCCCTCCACCGATCGGGGGAAATATACCAATTTCATCCCCATCTTTTAGCATGGTATCCGGCTCACAAAAAATACCATTCACATAGGCCAATTTAACTTCCTCGATTGGAATACCAAGCAAGTCGTATAGCTGCATGATCGTCACCTCACCATCCAGACACATTTCTTTTGTCTGCCCCACACCAAGATCGGGGATGTATCTTCTTAAGTTCGCGAACAATCGAATTTTGATAATCATTGTTCTACGGGCACCGTACAATATCCTGCGCCCAAAGGCAGTCTGCGCAGGAGGGGTTATGCCCCCAGCAGCCTTCATTATTTTTGCGCAAATCACAGGTTTCCCTTAAATCACAATCCGGGCAGGACGGGAAATGGAAGGAGCGTACATTACTGCGGAAGCGGGTAAACTCTTCATTCATCCAGATCTCTGCCAGCGGTTGTTCGTTCACATTACCAAGAATGAAACGCTCCACATTCTTCTCAACACCATCAACGGTGTAATATTTATAACTATGTGAGAAAGCATAGCAGGGAGAGACATTTCCATCCCAACCAACGACAATAGATTTATCCTGTACGAAACGGCAGCGGCGTTCAGCACCCCAGAACATACGCGGTAATTCAATTAATCCCCAGCGCACCCAAATATCCTCTTTCACCGGCCAGGCGCCAACCTGTAACGGATCACGAGGTCCGTAGCCGTATAATTTTTCCTCATTCATTTCCTTGGTATAAGGCAAAACATGCGAAACCACCAGGCGGGAAGCATTTAATTCACTGGCCAATTCCAGGACTTCCCGCAATTCACTTTGGTTGCTTTGCATCGCCACAAATTCGATTCCTAAGGACGGTTTGAACGCACCCATCTCCTTTTTGATCTCGTTAAATTTCTTCACATTTTCGATAATGATCGCCAGTTGTGTGCCGCGTACGCCTTCATAAGTCTCCGGTTTCCCTCCATCGATCGATACCACCAGTTGATCGATCCCGAGGCGGAACAGTTCCCGCAGTACTTTTTCTTTTAACATCACCCCATTCGACCCCAGCGTCACAGCCAGGTCACGCTTACGAACTTCTGCAATCATGGAAAGCAGATTGCGGTTCATTAAAGGTTCGCCAAAACTGGTGAAGATGACACGTTCGAGGTTGGGTAGTCCATCCAGACTGTCCATGATTTTCTGAAAGGTCTCCGGCTTCATGTGAGAATGTGGATCGGTCCAGGAATGGCGAATACAGGTCAGACAATTCAGATTACAAGAGGTGGTGACTTCAATGTAGAGCTTGCGGGCATCTGGCAGGCGGGGATACAAAACCAGGTCACCTTCCCGTTCATCCAACCAGAATTCAGTATTCGGACTTAATCTGCGCCGTTTGTAAAAGGAAGGCGGGATTTGAATTTTTCCCTGTTCATTTGGAGTAAGTTTTGCCATCATCATACCTTCTTTATCGATTTGTTCATTATGGGTAAGCTCTCAACACCCCTGGTTGATTAAATTTTACCAATTTCAAATTTTAAATGGGGATGATTTTTATCAGAATAAATCTGATAAAAATCATCCTTTCTGTATTAATTAATAATACAAATTACATGTCTTTGAAGACGGAATCCAGAGCCTCATCCGGGATATCAAACACCTGATTGTGCGGTGGCAAGGGTTCCAATTTCATAAATTCGGGAATTCGGTCAGCAGCGTTGGTCAGCCCTGCGGCTTCATTGAACTTGCGCTCGACTTTCAAAGTATTTGCACCATAAGCCACAACGTCATCTGCATTCCAGTTGGTGCCCAATACACCATTACATTCCTCAATCATACCTTCAAAACCGCTGGCAATGTCTAGAATTGGGAAAGCAATGAACAAGCAGTGTCCGCAGGAATCGATGAAAGCGGTAGTAGCCTGGAAAGCGCGGCTCAGAGCAGCTTTGCCTTCAGGGCTCAACGGGTCTAACTTTCCACTGACGCCTAAGATCTCCGGACAAATCGTGTAACCGGCGGTGTGGTCGGCGCCCATCGTGGTGGTGGCGTACGTGATTCCAATTCCTTTGACAGCCCGTGGTTCGTAAGCCGGCATACCCTGCCCCTTAACAGCCGGGACACGTTTGACACCATAAATTTTACCGGTAACTTCGGTTCCTCCACCCAGGGTGCGCCCTAACGGTGTGCCTTTGCCCATCTCGTGAATCATCTGGATAGCGCCCTTGCTATCACCAAACTCGAGCAGTCCGCCTTCCATCGCCACGCCCAGTGTGCCGCCGGTCTCAATGGTATCCAGACCATAGGCATTACAGAGCTGCACCATGGTGGCAATATCGTCCAGATCATCCACACCCAGGTTGGCGCCTAATGACCAGGTTGATTCGTATTCAATACAGGATGTTCTTTCACTTTTATCTTCGTTGTAGAGGGTGTTAGAACATTGGATAATACAACCGGGTGAGCAGGCATGGTTATAAATTTCTTTGCCCATGCGTTCCTTGTTTGTTTCGAAGATGGCTTCACCGGAGGTTTTAGCAGCGCCTTCAAAGCGGCCGGCAGAGAAGTTGCGGGTGGGTAATCCACCAGCTTCGTTCAAGATATTAACCAGGACGGCAGTTCCATAACTGTTGAGGCCGCCTTTCGGTTGTGAAATGGGATGGCTGCGGATGGCATCAATTAATTTCTTGCGGCCTACGTCAAAGAGGGATTTATCGACCATCTCAATGCTGGGAGCTCCCTTGGCGTCCAGGATGAGGAATTTCAGACGTTTGGACGCCATCACAGCACCCAAACCACCGCGTCCGGCATAACGGCTGGGGCGGCGGGCCATGTCATTGAATACAATTCCCGAGTTTCCATAACCTAATTCACCGGCAGTACCCATACTGGCAATGGAAACCTTATCACCAAATTTCTCAAAAATCTTTGGATAAACCTCATAGACATCTTTACCAACATGCTCGGTTGCCTCAAAGAACTCGATTACCGGTTTTTTAGCTTCTTTGTCCCATTTAATCGCGGCTCCCCAATAGACATCGCTGCCTTCTGGTTGGCCTTCAACCACCAGAGCGCGAATTTGCATCTTCGCCAGATCCGGAGCCCAGGCAGTACCCGCATTAGCTTCTTTAATTCCACCAGTTAATGGTGACTTACCGCCAACTGAGATACGCGCTGAGGTAGGTGCAGATGTTCCGGTGACAATACCGGCTGAGAACACCAGTTTGTTGTTAGGACCTAAAGCGTGACAAAGAGCAGGCACTTCATCGTACACCATCTGGGAAGTCAGGGCTCTTCCATAGAGCAACTTATACTTTTCCGGAAAATCCTCTAGCTTGTAACTTAAATCCGTCATATTAATTCTTAAAATCCACATCATTAACTCCTTTTAATTTTTGTGTTTTGAATAACCAAATTTGTTTTAAAATCAATCGGGTGTATATTTGCCTCCTAACTTTGATACATTAAAAAAATTGCGCAAAGTGGAATTATCGCTTTCAGATAATTCCCTCCTTTGCGCACTGGCGGGTGAAGGAAATTGCTCCCCTTACCTTATCGTTCGTTTATCCTCGAGGGAGTCAACGAATCGGAGGTATTAGGTTTATTACTGGAAAAAAAGTACAGAATTGGTTAACAAATAACCTATTTTCATTATAATTAAGTTTAAAGGTCAGTCAATTGACTTTTTTCCTAAAAAAATATTACAAAAAAACTTCTCTAAAGCAAGGAAAATTGTGGATCGGCTGCATGACAATAGACACTTACGAAATCAACCTCCAGAATTGATAATAAAAATGAACTCCATTGTTTATCACTTTTATCCGAAATATCGGAAATCCAAAAACAGGAGGAAGTATGCCCCCTCAGGGTCGAATTGAAGTTAGAGAGTTATATTGCAAAGGATGCGAAATTTGCGTCACCGCGTGTCCTCCAGGTGTGCTGGCATTGGCACCGGATCGTATGAATGCCAAAGGGTATCACCCGGCTGAATTGATTGAACAGGGCTGCACCGGTTGCGGCATTTGCGCAATTGTATGCCCGGAAGCCGCGATTATCGTGTATCGCGAAGTTAAGGCACGAGCTTAATAAAAAAGAGGAGCAAACATGGCAAAAGAATTATTGAAAGGCAATGTTGCCATTGCTGAAGCAGCGGTGCGTGCCGGGGTGAATGCTTATTTTGGTTACCCGATCACCCCCCAAACTGAATTGCTTGAATACTTATCCGCCCGCATGCCCGAACTCGGGCGAACCTTTCTGCAGGCTGAAAGCGAATTAGGCGCAGTTAACATGGTCTATGGCGCCGCCTGCACCGGTGCACGGGTGATGAGTTCATCTTCAAGTCCGGGGGTCAGCCTGATGATGGAGGGGATCTCCTACATCGCTGGCACTGAATTGCCGGTCGTCATGGTGGATGTGATGCGCGGTGGGCCCGGGTTGGGCAACATCGCCCCCGCCCAGGCTGATTACAACCAGATCGTTCATGGCGGCGGACACGGAGATTATCATCCCATCGTCCTGGCACCTGCCAACATTCAGGAAGCGATTGACCTGACCTATGGCGCGTTTGACCTGGCAGAGAAATATCGCTCGATCGTCATCATCCTGACAGACGGTTCATTGGGACAAATGATGGAACCAGCAGAATTACCGGAAATGAAACCGGTCATGATGCGCACCCCCGATTGGGCGACTTACGGATCAGAAGGGCGAGAACGCCGCTTCTTATCCTCCATTTATATTGACCCGCCTTCCCAGGAAAAAACAAATTTCCGCATCGAACGTCGCTGGCAGGAAATTAAAGCCAACGAAGTGCGCTATAAAGAATATTATCTGGACGATGCCGAGTTCGCCATCGTCGGTTTTGGTACTTCCGGTCGCATTGCTTTATCAGCCGTAAGAGCAGCGCGCGCCAGAGGAATCAAGGTAGGCTTATTCCGCCCGATCACCCTGGCTCCCTTCCCTGAAAATGAGATTTTTGAACTCGGAAAACAGCTAAAAGGCTTGCTGGTGGTTGAGATGAACGCTGGCCAGATGCTGGATGATGTCCTCAACTATACCCGCGGGCAGGTTCCGGTCGAATTCTACGGCCGCATGGGCGGTATCCTCCCCATGCCGGAAGAGATTGAAGGTGAGATTGACCGCATGGTCAGTGCGCTGATTCCGACCAGTGGTCATCCCCGCGATCGTTGGCTGGCACGCATGGGAAAGATGAATTAGGAGGTCTGCAATGGAAAATGTAACAATAGAAGAACAATTGGTTTATGATCGCCCTGATGCATACACCCCGGCAGTGACCCATTATTGTCCGGGTTGTACCCATGGAACCGCACACCGCCTGGTTGCAGAAGTGATTGACGAGATGGGCATCAAAGGTAATATGATCGGGGTAGCCTCGGTGGGCTGTTCCGTTTTTGCGTACAATTATTACGATTTCGATTTCGTTCAGGCACCGCACGGGCGTGCCCCCGCCATGGCAACCGGTATCAAGCGCGTTTTACCCCATCGCACCGTGATGACCTATCAGGGCGATGGTGATCTGGCATCCATCGGGATGGGTGAGATCGTGGCAGCGGCAGCACGTGGTGAAAATATCACCGTTATTTTCCTGAACAATGCCAATTACGGCATGACCGGCGGACAAATGGCGCCTACGACTCTGCCTGGGCAGAAAACGACCTCCTCTCCCAGCGGGCGTGATATCGAAGTAGCCGGTTTCCCTATCCGCACCGCCGAAATGCTGGCGACCCTGGATGGCGCCGGGTACGTGGTGCGTCGCAGCCTGCACGACCCCAAGAACATCCGGATGGCCAAGAAAGCCATTCGTCTGGCGTTTGAAACCCAACGTAACGGCCTGGGCTTTTCCCTGGTGGAACTACTCTCCACCTGCCCAACCAACTGGGGCATGACCCCGGTGGAAGCCCTCAAATGGGTGGAAAACGCGATGGTCCCCTATTATCCAATCGGGGATTACAAAGTTAACCCGGCATTAAAGCAACTGAAAATATAGGAGGATAGCATGCAAAAAGAAATTATCATTGCGGGTTTCGGCGGGCAGGGCGTCCTCTTCGCCGGACAATTGCTCACCTACGCAGCGATGGATCAGGGACTGCAGGTGACCTGGATCCCCTCCTACGGTCCCGAAATGCGTGGCGGTACCGCCAACTGCACCGTGGTAATCAGCGATGAGGAAATAGGCTCGCCGATGGTCAGCCGCCCCAGCGCAGTAATTGCCATGAATCTGCCCTCCCTGGATAAGTATGAGGAAAAGGTCAAAGAAGGCGGCCTTCTGGTGGTGAATCAATCCATGGTGGATCGGGATGTACAACGCAACAACATCAAGGTCGCGATGGTGCCAGCCAACAAAATCGCTGAGGAACTGGGCGACAAGCGCATGACCAACATGGTCCTGTTGGGCGCCTTACTGGCCAACATGGACGTTCTGCCCATTGCCGCCATAGAAAAAGCATTGCAGGGTCAACTGCCCGAACGCAACCAGAAATTGCACGCACTCAACCTGAAAGCCCTGCAAAAAGGCACTGCCTTCGCAGCCGCGGAGGTTGCGGGGTAAAGAGCAGCTCGTGGCTGGTGACCATCCACGAATGGAAAACGAATACTCGAATAAAAACTTTGTAAATTATGAATTTCAGTATAGCTATTAGCTTGTACCAATAGGCTGATAGCTTTTTAAATTAATAATAATTAACTTGATATCTGGTGCAATGAATATGACCTTTACGTTACACCTAATGATGAAACCTGGTGACTTTCCCCTGGGTGCACCGCACTCTTGGTTTTTATATTAATCTGATTAATTGTCCATTTGTAGATAATTTTTTATCCCTAAGTGTAACCTGAAGGTCATAAACAGCGCACCAAATGTCAAATTAACGTTTAAATTATCGATCACCCATACACCCCGAACCTGGTGCGGTGCACTTAGGGATTAACTTGAGATATCAGTTTGCATCTATCTTGATAACCCAATAACCAAAAGTGCGCTGCACCTCGTCACCAAACCCTGGTTAAAACTCTTAGATGCGGCGCACCCAATGTCCGATTACCCCCTCTAAATAAATAAGAGCTTATCAAAGAAAAAATAATGCTAAAATTGAATAAGTTAAGCCACAATCAGCACCTTTCCAGGGTGAAAGTGTTAGCAAAATATATCAAACGTGGAACTTCGGAATATGAGAAAAAATCAAAATATCCTATTGCTACCATTGGCATGTCTGATCGGACTGTTGTTTGCACGCTCGGCTGAGGCAGATGCCCCCTATCAAATCTACCTGCCCCTGGTGCAAAAAAGCAGCTTCAGTGCGCCGGTTTTAATGTGGGCATATGGGGGTTGTTATTCGTCCTGGTGCGAAACGGGCTGGTATTCCTCTCCGGCGGTAGCTGATATCAACGGCGATGGCAAAAACGAAATCATCGCCTCAGCCTATTCGTTATGGGCGCTCAATGGTGAAACCGGCACCTTGATATGGCGCGCCGGCAACACGACACAACGCACCTGGCCCGGAATTGTGGTAGCAGATATTGATAACGACGCACAGCAGGAAATCGTCATTGCCCAGAGTGGCGCGCTTGTCTCGGTTTACCGCCTCAATGGCACACTTAAATGGCAAAAATCCATTGATGGTGGCAAAGGAGAATTCCGCGGCTTACTCGTTTCAGATCTTGACGGCAATTCCAGCACCAAAGAAATTGTGGTCACCCGTGCTTACGGCAGCGCCAGAAATACCTGGGTGCTCGATTCCAGCGGCAATATACGCTCTGGTTGGCCCCAGTTGCCCGCCGATAACAGCAATCCAAATGGTTACGCCTGGGGTGTCTACAACGCCAACGCTGCCGCCGGTGATATCAACGCTGACGGCAAATTGGAAGTTGTGGTGCCATCGGATGTTCATTACATCAATGTGTATAAACCCGATGGCGCCCCCGTTGCTGTCAATTCGAGCGTTTACCCCGGCAAAAGCTGGTGGGGGCAGGTCGGCGTCTGGGAGAGCCTGGTGCCCGAAAAACGCGGCTGGGGCAGTTGTGATGGCACGCGCACCGAATCCTACCGCAGTAACTTCGCCGACGGCCCGGCTGTCATCGCAGATGTCAACGGCGACGGACAGCGCGAGATTGTCGTTACCGGCAATATGTACGATTGCAACAAGGGTTATCCTCCCAGCCAATACATGGCGGTTTTTATTTTCAACCCTGACCGTACACGCTTCAGCTCCGGTGGTTTTGATTGGAGCACCGCTCCGTTGGATACCGGCACCCCCCTCAGTGAAGATTACAATGTGATTGAATCAGTTCAACCGGCCCCCGTGGTGGCAGATCTGGATGGCGATGGCATCCAAGAAATCCTCTACGCCTCCTATGATGGCAGGGTGCACGCTTTCTGGCTTGACAAAGCCGAGCACGGTTCCTGGCCCTTTTCCGTTTACAGACCCTCCGAAGGATTCTACCGTTTCGCCTCCGAGCCGCTGGTAGCAGACCTGAACAATGACGGCAAAGCAGAGGTGATTTTCTCTTCGTGGACGCAACACGGCTCAAACCAGTACGGCAAATTACACATTCTCACCTGGGATGGTGAGCCGCTCTTCGAAGTCAATCTGCCTGCCCCGCGCTCTGCCTCAATCAATTGGAATGGCGGCCTGGCAGCTCCCACCCTGGCGAACATTGACAATGATCCAGACCTGGAGCTGATCATCAACACCGCCAATTCTGGCGTTGTGGTTTACAAACTCCCCGGCACTGCCTCTGCCCGCGTGCTCTGGGGCACCGGGCGCGGCAGTTTTCTCCGCGATGCCTATCGTTAAAAAAAGACAGAGGTAATGAGCGGTTAGCCTTTAGCCTTTAGCCTTTCTCCTTCACCCCCCGCAAATATCTCATCACCCGCTCATCCTCATCCACATGATACACAAACCCCAGATCCTCCCCCACGGCTTCTCCCAAGCGGCGCATTAATCGACCAGCCCGGAAGAGCGCCTGCCAGATCTCCTCCTCAGCGATGCCCGGGTAGGTTGCCAGTAATTCTGCATATATATCCGCTGGCAGATGCTCACCATAGCGTTTGCCCATCTTCCCCGCGGTAATTTCCCAACCGTGTTGCATCACGATAAACCAGTCCACCATGCGATTCAGGCTTTCCCGTACGATCCCCTCGAGGAAAAATTTGGCTGTCACCCACTGTTTGCGCCAGAGAGCTTTGGCAACATAGGTGGATATCCACCAGAATTCGTTTACCACCGCATCATAAGTCGCCTGGTCTGGCCGGGGGGTAATATAACTGGCTTCACTGGGTGGTGGCAGGGGTGGAAAACGCTGATCCTTATCCAGCAGCACCACGGTCAGGCTGTCTTCCAGCGCGATCGGGATCATTTTGGGCGTAGCGAAGGACAAGTCAATACGGACACCATCACTGAATTGCATGAGAAAGATGACTTGCTCCTCGGGGTACTCATCATGACGGTTGAACTGCGAGATCACCAGTTCGCCAAATGTGGGAATCCAGCTTTGATCACGAATATTTTTTTCCAGGTCTTCTACGAAGCAAAGGATATCATAATCACAAAAGACATCCAAAACAACATTTGGGTTCACGCGCGAACCATTCATCACCATTGCCCGGATATTCTCATCCGCCTCGGCAAAGGCGAGGATTTGCTGGAGGACCTGCTCTGAACTTCTCATCGGGCTCCTTATAAACTGCATTCCTTGTGAAGGTTTATCGGTAGATTCTACTGCGGCGCGGAGAAAAGGCAAAGGCCAACAGGAAAATCAAAGTAGCCGTCAGCACAATCGCTGAGCCAGATGCGATGTTGATATAGTAGCTGATATACAACCCCACCACACTGGATATCGCTCCGATGATCGCAGAGACAATCATCATGCTGGGCAAGCGGCGGGTGAGCAGGTAGGCAGACGCAGCTGGCGTGACCAGCATCGCTGCCGCCAGCCCTACTCCCACCGTCTGGATAGAAACCACCACGGTTAACCCCAGAATAACCAGCATCAGATAGCGCAGAAATTGCACCGGCAGCCTGATCATGGTCGCCAGGATGGGATCGAACGATATAACCATAAATTGCTTGTAATTGACCGCCACAATAATCAGGATGATTACAGTCATTACGGCGGTAAAAATCAAATCATTTTTGCTGACGCCCAGCACATTCCCGAAGAGAATATGGCTTAAATCAACTGCATAAGTGCGGATACTGCTGATTAACGCCACCCCCAAAGCAAAGGCGGCCGAGAATAATATACCAATCGCAGTATCTTCTTTAATAGTGCCCTCATTGGAGAAAAATCCGATCCCAATCGCCACCACAATCGCTGCAACAAAGGCGCCTAAAATCAGATTCCCGCCGAACAAATACGCAATTGCAACACCGGGCAGGATAGCGTGCGCCAGCGCATCCCCCAGAAAAGCCATACCCCGTAAAACAATGTATGCGCCAACCACCGAGCAAAGCACCCCCACCAACAAGGCTGCCAAGAAGCCGCGTTGCATAAATTCGTAGGAAAACGGTGAAGTTAAAAACTCAAGCATGATTACAATTCCTCCCCAGGCGGGCAGCATTCGTCCACCACCATGACGCCCTGCATAGAGAGGACTTTCCCACCAAAGGCGGTTTGCAGATTTGCCTGGGTAAAGACTTCATCCGGCGCTCCGTAAGCGATGATTTTGCGGTTAAGCAGCAACACCCTTGAAAAGCGGCTGGATGCCATCGCCAGGTCATGGGTGGATACCATGGAGGTGACCCCTTTGGCATGCAGATCATCTAACAGGCTCATGGTGGTTTCTTGTGTGCTGGCATCTACGCCAGTGAAGGGTTCATCCAGCAGCAAAATATGCGGATTTTGCGCCAGGGCGCGTGCTAGGAAAACGCGTTGCTGCTGGCCACCCGAGAGGTCTGAGATGGAGTTCTTAGCCAAATGAGCGATGCCCATTTGATCCAGACTTTGCATAGCGATTTTGAAATCTCTCTTGCCGGGTCGCTGCAACCAGGCCAGTTTTCCATAACGTCCCATCACGACCACGTCCAGCACGGTCACTGGAAATTTCCAGTCAATTGCCTCCCGCTGCGGTACATAGGCAATGCAATTCATATGCGAGCCAAGCGGGCGGTCATGCACTTTGACACTGCCATTCCGTAGCGGCAGTAAGCCCACCAGTACCTTGAACAGGGTCGATTTTCCAGCTCCGTTCGGGCCGACTATCGCCAGCGATTCACCTGCCGGGACAGAAAAGCTGATCTTTTTCAGGATCAACTCACCGTTATAGCCGGCTTCTATATTTTCAACCACCAAATTAGCAGATTCCATCTCGTTTTTTCCGTTTAGTTCCGTCATCATTCTCCCAAAGCCCTGACGATCTGATCCACATTGTATTTCATCAAATCGAGATAAGTTGGGGCAGGCCCGCCAGCATCACTGGTGGAATGTGTGTACAGGTCATAAACCACTTTGGCTCCGGTCTCAGAAGCGAGTTGATCAGCCAGTTGCGGGTTGGCGCCAGTTTCAAGAAAGATAGCAGTCGCGCCGGAAAGCCGCATCTGATCCACCAGAGCAGCCAGTTGCTGGGCAGAAGGAGCGGCACCAGCGCTGACACTGTGAATAATCGTCCCGACCACTTTAAAGCCATAACGGTCAGCAAAGTAGCCAAAACTTTCATGGTTGGTTACGATCAGGCGCTTTTCCAGCGGTATCGTTGCAACCCGATCCCGGATATAGGCATCCAATTCCTTCAATTGTTCAATATAAGCGCTGGCATTCTGCTCATATTCAGCCTGACCATCCGGATCAATCGCTATTAAACCATCCCGAATATGCTGTACATACGTGATCACCAGGTTGGGATCCAGCCAGAAGTGTGGGTCACTTTCATGCTGGTGTTCGCTGGCGCCGATCTGTCCAATTACAGTGTCCTCCGCCACTGGGCGGCTTTGTAAACCGGCAGAAGCTTCCACAATTTTCTGATCGGACGGCAAATTTTCCATGATATCCACCAGCCACTCTTCCAGTCCCGCGCCATTAATAAAAAGAAGGTCGCTATCAGTAATCCTGGCAACATCCCTGGGAGTCGGCTCAAAAGAGTGCGGATCCAGCCCCTGAGGGATCAACGTCTCAACCTGCAATCGATCCCCGGCGACCTGCTGGACAATATCTGCCAGATAGGATTCGACGGCGACGACTTTTAAGCGGGAAGATTCCGTTTTTTTAACCACAGAACTTGGCTGGCAAGCGGTTATCACCAGCACCAATGACAGTGAAATGAATTTGGTTATAATTTTTATTTTGCTCATCATTTACCCCGAAAGCTACTAATTCGGGATCCTTAATCCTTATTGAAAATCATTTTCATTTTCAATTATAATTCGGAATTTGAGACTGTCAACGTTAGCTGAATACACCGTGAAAGGCTAAAGAACCAGACAGGAGATTGATTTTCTCAGTGAATAAAATCTAAAAACATGCCGCTAACAACTTGTGATACCCGGCTGCCGTCCTTTGCGATTTTCAATACATGGCTTATATCTTTTTCCATATTGGTAACAGTAACCAGAAAATCATCCTCATTCAACCAGCCCCCTACTTTGAAGACGCTCTTTTTTTCTGCCGCAACCACTACGGGAGCCTGGCTACCATCTGCCGGAGCAACAACCACCTGACCGTATTCCTGATCCGGGTCAGACGTTTGAATAACATACGCCAGCCACTCTCCCGAAGGTGAAAAACGCACCGAACCAGCCGAATTTTGGTCCGGTAAAATCGGGAATTTCGTATCCAACCCGTTACTCAAATTGCGTACGCGGACTGTCGGGCTGCCGTCCCCGCAGGTGATCGCCACTTTATCCAGTTGATCCGAAAAACTGCTCAAACAAAGCCCTAGTCCTTCCTGAATGTCCACCAGGGTTCGGATGGATCCATTGGCCGGGTTGTAAACAAAAAGACCGTTATACCCCCAAAAGAGGATATACCCGCCAATTCCGGTTGGACCGGTAGCATACACCAGACGCCCATCTGCCAGCCATTTCACCGGATAATAAACCAAATACTGATCATTATCCCCATCTTCACCCAACGAATCCACCTTTTGCATGTTACTGCCATCCAGATTGGATATGAAGATCTCCGTACTCACGGCGTCAGTGCCCCAATGGCTGGTTGACCAGGCAATGTGCTGCCGATCAAGAGAAACAGCCATATAAACTGGATCGGAAGATTGAATGAAATTTAATTGATGACGTCCGTAACCATCCACTCGAAACACACCCGAGCCTTGGATGAATTCTGAATAATAAACTTCGTCCATAAACCCGGTAAATTCATTTTCCCCATACCAGGTGGACAAACCCGCCACAAATTCAATACCAAGCGGATTCCCGTTGAAATCGTAGGCTTTGAAAATTCCCGGTTGATAGACATAAAAACCAGGGTACATATCCGAAGTGGGAATATCTGGCTGTTTGTTCTCCGCTGGGATTGTGGCAGTTATAACGGGTGCTTCCGCTACCTGGGTTTCTACAACCTCAGGGATTTGGGTAACGGCTGGATTGGTGTTCATTTGGGTTTGCAGGGCGGCAATGGTCGCTTCCAGATTTTCCTGCGGCTGGTCATTCGCTGGCGGTTGAGCTGTTTGCTGGCAGGCAATTCCTACCAAAATGATGATTAAAAAGAAAAACAAAAGGCGTGAAAAATACTTTTTCTGCGGCTGCATGTGCTCTCCTCAAAAACAATTCAGTTCTGCTTTAATAGTAGTGAAACTGAATGATCATGTCAATCTAACCATCGTTTTATTAACTTGAATCAACATTCATTGTCCAGATTATTGAATCAGTGTCCAAAAGGACTTGCATTTCATTTTAAATTATGATAATATCTTGCTACCTATAACAAAGGTTTAGAAAACAAATCGCTCCTCTCAGAGTGGTTTATTTCTTTTAATCGGGATAAATCATTACAAGTTTATAAAAGGAAGCAACATGTCTGTATCATTTCTGACGCAAGAAGGTTATGATGAACTACAAAACGAATTAGATTATTTGCGGGATGTAAAACGCAAAGAAGTCGCGGAACGTTTGCATGAAGCCATGGAAGGCGGGGAATTGATCGAGAATGCTGAATACGAAGCAGCGAAGAACGAACAGGCATTCACCGAAGGGCGCATTAAAGAACTCGAATATCTGCTGGCCACCGCCCGGATCGTCTCCGAAACGCATAAAGCCGATACCGTTCAGGTGGGGTCAAAAGTCACCATTGTGGAAGAAGGTCTAGCCGAAGAAGAAGTTTATGTCATCGTGGGAGCTGCTGAAGCCAAACCCAGCGTCGGAAAAATCTCGAATGAATCCCCCCTAGGTAAAGCTTTGTTGAACCATAAAGTGGGCAATGTTGTCTCCGTCAACGCGCCGGCAGGTCCTTACAAAGTAAAAATCATAAAATTTGAATAACTAAAGATAGAGTAACTATGCCCCGCCCGTGATATCATTAGGCGGGGCATTTTATTAATTCAACGCAATTTTGAGGTTATTAAATGGAAAGAAACGAACTGGAAAAAATCCGCCTGGAAAAAATCGAACGGATGCGCGCAAGCGGTGTTGAACCATATCCCACTACCGCCCATTACACCCATCGCAATCTGGAAGCCATCCAGGCATTTGAAGCGTCCGAATCATCCGGAGCGAGTGAACAAATCTCAGCCAGCCTGGTCGGGCGAATTCGCGCCATGCGGCCGATGGGCAAGATTGCCTTTGCTCATATCGAGGACGGAACCGCGCGTATTCAACTCTTCTTCCGTGTAAATGAAATTGGCGAAGAAATGATGAACCGCCTGAAAGAAGATTTTGACCTGGGTGATTTCATCGAAGCCAGCGGCACGCTCTTCCGCACCAAAACCGGCGAAATTTCCCTGCACGTCAACAGTTTCCGCATGCTGGCGAAAGCCGTCACCCCCCTGCCAGCCTCCAAAGATGAGGTGGTGGATGGGAAAATCGTGCGGCACGCCACCCTGAATGACCCCGAGACTCGCTATCGCCAACGCTACGCCGACCTGGTAGTCAACCCACAAGTGCGCGAGATTTTCAGAATCCGCACCAAAACCATTCGCGCCTTGCAGCAATTCCTGGACGAGCGCGATTTTATCGAGGTCGAAACACCGATCCTGCAGCCCATTTATGGCGGAGCTGCTGCCCGTCCCTTCGTCACTTTTCATAACCAGCTCAAACAGGAGCTCTATCTGCGCATCTCTTTCGAGCTGTACCTGAAACGCCTGATCGTGGGCGGTTTTGACCGCGTGTATGAAATTGGGCGCGATTTCCGCAATGAGGGTGTCTCCTACAAACATAACCCCGAATTCACGCAAATTGAATTTTACATGGCCTATGCCGATTACCGTTCCGTGATGGAATTGACCGAAAACATGGTCGCCTTTGTTTGTGATCAGGTGCTCGGGACACGCACCCTCACCTTCCGCGGAAAAACCCTGGACGTCTCCCCACCCTGGCGACGCCTGGAATTACGCCAGGGGGTGCTGGATGCCACCGGCATCGATATTAACCAGCATCCCACTGCTGACGGACTGGAAGCCGCCATGAAAGCCAAAGGCTACCCCTTCAAACCCGGCAGCCCGCGCGGAAAGCTGATCGACAGTCTGATCGGTGATTATCTTGAACCAACCCTGATCCAGCCTACTTTCCTGTACGATTATCCGCGGGATATCTCCCCCCTGGCAAAAAGCAAACCCGGTGACCCAACCATGACTGAACGCTTTGAAGGTTTTATGGCTGGTATGGAACTGTGCAATGCCTTCACCGAATTGAATGACCCGATTGATCAGGAACAGCGTTTTATCGAAATGGGGCGCGATTTTGAAGCGGATGATGAAGAACGCCACCCAATGGATGATGACTATTTGCGCGCCATGTCCTACGGCATGCCGCCCATCGGCGGCTTCGGGATGGGCGTAGACCGCCTGGTCATGCTGCTCACCGACCAACAAACCATCCGTGAAGTGCTGCTCTTCCCGCACCTGCGTAAGCAGGAAGAATGAGGAATTAGGTCAAAGGCGAAAGGGCCGCATTCTGAATAGCGAGGGCATAGGCGAAAGGCGAAAGGCGAAAGTAAAAAAAGTGTGATCCCTGTTACTGTTGACGGTCCCTACCGTGCTGCCCAGATGATCGTGCAAGAGGAAGGTGAGGTCGTTATTCTCCCGGATGGCGATTCGATCTACCTCGGCAAAATTCGTTCTTACTGGTTGTACCCTGTACATCGTAATAAGCGTTCGGATACAGGGTGATTGTTTCACCTACCTGTGACATGACCAGTTAGCTTCTAATCAATTATTAATAATTCATCAAATGGTTTGACTTTTATCCATTTTTTTCACCAGGTAATCCATTACATTAGTTCCTGTTACCCAGCCATTAATAAATTCAAACTTTATAAGCTCCGGAATTTCACTAATCAAATACTCTCTGACCTCCTTGACAAATTTTGTGAAAACATAAAACAATTCTTCTGAATCTATCCAGACATATTGGGGGAGCCCTGATGTTTGTACTCTTATTTTCTTCCCCTTTTTCTCCAATATTAATTTACTGCCTGTGTCACCCAACCAGCATTCTGTAAAAGGTTTTCGGTATATATTCAAGAATTCTTCATATCCAAATATTGCAAAATTCAGAAGAGGAACAGGTAACCATGGATCACCATTAAATTCCAAAACATCCACATTATTAATGCGAAATCGGATAGGAATTAAAAAATAAGTTGTAATGATTACAGCCATTTCCTCTGTGAGTATCGTTTTTTTATCCTGTTCAATAATAGATTCTGATTTTTTAAAATCAATAAACGTATTTCCTTTTTTCATATTACACCTATTTTGCTACAGGGTACGCTGTAAGTACTTAACTAAATCCGATAGTTACAATTTTTAAGAAGGGAGTAAGATTTCCAGATTGGTCAACACCGATTATTCTACCAGCATTGATAATTATCATAAAGTTTCCTCCTTGCAGTGTCCATTGATTTACATGGTTTACACAATTTTTTCAGCACTTTTGCTCGGTCGAATTTGTAAGGAACCCTACGGTTTTTTTTCAAATTTAATGGTTAATGAATATTTTTCAGCCACCTCTTTAATGAAACTTAATATTTCTTTTTTTTCGTAATCGTCAGAAAGAATTTTTATTTGTATATCTGAAGTCCAACATAACATTTTTACTTCATGTCTCAACCTGATCAACTCCTCGTCTTCTGACTTCAGCCAATACCACTTAACAAATTTTTGATTCCTTTCCACTGCTACTTCAAGCCAGTCATTTCCGAAGTTTTTATCACCATATATAATGTTAGAAAGACTAGCTCCTCCATAAGCCAGAACCTTTTCTAACCATTCTGAACTTGGTTTTCCAACAATATTTAAGGTATATTCTTTACTATCCACAAAGGGGTGGGCTAAAGAGGTATAGTCTTGGGTCAACGCAACCTTTAACCCATATTGAGCTGATAACTCTGACAGTATTTGCTTCTTATTTTCAAGCATCCCTTGACTTTCATCAATAAACTGGCTCAGCATTACTATCTGACATTGCTTAAACATAAAGTCAAGCAACATTAGATATATTGATGATAAATTTCGCCATTGAGAAACTGGAACAGTAATTCCAATTAGGTGATAACTACCAAGTTGCGATAAGTAAATTATCCAATCTTTTTTGTTTTTAAATGAAGAGAACTCTTTTTTTATCCATTTCATATCTTTACCGTCCTGATTTTCATTAAGTATCTACTAACCGGTGCATTGGTTTGAAAATCCCCGGGGTAATAATTATAAGTGGAACAAAAATCTCTCCTGATGCTATCGGTGATAAAGTTTTCACAGCATTGATAGTAAAAATTCTTGTAGCATTGGATGCGTAAGTTGCATATACCTTTGCGGCATAATATGAGCCGGCTAACTTTCCAATCTGTAGGTGTTGTTTCATGTCCAGTTGGATCAACATATCGAATAGGGTTATTAAAAGTATACGCATACCGATCAAAGGCAATGGGGTTTAAAGATACAATGAAAAAACTTGTTTTAGGGTTTTTAATTTGCTCCTTTTTATCCTGGTTAAGCTGTTCCAATACCTGTTTTTCTTTGTAATCAACATTTAGAGCAGAATAATTACCGTTAACTACATAACCAATCAAATTGGGATTGCTTCCCTCGCTTGTGCTCGGTATTATACTGTCCGCAGAGATGAAGCGCGCTAACGCCGGGTCATACCACCTGGCGTTGTAGAAATACAGCCCAATCTCCCCCTCTGCCCGTTGCCCGGTGTAGAGGTAATCCGTGCTGGTAGTGGCAGCCCCTCTCGTCTCCCCAAAGGCAGTGTAGCGCGTCTGGCTGGTCAGATTATTATGTTTGATCACTTAGGGTCTCCAGGAAGGGTACATTCCATCTTTGTAAATTTCTTCAATCGTTCCAT
>DAOUFM010000065.1:0-1610 GCA_034429975.1 Anaerolineaceae bacterium | reverse complement strand
GGTTGGCATGTAAAGCTTCACGCACTCGTCGAACGAGCATTGATACATCTGCTCCTTGGCGTCCTCTGTAGGTATGCAGCTCATCAAGTACCAGGAATCTCAATCCTTGCGCAGCATTAACCAGAGTCTTTCGCTCTTCAGGGCGAGTCAAGATCAATTCCAACATGACATAGTTAGTCAACAAGATGTCCGGAGGATTCGACATGATGCGGTTTTTTTCCTGGTCATTTTCCTGACCGGTGTACCGTTCAAAGGTGACTGGACCTTTTCCATCTGGAAAACCGTATTTAAGGAATTTTTCCAATTCGCCTTTCTGACTGTTCGCCAGTGCATTCATGGGATAAACAATGATTGCCTGAATTCCCTTGCCACTCCCATTACGCAGTACGTAATCGACTATTGGGATGATATATGCGAGGCTTTTTCCAGATCCAGTTCCTGTTGTAAGAATATAGTTTTGACCTTCTCGGGCCGTTCTGATGGCATCTTCCTGATGCTTGTGTAAACGTAAAGGTTGACCGAAATCATCAGGTGCTTGTTTACGACGAAATATCCGTTTGCACTCTTTTTGCAAAACACCTTCATCGCTTAGGTCATCAATCCATTTTCCAGGTTCAAAGGTGGGGTTTAGTTGAATTAGAGGATCCGGCCATAATAAACCCTGATCAATGCTCTGATCTACGTAGTCCTTTATTTTTGGATCACGTATTCGAATAAAACTGGAAATGTAAGATGAATAATCTTCAATTAGTGAGCTGCGAAGGTCAAATACATTCATTTAGTCCCCCTGTTGGGTTATTTATCAAAATGCAATGTGTGTTGAAAACATCTATTCATAACATCAATACCTTTTTTCTACGACTGATTTGAAGCAGGCTTGTTTGGTAAAACCGATCTTTCATCTAACCAGTTATCGATTGTTTCCTTTCTAAATCGCCAATGCCTTCCAACTTTTTGGCATGGTATTTTTCCATCCTGCGCAAGTTTATAAAGTGTGGAGAGAGGTATGCGAAGGTATTTTGATGCTTCTTCAATCGTTAGTACTTGTGGAAATTCGTCCATAGTACCTTCTTTTAATTCAAAAGAATGAGTATAAAGAAATTATATACTCATTATTGATAGTTGCTAATCAAATAAGCAATGAAATTCGGTATTATTGCTTTGGGTTTGGCGCAATGCCCCATTTCGTAAATGTAGCACTAAGTATTCCCCCTGCATCCGGCGAACTAGCTGAGATACCCTTCTCTTTCATTTCTATTTCTGCTTCCCAAAGTGCCTGAGCCAGACGACTTCGAAACTCACCATGCAAATGAGAGAAAGCATGATAAATCTTCATTAATTCAGGATCCACTGCAGGAAGACTAAGGGTTGAAAAAGCCTCTGTTCCGAGTGTCCCCGCAATACTCAGAATTTCTGGACCTTCAGGCAAAAACTCACCATGTAACCAACCTAATACCTTGGAAGGTGGATAGCCTAATAAATCGCAAAAGGCTATGAAATCTTCCTCTCCCGCCTGGGATCGGCTCCATCGTTTGTACGCTCTGTTAAACCAGGCCGGAAAGTTGGACATGTGGCTTTACTTTTCAAGGATTGCGATGTGGAATATGAAA
>DAOUFM010000064.1:0-134381 GCA_034429975.1 Anaerolineaceae bacterium | reverse complement strand
CCGGCGATCTTGCGATTGATTTCCTCCGGAAAGGGCTGCCATTTATCGCCAGTTCGCAAGCCGGCTTCCACATGCCCTATCTTAATGCGGTGATAAAAAGCCAATAAAGCGGCTGTCATCACGGTGGTGGTATCTCCCTGAATAAAAATCCAGTCAGGTTTTAATTCTGAAAAAACAGGTTCCAGATGTTGCATAATAGAAGCAGTCAATTGTGCCAGACTTTGATTGGGTTGCATAACATTTAGGTCATAGTCCGGAATGATGTTAAAAACATTCAACACCTGATCCAGCATTTGACGGTGTTGTCCGGTTACGCATAGATAGGGTTCAATATCCGGGTGTTTATGAGCGGCCATCACAACCGGGCTCATTTTTATGGCTTCCGGTCGGGTTCCGATGATATTGAGGAGTTTAATCTTTGACACAAGTTACTTCCTTTCTGAGATACCAAGGTGATGTATATCAAACCCGGCAAGTTTCCAGGTTTCAGCCTTCCAGGAGCCTACACCGTCCAGGATGATCCGCGCAGAGGTAATCGCTTTTAATTGGTCGGGATCTAATTTTTTGAACATTGAATGCCCAACCAGTAAAACAATCATTTCTGTCTGATTGAGTGCTTCTTCCAAAGTGGCTGCCATGACGACTTCCGGAAACACAAAATCGGGTTTAAAAGGTTCAAAGGCTGTAACCTGTGCCCCTAAAGACAGTAGTTTATGTGCCACCTCGATTGCAGGGCTTTCCCGTAAATCATCTACGTCTGGTTTGTATGCCAAACCGAGCAAGGTTATTCGCTTTCCTTTTAGATCACCAAGTACCCGCACAATTAAAGCAACCACATAATCAGGTTGCGCATCATTTACATTGCGGGCTGTCCGGATCAATGGGGTAATATCAGGGGCTGCTTCAACCAGAAACCAGGGGTCGACGCTGATGCAATGACCGCCTACGCCTGGACCAGGATTTAGGATTTTAACACGTGGATGCAGGTTGGCAATTTCGATGGCTTCCCAGATGTTCACACCAAAGCGGTCTGCCAGCCGGGAAAATTCATTGGCAATAGCGATGTTTACATCTCGGTATGTATTTTCCATTAACTTGACCATCTCAGCCGTTGTTGCCGTGGTGGTGATAATGTCGCCTTTCACAAAAAACTGATAAAGAGACTTTCCCATCTGAGCTGATTGTTCATCAATGCCACCGATAACCCGGGCGTTTTCGATCAACTCACGTAAAATTTGGCCCGGTAAGACCCGTTCGGGAGAATAAGCCACGTGAAAATCTAATCCTGCCTTTAAACCAGATTTTTCCAGAATTGGAACGAGAAAATCGATGGTGGTGCGCGGTGGAGAGGTTGATTCCAACACGACCAAATTGCCCTGGCGTAAAAATGGCACCAGCGCTTCAGCCGCAGACTTTACATGGCTTAAATCAGCCTTTTTGCCGTCATAAAAAGGGGTTGGCACGGCAATGATAAAAGCATCCGCTTCCTGAAGTTGATCAGAGATGATCAGATTGCCGGATTGAATAGCTGCCTGTACGAGGGTTCTGATACCGGGTTCGTAAATATGGATGTCACCATTTTGTAAACCATGAACAATATTTTGATTTACATCCACACCAATTACTTTCAGGCCAGAAGTAGCAAAAGTACTGGCAGTTGGCAGTCCGATGTAACCCAACCCGAGGACACAGATTTTCTTAAAGATCATAAAACTACCTCAAATCTAATGATTGTATTGCCACGATTATCGCTGTTTATTATCTCACAGGTCATAAAAACTGAAAACAAAGGCGCAGATGTTTGGTTGGATACTAATTTTTAAGTTATTTTCCTGAGACCTTTGAAAACATATCTCAACTATAATTAAGATGGTAAAAAATTTTTAAAAATTATCCGAGCCATTATGAAAAACAAATCAATTCGTTTCGTAATCGTTATAACATTGGCGCATACCCTTTCGTATCTTCTTGCTGGTGGATTTGCCTATCAACTTTTCACAAAACCGCTTTGGGAAGGAGCAAACCCACTGCTTTCAGCTTATTTACGCACACCAGGGAACACAGAATTGTGGAATTTTGCCATGACCTGGCAAATTCCCTCCCAGATCTTACGCGGGTTACTTTTAGGTTTAGCATTACTGCCAATACTCAAAACTTTACAAGAATGGAAATTTTCAAAACGGTTTTTTTTCTTTTCAGTTTTAGTTTTTGTTTTTACCCATCTTGCTGCCGCAGCTCCTTCACCAGCGAATATCGAAGAATTGGTCTATGTGAAACCTGAATTTGTCAAACAAGGTTTTTTCCTCATGCAAATTGAGATGATTTTATACAGCCTTCTTTTTGGCTGGAGCGCTTCAAGATGGTTATATAAACCTGAGATTCCAACAACTTTTGTTGCTGATTAAAGGAAATTCTACTAGAATAAATTGAGAAAAAATTATTTATGAAATTATTTTGAGCTTTCATGGATCACAATAATTTTTTTGATCAAGTGATCATTATCTCATTTTTTTGAATGAAATGAAGGCTGAGAGGAAGAGATGCCACCAACCCTATATTTAATTGACGGTCATGCGCTTGCTTACAGAACTTTTTTCGCTTTATCTGCAACAGGCGGAGATAGTTTGCGAACCTCAAAAGGTGAGCCCACGGCTGCCATCTTCGGCTTTATGAGTGTGTTAATTCGTTTGTTAGAAAAAGAAAAACCTAAGTATCTGGCGGTAGCCTTTGATACTGGCAGAACATTCAGAAACGATATTTTTCCGGATTACAAGGCTACCCGCGCAAAAATGCCGGATGAGTTACGCCAACAAATTGAACGGATTCGTGAAATCATCGATGCTTTCGATATTCCGCGTCTGGAAAAAGAAAATGCTGAAGCTGATGATGTTTTGGGAACGATTGCAAACCAGGCGGTGGAAAGGGGTATGGGGGTAAAAATAATCTCCGGAGATCGTGATCTTCTGCAATTGGTCAACGATCGTATCATCGTAAATTTGCCGGGCAGGTCGATGGCGGATTCCAGGGATTATTTCGAAAAAGATGTGATCGAGAAAATGGGCGTTCCGCCAAACAAAGTTGTTGAATTAAAAGCTTTGATGGGCGATTCATCTGACAACATCCCGGGTGTTCCTGGTGTCGGAGAAAAAACAGCGATCAATTTACTGAACCAGTTTGCTTCAATTGATGAGATTTATGCTCATTTGGATGAAATCCCTCAAAAAATCAGAACCAAACTGGAGAATGGAAGGGAGTTAGCTTTTACCAGCCGGGATCTTGCCAGGATTCGAAAGGATGTGGATATTATCTTAGATCTAGATAAATCGGATACTTCCCACCTGGAATTCGCTGCTGTTGAAGAATTATTTAAGGAATTGGAATTTCGTACGCTCCTGGGTCGTTTGAGAGATTTGGAATCATCTATGGGAGGTGAAGGAGCTGCTGCCCAACTCTCTTTGTTTGGAGAACCAGTGAACAAATTAGGGAATCCGGCTGGCATGGAAGTTAAGACAATTCTGGTTGATACCCAAGAAAAATTATTAGAATTGGTACAGGCACTCGAGAAAACTGAATTAATCAGTTTTGATACCGAAACAACGGATACTGACCCATTAAAAGCTGAGTTGGTTGGTGTTTCTCTGGCAGTTGACCCTGCGGAAGGGTATTACATCCCTGTGGGTCATAAAACCGGAGAAAGACAACTACAGTCTGATTTGACTCTGAATGCGCTAAAGCCATTTTTAGAGAATAAAAAAATCAAAAAAATTGGACATAATCTCAAATATGATGGTTTAGTGCTCTCCAATTATGGAATTAATCCTTCTTCATATTATTTTGATACGATGATTGCCGCCTGGGTGGTCGAGCCTGGGTTATATGCCTATGGGTTAAAAGATCTGGCTGAAAAATATCTGGATTTGAAAATGACCCATATTGAAGAATTAATTGGTAGTGGCAAAAACCAAATCAGTATGGCAGATGTCCCAATCGATAACGCTGCAGCTTATTCAGCCGCAGATGCTGTTGTACCGTTACGATTAATGCCGATTTTGAAGGGTTTAATTACAAAGAACAAAGCCAACCAGGTATTTGATGAAATTGAAATGCCATTAATATCAATTCTGGCAAAGATGGAAAAGACCGGATTCTTACTGGATAAACCTTTCTTTGCTAGGATGGAAGAAGAATTAAGCCAAAGGTTGCAGGAAATTGAGCGTGAGGTTCATTTACTGGTTGGATATTCATTCAATATCAACTCAACTCAGAAATTGTCAATCGCATTATTTGAGACACTTGGACTGGAATCACCCAACAAAAAGAAAACAGCCAGCGGGCATTATTCTACCAATGCGGCGGTATTGGAAGAATTACAGGGAAAACATGCAGTTGTTGATTTATTACTGGAATATCGGGAATTAGCGAAACTGCAATCAACTTATGTGAAAACGTTGCCTGATCAGGTGAATCCGAAAACCGGCCGGGTGCATACCACTTTCAGTCAAATTGGAGCAGTCACGGGCAGATTGTCTTCATATAATCCTAATCTTCAAAATATACCCACCCGCACAGAATTAGGAAAGAAAATTCGTTGTGGTTTTATTGCTCAACCGGGATATGGCATCCTGGCGGTAGATTATTCTCAGGTAGAATTAAGAATTGTCGCCCACATGTCCGGAGATGAGGAGATGCTAGCTGCCTTTAAAGCCAAACAGGATATTCACGCAACCACTGCTGCCGCAGTTTATGAAGTTCCTTTAGAAGAGGTGACGAAGGAACAACGACGGCATGCAAAAGCCATTAATTTCGGACTGATTTATGGCATGAGCCCCTTTGGGTTAAGCCGTACGACAGGTTTGACCCTGGCTGAATCGGAGAATTTTGTAAAAGCGTATTTCAAACGCTTCCCAGGAGTGAAGAAATATCTGGACTCATTGAGAAAAATGGCTTTACAACAAGGCTATGTGGAAACGCTCGCTGGAAGAAGGCGCTATTTCCCTGATTTAGCGACGACAACGAATGTTAATGTAAAAAACCAACAAGAGCGGGAAGCAATCAATGCTCCGATTCAAGGTACAGCTGCGGACATCTTGAAAATTGCGATGATTAACTTGTCAGCAGCCTTGCAAAAAACGAAATTAAAAGCGAGAATCTTGCTACAGGTACATGATGAATTATTATTAGAGTGTCCTGAAGAAGAAAGAGATGAAACTGTGATACTTGTTCAAAACGTGATGGAAAATGCTTATCCGTTAAGCATTCCACTTTCTACCGATGCTCGCTGGGGAAAGAATTGGGGCAATCTGGAATCTATCGTGGTAAAAAGGTAAGGGAAAAAGTATGAGTGGAGATCAACAAGCATTTCTTACTGCAATGAACCAAGGGCATTCTGCTGCCTGGGATCAGAATTGGTCAGAAGCATTGAATTACTACCGCAAAGCTCTGGATCAATATCCAGAGGATGCGATGGCATTAATTAGTGTTGGGCTAGCTCTATTGGAAATGCAGGATTATGAAGGCGCTCTAACGCAATATCAAAAAGTGGCTACGATTTCTCCGAATGACCCGGTTCCCTATGAAAAAATGGCTTATATTTATGAGCATATGGGCCGGATTAAGGATGCTGTTAAGGTTGGCATGCTGGCAGCTGAATTACAGTTAAAGGCCAGAGATGTGGATAAATCAATTGAATCATGGTTGCGGGTGATTAACCTGGATACCGAAAACATCAACGCCAGAACTCGATTGGCGATGATCTATGACAAAATGGGCAAGAAATCGGAAGCGGCTGTGGAATATCTGGCGGTTGCCAGCTTGATGCAGAGTGCCGGAGACAACCAGAAAGCTATTCAGGCGGTGAGATATTGTCTGCAAATTGCACCAGATAATATTGAAATTCAAAATGCAATGAAATTATTAAAGGCTAATCAGCGGCTGCCCAGACCGACACATCCAAAAATGGAAAAGCAGGCAAGAAAGACAGGGTTATCAACAAAAGAAGAAGATGAAACTGAAACGTTGGTAACCAGCATGGATCCAATTGGGGAATCGCGGCAGAGAGCTTTGGAGGAATTGGCGACCATGCTATTTGATTCCAGTGAAAGTGATGCAACCGGTAGTTTAGGAAAAAAAGGAATTGCGGCTTTGACGCGTGGTACAGGTGGTTTATCCCTGGAGCAGGCAGAAAGAACCAGGATTCTGTTACATTTAGGGCATGCGCTCGATTTACAATCAAGCGGGAAGGAGAAAAGGGCAGCGGAAGAGCTTCAGCGTGTACTCGATATTGGGCTGGAGAAAACGCCGGTTTATTTCATGCTCGGGTTGTTAATCGCCGAGGATAACCCCCAAAAAGCGATTAAGTATTTAAATAATGCCTTAAGACGAAGAGAATTTGCGATTGCATCTCATTTGTTAATTGGGAAAATTAAAGAAAAAGAAGAAGATTACCATGCAGCCGCAACCAGCTATTTACAGGCTTACCGCCTGGCTGACATGACTACGATTGCTCCAGAATTTGAAGATGAACTAAAGCAGCTTTATGAACCGATTCTGGAAGCCCAACAACATGAAACCAATCCGAAAAATTTGTTGAACCTTTGTCAAAATATCCGATCTCAACTAATGCGCGGAGATTGGCGAGAATATTTACAAAAAGCGCGCGCTGAAATGCCACCTGCCAGTGAAGATAACCCCCCCGTTCCTTTAATTGAAATGTTATTTCATTCGAGCTCCGGTCTGGTTGTTGAAGCGCTGTCAAGTGTTCGGGAATTGACTCAGAGAGAGATGTATCGCTCTGCCATGGAAGAAGCTTTTCACGCTTTACAATACGCACCGACATATTTGCCTCTGCATATCCAAATAGGCGAATTGTTGGCTAAAAATGGTCAAATAGAGGCGGCAATTAAGAAATTTTCATTAATCGCCGAATTATACAAAGTTCGCGCAGAAGTTGACCAGGCGATTCGGGTATTGAAAAAAGTAACACAAATTGCTCCTATGGATTTGTCCATCCGGAGTAAACTGATCGAAATGCTTAGTAATAGCAATCAAATTGATGAAGCAATCCGCGAATACATCGACATGGGTGAAATTTATTATCGTTTGGCAGAATTGGATAAAGCCAGGCAGTCCTATTTATTGGCTTTGCGATTAGCACAACAATCCAAAACTAATCGGAAGTGGGCTGTTCAAATTCTGACAAAAATTGCAGATATTGATATGCAGCGTTTGGATTGGCGCCAGGCATTGCGAATTTTTGAACAGTTAAGATCATTGCAGCCAGAAGATAAGGCGGCTCGCAACCAGTTGATCGATATTCATTTGAGATTAGGGCTGGCGTCCTCTGCGATTAAGGAAGTAGATGAATATGTGAAAATTCTGGAAGAAAAACAGAGAACCAAAGAAGTACTTCAATTTTTAAATGAATTGATCAAAGAACACCCCAGTAACATTGAATTGCGCAGACGGTTAATGGATGCCTTCATTCGTTACGGGCACACCTCTAAAGCAATTCAACAAATGGATAAATTAGCAGATCAATTGCTAGATAACGGAGACCGGCGTGGGGCGATTGAAATGGTAGAAGCCATCATCGCAATGAATCCTCCCAATGCAAGTGAATATCGCCAGCTTTTACAACACATAAAATCAGAAAATTGAGCCAGCCTCGATAAATTAAGGAGCATCAAACCGTAAATAGATGCTGCCCCAAAATTTATTTCCATTTTCATCTTTACATTCGGATGAAATCAGATTGGAAATTAATTCCCCATTTTTTCCGACCCGAACGCTGTAAATTGTGGGTGGCTGCATGGTAAAGTCGGCATATCCAAGACTGATATCCGGATAAAACCCGGTAAAGAAGGAGTCCTGACCATCTTCCCAATTGACGGTCACCTTAATATCCGGAAAAGGTTCACCTTTTGCATTAAACACCTCGACCTGAATGAGCGATTCTTTATAGGATGAATTGCAGATTTTCTCGTTTTTTGTTAATTCAAATGGCAGATCTGTTACTTGTGTGGGTGTTGGGCTAATCATTGGCTGCGGAGTTGGTTTTGCTTGAGTTTTTTCAGCATTTGGTGTTGAGGTGGTTTCTAATAAATTTTCAGAAGATGGCTCTGGTGTTTCAAATTCAGACGGAATAAATTCCTCATTTTCATTCGAACCTAGCGGAGGTTCTGGTGAGCTGATGTTTAGTGGTGATTGGGCAAAAGGATTTTGAATGGCCTGGGCCAGTAACATTAATACCTGAGCATCACTCCGGGTTTGGCTCCGCCGGGATTGTTGAATCAATTGGCCGGCAATATCATCATCGCGTAATAACCCGAGACGGGCTTTGGCTCTACCGATGTCTTGATTGGCCTGATAGGCCAGGGAAACCATGACACGATAACGATCTTTATCGGTTGGATTAAGGGTTTCCGGGGGGACGTTGGAATATTGTACCGGAAGGATCACCATGGTTAAAATAAAACCGAGTGCCAACCCCAAAAGAAGACCGGTCAGCAGGTAATATGGAGGTTGTCGCTTTTCCTTTTGAAATCGGGAGTTCATGGCGCCTCCGGAGATGCTGCTGGTAATTGATAAACCTGAGCCAAATCTGCTAATTTCTCAATATCGTCCCGGCTGAAATTCAGCTCTTCGGCTATGATGATTGCTTTTTGAATATACCTTAATGGATGTTCGTTTCCCAATAAAACCAGTTGACTGGTCGTATATTCCAGATTCTGATGCTGCTCATAAGATTCTGCTGCCATCAAAACATAATCTGTAAAGTAATCACTTCTTAAATTAGCAATTTGAGTACTGGAAACTTTGGCAGGTGTTCTCACCCAGCCAAAATAAAACCCGATCAGAAATCCGATCAGAATTGATGCAAAAAACCAAAAAAAGCGTAAACCGCGGTTAATCCTTCTATCCTTTCAGCATTGGAATATGAAGCCCATGTTTTTTAGCTGCTTCAATTGCCTGATTATAACCAGCATCTGCATGGCGCACGATACCCATGCCTGGGTCAGAGGTTAAAACCCGCTCTAAACGTTTGGCAGCTTCCGGGGTGCCATCAGCTACAATCACCATACCGGCATGCTGGCTGTAACCGATCCCAACGCCGCCGCCATGATGGAACGAAACCCAGGTAGCTCCTCCTATCGCATTAATCATCAGGTTAAGCAGCGGCCAGTCGCTGATCGCATCACTGCCATCCAGCATTGCTTCGGTTTCTCGGTTGGGTGAAGCGACCGAACCAGCATCCAGATGATCCCGACCTATGACAATAGGTGCTTTTACAATTCCTTTAGCCACCAGTTCATTAAATTTAAGCCCGGCTTGCATTCTTTCACCATAACCCAGCCAGCAAATTCTGGAAGGAAGCCCTTGAAATGGAACTTTCTCTTTGGCTAACTTTAACCAGCGCTGGAGGTGTTCATCTTCCGGAAAGAGTTCGGCAACGGCTTCGTCAGTTCGATAAATATCTTCTGGATCTCCTGACAAGGCGACCCAACGGAAGGGTCCTTTGCCTTCACAAAACAAGGGGCGGATATAAGCCGGAACAAACCCGGGGAAATTAAATGCATCTTTTACTCCGTTATCAAAGGCTCTTTGCCGCAGGTTATTCCCATAATCAAATACTTCTGCGCCGCGCCGTTGAAATTCCAGCATTGCTTCCACATGCCGTGACATGGAGTTGAGTGACTGGCGTTCATATTCCTTAGGGTCCTGCTCTCTTAATTGAGCGGCTTGATCAATACTTAAACCGGTTGGAACATACATCAAGACATCATGGGCGGAGGTTTGATCGGTTACTACATCCGGTGTGATGCCACGCATAACCAGTTCTGGGAAAATATCGGCTGCGTTTCCGATTAATCCGATTGAAAGCGGCTTACCCTCTTCTTTTGCTTCCTCAATCAAGGTCATGGCTTCTTCCAATGTATCAACCACGACATCAACATAACCAATTTCCTGGCGGCGTTGAGCCCGCTCTGGATCAACTTCTACGCACAAACCAATGCCGTCATTCATGGTGATTGCCAACGGTTGGGCTCCTCCCATACCGCCTAAACCGGCTGTCAGGACCAGTTTTCCTTTGAGAGATCCCCAACCTCGTTGCCTGGCAAGCGCCCCTAAGGTTTCATAGGTGCCCTGTAAAATCCCCTGTGTACCAATGTAAATCCAGGACCCAGCCGTCATCTGGCCATACATCATCAGTCCTTTTTGGGACAATTCATCAAAAACTTTTTGAGTTGCCCAAAAAGGAACCAGATTCGAATTGGCAATCAAAACCCGGGGTGCGTCCGGGTGAGATTGGAAAACAGCTACCGGTTTCCCAGACTGAACCAGCAGGGTTTGATCATCTTCTAATGTTTTTAAAGTTTCCAGGATGGCATCAAAAGCTTCCCAGTTACGGGCAGCCTTACCACGGCCACCATACACAACCAGTTCCTCTGGCTTTTCAGCCACTTCAGGATCCAGGTTATTTTGGATCATCCGAAAAGGAGCTTCAGTAAGCCAGGATTTACAAGTCAGTTGAGTTCCTCGCGGAGCTTTTACAATTCGTGGGCCAGTCATGTTAACCTCCATGGTAATCATTAATCAATAATAATTATAGTATGGGATTTCATCCTGTGGATAATTTTTTTTGGAAAATTTCTCTAATTGGAAAAATTATAAAAAGGGATTTTAATCGAATTAAAAAAACAGCCAAAACGCTGTTTTTTTAATTGAGTGAGGAACTGAATTTGAATTAGTCGCTTTCACTTTGTAACATTCGACTGGATAAATCTTTAATTTTTTCTCTTTGTTTGAAAATTATATTTTTTACCACATCGCCAATGGATACCAATCCAATCAGATCACCATCAAGGACAACCGGTAAATGCCTGACATGATTTTTTGTCATCAAATCCATACACTCTTCACAAGTTTGCATTGGGTGGATGGTGATCAGGTTACTGGTCATAATTTCTTTTACCAGTGTTTCTTTTGAGGATTTTCCAACCAGGATTACCTTGCGTGCATAATCACGTTCAGAAATAATGCCAATCAGTTTTTCTCCCTGAGTAACCAATAGCGCTCCAACGTCCATGCGAGCCATCAACCGCAAAGCATCGTAAACAGTATCCTCTGGAGAGACTGTCCAAATATCATGCCCTTTTAATTCCAGAATACTTTTTGCTGTAATCATTGAGTAATCTCCTTTCTAATAAAACCTGTGAAGTGAGCTGGCAGCTTAATTGTAGTAGATTGAATTGCCGGTTTCAAATTAATTTAGATGAATCTTTATAACACCATAGCAATCTGATAGTTTTTGATAGAAAAAAGAAAAACCTGATTAACAAAAATATTTTTGGGTGAAATATTTAACCTGTAATGTTAAATTTTTTATTGATTTGAAAATCGATCAAGCTTCTGTTTCTAAACTCTTATCGTAGAGAACAACCCGATTGCGGCCCTGGTTCTTAGCAGAGTCTAACGCGAGCGTCGCCTGATGGACCAGTAAATCAACTGATCCAATTCCTTCTTTTGTGAGTTCGACCACCCCAAAGCTGGCGGATAATCGCACCTGACCCTTGCTGGTTTCAACAGGGTTCTCTCCGACTAAATTCTTGATGCGGTTTGACCCAATCACTGCTTCCTTGCCGGCTGTCTGAACCATAATAATGGCAAACTGATTGCCACTAATACGTCCAAGTATGTCGGTCTCACGAATATTATTTTTAATTAATTGGGATAGCCAGAAAAGCACCTCATTACCAGTGGTATACCCATAAGTTTCATTAATGATTCGTAAATAATCAGGGTCAATAATCACCAGAGATAAAAAGGAGTTATACCTTTTAGCTCTTTTTATTTCGTCTGCCAATAAAGCCATAAAGTGCGATTTTGAGAAACAACCAAACTCATCGATCACATCCAGTTTTTTGTTTTGTTGAATAAGTTTGTCCAAATTGGCTTTTAATTTCTTCCGGTTGGAAATTTCCAGGGTTAATTTATCCAGGGATTGCTTTAACTCCAGTGTACGAGAAGTTAATTTCTCTTCAATTCCGTGCAGCTTGGTTTCGTCCTGCTGAAATTTTTCCTGTAAATATTTTGTCATTTGATTAAATTCATAGGTCGTTTGACCAATATCATCACTATATTTAGGTTCTAAATTAACGTTGAGATCACCATGGGTGATTCTTGAAATACCATTTCGCAGAGCTTTAATTGGCTTTACCAAATTATTATTAATTAAAAAGGGATAAAGAATAACCAACAGGATAAATACACTTATCATTGCTATAAATTGCATTGAAATTGGCCAATGAATATAATTTCTAAAATCAATGTAATAATCCTGGTAAACGCCTTTCCAGTTGACACTGGTGAGCGGTAATTGCGAATTAAATTTTACTCTGGTTGGATTGGTATCATTGGAGCCTAAGAAGAAACCGGTTACCTGGTTCATTGGTTTTGGCATGTAAGGGTCATAAATATTGTTCATCCGAACATCTTTATATGAGATTTTAAAAGAACCATCGGGAAACAATAAAAGCTGAGTATTGATCCAAAGATCTTTATTTAGATCATTTGAATTTGTAAACCAGGTAACAATTGCTTTCTCGGAATCTGAATAAAAAAAGACTGCACTTTGATCGGAGGGGACGAGATCCTGAACGTACATCGTTGCGATGAGCGGGTAAAGGTTGTTGGCACTTGATATTTGGTTGGTTTCAACCGGTGTTTCGTTCAATAAAATGAAACCTTTTTTGTTGACCTGGAGGGATTTCCAGTTTTTTCCGGAAAAAGGAAAGGTGAAATCCAGATTTTTTGTAATGGAGTATTTTCCAACAGGAAAGGAGATTTCAACTCCTAAATCATCTGAGAATTGAAATCCATCATTGGAAATAGTATACACTGCATTATTTTGTCTAAATTTTATAGTACGGTGATTAGGAATTGAATCCAAGGAATAAAAATTGTTGGTGTTAGCAGGTGCTGTAATCCAGGAGGCTACGCTAATACCGGTGAAAGTGGTCAAAAGAACGACCAGAATAAATTTGAAATAGAAAGAGCCTTGACGAATGGTATGGTCGATTAATGAAATCACGAAGAAAGTTAATGCCCAAAGCGTTGCTAATGTAAAAATAAAAAAGGCCTGGTTGTTATAGCCATAAATTGATAAGAGGATACTGGTCAACCAAAATACCCATAAACCGATAATTGAAAATCCGAACCCCTGGGTTGCATAAGCAGGCCTCCCCTGCGGGTGAAGAAAGCGTTTATACCAATTACTTTTATCATCACTGGTAGAAAGTCTGATCGTAAGGAAAATGAAATAGATCATTAACCACGTAATTTCCAGGATCAGAATAATTTTTATGATGATCGGAATAAGCTCAAAGGGAACAACATGAAGAAATCTTAAGAAATAATTTACACTGAGAAAAATTGAGATAATAATTAATAAATTATTTACCCAAAAAATAATTTTTTCTTTTTTATCACTTAGAAATTTTGAACCGGAAAAGTTATTCGCAAATTGAGTGAGGAGTGCCAGTCCTATGACAAGAAATGTGTCATGAAATACCATGCCCTCAGATTGATATTGTAAACTTGAGACACCAATGAATCCAGCTAAACTGGCTGCAATCAAAATAAAATAAGCGCTTCCCAGCCAAAAATTTGCTTTTGTACCATTATTTTTCAACACTAAAAAAACGGTTATCCCAAGAAAGATGATTGTTTGAGCAATATAACTGATCGAGGCTGGAGTTAAGAATAAATCCATACTATTTTTCCCAAATTAAAAAAACTGAGTAATTTCAATAGTATTATTGTAGCTGAAAAATCTTTCAAATAAAGAATTAATGGGATGAATTTTAATGATCAACTCTAAAAAATCTTGAAAATAAAAATCCCAGGTCGAATGATCTGGGATTTTTTCCTTATAAATTCGTTATTCTTCAGAGATTTCAACTGACAGGAGCTTCACAGCCGGAGAACCTCTTCTGGAAGGGTCTCTAGCAGGGATTGATAAGAGCACGTCTAACCCTTCGGATACTTCTCCAAAGACGGAATGCTTATTATCCAACCAGGGTGTAGGAACATGAGTAATGAAGAATTGAGACCCATTGGTATTCGGGCCGGCGTTCGCCATCGAAAGGATGCCAGGTTTGTCGTGTTTCAAGGTTGGATTAAACTCATCTGAAAATTTGTAACCCGGACCACCCATGCCTGTGCCGGTTGGGTCACCACCCTGGGCCATAAAGTCATTGATTACCCGATGAAAAATGGTGTCATTATAAAAACCTTCTCTTGCCAAAAAAACAAAATTGTTTACGGTCCGGGGAACTTTATCTGCAAATAATTTGACGACAATATCACCTAAATCGGTTTTAAAGGTGGCAGTATATTGTTTTTTAGGATCAATCGCCATTTCTGGAGAATTCTTCCATGATTTTGTACTCATCAGTTTTCCTTTCAAATGCGGTTTTGTTTTTTTATTTTATTTAAAAATATTGATTATCATGTTATTTTAAATGGGTATTCTAGCATGTTTTAAAGGATTAAAACAGCCGGGTAAAAGCTTAATGGTCGCTAAGAATCCATTTTCATATCCATTTTTGCGTTAGAATTCAACGAAATCTATGTATAAACCGAAGATCAGTTCACAACAAAGAAAAATCTTTAAAGTCTGGTTTCCTTTAGCTGCCTCCTGGTTGCTGATGGGAGTGGAAATGCCAGCGATCACGGCTGTGATGGCACGGCTTGCCAACCCTGAAATCAGTCTGGCTACGCATGGGGGAATTGTCTTTCCATTGGCATTAATCATTGAGGCGCCGGTTATCATGCTGCTTTCAGCGTCCACAGCTTTGAGCAAAGATTGGGCTTCTTACCAAAAAATCTTCCGGTTTATGATGATCCTGGGTGCATCATTAACTGGTCTGCATCTCTTAGTAGCCTTCACACCGCTCTATGATCTGATCATTGTGAAAGGTCTGGGTGTCCCGAAAGAAATTATCGAGAGCGGGCGGATTGGCTTGCGTTTTATTTTACCCTGGGCCTGGTCGATTGCTTATCGTCGATTTCAACAAGGCGTCATGATTCGCTTTGGGCATTCCCGAATTGTGGGCATGGGTACATTGGTACGTCTGTCGACCGACGTTGTAATCCTGGGTGCCGGCTTGATGATTGGAACAATCCCGGGCTATATTGTTGGAGCAGCGACTCAGGGTTTGAGCACGTTGGCGGAAGCAATTTTTTCAGGAATCATAGTCAGACCGATTCTGAAATATGAACTAAAGCCAACCCGGAAAGCTGAACCATTAACCTGGAAAGCTTTCTTTTCATTTTATATTCCATTGGCGCTTACCTCATTGCTATTCTTAATCTGGCAGCCAATAGGAAGCGCCGCTTTGAGCCGAATGCCGAGAGCATTGGATTCTTTAGCGGTTTGGTCGGTTGTGAGTGGTCTAATTTTTATGCTGAGAAGCCTGGGGCTGGCATTAAATGAGGTTGTGGTGGCATTATTGGAGCAACCCGGTTCTTCAGTTGAATTAAGAAAATTTACTACAACCTTAGCAATAGCAATTTCGACTTTCTATTTTATTGTGGCAGCCACGCCACTGGCTTATCTCTGGTTTACTTATGTTTCCGGTTTGCCCGCTAACTTGGTGGGTCTTTCCAGGATTGGTTTTTGGTTTGGAATCCCGATGCCTCTACTGAATGTCCTGCAATCCTGGTATCAAGGGTCGATTTTATTCAGCCGCAAAACCAAAGGGATTCCGGAAAGTATGTTAATTTTTCTGGTCACAGTCCTGCTTATTCTTGGGGCAGGAGTGGTATTGGGCACATGGCCGGGGCTTTATGTCGGCTTAATTGGCTTTTCTCTTGCAAATTTCACCCAAACTGCCTGGTTATGGTTAAGAAGCCGGCCGATCATGCGGTGGTTACGAGATCGTGATCGTGATCTGGTTTGGGTTTTAGATGAATAAAACTCTCTTTTTTACGGAGAAGGGCTATGATGGTTTGATTTTGGTAGATAGCGAATAACCGGTAAACCGCACAGAATCAAGCCAGCACTGAGAAAAAAGGTAAAACGCAGATTAATTAAATCGGAAATCTTACCAACTAATAAGGTAGCGAACGCCATCAAGACGAAATAGAAAAACATATAAACTCCATTGGCAAAAGAGCGGTTATTAGGGAAATTTTCAAGGACAATCGCCATAATGACCGGTGTGGTAGAAATACCAAAAAAGCCCATCAGGAGTAGTAAGGGGATCTGAAAAACACCTTTAGCGAAAATGAAAAACAATATGAACACAGGGGTGAATATGAATGAAACAGCCATAATTTTTCGTCTACCAAAATGATCACTGAGAGACCCAGAAAGAAATGCGCCTACCACGCCGGCGGCCTCCAGAATAGAGAGTGAAGCGCCTGCCATCCAGAGACTTGCTCCGGTGGACGTTAAATAGGTTGGTAGATAAATGGTCAAGGTGGCCATCATCATCGATCGAAAGAAAACAATGAAGCCAATTGGTATCATCACCGAACGCATCATCCGCAGCCCAGTTTTCCAGGGGATTTGATTACCTGCCTGATTAATTTGGGTGGTCAAATAAGGCAACTTAAAATAAATATAAAGCGAAATTAAAATCCCACCTAACATCAACCAGGGCAGACCAGCAACAGTCAGGTATCCAATTGCTGAAACAACAATAATCGGGCCTAATGCTCGCCCTAATTCTCCTCCCACCATCCAGAAACTCATCCCCCGCCCTAACTTGTTTCCGGATAATGAACTGATGAGGACAGGACCGATGGAATGCAGGGAAGCTGAGCTTATCCCGGCGATAATTAACAAAAAGAGAAGAAATCCATAAGTAGGGGAAATACTTAACATGCTCATGCAGGCGCCGGTGATGGCTGGCGTCAGAATAATTAGATTTCGTAAATTTTTTCGGTCTGCCAGATGACCTACGATGGGCTGGAGTAATGAAGGAAGCTGAACAATCACGGATAAAAAACCGGCAGCAGTATGGGTTAAAGAGAATTTTTCGATTAATACAGGCAACAAAGCTGGTAAAGAGCCTGTATAGGTGTCATGTACAGCATGGGCTGCTGAAATCATAAAAACTTTCGATGTTTCAAAGCGAACATTTTCTTTTTCGTTGTTTATGGCGATGTCTGAAATCATAACCCTCCGTTTGTGAAATTCTCTATTAATGATATATTTTGCACGGTGAAAAGTCCCCTAGAAATGGTCTATTCGAATTTCCTGTTGGTCAACCAGGATTTAACCATCTAAAAAACTTATTTTTTACGTTTGGGACGAAAAACTATAGTCCAGAATAATAAAAGCGGCCAAATCCAGGCTAAATCCACTTCAAGACCGTGGGGAGTTGGCTCACTGGTTGGATCGAACCGTAAAAAAACAAAATCTTCTTTACGGCTAAGGATTTCCTTGCGGGTTGGTTGAGTCCCCAATTCAGCCAGAAAATTGTTACCAAATTTGGGATTACGGTTCAATAACCATTCAACGACCGTGATAATTTCATCGTCTTGCGTGATTGGAACAGCGATCATTTGTTCGGTACCGTCCGAAGTTTGAATGGTCACCCGCGGGTTTGCCAAAAGATTGCGATACCAATTTGATTGAACACCAAATAAATTTGCACAATATTTAATCCCATTGATTGCAAAATATTCCAGGGAAACTTTGCATGGGTTCCCGGTTCGATGGTTAATTTGAGTGATGATCATCAGATAGCGGCCAATGATTGGGCCTAACCCAAATCGCCACCCGTAAACTGGCGCTTTTTTGTAAAAGGATTTAATGATGGACTGAATCTTTTCGTTATTTCCTTTGGATAATAATTTTTTTAATTTAATTTGGAACGTATTATTCATAAGTTAACCTTATTTATGCGGTCAGAGAATGTATTTTTCATTATACAGAATTGTGGGATAAGCGATCACTGGATTCAGCAGCTTTCAACAACATGGCTGCCAGATTTCGTGCTTCCTGAGATGTGATCAATAGATTGGTTTCTGCAGCACGAAATATTCTGGTATCATCCAGACAGGGCTCAGAAAAACTCAAACAAATATTATCATCAAACTCCCGATCTAATTTGTCATAGCAAATTTTTACTATTAATTCGCCATCTAAAAGAATGAGTTCCATACTTTTCTCCATTTTTTATGAAAGAAAATTCATATTTCTTCTATTGTACATATTTTTAAGAAAAAAATGGTTTGACGTTACAATGATAAATGGCGATTAATCCGTTTCACGACAAAGCAAGTTGTGAAATTCGCGTGCATTCAACGGTTTTGAAAAATAATTTCCAGAAATAAATTGGATCCCTTTTTGACGGAGAAAATCAGCTTGTTCCTTGGAATCGACACCGGGAACAGTTAACTGATAACCAAGAATGGAAGACAAAGAAATAATTGCCTGGATGATGGTCACATCTTCAACATTGGCGGGAACCCCTCTGATTAATGAATCTGATATCTCAATTGCATGAATCGGTAATCTTTTTAATTGTTCTAAGGAAGAAGGCGTGACCCCAAAATCTGCCAGACAGAATTTCACCCCTATACTGGATAAATCAACCATCGTTTGCAGGGCGATTCCGGAATTATAAATTTGGCTGCTTTCTGTGAGAACAATTTGTAATGCTTCATTTGGTAAGGAACTATCAGCAAGAATTGAGAGAATTTTATCGGTAAAATCAGGTTGTAAGAAGGTTTTGGTTGAAACCAGAATGGATAAAACTATCTGCGGACAAGCGCTAGAAAACCAAATTCCTGCCTGATTACAGGCGCTTTGCAAGGTAAATTGATCAATTGCGATTATTTCTCCGGTTTCTTCTGCCACAGTTTGGTATTGATCTTTGAGAACAATCCCTTTCCCAGGAGGAATCCAGTTTGGTATTGCCTTAACATGCGTGATATTGTTATTCTGAATATCATAGACGGGCTGGTAAAGAACAGAGAATTCATGGTTATTAATCGCATTTTTTAATTCTCTTTCTATCTTAATTTTAGAAAGCGTGTAATTGAAAACCTCCTTATCAAATACTTCAATCTTTCCTCTACCATCTGTTTTTGCCAGGAACATAGCTGATTCAGCGTCTCGCAGCACTTCATTCGCCCCCTGATACCCGCGTGAAAGCATAACAATACCAATGCTGGTGCCCGGATGAATAGTTATACCGGAATGAGTAAATGGCTTCTCGATCTCTTTGTGAAGCCTCTGGGTGATTTTGATCGTGTCAGGTAACCCATTGATTTCCTCCAAGAGAATCGCAAATTTGTCGTCTCCAAAATGCGAGATGGTATCCATTGGACGTAGGCTGAACTTGAGCCGGCGGGAAATTTCCTGTAATAAAGCATCTCCGGTTGAAAAGCTAAAGTTTTCATTGATGGTTTTAAAGCGGTCAAGATCGACATATAAGACAGCAGAATGATAATCTTCTCTACGATGGATTCTACCGAGAGAGATCACCACTACCCCAGAGAAATAAGTTCGATTGGGTAATCCAGTTAAAGGATCATACATGGCGTCGATCAGGAGTTTTGTTTCCATTGCTTTTCGTTCGGTAATATCTTCTAAGGTGCCTGCCAAACGTAATGCCTCGCCTTGTTCCCCAATTCTCAAAACACCTTTAGCAAGCGACCAAATATAAGTATTATCCATGTGTAATAGGCGGTGTTCCTGCTCGAAGGTGGAAGTTTTTCCATCGATATATTCGCTGATATTTAATTTTAATAATTCAATATCCTCTGGATGAACACGGGTAAACCATTCGGCAGGAAGGTTACGGATTGTCTCTTCAGTATGACCAATTATCGATCGCCAGCTTGGTGAAAAGTAACAATGGTTGGTTTTTAAGTTCCAGTCCCAAATTCCAATTTTTGCCCCTTGCGTTGCCAACTCATAACGGACACTGTTCTCATCCAACAGCTTTTCTTTCTCCATCCGTTGTTTTTGACTGGAAGAAAATTGATTATATGCGGTTAACAATTCACCGATCTCACCAGAGTAGTGCTGCGCCGAGATATTTTCAAAATCTGGATAGTCTTCCGCAACTGCTTTCTTGAATTGCTGGGTGATCATCTTAATCGGGTTGATTAATTGGTGATTAAGTAAAATTGTGAAAAGTGTGATCAATATTGAGATTATTAAAAATGTTATGATGAATGTATTGAACAGTAATTTATTATTTGAGACAATTATGGAAGATGGTGATACCAGGATTAATTTCCAGTTATCGGAACTGGTACAAATACTGGCTTGTATCTGATTGTAGTTTACTCTTCCCTGAGCAATTAATTGTTGTAAATAATCCTGAACAGGAAAAGCACCGTTTGGTGAATGGGAGAATCCAACGATCTGATTATTTCCATTGAGCAAATAATATCCAATGGTGCCGGGAAATTCAGCGAAGAAGGAAGAAAGATCGGATTGCGATATTTGGCCATCCTGCTGTTCCCTTAAGCCTTCCACTCGTGCTAATTGATTACAGGCAAGCGTTTGGTTTGGGACATTAAACTCAGATTTAAAGGACTGGTTTCCTACCCAGATAATTGTCATTGCCAGGGCGGCCAGCGGTAAAAGAATCAAAAACAAAATGAATATTACTGTTTTGTGAGAAATGTGGATTTTGGAAAACCAGGCAGCCATTTAATTCCCCGGTAATGAATTATCTATAAAAATTATAAAATGTTATTTTAGTATAGATGAATTATTAAGTTTTAACCAATAATATATTTGGAAATATTTAATTTAAGAATTTTTCTGATGCAGTTAATGTTAATATTTCCCCAAAATAAATGCGGTGATAATCGTGAAGAGGATATTGAGCGGCAATAGAGGATAGTAAAAAGTTGGCTGGATCTAAATCCTGCCAATAAGATTTCCTGCATTCGATAATTAATTCAGCTTCCTCAAGCCCTGGCGCTGAAATTTGCGTTGAAGGAATTGGGGTAAGTTTTGCTTGTTCGTATTTGTCAAAATCCCGCCCTGTATTCGAACCAATAAAATTAATCGCTGACCGATATTTGTTGGGTAAAGCTGATAGGGTGAAAGAGTCATACTTTTCCATAAATTCAAAGGTATAACGCTGGGGACGAACGACAACCAAGGCAAAAGGTTTATTCCACATGGTTCCAAAACCACCCCAACCAACAATCATAGAGTTATATTTTCCGGTATGGTAATCTCCACTGGTTAAAACCAAAGACTGGCGATCCCAAAGATGGTATGGTTTAACCTGCCAATCAAGAAAATCAATCGTCTTTCGCTCCAACTTTCCTCCCGATTAATCTCAGATAGCCGAACTAACCTTATTTTACCATACCGGATTTTCAGATAATTTAAGGAAAAAAAATAATGCACTCAAACATATGTTTGTTATCGGGATAGGATTCTGCAGGTTAATAATTGACCAATGTTTGTAATTGAATTTTCAGATAAAAAATATTCTGTTAGAATCGAGTCGATAGGAACAAAAAATGAAGATTTTTAGAATTTTATTCAATAACATCCTTCTTTTCTTAGGAGTTCTTTTATTGTCTAGCTTCTTTTTTGGAAGTGTAGAGGCAGCCAGTCAGGAATCGTTTGCTGGTGAGCCGTTGTGTTTGCCTGGTATCTATGCATTAGGCCAAACGGATTGTCTGGTGATGGGACCAGCTCAATCTCTGACCACCATGGAAGAAAAAGGGATCTCATTCCCGTTTCAACCTCTTCCAGCCCATAAAGCCGATACCAGTTATACCCTGACCCCGGTGCCTTACCTGGTCGTTGGTGAGAACGCTTTTCCGCTTTATACCAGTCTGGATGATGCGATTGCCCGAAATCCGGCCCGCTATATGGAAGCTGGGTTTAAATATCTTTCTGTTTTGCAGAGAGTTGATCGGGAGGATGGCGTTTATTATCAGTTGATGAATGGGCTATGGGTAGAAGCCGGTCAGGCAAATACCGAATGCTGTGTTCGGTCAGGTCGTTTCCAGGGTTTGTTATTCTATCAAAACCCTAAAAACCCATTCGGCTGGATACTGGATCAGATTGATGTATATAAATCGCCGGGTTATGGTTCTGAAAAAACTGGTAAAAAATTAAACCGGGAAGACCTGGTTCAAATTTATGATCAAGCGAATGTTGATGGCAATGATTGGTACATGATTGGTATTGATCAGTGGGTAGAGACCCGTAAAACAAGAAAGTTTGTTTTGAATACAACTCCTCCGAAGGGTGTGGACAATAACCGTTGGATTGAAATTAATTTATATGAACAGACTCTGGGAATCTATGAAAATGGGAAGCTTGTATTTGCGGCATTAATCGCCACTGGTCTTGATCCCTTTTTTACCCAACCCGGGTTATTCCAGATTTATAAAAAATTGGAAAAAGAAAATATGAGCGGATCTTTTGAATCAGATCGCTCTGATTATTATTATTTGGAAGATGTACCCTGGACATTGTATTATGATGAGGCACGGGCGATTCATGGCGCTTATTGGCGCACATATTTCGGTTACCCGCAATCACATGGTTGTGTGAACCTCTCGATTAGTGATGCCAGGGTGGTTTATGATTGGGCCAATGAAGGGGATTGGGTGTATGTCTGGGACCCGTCTGGTGAAACTCCTGATGACCCGAGTTTATATACCGCTGGCGGTGCATAAATAATTATGAAATACGCCTTGCTCGTTTCAGCAAGGCGTATTTTTTGTTTATGAATGAATTTTAGATGAAAGCCGGGGCAATTTTGATGATCTGGCTGAACTCGTTAAAGAATTCCTCGAAATCAAAATCAGCGTTTTTATACATACTGTTTGCCACCAGGGCGACAACGATGCAACAGCAGCAAATAACGGCGATGATGATTACAACAATAATCCAGACTTTTTTATTGTCTTTCTTTTTAGGTGGTTCTACAACCTGTCCGTAGGTGGGCACCTCAGTGGGCCTGGGCGGCTCAGAATACACTGGAGCTGGAGGTGTTTCAAACCGGGGGGCTTCCTGAAACCCGGATGAGGTGGGTTCCTGGTTGGGTGCTTTATTTGAGCGACCAGGATCATTCGGGTCTGATGAAAGCACAGTCATATCATTATTTTGTCCCATTTTCTTCTCCTTTACGGCAATTGCCAAACATTTATTGACTTTATTATAGCAATTATTATTTAAAGGTCAAAATTTAATATGTTATACAAATTTCTTTTTTTGCCTCGAGATTAACCAGGCAATGACAATGATCAATAAAACGACAATCAAAATTGGCACAATAATGGATAAGAGTGAAATAATCGTCGAGGTGATGTCCTCCAAAATGCTAACTGGAATATTACCGGCGCCTGCGGTAGTGGCTGAAACAGTGGGCCGGATCACAGCGCTTTTAATGGCGTGTACACCTCCAGCAACAAAGAGACCGCAAGCGAGTGACAGGATGGGAGAGATATCGGTCAGGATATTCGCGCTGGCTGCGAAGACGATCGCGCCTGCAGTCGGCCGGACGAAGGTCTGAATGACATCATTAATATGATTAACAGCCGGTGCCTTATCAGCGAAAAACTCAATTAATGACAGAATTACCAGTAACCCAATAATCCACCAACTTGAGAGAGCATCCCACGGTGATTTTAATGTAAACAAATTCGTAAATCTGGCTAATAGAGCAACGACCAGTAAGGGGATATAAGCATTAAGCCCCGCACTGGCTGAAAGCCCAAAAGCTGAAAGAATTCCCAGAACTTCCATTTGACTCCTATAAAACGAATCCACCCCAGGTGTGAGTGAAGGCAAAACGCAGCAAGTCAATCACAAAGGTTTGGGTAATTGTAATCGCAAAGCCGGCTAGCAAAGGCAACCAGGCAGATTTCCAGCTAGAGAAAAAGTTATCTTTTTTAAAAATCATCACCACCAGGATTGAATAACACATGCTGAGGACTACCAGAACGGCAATACCTGACAAAACTGCCAAGGGATAAAGAACCAGAGGGTTTTCAGAAAGAATTGCCAGATCGAGTAAGGCAGCTAACCCAATCAAACCGAAAAGCGATTTCCATTCACCTAGGGCATATTCATCTTTCCAGTCCTGCCAGAAGGTTTGATTGTAAATCGGAAAAATAATGGCAGCCATACCAAGCCCTAACCCAGTCCCGGTAATTAAGCGCAGCCAATTTTGAGATGGATAAATCGAGGAAAGAACCGGCATAAAATTGAGATAGGAATTAACACCATCGACCACAAAAAAGAAAGCGAAGACGCCCAATACCGCCAATATTTTTTTGGGGGGGAATTTTCCACGTCTGCCCCAGATGGATTGGTAGGTGATACCTAACAAGGCGCCCAATTGCATTCCGGAACAACGGGCACAAAGTGGGAGAGCGCGGTCACCCAGGTGAAAGGAGCGTTCACCAATCCGGTGACAAACGGCATAACCGACGGCATCCATTTTTCCTAAAAGCCCGGAGGGTGCGAATTTTAACCAAAAAAAGGTTACAGCGATCGTGAAAACGATAATAATTGCTTTTCCTAACATATTGCGATTAATGATTTCTCGCCAGTGATTCATAGGCTTGATTATATGATTGTCAGGCGTGCATCGCAAGGTTCTGCATCTGATTATCTATATTTTCCTGTTGGCAAATTATTCAACATGGAGTATGATTTTTCAGTAATTCTTGCTCAGGTTGAATGTTCGGAGATATCCATGAAAAAAATTTTGTTTTCAATCATATTTATTTTTATTATTGGTATTTTGGCGGCCTGTAAACCATCCTTCCAACCTACAGAAGTAGCTGCAACGCCAACTCCTTTTCCGCCCTCACCAACAGCGTTGCAACCCGAACCAGCAACTGCCACTCCAACCTTGACAGCAACTCCTTTACCTCCAACAGCTACTCCCACTCCGGCTTATCCGCTGGAAGGTTATGGGCCGAAAGATTTTCCGAATAATATTGACCCTCTTACTGGCCTGGAAGTTAAAGACCCCGCTTTACTAAATCGTCGCCCAATCATCGTAAAAGTACAGAATCTTCCGCGGGCTGACCGCCCTCAATGGGGTCTCTCGAGCGCGGATATCGTTTATGAGTATTACACTGAAATGGGTACCACACGTTTTGCAGCGATCTTTTATGGTCAGGATGCGACCATGGTTGCCCCTATCCGCTCGGCGCGCTTGTTCGATTTCAATGTGGTACGCGGCTATAAAGGCATGTTTATTTTTGGAAGCGCCTACGAATTGACCTACGAACGCCTGGTAAACTCTGAATTTGCCAATCGTTTGATGATTGAAAGTTCAAACACCGCTGGCGTCATCTCCCGGATGGAGCCAAATACGAAGAATTATGAAACGGCTGATACCAGTAAGGTGGCGGAATACACGCAAAAGATGGGCATTGATAATACACGCCAAAATCTGGACGGTATGTTGTTCCAAATGCAGGCTCCTGGTGGTGGAGAAAAATCTAATTCCGTTTTTGTTCGCTTCTCCGGTGCAATTTACAACCGCTGGGATTACAATCCAGCCACTCATAGTTATGCGCGATTTTCGGATGTGGATAATTCCATTGGCCCTTCCGATGAAAAATATGAGCAACTTATTGATCGGGCAACTGGCAACCCGATCGATGCCCAAAATATTGCCATTATTTTCGTGCGACATGTGGACATTGACGTGCGGCCAGAGGTTGAAGTCCTGGATGTCAGTTTGTTAGGCACCGGGAAAGCATATATCGCCAGGGATGGAAAGGTTTATGAGGTGACCTGGTCGCGCCCGAATGAAGAATCAGTTCTGACTTTCCTGAATGCGGATGGCTCCGTTTTCCCCTTAAGACCCGGTCAAACCTGGGTTGAGGTTTTAACTTTGAATGGAAAAGCAGAAAAACAAACCGATGGGAATTATCGCTTTACCCTAGTCTCGGAATGGTAAAACGGACAGGACATATTTTCATTTGACATTCTGAAAAAACATGCCATAATTAAGTCGTGATCATCTGATCACCAGGATTAGCTATTTTTTGAAAGAGGAGGTGATGTCCATGACTGATAGTAGTCAACGTACGGCTGTGGCACACCTCCTAAGTATTCACTAGGAAAGTGCCACAGCAACCAAAATGAGAGCCGCCTCCTCTTTCGCAGGCGGTTCTCGCTTTAATCTGGGAGCTAAAGATGGGTTTACCTGGCTTTGCTGAATTAGTCCGGATTTTTCCAAGTAATCCATTCAATGGGTTGACCGGCAAACCGTTTGCGCATGATTTCAATGGATTGAGAATTATTGTCAATCAAAATAAATGATCGATCGGATTCCAGGCAGGCAGCGGCGGTTGTGCCGGACCCGCCAAAGAAATCCATAACGAGGTCACCCGGGTTGGAAGAAGCGGTGATAATCCTGCGCAATATCCCCAGCGGCTTTTGTGTCGGATATCCGGTTTTCTCGAGCCCGTTGGTCGGCACGATGGTATGCCACCAGGTGTCGGTTGGTAGTTTTCCACGCTCAGCTTTTTCTTTTCCGACCAGTCCAGGCGCCATATATGGAATGCGTTCGATCACATCCACGTTGAAAGTGTACTGTTGCGGATCTTTAGCATACCAGAGAATGTTGTCGTGTTTTGGTGGCCATTTCTTTTTCGTTCGAGCGCCATAATCATAAGCCCAGATAATTTCATTTAAAAAAGAATCTCTGCTAAAAATCTGATCTAATAAAATTTTACAGTAATGAACTTCGCGATAATCAATATGGAAGTACAAGCTGCCATGCGGTTTGAGGATGCGGTAAGCCTCTTGCAGGCGTGGCTCCAGGAATCCCAAATAATCATCAAACTGATCTTGATAAGCCTTTTGACCGACAGCTATCGTTCGATATGAACGCCCTTGAAACCCAACCCGATCACCATTTTCATCGGCTACTGTCTTTATTTGTGTCCGGCTTTGCGCTTTTCCGGTGTTGAATGGCGGATCAATATAAATTAAATCAACCGTTTTGGAAGGTAAGGATTGTAGGATGGGAAGATTGTCACCAAAATAAATTCGATTTTGCATAAAGGTCATTTTAACAGTGAATGGAATGGCAGGCAAGCGAGATCATGAGAACCAGCAACCGAATTTATCAATCTGTGCTACAATTAGCGCTTGTTCGACAGATCAGTAGGACAGGATCGTTTGCAACTCGGAAAGGATTTGCCAGGATCAGCAAGTCCTTTTTTGTTCTTTATGTGGAACAGATGATATGATATTTGAAAGTGAAAGAAAAATGAGTTTGTTTGAAACGTTAAATTTAAAACCCGAATTAAACCAGGCGATCCAGGAACTGGCGTATGAACAGCCAACTGAGATACAGGAACAAGCCATTCCGGCTCTATTATCCGGAAAGGATGTACTCGGTCAGGCCCAAACCGGTACTGGAAAAACAGCAGCTTTTGGTTTGCCAATGCTACAAAAGATTGATCCACATTTGAAAGCTGTCCAGGGTTTTGTCCTAACCCCGACGCGAGAGTTGGCGCTGCAGGTTTCGAAAGCCGTTGAAGCTTTTGCAAAATTTATGAACATCAAAATATTAGCTGTTTATGGCGGAGCTCCTTATGGGAAGCAACTGCAGATGCTATCAGAAGGAGTCCAGATTGTAGTGGGTACACCCGGGCGGGTGATGGACCTTATCCAGAAAAAAAATGCGCTCGATTTATCCAATGTGCAATTCTGGGTGCTGGATGAAGCCGACGAGATGTTAAAAATGGGTTTCATTGAAGAAGTAGAAGCGATTCTGGCTTATGCTCCGTATGATTGCCAAAAAGCACTTTTCTCAGCCACATTGCCGGTTGAGATCCGAAAATTATCCAGCCGATATTTAAACCAACCGGAAGAAATTATCATCGCCAGCAAAACACTGACCGTGGAAAACACCGAGCAGCGCATTTATTTGGTACATGAAAAAGATAAATTTGCAGCCTTGTTACGCTTGTTAGAATTCGAACCGGTGACCAATGCTTTGATTTTCACGCGCACCAAGGTTCGAGCTGCCGAATTGTGCGATCAATTATTAGCAGCCCATTATTCCGCAGAAGCCCTGCATGGCGATTTAGCCCAATCAGCGCGTGAAGTCGCACTAGAGCGTTTTCGAAAAGGTTTAACCAGGGTGCTGGTGGCAACCGACGTGGCTGCCAGAGGGTTGGATATTCAAGGTGTATCGCATGTTTTTAATTTCGATATTCCATTTGAAGCTGAAGATTACATCCATCGAATAGGACGGACTGGACGTGCAGGTGCAAAAGGTGTGGCGATCTCACTGATCCCTGGTAACGAGTTGTTTCGGATTCGCCGGTTTGAAAAAGTCACTCAACAACCCATGTTGGTTGAGAAAGTCCCTTCCGAGCAGGATATCATCGCAAAAAGGCGACTGGAATTTGAAAGCCTGGTTGTTGAGGGTTTGACTGCTGAAAAACCACCGAAAGAAATGGAATTGGTGAACAAGTTAATCGAGGAAGGGCATGATCCTGCCTTGATAGCTGGTTATGCGTTGAAATTATTGAAAGAACACAAAAAATATGTTCGTATTCTGCCGGTAGGGAGTGTGGAAGCTGCCCAAAAGAAAGGTAGAAACCGAAAAGCAGTCAAGACGCAGGCGAGTGAGCCCTTTCGATTTGAGCATGCTGGTCGTTCAAAAGGTAATCGTAAGAAAAGTCACGAGCCGGGCATGGTACGCTTATCCTTTGGATTGGGTAAAGCGGAACAGATCCGCCCCACCATGGTCGTAGGGGCGATAGCCAATGAAGCAAAAATTCCCGGAAAAGCAGTTGGGGCGATCACCATTCATCAACATGAGACCTTTGTGGACGTTTCTGAGCAGTATGTTGACCAGGTCATTAACAAATTGAAACGTTTGGAATTTAACGGCAAACCAGCCAGATTAAAACGCCAAGGCTAATTCTTTAATTCTTTATATAATTAATAAATAAAACTCTGAATGGAATTAAAGATGATCAGATGGATTGCGTTTGATGCAGATGATACCCTGTGGGAGAATGAAAAGTATTATCATGAGGGGCAAAGGCTGTTGGCTGAATTGTTGGCGCCATTCCAGCCGGCTGAAGTGGTAGATGATACATTATTAAGCAATGAAACAGCCAACTTGCCCTGGTATGGTTATGGTATCAAAGCCTTCGGTATCTCCATGATTGAAACCGCAATTCAATTGAGCGCCGGGCAGGTGGGTAGTCGGGAGGTTTCTCAGATCATCCAACATCTGCGACGGATGTTAGCTCAACCGACTGAATTGCTCCCTGGGGTGCTGGAAGTAATTAATGAACTGCAACATAACTATCAGCTCATGGTTATTACCAAAGGCGATTTATTGGATCAGGAAAGAAAACTTACCTCCTCCAATTTGAGCGGCTATTTCAAAGCATTCGAAGTGGTCAGCAACAAGGTTGATCATATTTATGAACGTATCCTGCAAAGCTATCGGATTCAGTCATCTGAATTCATGATGGTTGGAAATTCACTTAAATCGGATGTGCTTCCAGTTGTAAAACTGGGCGGTTTTGGCGTTTATGTGCCGCACCAACTCACATGGGCGCATGAAATGGTGGAAAACCCGCAGACAGATTCAGATCGGTTTGTTGAGATTCAATCTATCCGATCTTTGCCGGATGTGTTGAGTAAATTAAATTCGAAACAGTAAAAGACCTTTGCCGGGCAATGCAAAAGGGTTTTTTAAAGACAATTATTTTTAAAAATTAATCCAATTGCGATGTACAATTTGGGCAGCGTTTTGCATCCAGGGGAATTACAGTGGCACAAAAAGGGCAATTTTTGGTTGTGGGCGCGGCTGCAGGCGCTGGTTTATGCATTTTATTAATCCCTTTCACCACCAGAAAAATTACAAAAGCCACAATGAGAAAATCAACAACGGTATTAATAAAGACACCATAATTCAGGGTCGGAGCTCCGGCTGCCTGGGCGGCGGCCAGGGTCGCATATTTTTCAGACCCGAGGTTAATGAACAAGTTTGAAAAATTGATCTTTCCCAGCAGTAAACCAATCAAAGGCATAGCAATATCATCTACAAAAGAAGAGACAATTTTTCCAAATACACCGCCAATAATGACACCAATCGCTAAATCAATGACACTGCCGCGCATCGCAAATTCTTTAAATTCTTTTAACATCATCCACTCCTTGAGACCAAACACTGATAGTCATTCAACCGTCAAAATTGTTTCGTTGACGGGTAAATGCCATTCTTTATGGAATATTTTATATGAGTTTTCAGAAAATGGAAGATAGAGTATGTACAGATCAGCGTATATTCTTCTGGTTGATCCAGTTTTTCACACCATCCGCAGCCGCTTTTCCGGTTGAGAAACAGGCTGTTAACAAATATCCACCGGTGGGGGCTTCCCAATCCAGCATTTCCCCGGCACAGAAAACACCGGGTAAAGATTTAATCATTAGATCTTCTGATAAATCTTCAAAGCGAATCCCCCCAGCCGAGCTGATCGCTTCCTCAAGTGGGCGGGGGGAAATGAGTGGAACAGGGATTGCTTTTATTGTGGAAGATAAGGCTTCCGGATTAGAAATTACTGTACGAGGCAAGAATTCCCAAACCAAACCTGCTTTGACGCCCTCCAATCCGATGCTCTTTTTAAGATGGGATGACAGGGAGCGTGACCCCTGATGTCTGGAGAGTTTGGTCTGTAACTGACTGGCGGTCCAATTGGGCATGAGATCGAGATGGATAACTGCAGCGTGATGGGTTTGGAGTTCTTCCCGGAGGAGTGCAGAAAAATAATAAATCAAACTGCCTTCAACACCATAGTTTGTGATGATAAATTCGCCCGTTCGCTGCATTTTTGCACCGGCGGTTGGTTGGAATGAAAGGATGGTTGATTTAACGGGTTTTCCTTGAAAGCGATCCTGGAAAATAGCGCTCCATTGAACGTTAAAACCACAATTGGACGGTTTAAAAGGGGCAACCTTCACGCCTTTGCTTTGGAGAATTTCCGCCCAAAGTCCGTCACTACCAGTTTTTGGCCAGCTCGCCCCCCCTAAAGCCAGTATGGTTGCATCCGCCTGAAGGTTTATGGTATTCCCATCTTTTGCCTGAAATATTAATTCATTGTTAGTGTTCCAACCAAGCCAGCGCTGATTCAGATGAAAACTTACTCCAATTGAAATCAGACGTTTGATCCATGCTTTTCGAACAGAAACAGCTTGCATCCCCCGTGGAAATACTTTTCCAGAACTGCCCAGAAAAGGTGGAAAACCCAATTCATCAAACCATTTAAGTAACTCATTTGGCCCAAACTTTTTTAAGAATGGTTTAAGGTTTTCTACCCGGTCTCCATAGTGAGATAAAAAAAGCTGAAAATCCTCATTTCTGGAGATATTCAACCCACCTTTCCCAGCTACCAGAAATTTGCGCAATACAGAGGGTTTCCCATCAAAAACAGAAACCTGCATTCCTGAAGCTGCAAGCTGTTCTGCAGCGATCAGGCCTGCCGGCCCGCCCCCTATAACGGCAATCCGCGGGGTTGTTTTTAGTTGATTTCTTGGCATGAGATTTTCTCTGCGTTTATGATACCCGGTTTTTTGATAAATGCAGCCATGCCGCAAAAATGGATTTAAGCAACAAAAAAAGAAAATTAGTGGTTATTTAGATTAAACGCCACAAGGTTTGTCATGTTTCGACAAACCTTGTGATTTGAAAGGAGTGTGCCGGAAATCAGGCAAGTTCTTTTTCTTTAATCAATTCTTTGATGGATAGCAAACCTTCTTCAAAAGTGCGTCCAATATAATGACCAGGCACCATATCCTGTACCCGCTGGTTGCCATCAAATGCGCTGCCAGCGTAGGCCAGAAGCGGGGCGGGATTAATGGTATCTAATTTTTCTTTTAATCTACGCATTTCATAGGCTGCCAAATCGGTTGAAGCGGTTAATACAATCAGGTTCGGGAATTCATAGCTGGCATAATCCACCAGATCCTCAATTGGTAAATCTGGGCCGAGATACTCAACCCGGTAGCCTTCACTACGCAGCAAGACAGCCATCATTAAGCTGCCAAGTTCATGTTGTTCTGTAGGAGCACAGCCTAGCTGGATATAAGGAGCGTTCCGGCGGGTGGGGTAAGCCTGCAATAAGGACATCAATCGTCCACGCAGGAAATTTGAGGCGTAATGCTCGGTTGTAATTCGAATCTCACCGCGGTACCAGGCATCTCCAATGGCGATCAGCGTTGGGGTTAATACGCGGGTAAAAATCGTCATCAAGTCATAGCTGGCATGTAAATCACGAATGATTTCACCAGCTTGTTCTTCATTGTGTTTAATTAAGGCGTCATAAAGCCAATGGGTATAAGTTTCAGGAGTCGCTTTTGGGGCGATTAATGTGCGGGTTGGAACGGAAGGAACTGCATCCGGCCAGACGCCATTGCGATTCATTTGTCGTAATTCTAAAACCGCATTGCTGATGGAAATGCCTTCATCTACACGGGATTTGATCCAGCGTAAGATGGCTATATCTCTTTCTGAATATAAACGGTAACGGTTTTCTGAACGATGGGGGCTTAGTAAATCATGCCGGCGTTCCCAGGCTCTTAGGGTTACAGGTCGAATTCCTGTTTGCACGCTCACGGATTTAATCGTGTAACGGGGTTCGTCGGAGAAATCGTTTATTGTTGTCATTTTCTGCTCCTTTTTTGTTTTTGATCAGAACTTTGTCTTGAGTCCTGGAGTCAGTGTAAGTTTTTGTACAATTTTTTTATAACTTTAGGCAATTTGCCCTTCATTTAATCCAACTAAATTGGATAATATTTATCATAATAACATTAGATTAAATTTATATTAGAATCACGCGTAAAATCATGAATTTGTTGTAAAAAATCGCAAGAAATTGAAATTTTCGCTGGAATCCAGATATAAAAAGATCATTGTGATAGATTCTACAAACCCTATAAACAAAAAATTTTTAATGGGTTTCGGAGTTAGTTTGTTACAAAAGGATGATTTGAAATATTTTATTTTTTAGGAAACTCGCGCTAAAAATTTAAGTTTTTTAAAAATCGAATTTTGTTTTGAAATTTTCAGTTATACTAGATAAAAAAGTTGGAGGGAATATCATGGCGAATGTAATGATTCTCACGGATAGCACAGCTTATCTGCCGCAAGAATTAATGGAACAATATCCAATATCAATTTTGCCCCTGACTTTGATTTGGGAAGGAAAACCTTATCGCGATGGGGTGGATATTTCACCAGATGAGTTTTATATGCGTTTATCCGTCAGCGATAGTTTGCCGCAGACCAGCCAGGTAACCGTGCACCAATACCGTGAAATGTTTCAAGAACTTTTAGATCAAGGGTATGAGGTGCTAAATTTGGGTATTTCCAAAGGAATCTCCGGATCTTATGATTCAGCTGTACAAGCCCAAAAATCTTTTGAAGGAAAGCCGGTCGCAGTTGTGGATACCAAACTGGTATCTATGGCGCTTGGATTTCAAGTGCTGGCAGCAGCGCGAGCGGCGAAAAAAGGAGCCAGCCTGGATGAATGTGTCCAAATTGCTGAGGATGCTTATTCAAAAATAGGAGTTTATTTCACGGTTGACACATTGAAATATCTGGCTGCTGGTGGTCGGATCAATAGTGCTAAGCGATTATTGGGAACCGCCCTCAACATTAAACCGATTTTAGAAATTCGTGATGGAAAAATTGAACTGGTAGAAAGTGTGATTTCGAAAAAGAAAGCCATAAAACGGATGATAAGCCTGGTAGAAAAAGGAATTGATGGGAGGAGACCGTTACGAATTTCTGTTTTTCATGCTTTAGAACATGATGCAGCACAAGCATTATTAGATGAATTAAAAGAATCTTTAGGAGCGGATGAGGCGATTCTTACCCATGTCAGCCCGGTAATTGGAGCGCATGTTGGTCCGGGGACACTCTCGATTGCGTATATGGCTGGTTGAAGAAAAGTCAATTGGTTATAAACCGGTTATGAAAAAGTAACAAAATTGTAACCAAATTGACATACAATTTAATTATTTTTTCCTCTATAATAGCTTTATATCAGGTTGGAAATTATGGATTATTCCACACAACAGGTTATGGTTGGATTACAAAAAAACACACGCTGCCCAGTCTGTCAGACAGATTTTCTTCAAGTTTTTGAAACAGAAAATACCGAACAGTATTTAACCTGCCCGGTATGTGGGGTTAAATTTAAATCTGCTCCAAACACCGACCATCTCATGTTTATTGAAACGCCGATCAATTTCCCCAATAATCTGGTCGGATTGTGGCTATCCAGAGCTCAAATTGGGAAAGCCTTACATGATTATCGGATGAATAGTAACCGCAATGGGGTGGATCAACCCAATGTAAATAAAGCGATTGGGGTTCCCCAATCAAATCCATTACGAGCCCAAGCCGTTCGAATGGCGCGAGGATTAATTTCCGAAGGAAAATCTCCCGAATATGTGACAGAAATGCTTTCGAAAGGGATGAAACTAAGTCGATTTACCATCGAAGATATTATTAAAGACGCTGTTGCGGTCAAGAAAGCCAAACAAAAACAAACTATTAATTTGGTGATTTATACCTTTATTGGCTTACTGACCCTCATTGGGGTGTTTCTGCTATACCTTTCTTTTTTTCATAGTTAGAGTTTCCTAACAATTAAATGTAAATATTGCCAGCCATTCAGGTGGAATTTCCGCATGAATGGATGATTCGATTATTTCGAAATTGGTTCGTCTATCAAAGACCGTGACCTTTTTGGTGATCTCCGGGATGTTGATTGGATTGGTTGGAAAAGGTTCTGTACCGGCATTTATCAAAACAAGTACTTTATTATTCTCGAATTCTCTCCAAAAACCAAATTGGCGTGATTGGATAAAAGCCGGGTAATAACTCCCTCTCTGAAGAGCCGGGTTTTCAGCCCGAAATTTGGCCAGGTTTTGGATAAATTGCGGTAAATCTTTCTCAGGAGCCTGATTTATCATTTGGTGTAAATGGATAGCAGGTCTTAGCGCGTGATCACTGTGGGCAGAGCGCACACCGTGTAATCCCCACTCACTGCCATAATAAATGGATGGGATGCCAGGCATACAGAATAGCAGAGCATAGACCAGATAGAGATGCTTTTTGTTCTTAATCTGATCGATAATGCGATTGACATCATGATTGTCAACAAAATTATAGAGTTGAAGATCACGGTATAATCCTCCTGCCCCAAATTGGCGTTCCAGCGAGTGAGCGATCTCAAAAAAATTTCCATCATTGAAACTTGAATATAAGCCTTTATATGCTTCATAATTGGTAGTGCTGTGGAGTTGCTGGGGGTTCGCCCATTGTTGATATTGCCCATGCACTACCTCACCCATTAACCAAAAATCTTCGCGCCTGGCTGACGTCATTTTACGCAATCTCTTCAGAAAATCCAGGCGGAGATTGTCAGCCGCGTCTAACCGTAGACCATCAATTTGCCATTCCTCCATCCAATAGCGGACTGCCTGGAAAAGATGTTCAACCACGTCCGGGTTTGACAGGTTAAATTTGGGTAAATCGGTATATCCGTCCCAGGTATAATAGGTAAACGAATCTCCAGCCGGGCTTGACTGACCAAACTGGACGCCGTCGTACCAATCTTTATACCCAGAGTTCTGCTCGTTTTTCAGAAGATCCTGAAAAGCAAAAAAATCCCTGCTGCTGTGATTAAACACTGCATCCAAAACAATTCGCATACCGCGCTGGTGAACGGCTTCTGAAAAAAATTTGAAGGTATGGTTATCGCCCAGACGGCGATCAATATGGAAATAGTCAACCACATCATAACCATGCGATCTGGACTGCAGGATAGGTCCCAGAAAGATTGTGTTGATCCCCAACCATTGCAAATGGTCAAGCCAGGGGTATAACTGTTCCAATCGATTTTCGCTGGGCTGGTCGTATTGGTTATAAAAAGGCGCTGAAGTAAGCCCCAGCGGATAGATATGATAAATTAAGGCTGTGGAGATCCATTCGGGCGAATTGTACATAGAAAAATATACCGGTTGGTATAATATCCTTTCAAAAAAATTATGAAAAAATGCCATGCATGTATTGGTGAACGACCTGATTGACCTGCTGAGGGTTCCAATTTATTTCTCTTTGTAAAACCATGGATGTGTAAGAGAAAAGTAAACCCTGAAAGGAAAAAGCCAGAATGTTTTCCCGACCCCGCATATTTCCATGATGCGCAGATACCTGCTGGAAGAAATGATTGAAAATAGATTGATGGTCCTGGGTATACGGAGAGACAACCTGATAGGGGGTGCTTTCAACGGGCGACAGGCGAGCAGCCACCCACAAACGAAAAAAACGAGGGTTTTGGACCGAGAAATCTAAATAAAGTTGAAAGATATTTCTGAGGTTGGTTTGAAGATCCTGCCGATATATGATTTTTTGAGCCAATGATTGGTTAAATGGGAGCAGAAAGCCATCAAAGATAGCGATCAACAACCCCTGTTTGGATCCAAAATGATGGTAAAGGGACGGTTTGGTGACGCCAACTTCATCCACAATTTCCTGGATCCCAACTGCATCATAGCCCCTTTGTGAAAATAAAAAGCAGGCAGTGGTTAAGATGTTCTGACGATTTTCACTCATGACATGTAGTATACCAACCGGTATATTACATGTCAAGCGATTCAATTGAATTCTTTAAAAACCTGTTCAAGAACTGTGAGCGCTTGCTCCAGAAGGGGCATGCTGGCTTGTGAACCCATATGGCCAAGGCGGAACACCTTCTCGGCCAGTGGCCCATAATTACCACCAACCACCAAGCCTGCAGAGCGGAGCCGGCGATCAAACTCTTGCCAGCGGATATTTTCCGGAACCTTTATAGAAGTCACCGAGGGTGAAGGGATGGATGAGGGTTGCAGGAAAAGATCATATCCGATTCCCTGGAGTTGATCGCGGCAATGATCGGCTACGATTTCATGGCGTTCAAAAACCTGCTGTATCCCTTCTTCAAAAATAAGGTCCAGACTGGCATTGATGGCTGATAAGCCATGCCAGTGAGGTGTGTAGGGAAATTCTTTTTTCTGTTGGGCATCTTTGAATGGCAGTAAAGCATCATAACCAACGTAAGCCACTTCTTTCATAATATTCCAGGCTTGAGGGCTGATAGCCACGAAAGAAATATCGCAGGGGGCGGAGAGTGCTTTTTGTGATCCTCCCAATGCAAGATCAACATGCCAGGCATCGGTTTCAATTGGCACTGCTCCAATACTGGCGACCATATCCACGTAGAGTAATGGAACCAGGTGTTTGTGTTTCAATTTACCTAATTGATATAAAGGGTTTAATGACCCGGAAGGTGTTTCACAATGAACAACTGTGATCATTTTTGGTTGAAATTCAACAATGGCTTCTTCAATCTTGTCCCAATCCTGCAATGTTTCATCGTATGACCAGCCGAGCGTCTTTACCTGGGCGCCGATTGAAAGTGCCATTTCACCAATCCCATAGCCAAACATGCCAGTTGCCAGGGAAAGCACCTTATCACCAGGTAAGATCGTGTTCTTTAAGGCACTCCAAAGCGAAAGCATCCCCTCACCGGTTTGAAAGGCAATCTGGTTTTGAGTGCCCATCAATTGCTGCATTTTTGATTCGGTCAGGTTGTATAGTTCAACAAACTCTGGTTCAATATCGGGTGAACCATAGTCAATTCGATAAGCGGACGATATCCGGGCCGGTACCTGGACAGGTCCGGGCACCATAGGAATAGGGTAAACTTGCATCATAATCTCCTTTTCCAAAATTCAATTTTATTATCCCACAATCATCATAAAAAACGGTCTTCAGGTTTACAAAATTCCATCTTTGGACAATAATTAACTTCCAGCATTGTTAATTATCCAAAAAAAGGGAGAGAAAAATGAGTAATGTAATTGAGCGTTTTTTACGCTATGTAAAAATTGACACCCAATCTGACTTCGATTCTGAGACTTGCCCCAGTACGGCTAAGCAATTAAACCTGGCCCATTTGCTCCAGCAAGAGCTGGAGGAATTGGGGCTTTCAGATGTGAGTCTGGATGAAAATGGATATGTCATGGCTACGTTACCCGGCAACACGAAAAAAAATGTACCGGTTATTGGCTGGGTGGCACACATGGATACCAGCCCGGACCTGACTGGAACGAATGTCAATCCTCAATGGGTGGAACAATATGATGGCAAAGATATCGTTCTAAATAAAGAGCAACAAATCATTTTATCCCCAAATGATTTTCCGGAATTAAAACAATATATCGGGCAAGCGATTATTACCACAGATGGTACCACGCTTCTGGGAGGTGATGATAAAGCCGGGATTGCTGTGATTATGGCTGTATTACAGCATTTGATCAATAATCCAAAAATTGAACATGGCACCTTAAAAGTAGGCTTTACCCCGGATGAAGAAATAGGGCGGGGGGCTGATAAATTTGATGTTCAGAAATTTGGAGCTGATTTTGCATATACCCTGGATGGGGGAGAATTGGGTGAGTTAGAGTACGAAAACTTTAATGCCGCCGGTGCAAAAATTATTGTTAAAGGACGAAGTGTTCATCCGGGCACTGCGAAAAACAAAATGATCAATGCGATCAATATTGCCATGGATATTGCTGGAATGCTGCCATCCCAAATGCGCCCGGAACATACCGAGAATTATGAAGGCTTTTTCCATCTGACGCATTTTGATGGGCAGTTGGAGAAAACAACGTTAATTTACATCATTCGGGAACATGATACCGATAAATTTAACTGGCAAAAATTATTAATTGAAAAAGCAGTCGAGTATGCAAACCAAAAATATGGCGCTGGCACCGCCACGCTCATGCTGGTCGATCAATATTACAACATGAAAGAAAAAATTCTGCCTGTTTTTCACATTATTGAAACCGCTCGGGAAGCGATGTTATCTTTAGGAATAACACCCAAAATCATTCCTGTCCGCGGTGGAACTGATGGCGCGCGGTTATCGTTTGAGGGCTTACCTTGCCCAAATCTTTTTACAGGCTACCATAATGCGCATGGACGTTTTGAATATGTGCCGGTTCAGTCTCTTGAAAAATCGGTTGAGGTTGTTCTAAAAATTATTGAGTTATATACCCAACGGGCGAAATGAATTCAATCTGATTTATTTAAATAATTCGAGACGTTGCTTGACCCAGCTATTACCAGGATCAAAGATAAGCGCCTGCCAGTAACAGGAAAGAGCCTGGTCTTTTTGACTGCATTTTTCATATGCTAACCCTAACTGACTGAGCGCCCAGACATCTTTTGGCTTAAACTGTAAAAATGCTTCCAAATAGGTGATCGCCTCTAAATAATTTTGCTTTTGAATGCAGATCTCGGCACACCCGGCTTTTGCCCAATAATATTTAGGATTAAGTGCCAATGTTTTTTGAAAGTCTTCCCAGGCTGCGTCTGATTGTCCGATCTCCTGATACAACTCGCCGCGTTGATAGAATGCCCAAACGTAATTATTCTTAATTTTAATGGCGGCGTTAAAATCTTCCAGGGCTTGCTGGTAATTTTTTAATTCCCGTTGCAATCTGGCGCGGTGGGCTAACGCCCAATCGTAATTGGGGTCGATCTCCAAAGCTTTCCCAAAACTTATTAATGCCTGGTCAGGCTGTTTTAATCCGCGCTGCACTTCAGCCAGGACCGAGTACATCCAGGCATCCTCTCCTACGAGGGTTTGGCTATATTCAATATCGTGTAGTGCTTTTTCATATTCCCCCATTTGGCGGTATGTTTCAGCCCTTTCTACCCAGGCAATACCAAATTCTGGCATTAATTCAAGCGCCCGATTGAACGCCTGTAAGGAGAAATCAAACCGATGGTGCATGCGGTGCAGGATGCCAATCCGGCAGTACACCCAGCCATAATCATTTCGAATCTTTACCGCAGTTTGAAAAGCTTCCAGCGCATTTTCAATTTTCCCCATTTGTTCCAATAAATCACCACGGATGGCATATACCCAGGCATCCTGCGGCCAGATTTCTCCCAGGCGGTTGTAATCCGCCAGGGCTTTTTCGAATTCTCCAATCATCTGGTAAAGTTGACCACGGGCACTGTACACCCAAGGATAATCGGGGAGAATCTCTAACGCTTTTTGATAAGCATTTAGCGCTTCATTGACCATCCCTTGCTTGCGGTAACCTTCCCCCAAGCTGTAATGAATCCAGGCATAATCCGGGTCGAGAAGAAAAGCATGTGTTAAATCTTCGTAACCTCTCGAAAATTCACCCATATCCATATAAGTTCGTCCACGATGGGCAAGCGCCCAGACATAATCTGGCTTAATTATTAACGCCTGTGAAAAGATACCAATGGCTTGCTCAAATTCCCGTCGTTCCCGATAACACTCAGCCAGGGTAGCCAGGATCCAGGCATCATCAGGCAAGAGGGTCTTTGCTTTTTGAAGATCAGGTAAAGCCAGGTCAAATTCTTCCAGCCAAAGATAAGTATTTCCCCGTTGAGCGTACACCCAGCCATAAAATGGATCAAGCATGAGTGCCTGGTCAAATAAATTTAACGCTTCCTCATAATGAAGGGTCTCTTTAAGACAGTAACCAAGATGTGCATAGACCCAGGCATCATCTTTCTTTTTTTGTAAATATTTTCGATATTCCAGAATTGCCTGAGGAAAATGTTCTTCCCGCTCGAATAAATAGCCACGTGCCAGAACCACGTTTTCATCTTGAAAATTAAATGGATCTTTTGGGTTTTTTCCTATTTTTTGAAACTGGCGTTCTGTAGCTGGCACCGGGACCCTCGTATCTTTATTTAAATTATATGCGCATAAATAAAATCTAAGAAATCTGAGGGTATCCAATTATCATACAATTCGTATCTTTTCCTGATTTGTTCTGTTATAATCCTTGAAAAACCCAATCAAAAGGTTCGGTTAGTAAGTTAAAAGGAGTAATTTGATGGTAGAGCGCACACCTGACATTGTTGCCCAGGATTTAGTTGTTAGCCTGGAATATTCATTAATTGTGGATGATCAGATCATTGATTCAAGCGATGGTTATGGTCCTTTAGAATTCATTCAAGGTCGAAATAATATAATTTCCGGGTTGGAAAAAGAATTATTCGGCATGCAGATTGGCGAAACTCGAGAAATTGTTGTCCAACCGGAAGAAGGTTATGGCGAGTATGACGAGAATGCTCGAGTAGATATTCCTAAAAACCAATTTCCTGCCGGATTTGACTTTCAAATTGGAAAGTCAATCCGCTTGAGTGATCCTCAGGGTCGCTTGATTAACGCCAGTGTCATGGAAGTAAGCGATAATGATGTGATTCTGGACTTAAATCACCCGTTGGCTGGCAAAGAATTAAAATTCCTGGCGACGGTCGTAGATTTACGCATGGCAACCGAGGATGAACTGGCAGCCGGTCGTTTAGGCGGCGGTGGTTGCTCCTGCGGAAGCGGAAGTGGTGGCTGCGGTAGTGGCGATGGCGGTTGCGGAAGCGGTGACGGTGGCTGCGGTTGCAGCTAATATTGGCTGAATAAAAACAGAAGAGGCTAATCTGCTTAAGATTAACCTCTTTTTTTATTAATCATTCGTATACCAACATTTGTATACATTCGTTTTCAACCCAGTAAAAATTGTATAATCTAGCTAACGATATTGGAGAGTTCATGAAACGAATTGCGATTTTAACAGGAGGTGGTGATGCTCCCGGATTGAATGCAGTCATCCGAGCAGTGGTTAAGACGGCAGAAAATGATTATGGCTGTGAAGTACTCGGCGTGAAGGATGGCTTTGATGGGTTTGTTCTGGAGAGCGGCATCTTTCCGTTGACATCTGCAGCGGTAAGGGGTATCCTGCCACGCGGAGGAACAATCCTGGGGGCTGCCAATCGCGGAAATCCATTTGCTTTGAAGGTCATGAATGAAGATGGAACTTTCTCACACCAGGACACCTCCCAACAGGTTTATGACCGGATTCTCAGCCTGGGTCTGGATGCTTTGATTGTCGTGGGGGGTGATGGCACCTTGCATATTGCTCAGGAATTGCATGAAATTGGAGTTCCAGTTGTGGGAGTTCCCAAGACGATTGATAATGATATCGGCGGTACTGATTTTTCTTTTGGGTTTGATACAGCGGTGGCAACGGCTACCGAAGCGATTGATAAATTGCATACCACTGCAGAATCTCACCACCGGGTCATGGTTCTGGAGTTAATGGGTCGAAATGCCGGATTTATCCCGCTTTATGCCGGTGTAGCGGGGGGTGCGGATATCATTCTGATACCTGAAATACCTTTTCGTTATGAATCCATCTGTAGAAAGATCAAACAACGGGTTCAAAGAGGTTCTTTTTTCAGCATTATCGCCGTCTCTGAAGGAGCAATGCCAGTGGGAGAAGAACAGATATTTCTGCAGAAAGGCGATAGTGTTTACCAGGCCAGGTTAGGGGGAATCAGTTTTCATGTTGCTGAATATATCGCCCGCAGTTGTGACGTTGAAACCCGTGTAACCGTGCTAGGACATTTGCAGAGAGGTGGCAGTCCAACCCCATTTGACCGCTGGCTGGCGACCCGCCTGGGTTCTGAAGCAGTACGCGCGGTGGATCGGGGTGAGTTGGGATTTATGACTGCCTTACAAGGGAACCGGGTGATAACACTGCCTTTGGCTGAAGCGCTGGCAATTCAGAAACAGGTGGACGTGAATGGTGATACCGTGAAAACCGCCCGTAGTTTGGGCATTTCCTTAGGAGATTAAACGAAATACCTCTGCAGTTTTGGTATTCACGGGGAATTTATTCGTGCCGGAGTGCTTCGACAGGCTGAAGGTTGGCAGCCCGATTGGCAGGATAGATCCCGAAGAACAATCCAACAGCTGTGGAGAAGAGAGTGGCCAGCAAAATCGCATCTAACCCAACGACGGGAACCAGATCGGTGTTATTGGCGGCTGCAATCAGACCGACTACATAGGCGATAGACCATCCCAAAGCAATCCCGATGATCCCGCCAAACATACTCAATAGGGATGACTCTGTCAGAAACTGAATCAGGATGTCTCGTTTTCGCGCTCCAATGGCTTTTCTTAATCCAATTTCACGGGTGCGTTCAGTGACAGATACCAGCATAATATTCATAATTCCAATTCCGCCAACCAGAAGCGAAATGGCAGCAATCCCACCCAGGAAGATGGTCAGGACCGAAGTAATACTCTGAGCGGTGGCGACAAAATCCTGCTGGGAGAAGATTTGAAAATCATCTAACCCTAAATCGGTGCGATGACGGGCGCGCAGGATCTGGGCAATTTCGTCGGAAGCCTGATTTACCTGATCGGCGCTGACTGCCTGGACTAAAATAAAGTCGACTCGATCTCCTGTGCGCCGAATCAAGCGTGCTTGTGCAGTTGAAAATGGAATTAAGACGATATTGTCTTCACTGCCAAATGCCCCACCACCCCGTGGGGTTAATACACCAATCACCCGAAAAGGCTGTCCTTCAATTCGGATCGTTTCTCCGATCAAACCTTCCCGATGCCCAAACAGTTTATCGGCTACATCCGCTCCGATCACTGCCACTGAACCTCTCCCTAATATATTTTCCTCATTGATGAAGTTACCTTCCAGAAGTGAATAGTTGCGAACACTAAAATACTCTGGTGTGACCCCATTAATGCTTGAGTTGATCGTTTCACCAGCGAAACCAATCGAAAGGTTTGCGCTAATATAAGGGGCCACCATCTCGACTGCTGGTGCTTGAAATGGATCTCCCAATGCATCAGCATCTCCAAGGGTAAGCGGTTTCGGATTTCTAACATTCTCATTTCCGCCCCGAAAAACAAATAAAAGATTGGAGCCCAACCCACTGATCGAGGATGTAATTGTGTTTTGAGCGCCACTGCCAACAGCCAGCATCGCAATTACAGCAGCAACACCAATGACAATGCCCAGAATGGTTAATCCGGAGCGGGTTTTATTTGCATTTAGAGATTCAAGCGCTTCGATGATTGCCTGACCGATATTCATGCAGGTACCTCTTCTCCAACCACCTTCCCATCTCTGAGGCGGATGATTCGTTGGGTTTGACTGGCAACATTGGGATCATGTGTCACCACAATGATGGTCGTTTTTCTGGTTTTATTTAAACTCAAAATTAGATCCATGATTTCTTTACCTGATTTTGAATCCAGATTGCCGGTAGGTTCGTCCGCCATAATGATAGCCGGATCGTTGATCAGTGCTCGCGCAATGGCGACGCGTTGCTGCTGCCCTCCGGAAAGCTCAGTCGGCCGGTGAAGGATGCGGTCACCCAGTCCAACGGCTTGCAAAGCTTCGATGGCTTTCTCCTTGCGGTTTTTGGTGATCCCTCCATAACGTAAAGGTAATTCTACATTCGCCAGAGCAGTTTGCCGGGCTAACAAATTAAAGCTTTGGAATACAAAACCAACCAGGTGATTCCGGGCAGAGGCTAATTGGTCATCATTCATTTTTGAGACCTGAACGCCATCCAGAATATAATCTCCTTCTGTTGGACGATCCAGACAGCCCAATAAATTCATCAGAGTTGATTTACCAGATCCGGATGGTCCCATGATAGAGACAATTGAGCCGCGTTCGATGTTAATATCAACACCATCCAGCGCGCGAACCTCCATTTCACCCATTTTATAAATTTTTTTCAAATTTCGGGTTTCGATTACCCAATCATTCATAAAAAACCTCTAAAAACCGCCAAAGTGATTGCTACCTGGTATCGGGAGATCGACTGGTGGGTTGAGAACGATGGTATCCCCGGCCTTAATATCTCCAGGGAGCAATTCGCTGTACAAATCAGAAGTGGCTCCGATGGTTATATTTATGGGAACGGGCAGCAATTCTCCGGGTTTGAGAAGATAGGCAACGCGTTGTCCATCTCGTAAGCGGACAGCCCGGTTAGGGATAAGCAAAACATCTTCAATTTCATTAATTACAATGTTTACAGCTGCTGTCATGCCAGGTTTGACGTTTTCATCAGCGTTGGTTAATTCAACAGTTACCATGAAGTTGACCATTCCAGCGCTGATATTGGCAACACTGGCTACCTGGGTGATAATTCCTTCATACTCTTTGCCATTGATGGCATCAAAACTTATCCGGGCGGTCATTCCAACTGAAATGCGGTTAATATCAATTTCTGGGACTTCCACATCGATCAGGATATGGGATAGATCATCCAGTCGGAAAGAGGTTGTTCCTAGGTTAACCTGATCACCAACTTTAGAGCGGATTTCTGTCAGCGTGCCATTGAATGGAGCACGCAAATTTACCAAATCAAGGGTAGCTTCTAAAGCCGCGATGCGGGTTTTGGCGGCTGTAATATCATCCGGATCGGGTCCATTTTTGAGCCGTTCCCACTCCCGCAGGGCATCATTATATTGAGCCTGGGCTACTGCCAGGTTCCCGTCCGCGATTTCGATTTCAGATTCGCTCGGTAATCCCTGGGCATAACGCCAGTTGGCTTCTGCACGGGCTGCCTGGGCTTTAGCAGCAGACCATTCCGCAAATGCAGCCGCTCTGATCGGGTCGTCTTCAGCAAGATGATCGACATTGTCGTAACGCTTTTCCCATTCTTTGGCGTTGTCCTTGGCGACAATATAATTAGCATAGGCTTCATCGATGATGTTTTGCGAAGCACGCTGATATTCCTTTGATTGGCGTTTTGTTTTTGCTTTTTCCAATAAATCGGCCATATTTGCCAGATTAGATTGAGCCTGTGCCTGTGCCAAACTGGAATTTTCAAGGTTTTCGAGATTCTTTTTAGCTGCAATCAGGTCTGCTTCTGCCAGAATTATGGTTTGTGAAAGAGAGGATTGTTTTAAAGTAGCCACAATTTGATCCGCGCTTACCTGGTCTCCCAGTTTAAACGGAAGTGTCCCGATCTGCCCATTCGTTTGCCAGCTTAAAAGAGCTGTCTGGTTTGAGCGCACGGTTCCTGTGGCGCCTATCATCGCGGTTAGATTACCTCGGTCGATGGTGACCGTTTGAAAAGTGGATGACATTTTTTTGGCAGCATTTTCACGAAAATAGCGTATGCCAAAAAAAGTTCCGGAGGCAATGATCGCGATGATTAATATGATAATTATTGTTTTCTTCATTCAACCCTTCCTGTGCAGCTCAAAAGATCATAATCCATGTCGACCATCAAAACGGATTATTTTTCAAAAAATATGAAAAGGATTCATGATCTTCCTTATTTTTTCTTTTCTCAGCGCTAATTGTAATCTAAATTTTAAAGGTTTACTGTTAGAAAAATATTATAATTATTGGTTTTCAACTGAATACCGTGTGTTAAAATTGCATGAAATGAATTAATGAAATAATTATTAAAAATGAAAATCATAAAACCGGTATGGAAATTGTTACGGAAAGTTGGTAAAAATATTTTTTGGGGGTTGGTTATCATTCTAATAGCCAGTAACAGTGGAGTTCCATCTGTTAACTTCGCAGAAATTGTTCGGGTGAACACTCGCTGGATTGAATTTGATTACGTATCCTGGACTTTGGAAACACTGTGGCGAAAAGCATCCCAGATGACCCTGGGTACACAACGCTATCTGAGTGAAACTCAACAAACTAAAATTGCCGCTAATTATTTTGATCTAATTAATGAGCAGCAGCAATTAAGAAACACAATTAACCAAATTTATACTGATCCAACTAATCAGGATCCACATGAAAAAGCACAGCCTTATCTTAACCGGCAGCTTCAGGTACAGGAAGCATTAAAACATGTTGGCTATTTATACGAAGCCGTTTTACAACAACAAGTTTCTTTTGTTGCGGCAAACCAGCATCTGGGTTTTTTAGATCAACCACTGCCGCCAGTACAATATCATACAACTTCCATGCCTTATGCTTTGATTGTCTCTCCGCGCAATGTAATTCGGCAGGATGCAGACATTTCACTCCTGCCTGATTTAACCCTTGATCAGATTGATGTATTGGAAAAAACTGTAGAAGAAAAATTAAATGTATCGGCTTTGGTGGTGGAGATTGGCGGGGTGGGTGTTTACCCAACCATGGTCATGGAAACAAACAGCTTGACCTGGCTGGCTGAAGTAGTCGCGCATGAATGGACACATAACTTTCTAACTTTACGGCCGTTAGGCTTGTTGTATGAGCAAACACCTGAACTACGCATCATCAATGAAACTACTGCTTCTTTGGCAGGCAAAGAGATGGGGAACGATACCATCGAAACCTTTTATCCCGCATTAGCCTCCAAATCGGTTAAGGAAGTAAAAACGACTGAAATAGAACCGCCCAGGATTGAGCCAGAACCACCGGAATTTGACTTTCGCGCTGAAATGCACGAAACCCGGGTTAAAGTTGACCAAATGTTGGCGAATGGTGAAATTGAGACTGCTGAAGCATATATGGAGCAACGCCGGCTGGTCTTTCTCGAAAATGGATATAGAATTCGACGTTTGAACCAGGCTTATTTTGCATTTCATGGAGCCTATGCCGACCAGCCCGGGGGAGCAGCCGGAGAAGATCCAGTTGGCAAAGCCGTGCGGTTATTTCGCAGCCAGAGTAAGAGCCTGGATCAATTTCTGAAAAGAATTGCCTGGGTAACTTCTTATGAACAATTATTAAATTGGGTGCAGAAATGATTTGTTTTCCGGGATTAAGGCCTTAAAAATCATCATCAAAACCGCCCCCCATGCTATCCCCAATATCATTCCCGAGATCTGATAAATCCCTTTCGATTTCATCCGGGGATTGGCCTTTCTCAAGTCGATTAACCACCTCGTCAAATTCCGGGGGCATATCCTCGCCCAGTTCCCCGGACATTTTCCGCATCATTTTACCCAGAGCTACCGGATCGTTTTCCAAACCTTCCAGGCTGGATGGATCTGAAAAATTTTCTAAGCGACTGTCTTCTGATCTGGCAATCCGAATTCTTCCGATCCGGCGGGTAACTTGCTGGCTGCCGCAATGTTTACAGGCCACTTCTCTGACCCCATATTCAGAATATGTCATGAACACATCAAATCGGCGTTTACAGTTTAGACAGCGGTATTCATATAATGGCATCGTAATAAATTTCCTCTTTCTTTATGAATTAAGTTCGATCATGGTGCGGAGCTCTCAATCAGAGTAACTTAATTCACGGTTTTATCCATTATAATTTGAATACGAAAGAATTTTATTAATATTTTTTTTCTGAAATCTTATTGATCATAATTTGAAATAAAATTTACTGCATAAAAATGAATGAGAACTCATGAGTGATACGAATGAAATATCCTTTGACTTATTAAAACCTGAACCACTGTTAATTGTGCTTTCCGGTCCTTCAGGGGTTGGTAAAGATGTAACCTTACAAGCTTTAAAAAAACGAAATATTCCTTTACATTTCGTGATCACAGCTACAACCCGATCACCGCGTGCGGGAGAGAAAAATGGTGTGGATTATTTCTTCTATACCAGGGATGAATTTGAAGCATTAATTAAAGCCAACGAATTATTGGAACATGCGGTCGTTTATGACGATTACAAAGGAATTCCGAAAGCACAAATTCGCAAAGCTATGCAAAGTGGGCAGGATGTAATTCTGCGGGTGGACGTGCAGGGTGCGGCAAAATTGAGAGAATTGAACCCCGATGCAGTTTTGATCTTTTTACTACCTGGAAGTGTAGAAGAATGGCACCAAAGACTGAATAGCCGCCAAACTGAGACAGAGGAGAGCATGAAAACCAGACTCAATAAAGTAAAATGGGAGCTTGAATATCTCCCTTTGTTTGATTATCTGGTGGTTAATAAACATAACGAACTGGAGATTGCAGTCGATAACATTATCGAAATCATTCATGCTGAGCATCATCGCTGTATCCCGAGAAAGATCACTCTATGAAAATCATCCATTATGAGCAGTCTCCGCAAGAACACCCTTCTATGAATTCGACGCCGCCCCCTTCGCATTCGATTCGTGTTTCCGTCGATAATCCTGCGTCAAAGCCGCTGGTTACCTATATTATTTTGGGTATAACAACGCTGATATTCCTGCTTCAATTACTAACTCAAAATACGATGGGGGTTGATTTACCGGCTGCGTACTTCACAAAGGTTAAACAGTTGATTCTTGCCGGTCAATTGTGGCGCTTAATAACTCCGATATTGGTGCACGGCAGTATCGCTCATATAGGTTTTAATATGTATGCGCTGTATATTTTTGGCAGAAACCTCGAACTGCAATACGGGCATGGACGTTTTCTGCTTCTCTATTTGCTCAGCGGTTTTGCGGGGAATGTGGTTTCATTCGTGATGTCTCCCAACCCGTCTTTAGGAGCATCGACAGCAATTTTTGGTTTGTTGTCTGCCCAGGGTGTTTTTATTTACCGAAACAGAAAATACTTTGGCGCGCGAGCCAGGCCAATTCTTTCGAATATTATTTTTATTCTGGCGATTAATCTCATTCTGGGATTAAGCCCAATGATTGACAATTGGGGGCATCTGGGAGGATTAATCGGAGGGCTTGTTTTCTCCTGGACAGCCGGCCCATTGTGGAAGACGGAAGCGGAACTCGGTGGTTTTCGGTTGGTCGATCAACAAGGGAAAATGCAGGTTGTTCTGGGCGGATTGATCGTCTTTTTTGCTTTTTCAGCCCTGGCGCTCGTCAATTGGTTATAGCTGAGGCTTTTCGAGTATTTATTCAATGAACACTTCAACATGTTCGCCATCTTCTTCATCGAAGACGTCAACAATCTGACCAATTTCCCCGCTTTCCAAAAAATCGGTTAGCGTACCAGGATCGATCCCTTCAATTTCAGGGCTAAATTTCATGCCCATCTTTAAACCGGCTCCAACCAGCCCGATCGGTAAACGAATATTCACGCGGGTTTTTCCGGAATCCGTATCTGTTACGCGCACCCTGAAGAATTTACCAAGGCGCGGTGCTTTTGCCGTATCAGAAATAGCTGCTGGACCGGCAGGAGCTGATTTTTGTACAGAACCAGCAGAACTCAAAGCTTCCAGTAATCTGGCAGCCTGGTCGGCATTGATTACACCTTCCTGCAACATGGTTAAAATCTTTATTCTCTCTTCCTGGGTTGTCATTTTTGCTACTCCTTTCTAATCGGCTCTTTTTCCGGTCAATTGCTCCTGAGCTTCTTCAGGACTGATTTCGCCATTGGCCAGAGCGTCTAAAATACGCATTCTTTCTTCCGCTGAAAATTTTTGAGGTTCTTCAGTTTTTGGTTCAAAACCTAACAAGCGTAAAATATCCTGTAAGCGATTGCGCAGCGTCGGATAGGAAAGATCAAGCTCTTCTTCCATCCGGTTGAAGCGACCCTCGCAGCGGATAAAAGTCATTAAGAAATGCATCTGTTCATCATTCAGCATACTAAACGGATTGGAAGTCGGCACAAAATGTCCCTGGATACTGGTATCACAATGAGGACAATACAGACCGGTAACTTCAAAATCTGAATTACAGACAGGGCATTGGGTTGGTAATTTGTTCATCACACCTCCAATCTCAATTTTCTTAATTTTTTCTTCAATTCTATCTACATCTTACCATTAAAAATCAATTTGTCAACATTAGATATTAATATTCTTTATAATATCTTAAATAATCTTCAATAATCCCTAAATATTCTTTATTTTTATTGTTTTCTTTCCCAACCGGCTAATAGATAAATCATAAATATGAAACATGATATACTATTTTTGATAAAAAATTGCATAGATTGTGAATCGCGAGGATAGCCATGAAAACCTTATTAGTTATGCGACATGCAAAATCCAGTTGGAAAGACCCCGAATTACAGGATCATGAGCGCCCACTAAAAAAACGTGGTCAAAAAGATATTGGAAATATGGCAAAAATTCTCAAGAAAAAAGAATTGATTCCTGATTTGATACTTTCTTCTTCGGCAACCAGAGCGAAAGAAACAGCCGAATGGATGAAAGAAAAATTAAATTACAAAGGCGACATTGAGTTTCTGGATAGTTTCTATATGGCCGAACCAGAAACTTACATCCAAAAGATTGCAACGACACCTGATTCGGTGAATATTTTGATGATTGTTGGTCATAATCCAGGATTGGAAGGGGTTGTGATGACACTGAGTGACCAAATTACTTCTTTACCAACCGGATCCATTGCCAAAATTTATTTGTTTGTGGATCACTGGAGTGAAATCAACATGGAGACCAATGGTGAGTTAAATCATATCTGGTTACCAGCGGATTATCGCTAACAGGCCAGTGGAAAAATTATGCTCTATATCGTCTCCACACCAATTGGGAATTTGGGGGATATGTCTTTTCGTGCCATTGAAACCCTTAAAATGGTTGATATTGTCCTGAGTGAAGATACCCGCAAAACAGGAGTTCTCCTTAAACATTTTGAAATCAATAAGCCGCAGATATCCTTTCGGGAAGACAATGAGGCTCGCGCCTTACCAAAAATTATGGGATTGTTGAGGGCTGGCAAACAGATTGCGCTGGTATCGGATGCCGGCACCCCGGCGGTAAGCGACCCCGGCTTCACGCTGGTAAGACAAGCTTTACAGGATCAAATTGAAATTACGGCCATTCCAGGTCCGACTGCGCTCGTCGCTGCTCTGGTTCTTTCGGGCTTGCCCGTGCATAGCTTTACATTTCGCGGATTTCCGCCCCGAAAAACCGGCGCCCGCAAACGTTGGCTGGAAATTGATGTGAATTCACCGCACACTTTAATTTTTTATGAGAGCCCTTACCGGTTAAAAGCCTTTTTGGCAGATGTGCTGGAGGTTTTTGGAGACCGCCCGGCTGCGATCGCTAATGATTTGACCAAGAAATTTGAGACAATGTACCGTGGAAGTCTGGCTGAGTTGGGGGAAAAGTTCCAAAGCGAAGCCATTTTAGGGGAGTATTGTGTGGTAATTGGCGGAAAAACGGACCAAAAAGATACTCTGGAAGATGATTAATCGAGCGAGAAAAATTTAAATTTTGTGTCTCGATCGTAATAATCTTCATTTTCGGCATGTTTTAATTTGGAAACCACCCAATAGGTAACCGGGGTCATTAACACTTCAATGCCAACTTTAAAGATATAGTTGGTGATCACCAGGGACGTCCAGATTTGCCAGGGGAAAACATTCATGAGGGTTGCTACTGTGACAAAAATGATTGTGTCCACCCCTTCACCGATTAAAGTAGAACCAATTGTCCTGACCCATAGAAATCGCCCGCCGGTCTTAACTTTAATAACTGCCAGGATCACCGAATTACTGAATTCTCCGACCAGGTAAGCTAAAAGGCTGGCCAGGACAATTCCACCACTGCTCATACCGCCCAGAATGGACTCGTAGGCTTGTTGGCCGGCATATTCCTGCCAGGCTGCCTCACCAGGAAGTGCCTGCACGATCGCAAATATCGCCGAGCTGAATACTAAGGCGCCAAAACCAGCCCAGATCACCCGCCGGGAGCGGCGAAAACCGTACACTTCGGTCAGCACATCCCCAAAGATATAACTGATGGGAAAGAGGATGGTGCCGGCATCGAAAGCTAACCTTAACCCCAAAATGCTGACACCCCAATCCACAATTTTGGCAGAAGAGGCGATGTTACTCAACAGTAATACGGTGACGAACAAAACCATGATCAGGTCGTAGTATCGAAAAATGCGGTTTTTTTCTGGTGTTTGCGACAAAATAAATCCTCTACGTGAAAATGCGATTACAGTTCGTTTTCATTATAAATTCAAAAGGTCAGTTATTGTATATTCCTTTATTTAAAAATTCGTGGGAAGGAAATTAAATAGCCAGCCTGCTATAATTACACAAAAATCTACCTTATGAATAGCCATTTATGAATCATTTTTTTGTTGATCCGGAATTAATCCAGACATCTCAGATCGTTTTTCCAGCAGACGTGTCCCATCAGATTGTGCGTGTTCTGCGATTAAAATTGAATGACCATGTGGTGGTTCTGGATAATCAGGGCAACCAATTAGAGGTTGTTTTAGAGGATCTCAATGGGAAACAGGTGCTTGGGCGGATTATCGAGCGGATGAAAGTTGATGCAGAACCCGAGTTAAACCTCCACCTGTTGGTGGCTTTTACCCAGCGCGAAAAATTCGAGTGGATTTTGCAAAAATGTTGTGAATTGGGCGTCAGGAAAATTACGCCATTGATCACGGAACGTTCATTAATCATTTCAGATCAAGATTTTGCCAAGAAAAAAGAACGTTGGGTGCGGATTTTAAAAGAAGCGGCTGAACAATCCCGGCGAGGTCTCATTCCTGTTCTGGAAAACCCCTTGAAATTTGAAGAAGCATTACGAATACCGGCAGCTTTTCGATGGATTGCCTGGGAACACGAAATCAGCCAACGACTGGATGATCTCATGAACGGTCAAAAATTGACTGAAGCGGCTGTTTGTATTGGCCCTGAAGGTGGGTTTAGCAATGGGGAGATTCAAATTGCCCAAAAACTAGGCTGGCAACCGTTCAGCCTGGGGAAACGAATTTTGCGCATGGAAACGGCTGCAGTAGTTGCCTGCGCCCTCTTGTTTCATTTGAGTCAGGATATCTGATTTAATAGCGGGTAAGGTCGGGTATCAGAACCCGATTAGGCAACAAGTTTCGTAAACGCATTCCGGAAGGGTACCCGCGCCCGAGAAGACGCCCTTCGGGATCGCGGATGATCTGCATTCCTGTATTCGTATGGTAGTCAGACGTCAAATCCTCGCCACGCATCCAGGCTGGAATTTGATCAGCTGCTATGGTGAAAACGTTCCGGGTAGCCAGGTGCCCGAATCGGGAAACAAACTCATGCGTTAAAAGCAATTCATCGGCTGCGACTTCTGCTAATGGAAGCCCCAGCCACTGAACCGGCAGATCAGGAAAGTGCTGTAGAAAAGATGAGGGAAAACAATGCAATTTATTCTGGTGTTGCCAAACTTCCCAATGATGCTGATTGATTAATTCCTTGAGGTCGATACCATACTGGTCTTTGATATTTCTGGTAAGGGAGGTTAACTCTTTTTCAGCGTAGGGCTCCCAATTTGCCTGAGATAACGGGCGTAAGGGAGGAGTTTTATATTTTTGGTTGATGGTATCTATTTTTGTGATACGGGCGGCAAAAAATCCGGCGGTGCCAAAGGTAAATGGCCAGATGCGGGCAGCATTCTTTATGTCTGAATGCAGAGAAACCTGTTCGTTGGAAAGGATAGGGGACGATAGTTTTTGGAAAACCGGTAAGGATGGATCTATTCGTAATTGAGATGGGTATTCTTCCAGAATTTGGTTGAGCACCATTTCGTTTTCTTCCAATGTCAGAGTGCAGGTTGAATAGACGACCTGACCACCTACCTTTACAGCACTCACGGCGCTTTCCAGCAGTTTCAACTGACGTTTTGCCAACTGGTTTATCTCTTTTTGGGTGATAGGTTTAATTTCATGCGAACTTTTTTCCCGTAATCCTTGCATGGAACAAGGCGCATCCAGCAGTATGGCATCAAAAGTTTCCGGGTACCAGCTTCCGAACAGCTCGCCGGCATAATTTGTTATGGCTACATGACTGCTGCCCCAGTTTTGCAGAACAATCTTTAAAGCTGTCAGACGGTCTCGGCTGCTGTCATTTGCCAGGATGAGCGCCTGATCATTCGTACGCGCGACCAAATGTGTGGTTTTTCCGCCTGGTGAGGCGGCCATATCCAATATGAGCGGATTTTTTGAAGTTGAAAAATCAAACAATTCAGCCGGGATCATCGAAGCGGCGTCCTGAATATAAAACTGGCCGAGACTGTGCTCAATTGTCTTGCTGGCTGGGTAGGCAGCTTCTGTGATCCAATAACCGTGCTCGCAAAATGGGATAGGTTTGGTTTTCCATTGATATTTTTTCGACCAGGTTAGAATGACTTGCGGGTCATGTGTTTTGAGCGGATTGATCCGGATGGATGGGGAAAGTGGTTGTGCCAGTTCCTGCAGCAAAGCTTCTTGCTGTTCAGCATTCAACAAAGGTAAAAACCTTGCCAGCATGGCAGATTGAGGGTCTTCATTTTTTTGCTGTTTTTGCCGTTTTTGCTTTGCCATAATAAAAAGATTGTAATCGTTTTAACTGGTGGACGCTATTTCCTGATCCAGAAAAATAATTCATTTTCAATCTGGAATTCCTGCACCGCCCAATCGACGTCTTTGATCGTTTCATAAACCAGACGACGATGTTGATTGGTTTTATCATGGCGCCCGGTCATGCTGCTGGCTGGCAGGGATACGAGCAGGTGCCTAACTTTTAACGCCTGCCAAAAATTATGGTTACAACCATGCTGCCTTTGCTCAAAGCGATGGGCTTCTTTGAAAAAGAAGGCTACATCCGCTTCCAAAGTTGGTGGAGTCAGCAGGATGTCTTGCTGGATCGCTCTGGCAGGATGTTTTATCAGATCAAAAAAGAGATTTAAAAAATCCACGCGCGGTTGAATAATGTCGTAAGCGTAATACTGGCAATCCGGATCGAGGTTCATCCAGGGCAGACCAAAAGGATGGTAACCGCAGGCTAAATCAAGAATGGATTTCGGGTTCCCAATCCGCAATGAAATCTCTTGGTAAAACCTTTCCAAAAAAGGGGTTCGTTCGCGGGTTGAAATATGTTGTTTCAGTATATTCAGGCAGGCAGTTCTGATTGCATCCGGGCCTTGAGCAAAAGCACTCCTGAGATTTTGACTCGCCTGTTCATAATCGACATCGCCCAGGTAATTGGCAACAATATGATGTAGCTTTTTGCGAACGGACTTATGCAGGTCCTGAATTTTTTTATGATGAGGAGCTTCCTGCTGGTACAAAGAGTCCACCAGATCACGTGGAATATCCAGGGTGCGGTATTTAGAAGAATTAAGAATATTCTCTGAGTAGTGCGCTATTTCTTCTTCTGATAATTGCAAGGGAGTCATTTCGTAATCAAAAATGCCTGTTCAGTCTGGAAAGAAAACATCTCGGACTTCCAGGGAGTAGTTTGCAATAACTGTTCAAATTGCGAGCTATAAAATTCCCGCATGCCCTTTTTTCTACCCGCCAGGGATTGGGCCGGAAAACTGACCAGTAGTTGTTCGCAAGCCAGCCCCTCCAAAAGTTTCAGGGCAATATTTTTATCGATCTGCTCCAGGCAGGGGATGGTTTTTAAGACCAGGCCGACCTGAGCTGGTTCATCCGGAACTTTTTGGGTCAGGTCGCAGCAATAAGCTTTTCCATTTATGTTGAAGTATTCAAAGAAATTGTTTAAAAATTCAATCTGATCAAGGTAAATATCACAGCAAGTAAATTGTATCTTTGCTGAGACTGGTATCCACGCCAATGCCAGAGGGTTGAGGCCGCAAGCAATGTCGAGAATGGACTGAACGGGGGCGAAAGATGCCAGTGTTTCCGAATAAAACGAATCCAGGATAGGTAAGCGTTCGCGGGTGGAGGTGTGCAAACTCATTGCCTGAATGCAGAATCTTTTAGCTTCCGGGGAGTGAATATCTGCAGGTAGGCTCTGCATTTCAGAAGTTAACCGCTCAAAATCAATCGGTTGCTGGTGATAAGCCGACCCGACCTGATGTAATTTATTACGCACCGCTTTAATGGTCTCCTTCCAGCTACGCCCTTTCTTAAGTTCATTTTGAGCGATATTCCTCACCAGACCTGGATAAATGGTGCGATATTTAGCTCCCTCTTGAACCTGAAGAATCAGTTTCTCAAATTGTTCATCCATGGATAAGAGTCCGAATCCGTTCTGTTAATTGAGTCATAAAACGCAGATTGTGAATACTGGCCAGGCGCAGATAAAGAGAATCGTTCATTTTAAAGAGATGATGAAGATAACCGCGCGAGTAACGCTGGCAGGTCAGGCAATCACAATCCTCGGAAAGCGGGCCGGGATGTTTAATATGTTCCTGATCATTGATGTAGAGATATTTTAACCATTTATCCTGCAGTCCCTGGTTGGGGTTGCTGGCCGGCTGGGTGAACTGGTAGAGGCGACCATGCCGCGCATCGCGGGTGGGCATGGCACAATCAAAAATGCCATAACCAAGCTGGTAGCAGGCCAGAACATTATGCGGATGACCAATTCCAAGGGCATGCATGGGAAATTGCCGGGGGATACATTGGCGGGTATATTCCAGAATGTCGGTGAGTAAATTACCTTCACCGTCTAAGGGCCAACCGCCAAATCCATAACCATCAAAACCGATTTTAAGAAGTTCATCGGCACAGTGTTTGCGCAAATCTTTAATTCCGCCACCCTGAACGACCGCGAACAGTAATGGACGATCTTCAACTGAAAGCTTCTTTTGAGCGGTCAGTTTGTCAAAGGTCTCTCGACAGCGTTTTGCCCAGGTTATTGTGCGGTTAACGCTGAGTTCCTGTTCTTCAGAGGAGGCATCCACATGGGTGCAATCATCCAGGCAAATGACCACATCCGCCCCATAAGCCAATTGCAGTTGAATACTCTTTTCAGGAGTTAAAAAGAATTTTCGGGTGGACCCTTCAGGTTGAAAATTGATTCCTTTGGGCGTCATCACTCCAAACTTTGGGTTTTGGCGGATCAAGGAATAAGCTTGAAATCCCCCGGAATCGGTTATGATGGGTCTCTGCCAACCGCTCATGGCATGCAAGCCACCCAAAGATTGAATGGTGCTGGTGCCTGGCTTTTGCATGAGGTGAAAGGAATTCATCACCACCGCCTGGATTTTGGCGTTTTCCAAGTCGACGCTGTCCACCGAACGAACCACTGCAAAGGTCGCGTCTGGCATAAAAACCGGAAATTTCAGATGACCATTCGTCAGCTTTAATGATTGAGGGAACGGAACTATCATAGCGTTGATTATGCCTGAAGTAAGGCCAGGCAGCAAGCAATTATTTGAATTCAATCAAATAATTTGTTTTACTCCGCTAAAAATCATCGAAAAACCAACCAGAATCAGCACGAAAGCAATTATCCGGCTAATGTTGGATTGAATGGAAGGTTTTAAATTACCCACTGTGCCAAAGAGGGCAATCCAACCTGTGGTGGCTGTAATCAGCACGCCATAAAAACCCAGCACAAAAGCTATTCCGGATAAAAGCGAGGTTTGTAAACCGGTTAATATGGTAGGTACTCCGATTGTTCCCCAAAAAATGTAAACGTTCGGGTTTAGCAAATTAAGCGTAACACCTTTAAGGAAAGTAGAGCGTTGATTTTCGGCTATTTTGGGTGAATTGGTAACCTTGTTGGTATTTTTCGCTGTTCGAAAAGCATCCCACGCCAAATAAAGGATAAAGAATCCCCCGCCGATGCGCAGAATGTTGGTAAAAATAAGCGGCAATTGAGAGAGGAGAAAGAAAATCACGAGCATGACCGGGAAATCAGTAATTAAGGGAATAAAAGCCAGCGGAATGGTGCGCTTCCAACCACTGCGGATAATTTGTGACAGCAAAAATGCCTGCATGGGGCCGGGCAGAAAGGCAGCGTACAAACCAAAGATTAGCCCTTGAGTTAAAAAGAACATGCAGACCTCGCGAAACAGTGATGAAATGAAGAAATGGCGATAAGGTTCAAAATAAAATCCACTTTTTAAGAGATAATTCCGCCAATTATACACATTGTTGCTAAAGAATCCAGACTTATTGTGGGTTCAAACGGTATTCAAGTTCTATTTCGTCATGAATGGGAATACTAAAATAACCGACCGCAGGGATTTGCGGCTTTTGTTTTCGAGCCCGATCGGCCGCGCCTGAGTTGATTTTTACGAGTCGAAAACCTCTTTTCTGGTAAAAACCCAGTGAATAAATATTGTCATTGGTTACCACCAGGAAAACTCGATCACAGGCAATGTTTCTGGCGTGCAGGATAACATGATCTATCAGGGCGCTGCCGATACCATTGCCCTCCCGTAAGGAATCCAGTGTGACGATCTCACATTCGTTTCCGGAAAAAACATAAGTAATCAATCCAATGGGTTCGGAATTCACCGGGTCTATGGCGATAAAACCCAATAAGTCAGCTGGATGGTAAACCGTGTCATGAGATATCACGATTTCAGCCCCCCACTGGAACACCAGCCAGCGGCGAATCCAATCGCGATCTCCCTTTTCAACTTCCCGAATGGTAAATAAACTCACAGCCAACCACCTTTTTTCAAGCCAGAATAATCACAGGCTGACAAATAAGATTACCTGGACTATACTTTTATTGTACAAAGTAAAAGCTTAAAATCAAACTTTGATTTTTTTAATTAACAATAAATTCATTGAAGGACGAAAACATGATTGAAATTACACAAGAAAACTATTCAGAAATTGTAGAAAAAGCCACCTTGCCGGTAGTGATTGAATTTGGTGCCGTCTGGTGTGCACCCTGCAAAAGACTGGAACCGGAACTTGAAAAATTGAAAGGGATTTGGACAGACAAATTTGTTCTGGCACATGTTAATGTGGATGAAGCACCGGACTTAGCGCTACAATTTCATGTGATGAGTGTTCCAACGGTAGTCATCCTTACAGACGGAATGGAAAAAGACAGATTTACCGGTTACAAGCCAATCAATAAAATCATCGATGCGTTTCAAAAATATATCGACTTGAAAGGGTGAGAAAATGGAAAACAAACAGATAAAATCATTTGGCCTGTGGGAAAGCCCAATGTCAGCTTTAAGTATTTCACAGAGATTGCGATTTAATGATGTTCAGTTTAACAGCGATGGAGAAACACTGGTTTGGCTGGAAGGGCGCTCGGATATCGGGATGCTGGTCTCCCAATCAGGGGGATCCGCCGGGATGGATCTGAACGGAGAAATGAGCTGCCGTGGTGGAGTGGGTTATGGCGGCGGTGAATTCTGTGTTTCCCACGATTTGGTGATTTTCGCCGGCAAAGATGGTCGCCTTTACCGGCGTGCTTTGCAACCGGAAAAACCCAAACCTATTACACCGGCATATGGATCGGTTGCCTCTCCTCAAGTCTCACCAGACGGAAAATTTGTCATTTATGTCTTTTCAAATGGCGTAGAGGATGTCTTAGGCATTGTTGACATCCAAGGCGCACAATGGCCACAAAAACTGGTTCAGGGAGCTGATTTTTACATGCAGCCGGTTTGGCACCCCAATGGGGAGATGATTGCCTGGGTAGAATGGAATCACCCGCACATGCCCTGGGATGGTACCCGGATTAAACTGGCAACTCTGAAAATGGAAGAAACACCAACTGTCAAAAGCATTCAAACGATCGCTGGAGACGATGAAACGGTGATCTTTCAACCGGAATTCTCTGCGGATGGGAAATGGCTCAGTTATATTACCAGCGCTGGAGAATGGGATGCTTTCGTTCTGGTTGATCTGGAAAACATGGAAAAGAAAGTCGTTTATTCACCGCTTGGCTGCCATCTCATGGAACCAGCCTGGGTTCAGGGTGTTCGTACGTATGCCTGGTCACCGGATAGCCAGTCCGTTTTCTTGTTGATTAACAAATCCGGTTCGAACAGCTTGTGGCAATTATCGATTATTACTGGTGAGGCTATAAAAATGGATACCGCTGAATATACCTGGCTGAACCAGATAGCCGTATCAAAGTACGGAGCGGTAGCCTTCATCGCTGCAAGCCCCCAGATATCTTCCCGGGTGGTGGTCAAAGAAAACGATCATTGGCGAGTGGTCGCACGCAGTTCTGCGGAGAATATTTCAGCAGCATATCATTCCACCCCGCGACCAGTGAGCTGGTTGAGTAAAGAGGGGGTGGAAATTCACGGTTTATATTATGCACCGGCGAATCCCCATTTTCAGGCAGAAGGGAAACCGCCCATGATCGTGTATATCCACGGTGGACCGACTTCTCAAACCGTGATTGATTACAATCCATTGGCTGCCTACTTCACATCGCGCGGCTATAGCTGGTTGAATGTCAATTACCGCGGCAGTACTGGTTATGGGCATTCCTATAAAAAACTGCTCAATGGCAACTGGGGAGATTATGATGTCGAGGATGCTGTGGGTGGCGCCAGGGCGATGGTTGCTCAAGGGTTGGCGAATGAGAAACAATTGATCATATTAGGCGGAAGTGCAGGCGGTTACACGGTGCTGAACAGCTTGATCCGTTATCCGGGTGTTTTTAAAGCTGGCGTCTGTAATTACGGCGTTTCGAATTTGTTTATGCTGGATATGGATACTCATAAATTCGAAGCCCATTACACCGCGTCCATGATCGGGTTGCTTCCAGAAGCCGCTGAGAAATACCATGCCTGGTCACCAGTTTTTCATGCCGACCAGATTCGCGATGCTCTGGCAGTCTTCCAAGGAAGCGAAGATAAGGTAGTTCCTCCCAATCAATCCGAGATTATTGTGGAGAAATTGCGTGCCCAACGCGTACCTTATATCTATAAATTGTATGCCGGTGAAGGACATGGTTTCCGCAAGAATGAGACCCTGCTGGATTACTACCAATCAGTGGAACGTTTCCTGATCGAAAACGTTCTATTCGCCCCGTAAGGCGTTTTGGAGGATCGTCCGGTCCATTTGCAGCAGGATCTGCATTGCCCTGGGGATGACATCCTCTAATGGTACGGTGAATTTCTCTTTCTCAGAACGTAATTTGAACTCTGCCACCCCCTGACTCAAAGTTTTTTCAGCAATGGTGATACGCAGCGGAAGACCGATCAAATCTGCATCGTTGAATTTAACCCCTGGGCTTTCTTTGCGATCATCGAAAAGAACAGGTATGCGCGTACGGGTTAAATCAAGGTAGAGTTGTTCAGCCTGCTCAACCGGTTCAGATGAAGTTTTAGAGGGCAACACCACCAGATGAACCTGAAAAGGTGCCAGTGAATACGGGACGATTAAGCCATAATCGTCATGCGAATTTTCTGCCACACTACCCAGAACGCGGTCAAGATCGATCCAGGAAAATCCAATCAGGATCGGCTTTAATTCACCGTCCTCATCCTGAAATTTGCAATTGTTTTGATTTCCTATGGCTTCTGATGGTAAATCAGCTCTGGCAATCACGAAACCGCTTTGTTCTTCCAGAGGATGCTGGCATTCAGGGCAGGGATCACCAGCCTGAACCTGAGCGATATCTGCGATCCGATCTGCTTTGTAATCGCGCCCGTAATTTACGTTTTTGAAATGATAGTCGTTTTCATTTGCCCCGGCCACCAGGTTTGTGCTCAGTGGGATTAAATCATCGACCACAATCAGCCCTTTTTTTACACCAATTGGTGAACCATAACCAGCAACAGCACCCAGGGCGTGGATCTCTTCATCGATTGCCGGACGTAGCTTAATGGCATCCAGTGCCTGTAAGAGTTTGTTTTCATTGAGCTCCTGATCCCCACGAACGACAGCCAGAACTGTTTTCTCGATGAACTGAAAATCTTCAAAGAAAGTGGCAGCCATGAAGACTGCTTTGGCAGTTTTACTAGTAGAAATTTCAAGAAAATTGCTTAAATCAGCAATTGTTTTGGTGCCAGGGGTGTGGACTTTTTCAAGTGGAAGGACTTCATCGTTTTTTTCAACCACTTTCCGATGTTCAGCATATTTCGAATTTGCTCGATATGAACATGCCGGGCAGGTTAATAAGGTAGTATCTCCCTGGGGATGAAAATAAACAAATTCAGTTCCCAATCGAACAAGCGGGTTTTTATAATTAAAATGTACCATCGAAATTGGCAGCATACATTTTTTAAAAATGACATCGAAAGCAGATAGGAGCTGCTCAAATTGGTGGTGTGCTTCCGCATTGTTTTTACAAAGCGATATGATATCTGCATGCGTTCTTTGAATGGACGAAAAAACTCCTGAATTGTGTTGACTCTGGAAGAATCTTTTTTCACCAAACTGGAAGAGTGTGCGCGGCAAATGACGATGACTGCGAACGGTATGCTGAACCAGGTCTGAAATTCCAGCCAAGGGTAGATTTGAAAAATGGCTTTTTTTGCTTCCATCACTGGTTTGGGTAATATGATTTCCATAGAAAGCATAATTGAAAAAATTTACCGGATTTTCAGAGGACAGGTATGGAATCGCAACTTCCTGGGCGGTTAATTTGCTTAATTCCTGGCGAATCTGGTTTTCAATTTTCTTCTGGGTGAGGATGGCTAAAGGTTGTTTGCTAAAAATCCCGTTTTCGATTCGGTGAAACCAGCCCGCTCGCTCAAGAAATTGATTGCCCGGCAGGATGTCCAGTTCCGGTTTTGGACGCAAAGTCAAATTAAATAATTCCTTCATGCGCATAGGTAAAACCTTAAGCAGTAAGCTGTAAATAAATCCGTTTGTTTATTTTCCCTTTTGATTTGTAATCAACAATGCGGGCTTTTCCAATTTCTGCTGTACTGTGAACGTGAGTACCACCATCCGCCTGCAAGTCCAAACCAACAATCTCGATTGTCCGGATTTCATCAATCCCGGGCGGCAACAGGTTAATTTTTGTGCGAATCAGATCAGGAATCTGGAAGGCTACTTCCCGAGGAAGGATCTGAACTTTGACCGGGTGATCTTTCTGAATTTCCAGGTTGACAGCATCCTCGATAACCTGCACCAGGTCTTTGTGCAGCGTTTCAAATTCAAAATCCATTCTACCTTCCAGAGGATCCATATTTCCCCCGGTCACCAGAGCGCCATAATCCCGGAAGACAACCCCACAGAGGACGTGCATAGCAGAATGGGTGCGCATCAATTGATAACGCCGCTCCCAATTAATGCGCGCATGGATCGGGGTGTGTAGTTGAGGAAGGTTATCCGCTGAATTAAGAAAATGCCAGACGACATCGCCTTCTTTTTTTACTTTGATAACTTCCTGTTCGAATTGTCCCTGCAGGATCCAGCCAGTGTCATTCGGTTGTCCACCTCCACCCGGGTAAAAGGCGGTTTGGTTTAAAGAAAATGCAACTTTTTCTGCATCTACAGCAGTAACGATTGAATCAAATTCTTTTAGGTAACTGTCTTTGTGATACATTAATTCCGTCATGATTTAGACTCTCCTAAACTTTGGGTCTGGCAGGCTTTTTGGGAGCAACAATTTACAGATAATCGTTTAATAATCTGTTTTAGCAGATTGTCCCTGAACAATCTGAATTCCGGCACTGGCGCCCAAACGGGTGGCACCGGCTGCAATCATTTTCTCGGCATCTTCACGGTTGCGAATACCACCAGCCGCTTTCAAACCGATTTCAGGGCCAACAACTTTCCGCATCAGAGCAACATCCTCTGCCGTGGCACCGGCGGTTGAAAAACCGGTAGACGTTTTAACATAGTCAGCGCCAGCTTGTTTGGATAACAAACAAGCGATCACTTTTTCTTCTTCTGTTAACAAACAGGTTTCAATAATTACTTTCAAAATGGCTTCGCCGTGGTGTGCAACTTCGGCAACGGCAGCGATATCTTTTGAAACCAGGGTAAAATCACTGCTTTTCAACGCTCCAATATTGATGACCATATCAATTTCCTGGGCGCCGTTTTGGATCGCGTCGTGGGTTTCGAAAACTTTGGTTGCGGTTGTATTGGCTCCGAGGGGAAAACCAACCACACTGCAAACATGCACGCCTGTATTCAGCAACAAAGCTTTGCACAAAGAGACATGCACCGGATTGACACAAACGGAAGCAAAATGAAATTCTTTCGCTTCTTTACAAAGTTGAATGATTTGTTCATTGGTAGCAGCTGGTTTTAATAATGTGTGATCGATATAACTGGCCAGGTCTGGTTTGCTGGACGGCGCAGCGATTTCATCCATTTTTCCAGCGCCGGCGGCGACAACATGCCCATTACTATCCAGACGGGTGGTTACCACCCATCCTTCCGATATGTCGGTTTTTATTTGATCTTTGATCGGATTTTCCATTTTTCTTTCCTTTTTGAGGTTCGTATTTAAATTGTAGCATAGGAATAAATCCGATTGATGGGTTTATTTTTGCGGCAATAAATCGTTCGTGAATGCTTTTCCGACGTCAATCGGCTGCATGGTGTCATATTCCACCAGCAGGTCGGTGTAAGCCTGCCATTGTTCCAAATCATGCCAGCCAAGGGTGTGCTGATCAGTCATCGGGCTGCGTAAGTCTTTTAATTCTGATTCCAGCATAAAACGCATCAGACCCCGATCGGTTTCCGGACCCGCATATTTCATCACGATCTCTACCGTTTCTTCAATGTTATTTTCAGCAAACAAAATTCCCTGAATGCTGGCCGCTAAGAAGCGGCGCAAAGTATCTGGTTGTTTGGCCAGGGTATCTTCACTGGTCACATAAGCCAAACCGAGGGATGGAAGATTGAAGTCGGCAGGTTCCCACAGAGCTATATCATAACCCCATTGCTGCATCATGTAGGGCTCATTGGATTTGAAAACCGGATACACATCTACTTTCCCTTCGGTTAAAATCCGCGGGTCAAAACCAACGTTTACCAGTTCAATCTTGTGGATGTCGGCGCCAGCAGCCTGGATGATTGCATATAGATCCGGAGGAGGTGTGCCTTTGTATCCAACCAGGTGATTTTCCCAATCCCTGGGGGATGAAAAGCCACTGGATTTCAAAGCCGCAAATGCCTGTTGACCAGTTTGACCAATCAGTGCGATGGACACCAGTGGTAAGCCAGGATCTGAACGTCTTTTTAACAAAACCGCAGCATCCTGAGTGGTAACCTGTACCAGTCCCTGTGCCAATAATTGTAAGTGTTGACCACCGCCCGGAGAGTGTTCGATGGTTACATTGAGGTTATTATCTTTAAAGAAACCTTTTTCCTGGGCTACATACACACCCACAAAGGGTAAATTGGCCTGTGGTTTATACCCCGCCATGAAAGTCAGGTTATCAATTTCCGGTGAAGGTGATGGTGAAATGGTTTGTGGAATGGAAGTACAGGCTGATAAAAAAATAATTGTTAAAATTGCAAATATTGACAAAAGGCGGTGGGTCATTTTTTTCTCCATGATTAGGAATTGAATTGAGCTGGCTGCCAGAAAACGGTTTTACGTTCAGCCCAGGTGATAACGCGATAAATAATCATTCCGGCGACAGCCAAGATGAAAATGGCGGCAAAGAGAAAAGGTAAATTAAGATTGGTGTAAGCCAGCCACATCGTGCGGCCCAGACCTCCCGAAGCCCCGGTCCATTCTGCTACCACGGCACCTATCAGCGAAAGAGGACCGGTTATTTTCAAAGCGGTAAAGAGGTAAGGGACAGCGGAGGGGGTTCTCAAAAAGCGGAAGATCTCCCACCGGCTGGCATTCCAGGACTTAAATAAATCCATCAATGCTGGTTCCACCCTTTGCATCCCGCTTAATACATTGATTAACACTGGAAAAAAACTCATCAGCGCTGTAATGATAATTTTGGGCAGGACGCCGAAACCCAGCCACAGAGTCAATAAAGGGGCGATGGCCACCATGGGGGTTGACTTGATCAGAATTGCCAGGGTCATTACACCATCTTCTATGCCCGGAAACAGGGTCAGAATGGAGGATAGTAAAATCCCTGCTAATGCCCCAATCAATAAACCGAGTAAAGCTTCACCCAGTGTGAGAACTGTTGCTCGGGTGAATAAATCCGGGTAAGAAAGGAGCGTCTTTATAACACGGGTCGGGGCGGGCAGAATATAGACCGGGGTTTTAAAAATCAGGACCGCAAATTCCCAAATAATAAAAAACAAGAATACGATGAAAAATGTGATGAACAACGTACGGTGGGACTTATTGACCGGATTCATTTAACGTTTCCTGATTATCTTGATGGAGGATGTGACGGAGTTCAGATAACAATTGCTGAAAATCGGGATTATTTTCAACCCGGGGGTGTGGAATATTGTTGGGGATATCGGCAATGATTTGCCCAGGTTGCCCGGAGAACACCAAAATCCGGTCGGAAAGCTTGATGGCTTCATGGATGTTATGGGTAATCCATAAAACGGTGGGTTCGTAATCCTGCCAGAGTGAAAATAACTCATTGGTTAATTTTTCTCGGGTTAGTTCATCCAGTGCTGCGAAAGGTTCATCCATCAGCCACACCGGCGCATTTTGTAATAATAAGCGTGCCAGCGCCAGACGCTGCTGCATTCCACCGGATAACGCAAATGGATATTGGTCGGCAGCACTTTCCAATCCCACCCTTTTTAATACCTGGGAAACACTCAAACGCTTGTGTCTTTTATCTTTTTGGAATCTATCTGCCAGGTGTAAATTACCTTCAACGGTGAGCCAGGGCAATAAAGCCGGGCTTTGTGCCATCCAGGCGATTTGTCCGTTTTCAACAGCATTTTGGGGATGCAGGTTGCCTACCCTGATTTGACCCTCTGTGGGGGTGAGCAGGTTGGCGATCAGGCGAATGAGGGTGGATTTGCCACATCCGCTGGGACCGATCAGGGCAACAAATTGATGATGGTTAATCTGCAGATGGATGTCTTGCAGGGCATGGGTCGTCTTTCCGTTGAAAAACTGGTGAGTTATTGACTGAATTGATATTTCCATTGGTTATTTTGTTTCCGATTGCAGTCCCATCCAACCGCGCATTGTTTCTGGATGAATGGTAAAAATGGTTTCGACTTGATTAAGGAATTGTCCTTGTGTCTCTTGCCCTAGATAGCGGTTAGCCATCTGGGAGATGATGGCTGCCTGGGTTTGTGGGGTGATATTTTTTGCTTCTTCTGCCCACCCACGAGTGACCACCCGGCGATATGGAGACCAGGGTTCGTCAATTGTTAATGAAACCTGCCCGTTTTTACGCACATAATCCACCCATTGGCTGCCGTGCCAGGCCAGGATTCTGAATTTTTTACCATCCCATTCCTGCCAGACCGGGATGACATGTGGGTGACCATCCGGGCGTATACTGGCTAAGCGTGCAGTCCAGGGTCCAGCCAGGAATTGAGAAATCTGCAGTTCATTCATGGATTTTGTGGGTTGTAATGTTGATTGCAGGCTTTGATGATAAGGGGTATATTGTAGAGCGCCCAGGCGATAGGAGATATGGGCAGCCATTGTTCTCAACTCATCCAACCAGCCAGCCAGCAATTTTTCTTTTGTCCAGCGATATTGTGGGACAAAAAGCAGCAGACCAGCCACCGGTTTGATTCCATCCGAACAGATTGGAATGGCTAATTCAAGAGAATCTTCTGTAGCGTAAAGACTGAATCCGTTTTGTGTCGTCTCTTCCGTAAATGGAGGAGTAAGAATTTGATGAGCGGCGGAATCTTTTAGGATAGGTTCTCCAGGCGAATAGACAGCTCGAATTGGGTGGGTTCCTTCTTTTTGATCCAGGAGGAGGATGCCCTCTGTGCCTGGAACTGCCAGGGCAATCGTTTCAGCAAAGTTTTTGGAGTGAATTTCCTGTTGAAAAACATTCATCAGGGTTTGGTATGAAGGGGCGCTCGAACCAGACCAGGCCCGCAATCGCGGCCCGGCAATGTATTTACCGCGAATCTCAGCTTGTTCAAGATAGCCAATATCTTTTAACTCTTTTAATAAAGTGAACAAAGTACTGCGAGAAATTTTTAATTGATCCAGTATTTCCTGTGGATTTAACCCGTCCGGGTATTGAAAAAAAATCTCAAGAAGAGACAGCGTGCGTTCAATTGTGGTTGATAATGTTTCCTTTTTCATACTATAGTCTCAAATATAAGACTATAGTACAGTATATCATACTAACTAGATTTATCAAGTGACCATTTTACGTTTTCTGCGAATTTCGAACTTTGTTGCAGAAATTAAATAAAAAAGCATCGTTGGGTTACGATGCTTTGAGCTTACAAGGCAATTTGTTTATCGTAAGAAGAAGGTAAGAATGATCAGAATCGCAATAAAACTGCCTGCCAGAATAGCAATTCTTTTTAAATCCCTTTTAACATCCGAATAATCCGGATTAAACTCGGTGCTTGATAACCGTGTTCTTGGCGTTGCTGAAACTGCAACGGGTGTATTCTCAATTTGTTTGGCTACTTTTCTTGTATGTTTTTTTGCCATTTGGTCAATCCTCCACCAAAATCTATCTCAGGCTCATAACTATTGAGCGCTTATTTATACCACGAAACCGCGATTATTGCCCGGAAATTTTGGCGGTAATGACAATCCTTTGATTATCCACCATGTAAGGGTAACAGGATATCAAGGTAACCACCGGGTCTGCGGTAGGAGCCATAACTTCCACCTGTAAAGGACCGACTACCTGCTGCTGTTGAACGAGGTATGTATAAGCCCGCTGGTTGGTATAAACAATAACTTCATCTCCACTTTGCAGTTTATCTAAATCTCGGAAAATTTCTCCAAAAATGTCATTATGGGCTGAGAGAATAAGGTTTCCATTTTGTCCAGGGTTGGAAGAATAAATGTATTGCCCTACCCCTTTCTTTAATTGCTCCGGACCATCACCCATAACGACTGGTGCATCCACAGAGATAGCCGGTATACGGATGCGAATAGCCTGTTCCGGACTGGAAGTTGGCAATGGCAGATTAGCCATGGCCTGAACATGGGCCCGTAGATGTTCAGGAATTTCCGACTCGTTAAATCGAACCCCTTCTGGATCGGTGGGGGGAGTGTGGCCGGAAGGTAATACAACTGCCTGAAGAATGGCTGTGGGGGTTAAGGTTGGTAAAGCCAGAGATGCCGCAGCTTCCTTGTTCAGATTACGGAGCAATCCAAAAATATTAAAAAAGATGAAAATCAGGCCAAGGACGGCAATCACTTCTATGCTGACCAGCACCTTATCCAAAAAAGTTCTTTTCTGACCAGGACGGCGGAAATATTCATCGTCATCTTCTTCAGACTGCAATAAATCCGCAGATAGAATGCCGGGAGAGTCGACTGGCTCCACATCCACGATTCGATTAGGACGGCGGTATTGCGGTCGTTTCACCATCCGTTCAGCTCTTTGTTTTTCAATGATGATCTGTCGTAATTCTTCAATCGACAGATCGTCAGCATTCCTTTTCCTCTTTCCAGCCATATTTCTTCCTTTGCGGATGATTATACTCTACAACAATAAGCTGATTTTCTGAAAAAATACATAACAGTGTGTGATAATCAACTGAAAAAACTTGCCTTTCGTAACACCAAATCTTGACCGGGCAGGGTTATAATTAGGAACAAAAATTTTTCCATAGACAAGATTTTTCATTGAGGAGAATTCATGCGACGTTTTGTTTCCTTAATTTTATTCATTTTTATTACTTTTACGGTAGTTTTTCCGGTATATGCTCAATCCGAAATTGAAATTAATGAAATGCAGGTCAAGATCTGGCCAGAATATGATCATCCTTCTGTCTTAGTGATTAATAATATTTTCCTCAGCGGGAATGTTAAGTTCCCAGCAAAAGTAAGCTTTAATATTCCGGCTTCAGCCGGCGAGCCGCACTCTGTGGCAGTCCGAGAGCTGGATGGACAATTGTATCTGCTGGAATATGAAATGAAATCCAATGGTGAGTGGAATGAATTAACATTTACCACGCCTTATGGGGAATTATGGATCGAATATTATGATCCTGCCATCGTCATTGAAGGTAATAATCGTAGTTATGCTTATTCGTGGGAAGGACAATACCTGGTAAGGGATTTTAAGTTAGAAATTCAACAACCATTTACTGCTACCAATATGAGTTTTAAAGAAAGTATGGGAGCGGCACATTTAGGGAATGATGGGCTTACTTATTTCACCAACGATGTGGGGGAAATTAAGCCGAATAATAAAATATCCCTGAACATTCAATACACAAAAACAGATGATCTCCTCAGCTCGAATGCCTCCATGCCGGTTCAACCGGTCAGCCCATTGGAAGAGAGTTCCTCTCAGAACAATTCTTATTTTACGCAGATCCTGCCGTATATTGTCGCTGGTGTTGGATTGGTTGTTTTGGTCGCAGGCGTTTTTTGGTATTTGAGCCGAAAAAAAGAAGTTTTACCTAAACAAAAAGGCCGTTATTCAAGCAGTCGCCCCAGAATCTCGTCTGCTACCGAGGACACGATATTTTGTCATCGCTGTGGTCGCAAAGCAGATCAAGGGGATGTATTTTGCCGGGCTTGTGGTACGAAATTAAAAAGAGATGAGTAATTTGTTTGAATCCAATCATTTTCTCTTGATCGTAGTTATTAAGAGATTTATAATAAAAAGAATGATTGGGAGCACACTTGAGTGATTTAAATTTTTCTCAGCCAACTGAGATTGCAGACGAGAAACCTGAAAATAAATCAAAGGTAAAAAGCTTTTTTTTAGAAATTTTTCAAACACTCGTCTTAGCTTTAATTTTCTATTTCATTATTGATAGTTTTTTCCCGAGGGTGCGGGTGGAAAATATCAGCATGAAACCTACGCTGCAACCAGGCGAGTTGCTGCTGGTCAACAAATTGGCTTACAAATTAGGCCAACCCCGCCATGGTGACGTTATCGTATTTCATTATCCAGGGAACCCGAGCGAAGATTACATCAAACGTCTAATCGGTCTTCCAGGGGATAACATCCAGATTCAAGGAGGACTGGTGTACATCAATGGTCAGGCCATGGATGAACCCTATATTTCAACACCTCCTAATTATCAAGGAAGTTGGGAAGTACCGGAGGATTCATACTTCGTTCTGGGAGATAACCGGAATCAATCTTCCGATTCACATAGTTGGGGATTTGTCCCGATTGGAAATGTAGTTGGAAAGGCCTTAATTGTCTATTGGCCGCTTGAGCAAATTAAAGTATTAACCCACCCGTTGATTGTAAATGCAGCCCAATAAAGAGAGCTAAATGCGACGATCTATTCAAAAAAGTAAAGTTTTTTGTCCGGCCTGTCAGGTGGGAAATTACCATTTAAAACTGGTGACATATTATGCCTGGCTCGGTAATGAACTCATCACAGTGCCTGATTTTCCAAGCTGGGTTTGTGATGTCTGCGGGCGAACGGAATATGATGAAAAAGCAGTAGATCAACTGAGGGCTTTACTGGCATTTTCCACTGATAAAAGAATTGTCGAAAAATCCAGGGTTAAACCGAGGGCAATTAAGTCAGAAGTTAAAAATCCTCGACCTCACAAGACAAATAATAATCAATAAATTAAAAAAAACTATAGTATTTTATTTTAAATAATGCTACAATGAATCATCAAACTAGCATTATGTAATTTCTATGTGGGGGCACATGACCCAGGTAAACCAAATTTTAATATTTGTCATTACACTCGTAGCAGTTTCATTTCTTATAAGCTTTTTTGTATATTCCATTAGAAATCGGAATTCAGATGGGGCCATTGTCTTTGCGAATTGGCTGGGCGTTAATTCGATTTGGTTATTAATTCAGATTTTAATACCCTATTTACCAATAAATATGGTGATGATTGGTTTGCGGTTTGAACTGTTATTTATTTGCTTGGTGACACCAACATATTTGTTATTTATTTTGCACTTCACATCCAAGAAAAATTGGAAAAAATCCTGGAGAAAAATATTAATTTTCGTTATCCCGCTTTTAACCTTCCTCCTGGGAATAAGTGATAAAACGATTGACTTTATTTGGGAAAATTTAAATATTGTCTCAGATAATGGCTTTCATTTCATTCAATATAACTTTGGTTTGGGGTTTGTTTTATTATGGAGCTTTTCAATTTTAGTTTCGGCTTATTCCGGGTATATTGTTTTTAATTATGAAAAATTTACAAATATTATAGATCCTGGTCAATTGAGGAATTTTAAAGCTGCGACGATTATCCCGCTGGTGGTTAGTATTCTGGCAGTGATTACGCCTCTGCAACCAGGCGTTTTGCGCATTACTTCACTTGGGTTTGGTTTGGCAGCCATCATCATGGGATTCTCTGTCTTCTATTATCATTTGTTTGACCTTACTCCCATTATCTACCAATCTTTACTGGGAAACCTGAAAGACGGCATTATCGTTACGGACCAAAATTTTCGTATTTTACAGATCAATAAAAAAGCAGAATCATTATTGAATTTAGACAGAATGCTATCTCTTGGCAAAATTTTGGGTACTTTATTACCGGTCAGTTCCCCCTGGCTAAAAATTTTCCTTTCACAAAAAAGTGAATTGATTATTGAAAATAAAGAAGGCCTTGAGACCTGTTATGAAATTCAATATTCTACACTTTCTGAAAATCCTAAAAGGAAAAATTGGCTTATTCTGATTCGGGATGTGACTCAGTATCGCAACAGTAAGTTGGCTGAACAATCTGTGCGGGAAATGGCGGAGGTTCGGGCGATGGAGCTGGACGTATTGCGCAAAGTAGCCGAACAACTCAATGAGTCAGTTCAATTTAACGATGTTATGGTGAAAGGGCTGGCGACCGTCGTATCGCTGGTTGGCGCCCGGTTTGGCTATGTTGTTCTGGCGGATGAATTTGGCCGGCCGGGGTTGGTGGGCTCTTACAAATTGCCTGCAGAAATTCAAAAAGCATTTGATGCGTATCCGATCTGTCCTCCCTGTAAATCTTTTGAACGTTTGATGAATGGAGAATATCAGGAACCGGTAACCTTTATGCCCTGCCGGATATTGTTTGATGTTTCCATATCCTATCCTGGATTGATCAGCATTCCATTAAAGTTGGCTGATCGCAGAATGGGATTTTTGCATTTGGGTATGGCGCCAGATGTGATATTTACCGGTGATGAGATTTCTTTGTTGCAGACGATTGGCAACCAGTTTAGCGCGGCTGTTGAACGAGCCAGAATGTATGAAAATTTTGAGAAGCTTGCCATGATTGACTCACTTACCGGGTTGTATAATCGCAGACAATTATTTAACCTGGGGCAAATCGAATTTAGCCGTGCCTGCCGCTACAATCATGCGATTTCCGTCATTATGCTGGATATTGACTGGTTTAAAAAAGTCAATGATGTATATGGTCACCTGACCGGTGATCAGGTATTACAACAAATAGCCAATCGCTGCCGCATGGTTTTACGTACATCCGATGTGATTGGCCGCTTTGGGGGAGAAGAATTCGTTATCTTATTACCACAAACGAATGTTCAACATGCACAGAATATCGCAAATCGGATTCGGCTGCTGGTGCAGGATCGGCCGATTATGACAGATCGGGGAGAGATTTCCGTGACGATCAGTTTGGGGATTTCGAGCATGGAAGGAGACTGCGATTCGCGTCTGGAGTGGGTGGTGGATCAGGCGGATCAGGCACTGTTAAAAGCTAAAGATATGGGGAGAAATCGGGTAGTTATCTGGGAAGAGGATCAGGTTCCGGTTCATAAAATGACTGAAGAAGAAGATAATCCGGAAACATTTTCCAAAAATAATTGACAGATGATTGAATAAATAAATTTTTTGTCATACAATCTGTGTTGATTATTTAATTAACAAAGAGGTTTCTATGACGGATCAGGTTTTTTATGTACCGGAAAGCGCAATGGCGATTGTCGCCCATCCGGATGATATCGAGTTTTCTTGTGTGGGTACACTGGCTCGCTGGCGCAAAGCTGGCGCCCGAATCAGTTATGTCTTGTGCACCAGTGGAGATGTTGGCATTGCCTTGCCAGGAATGACGCGGGAACGAGCGAGTTCGATTCGCGAAGAAGAAGCACGTAAAGCTGCCAGGATTGCTGATGCAACCGAAATTGTCTTCTTGGGGGAACCTGACGGTTTATTGCAGCCTACATTGGCTTTAAGAAAAAAATTGGTTCGCGAAATCCGGCGCTTTAAGCCAGAGGTAGTCGTAACCGGAGATCCAACGGTGGTGTTTGCCAATGAATCTTACATTAATCACCCGGATCATCGGGCGGCCTCCACAGCCGCCTTAGACGCTGTCTTTCCTGCATCCGGGCAGCCAAACCTATTTCAGGAATTGGAAGAAGAAGGATTGAAAGCCCATAAAGTTCGCAAAGTATATATTTATGGGCAGCAACAATCTGGTTTATACGTCAGTATTGATGATACGATGGAAATTAAACTGGCAGCTTTACGGGCACATGAAAGTCAATTCCCAACCTGGGACCCGGGTGAACGGGTGATGCAATGGGCGGCTGAAAGAGCCGCTGATAAAGGCATGAAATACGCGGAAGCTTTTCGGGTGATTACTCTGGAGGACGATGAGACCTGGGAAAGACTGCGTCATTCCCAAAATGCTGTTGGGTAGAGCGCTTATTCGCCAAACATTTCCATTAACAATGGATTAATCAACTCCCAATTTGGAAGCAGAACATTGGCACCCTCGGCTGTAGTCGTTGGGTAAACCATTTCACGGCTGATGGTCTGTCCATTAATCGTGTTAGACAGCATCGCGCGCACGACTGCAATCCCAATTCTTGGAATTTCGTAAAATGGCACATTGGTGTCCACTACTTGCAGGGTAGTCAGGATGATTTCAGGAATTTTTGGCCAGGAGGTAGGGTTAAGCAGTTGTTTAATAACTGCCTGAACCACCATTTGACCGCGTTGCATACGGAAGAAATCATCGCTGCCCTGGCGATCACGCGCAAAAGCCAAAGCCTGATCGCCATCCAGGGTATAGACGCCAGGGTCATAGCCTGACATCGGAACTGGAATTTCGATGGGTATTCCTCCCAAGGCATTTACAATCTCTTTAACACTATCAAAACTAAAACGAACGTAATAACGAACGTGCACACCAAAATTGTCCTGAATGGTCAGCATGGTTGCTTGTGGCCCGGTTCCAGGCTGATTAGCTTCTGCAAAAAAATGAGCGGTATTAATCCGATTCTCCCCAACTCCGGGGATATTCACCCACAGGTCACGTGGAATGGATAGCAAATTAACATCTGGCTTTAAGGGGATCACACTTAATAACATGATCGTATCGGTTCTACCCAGAAATGATCCATCCGGAGAACGATCAACTCCTAAGATCAACACATTGGTGCGGAATGGGAGAAGGAGATAAACGATAAACACCGTAAGTAAGGATATTAGCAATCCCCAAAAGAAGCAGCCACAACCTTTACGACGTTTCTGAGGTGTTGGTGCAGGGGTTTGTTGCAAAGGTAAGCGTGAATTTGATATCTGGATAGGTTGAAACTGAGAATTCCTGTCTTCAAAATGAATAACCTGGGTTTCAGCGATTGTCTCTAGTGGCTGGGTTGTATCTAAAGAACGGTCTCTGCGGCTGTTTATAGTCCCTTTTTCATCAGAATTTAAGTTTTTATACAAATTATTTGACTCCATTTATTTATTCTTTAATTGGTGCCGTGGTCGATTATAACCGGATTCGGAGATTGGCTGGGTTGCTTTAAGAGGTTAATTGGCACTATTAATTTATTAATAAACATCTTGACAAATCAAAAATGGGTGATATTATTAGATTGACCCCCCCCATGGGGGAGGGGTGGATAAGGAGAACAAATGCATGATCATAAAGAAGTAATTCAAAGGTTGAAAATCGCCGAAGGCCATTTGCGTGGTGTTCAGCGAATGGTTGATGAAGATGCATATTGTATCGATATTATCCGTCAAATTCAGGCTGTTCAAGCTTCGCTAAATAAAATCAGCTCCAAGATTCTCGAAGGACATCTGCATTCATGTTTGATTACTGCAGTAACAGGCGATGATCCCAATGAGCGTGAAAGAGTGTTGACAGAAATTAACGAAGTCTTTGAAGCAGCAACCAAAGTTTAATCCAAAGGAGATACCATGTCAGAATTAACCTTAAATGTACCAAAAATTAACTGTGGGCATTGTGTCCATACCATTCAATCTGAACTATCCGAATTATTGGGTGTTCAAAAGGTGATCGCATCAGCACAAACTAAGCAAGTCACTGTTACTTTCGATAAACCGGCTGATGAAGGTCAGATCAGAGCCTTATTGACCGAAATTAATTACCCGGCAGAAAATTAGAGATAATTGGGCAGTTTCAGCAAAGAAAGAAAGAAAGATTCGTAAGAAAGGTTAGAATAAATGGCAGAGTCAAAGCATGTTGTTTTACCCATCACAGGAATGACTTGTGCAAATTGTGTTGCTTCTGTAGAAAGAAACATTAAGAAAGAAAAAGGGATTAACTCTGCAGTAGTTAATCTCTCTTCAGAAAGGGCAACGGTAGATTTCGATCCAACTCTGGTGAAACTGCCCATGATTTTACAACGGGTTGAGAAAGCCGGCTATGGAATTGCGACCGGCGAGGCCGATCTCTATATTCAGGGCATGAGTGATGATAATGATGCTCGTCGTCTGGAAAAAGCTTTCGCTGCTCAGGAAGGTGTAATGGAATATAGCGTCAGTTACACCAATGAACGCGCGAAAATTAAATATATTCCGACCATGGTGAGCCAGCAAGATTTACGCAGAATTGTTAAACAGGCTGGTTTCCAGGCTGTTGAAAGCGGCGACAACGCGGTTGACGCTGAAGCCGAGGCAAGAGAAGCCGAAATTCATTATCAAAAGCGGATGTTAATTGTTGGGTTAATCTTTACGATACCCCTTTTCATCCTTTCCATGGGAGCAGATTTTGGCTTAATCAAAGTCGATATGCACAGCACTTGGCTTAAATGGGTGATGTTTGCACTAGCTACCCCCGTTCAATTTTATGTAGGTAAACAATATTACGTAGGCGCCTACAAATCCTTGCGAAGTGGTTCGGCCAATATGGACGTATTGGTAGCGATGGGATCCAGCGTCGCTTATTTCTATTCCATCCCGATCGTTTTAGGTCTGCTGGATGGACATGTATATTTTGAAACGGCTGCGGTCATTATTACCCTGATTAAATTAGGGAAATATCTGGAAGCCAAAGCCAAAGGCCGGACTTCAGAAGCCATCAAGAAATTGATGAATTTACGGGCAGCAACTGCACATGTCTTGCGGGATGGGATCGAAATGGAAATCCCAACCGACGATGTGATCATTGGTGATATCGTTCTGGTACGACCCGGAGAGAAAGTGCCGGTTGATGGGGTGGTCATGGAGGGACGTACCACCATTGACGAATCGATGCTGACCGGAGAATCGATGCCGGTTGAAAAGAAACCGGGCGATGCGGTGATTGGCGCTTCTTTGAATAAAGTGGGTTTGATTCGTTTTGAAGCCACCAAAGTAGGCAAAGAAACTGCCCTATCCCAGATTATCCGTTTAGTGGAAGATGCTCAAGGCAGCAAAGCACCAATTCAAAAACTGGCCGACCAGATATCCGCAGTTTTTGTGCCGATTGTCATCGGGATTGCACTACTTACTTTCCTGGTCTGGTTCTTTGCTGTTCCTCCAGCAGTGAATGCTGATGTTTCGCAATTCACCCGGGCTTTGATCAAAATGATTGCTGTGCTGGTGATTGCTTGCCCTTGTGCCATGGGTTTGGCAACACCGACTGCTGTCATGGTAGGAACAGGCCTGGGCGCCGAACAAGGTATCCTTTTCAAATCCAGTGAAGCGCTCGAACGTGCCGGGCGGTTGGATACAGTTGTTCTGGATAAAACCGGCACGATTACGCGTGGGCAGCCCGCAGTTACAGATATTCAGATACTGGATTATGCCAAAGGCAGTGAAGAGTTATTAAGGTTGGCTGCTTCTGTAGAAAAAGGCAGTGAACATCCACTGGGAGATGCAATTCTTTCCGAAGCCAACCAGCGTGGATTGGCTTTAAGTGACCCATCTGGTTTTCAGGCGGCGGTCGGTAGTGGAGTGGTGGCCGAGGTGGATGGGCAACAAATAGCGGTTGGAAACCTGCGTATGGCGAATGAACGCCAATGGAACATAGACAAGTTCCAGGAAATCATCACCAGGTTACAAAATGAAGCGAAAACTGTCATGCTGGTTGCCATTGATGAGGTTGTACAGGGCGTGATTGCTGTTGCTGATCAGATCAAACCCGGATCGATTGATGCAATTGCTACATTGAAAAAAATGAATTTGCAAACCATCATGATTACTGGCGATAATGCCCAAACAGCGAAAGCCGTGGCAGATCATGTGCATGTGGATCAATTTATTGCTGAAGTTTTACCGGCGGACAAGATTGAAAAGGTAAAACAATTACAGGAAGCCGGGAAGGTTGTCGCGATGGTAGGGGATGGGATTAATGATGCACCGGCTCTGGCACAAGCGGATGTTGGTATGGCAATTGGCACAGGGACAGATGTAGCAATGGCTTCAGCTCCGTTGGTTTTGATGGGTGGCGATTTATCCGGTGTTCCCAAAGCGATCCGTCTCTCCCGCTTAACCTTGACGACGATTAAACAAAATTTATTTTGGGCTTTCTTTTACAATATCATCTTAATCCCGGCAGCTGCTCTGGGTTATATGCACCCCATGTTTGCCGCGGCTGCCATGGCGTTCAGCAGCGTGTTTGTGGTGACTAACAGTTTGCGCTTGCGTCGTAAAAAATTATAGATCTTATCTGCGAATATTCAAATCATGCCGCTCTATCTTTTTTAGGGCGGCGTGAGTAATTTTAGGAATTCCGCGCACATATAATTCTTCTAACCGCCGCATTTCCCCCAGTTTCTTGATGCTGATGTCGGTTAATCGGGTGCAGTAACTCAAGTCTAAAATGCGAATATTTCTCATATTAATAATGGGGTCGATTCCATAATCATTCAGTCCGCAAGCGCTCAAGTTAAGTGCTGTGATTTGCCTCAATAGTGGTATATACCGCACTCCTTTGTTCCCAACATTTCGATTTTCTGAAAGGTTGAAGGAATATAGACCTTCCACAAATTGGATCTCTTCGATTACCCCTTTAATCGTGTCATCGTGTTGATTTTGAATTGAAACTTCTGCCACCATTCCTTGTGGAATTTCAAAATATCCTGGCCCGATTCCAAATTTTATCCACTCCGATTGCAGGTCATGCTCTGGTTTAGCCCATATTTCGATCGGATAACTGGTTTCAATTTTGCGGTTGCTATTCATTTCCATGAAGAGATTTTATCATAATCATCTCCACCGCTTCTTTTTTAGTTTCAAAAAAAAATATTGAAGAAAGTTTAAATATCAAAAATGGTCATTTCAACGAAAATGACCATTTTAAAATTATTTTTAAAGCACGTTGCTTTGGTGTAGAGAAGCGACTACTTAAGAAATTCTCTCAATGAAGGGATTTGACCGGCGCTGCCCAATTTACGGTTTTTATCAGCGATGAAATTTGCATATTCCGCCATAAAGACTTTCCCAGGCGGACGCAGGTCAAAATTCTCAGGATGTTCGAGGAAGTATTCCCGGTGAACTCGCGTCCATACCAGGCGACCGTCAGTATCGATATTGATTTTGGTCACCCCTAATTCGGCGGCTCTTTTGAATTGTTTATCATCCACGCCTTTAGCACCTAATAATTTTCCACCAGCTTTGTTGATGCGTTCCACTTCCTCCTGAGGAACAGAGCTGGAGCCATGCATGACCAGCGGGAAACCGGGCAGTCGTTTTTGAATTTCAGAAAGAACATCGAAGCGCAGCGCCTGAGTACCGGAGAATTTAAAAGCACCATGACTGGTACCAATCGCGCAGGCAAGTGAATCGACACCGGTGCGTTCAACAAATTCTTTAGCCTGGTCTGGATCGGTTAATTTTGCATCCGCTTCACTGACGGATACGTGTTCCTCTACCCCACCCAGTTGACCCAACTCGGCTTCTACAACGATCCCTTTGGCATGAGCTGCTTCTACCACGCGCTTGGTGATAGCAATATTTTCTTCAAAAGGCTCATGGCTGGCATCAATCATCACTGAGCTATAAAAACCGCTTTCGATACAATCATAACAAGCCTGTTCGTCGCCATGGTCCAGATGGACAGCAAAAATAGCTTCTGGGAAGATCTCATCCGCTGCCCGAATGATGGCTTCTAACATGAGTTTATTAGTATAGGAGCGAGCACCTTTGCTGATCTGAATGATAAAGGGGGCTTGTGAATCAACATTTCCTCGAAATAATCCCATTGTTTGTTCAAGATTATTAATGTTGTATGCCCCAATCGCATATTTTCCGTAGGCAACTTCAAATAATTTCTTGGTTGTTACAATCATATGGTTCTCCTTTATTTTTAAATTTTTTTCGTTAAATGATAAGGTAATCATATTGTAGATCAAATGACTTGAAATTGCTATTGAATGTTACGCCTGTTTAGGGTTACATTTGTTTGATTTGTTTTTCAAGGTTCAGCAGGTTAAGTTGCAATTCACTTAACTCTTCGTGAACCTGATCGAGAGAATTTTTCTCCGAGCGAACAAAGCGGGTATAGGGTGCTATAGCAGCTTGAATTCTTTCCAGACTGCGGTCCATCTCATGCGTAAATTGAGTGGTCAGGGTTTTTACCAATTGTTCGCGTAATTTCTTGATTTTTTCTGTTAATTCCTGGTTGGCCTGTCTTCTTTTTGCCGGAATGACAAATAATCCCAGGACTGCTATCGCACTGGCAACCAGAATCCCGGTAACATCAGCAGATAAAGAGGTGGCCAATACCGCGATGAGGGTTCCGAGTCCAACTGCGCCAACTTCGATGGCAGCAGCCGCGGCGACCGCATTTTGGGCGCCCTCGGCGATGTTGGCTGCTTCTACATGGTGGTCGTATCCATCAACAACTCGTTTAGCTCGATTGGCAACACTTTCAATTAAGTGTTCGCGATTATATTGAAAAGTGGTGTTGAAGTTATCCCCCATGATCTTTCCCTGGTGGGCGTTTTTTCTCTTTTCCAGATGATCTAATACGGTCTGCCATTGCCGAAAGTCCCGATCTACCATCCAGTCGATCAGCTCATGAATTTTTTCTTCAATTTGTTGAGGGACATCCGCAATTACTTCCTGTTTAAAGGCGTTTTGGATCTTTTCTTTCTTTAAAAGATCCGGAATACGGGAAATACGCAGATATTCCTCAAAGAACGCCTGTCCGCGTTGGTCCATTGAAAAGAGAATGTTTTCGATATCAGCCATGCGATAATCAAAATCCTGATGCATGTCCTCGTTATAGAGATCCAATTGTTTTTCGACGCTGTTGAGGACTTCCCAGTCAGCGTTTAATAATTCCAGGCGAGCTTTTACCACTTCTTCGTAGCGCTGGTTTAGATTTAACCCAACGCCAATCGGATTCAAGAATTTAAGTCGAATCCTCTCCCCTTCGTCCAATGTTGATTTAATGTGGTTTTCCAGTTGCTCAAAATGACTGGCGTTCCAGAGATGTGGTTTCCCTTGTTTTGCCTGGAGAGCTAACCGTGAACTAACTGAAAAAATTTCAGGTTGAATATTTAATAAAGAGGAGATATTCTCGGAAATAAATTTTTCAATTTGCTTTACTTCTTCATCACTCTGCAACAGGTCGATTTTATTTAACACCAGAACCACTTTTTTACCCCAATCGCGAATTTGTTGTAAGAAAGCTCTCTCACTTTCAGACAATGGCCGGTCTGCAGAGGTGACGAATAAGACCAGATCTGATCGGGGAACAAATTGACTGGTTATTTCTTCATGTTTGCGGACGATTGCGTTGGTACCGGGGGTATCGACAATGCTGATTTCATGCAGGATAGGAATGGGAGCCCCAATCAACAGGATATTTTTTTCGGTTAGTGTTTCTTTATATTCATCCTGGTAGCGGATGATATTAATTTGTGTAGTGGTTGGTGTTACCCCTTCTTTAAGTAAATGGTCCCCCAGGAGCGCGTTAATGAAGGAACTCTTACCGGCGTTAAACTCGCCGACGATGACTAAAAGGAATAGGTCGTCGATCTGCCGAATGGATTGCTGCAGGGTATCCAGATCAGATTTTGAGGCACCGAAACTGACCAGAGCAATTTGCAGATCGTTAAGTAGATTTCTTTCTGTGGTTAAAAAATTTTCTTGATTTTGATTGAGTATTCTCATTTTCTTCTCTCCAATACCCTCTGATAATACTCTGATGTAAAAAAAAATTCCAGTAAAAAGGTGGTCTATGGGTTGGGATTGAAGAATTTAAACTGATTTTTTCCAGATTGTTTTGAAAGATACATAGCAGTATCGGCTTTATCAATCAATTCTCCGGCGGTTTCGCCATCCAATGGATAAAAACTGGTTCCAATACTGGTTGTCACCTGGCAAATATTTCCATTGATTTGGTAAGGCTCTGAAATCATTCTTAATATTCTCTCGGTTTTTGACTTTATGGATGCAATATCAGTAATATTTTCAAGAATAAGGATAAATTCATCCCCTCCAAAACGCGCAACGGTATCTGCTGAACGTAGATTTTTTTCCAATCGTTTCGCAATTTGTACCAACAATTTATCACCAATCAGATGACCAAATTGATCATTGATGTTCTTAAAGCCATCCAGGTCTAAGAAGAAAACGGCTACCATTTTTCGGTTTCTTTTTGCGATTTCGATCGCATGGTTTAAACGATCATACATTAATGAGCGGTTTGCAACCCCGGTTAATTGATCATGGGTTGATAAATATTCGAGGTAACTTTCATTTTTCTTTCTTTCGGTAATATCGATCACAGAAATAAAAACCTTTTCCCAGGTGTCTTCATAGCCAGGGGCAATCGCCAGCCGCAGAACGGTATAGATGGTGGTTCCTGAAAAATCTATATGTTTAACTTCTCCAATAAATTGGGTTTCGCCTGCTGCCAGTGCTGCATAAATCTCCCCCTGTGTTATTACAGATTCCTTGCTAACAATGTTTCCAATTCCTTGAAAAAAGTCGTCTTTGGATTGTGCTCCGAATAGGTGGATCGTGGCCTGGTTGACATTAATAATAATTACTTTTTTCATTAATTGCTGGACGATCTCTTTGTGGTCTGCAAAGTACTCTTTAAAATTTTTAATCCCTAATAATTTTAATTTGTCGATTTCTTTTTTAATGTAACGAAAATCTTCTTCCCACAAAGAAATAGGGGAATCTTCGAACAAGCTACGATAACGCATTTCACTTTCTTGCAAGACTTTTTCTGCTTTAACCTGATGGGAAATGTCGCGGTAAAGTCCTAAAACCCCGGTTTTTTTATTGTTTATAAGGACGGGCACGCCCAGTATTTCGACATTAACCCTTCTGCCATCTTTGCGTTTTCGGATCCCGGTGCTTGAAATGCGAATATTACTGACTACTTTGTTGGTCAGCTCCTTGGCTTTTTGGAATTCCTCTTCGGGTGAAATGATCTCGTCTAGATCTTTTTCGAAGGCTTCAGCTTGAGAATAACCAAATAATTCTTCAAAAGCCGGATTAGCTGAAAGGATTTTATGATTGTCATCTAAGGTAACCGTGGCAATCGGGTTGTTATCCACCAGTTTCCGGAAGTATTCAGCCTGGTTGAGATAATCCTGAGTGCGTGCAAATATTGTTTTTTCTAATTCTTCCTTATGTGTTTGTAATGAGAAATTTGCTTTTTCAAGAGCTTCCTTCACATCGACCGCAGTAATAACATTTCTGGTTAACATGATGGCTAGAATACCAATCACTAGAAGAAACGCTCCTTCCAGAATATAAATTGAATTAATAACCCCCAAACCAATCAGAGAATCATTGGCAAAAGCCAGAAATAATATGATGGTTGAGAGAAACAAAGGATGACGAAATTTCTTTGGCTGGTAACGACATTCATAGATAACCAGACAAAGGATAAATATAAAAGTAAGAAAACCAATGATATAGGTAATTTGTGTGAGAATCCCAGGTTCACATTCATTTACAATTTGCATTGAACCAAAGAAATTAATCAGGTGAAAATTGCTTTTTCGGATATTCCAAACGCTGGCGTTATTAATAAATAATTGGGGTATAAGAATTAAAACCGCCAAAACTGTGAGAATCCAGGAATGTTTTTTCCAAAAATGATTGTCAAAAAGATTAATAATAAAGAAAAACAAGAATAAACAAAACAAAACAATGGCAATGATCTGTGTTCTTTGCCAAATATTTACATTAAATAATTGGGTGGAATTATAAAGCCCAATTGTTCCCACCCCATAAACCATTACTGAGAGTGCAGTAAGAGAAAAAAAGATCTGTACTTTGTTTTTGCCTTCTGATAACGCCAGGATCAAAACAAAGAGCCCAATTGCCCCGGATATGCCTGTTACCATAATAGGTACAATTGATATGATGTTGATCATGTCTTTGTATCCATGATTAGTAATATCATTGTTCGATCTACCTGCCCGGTTGTCGTAATGATAATTATACAATAATCATATTCTGGTAATTTTGGCTGAAATTAAGAAAAATGTAAACCAAACCTGCTTTCATGGCAATGATTGAAAGTTTATTGTAAAAAAAATTGCCTCTTAAATAAAAAAAAGACTCTTGAAATGAGAGTCTTTTTTTAGAAGAACTATATTTCCAGATAACGGTTGACTCGTTGTTCAACTACTTTGAGACTGCCTTCCCAAAAAGATTTATCGCGGATATTTATTCCAAACCTCGCTGCTAGATCGGCTGCTGATCCTAACCCGGTACTTGAAAGAAGATTTGTATATTCAGGAATGAAAGCAGCACCACGTTCCTGATAAACTGCGTAAAGACCGGTGCCAAACATCGACCCAAAAGCATAAGGGAAGTTATAAAAAGATAAATGGGCAGAATAATAATGCGGTTTCCAAGTCCACATATATTTATGTAAATATCTTTCGTCCAACCCATCTCCGTAAGTGGCTTTTTGAGCTCTTTCCATAATATCTGAAATTTCTTCTGCCGAAAGTTCAGATGTTTCCCGCCGTTCAAAAACCTCTTTTTCAAAAAGGTAGCGGGAATAGATATCGACAATTACCTGAGAGTCACCATTTAACATTCCTTCCAGAATGGCCAGTTCTTCTTCAGGGCTGCGGGCTTCCTGGAGTGAAGCATTCGAAATGATGGTTTCACACATAATGGAGGCAGTTTCAGCCAGAGTCATAGGTGTTCTTTGCTGAAGCTGGGTGCGTCCTGCTTTCACCATGCAGTCGTTGTGGAATCCGTGACCTAGCTCATGCGCAATCGTGGATACCTGATCCAGAGAGCCATCGAAATTACATAGAATGCGAGATTCACCAGTACCCGGGATATCCATGCAGAAGGCGCCGCCCATTTTTCCTTCACGTTGCTCAGCGTCAATCCAGTGGTTGTCAAATGCCCGGGCGGCAAAATCTGCTAAGTCGGGGGTGAATTTAGAAAAATGGTCGAGAATAAAGTCACGGGCTTCTTTGAAATTGAATTTTGTGTCTGATTTTCCAACCGGAGCGAATAAATTCCACCAGGGTAACCGCTCTTGCCCGAAGCGTCTTGCCTTTGCCTGGAAGTAACGCCTGAACATTGGAAAAGAATCATGCATGGCAGAAAGCATGGCTTCTAACGTTTCACGATCAATTCGAGCCATGTCGATAGCACTTTCTACTGCATCTTTTCTGCCACGGCGTTTATTGAGGGTGATAACAGTACCTTTAATACCGTTCAGTGCCGCAGCAAGCGGTTCTTCTATGGTTTTCCAGACTTGCATTTCTTTTTCATAGCCCAGTTTGCGCACTTCTTCAACCGGGTGTGAGCGTAAATTAATCAGCGCAGGCCCGGGTAACTTCTTTGTTTCACCGTCCAACTCAATTTCGGCAGTTACTTGTGAAGTAATCACCCCTTGTAATTTCTCCCAATTGGATGCACCGCTTAGGTTAAGTTCAGCTGCTAATTCTTCTTCAGCTTGACTCATCAGGAATTGACTGAAATGTAGAATTTCTTTTAGAGCATAGGAATGCTCGGCGATGATACCACCCTCGGATATGATTTCATCCATTCTGGGTTTCATTTTTGATAACCAATTTTTGAAAATAACGTCCTGGTTTTCCAAGCGTACCATCATCTGTTCAAATTCAGACATGAGCCGGGAGGCATTTTTATTATAAGAGTCAGTACTAATAAAGCTGTAAATATAATTAGCAACCTTACCTTCATGAGTAAGGGTTTGATTGAGTTGTTCTACATAGGCGGACAAGGCTGTATTCAGTTTATTTACATCATCGGATAGAGAAAGCGAGGCTAATTTGGTTTGGTAACAATCAGCCAGACTATCAATTAGTTTCCCAGTTGTAGAAAATGCGGTCTTAAATTCTTCTGATTCAAGGCCAGGGAAAACGTTGGATAAATCCCATCTTGTCGGTTTTTCAGTGATCATGCGGTTCCTCTTTTCAAAAAGTGATGTGAATAATTTTTATTAAAAATTATACAACTGCTTAGTGATGATGGTGTGAAAGCTCGGCTTGATTTTCTGGGCCGAAATATTTTTTAATCCAGGGGAAATTTCTATGGCGGGTTGCCAAAAGAGCGGCCAAACCAGTTGTGATTGGAATGGAAATGAAAAGACCAATGGAGCCGACCAAAGTGCGAACTATTTCTTCAGCAATGAAACTTATATTGACTAGTCTAAGCGGATTCTGGTTGCTTAAAGTAAACAAAAGCAGCATTGGCAGTGAAACGCCGGCATATGCCAGTACCAGCGTGTTAACAGTGGCGGCGACATGATCTTTTCCGATATTCATGGCTCGTTGAAACAAACTTGAAAAATCAAAATTTGGATTAGAGGCGAACAATTCAAAAACTGCAGAAGCCTGACTGATTACCAGATCATCCAGAACTCCCAACGCGCCAATTAACATCCCGGCCAACAATATTCCTTTTATGTTAATTGTTTGAGCAGATATTTGTGAAAGGAAGAGAGCGTTCTCATCCCCATAACCGGTTAGTCTGGTGAAGTTAACAAAAAAACCAGATAAAAACCCGGTAATAATTAATGAAATCAGGATGCCTATCACAGCTGAATGAGTTTTCAAGTTCCAACCATAGACGATAAACTGGGAGACTGCCAAAAAGACAAAAGCTCCAAAGACGCTCACCCACACGGGATCTTTTCCATTTAGTATTTGCGGCAGGATATAAAACACGATCATGATCAAGCTGAACCCGATGGAAATCAGACTGCGAACTCCTTTCCAGCCACTTATGATGACACTAAAACCCACAAAAATCAGAAATAACAAGAAAATAGGTTTCGCCCTGACGAAATCTGTGAAGAAAGCTCGCAGCTCCCCGGTATCAGGTCGCTGCCCTACCGTAACAAGAATATGATCACCAACCTTAATTTCCTGGTAGGAGCCAATAATCTGTCTTAAGCCATAATCCACGGTTAGAACAGCACCTTTGAATTCTCCTTCTTCTATTTCAACATCAAAAACCTGGTAAGTTTGAGAGGTTTCTCCCAGATTGATCACACCATTCTCAATGATATTAATGACTTTGGAACTAACGGTGTTCGACTCATACCCGGTATTATAGGTTTGCTGATTGTTTTGAAAATGAAAATCGAAACCCGGCTTAATCATGAAGAATATGATTAATCCAAAAACTAAAATCAGCAGAAGCGGGATAATCGGTGAGAATTCCTTGTTTTTATTCATTGCACCTCAATTGACATAAAAAACGCAGGTTTGATCACCTGCGCTAAAATGGTAAGAGATGAGAAATTATATCATGTTCACCCAGAGGAAATGTTCTAGTAAATCGATCGTCTCCTGTTTATCCTGTAAAAGATGCTTAACCACATCTCCGATTGTAATGATACCAATCATCTGTCCATTTTCCAGTACAGGTAAATGACGCAGTTTCTTGTTGGTCATGACAGCCATGCACTCTTCCACTTTTTGATCTGGATTAACAAAGTAAACCGGGTGGGCCATCAGTGGTTCCACTTTTTGGTTCATGTCAAAGCAGTCGTCGGTGATGGCATGCCGCGCAAAATCTCTTTCTGAAAAGAAACCTACTACTTTATCCTCTTTCATCACGGGTAAGCCGCCAATATTATGAGTTTTCATTATTTCCAGTGCTTCCCGAATCGTTGAATCAGGATTGGTGAACCATAAATCAGTCCCTTTATTTTTGAGCAAATCCATAACCGTTGCCATAGTTCCCTCCTGGAAATTCGATCTGTTAAAAAATTATGGCAATTGTATGGGTATCTGTCAAGTGATTTTATACCATCATTTATTTCTCCAAATAATTCCTGGGTTTGAATTTCACCTCGCCTATTATCTTAATTTTTCTTTTCGCTTTGAACCTTTAACTTTTTATTTCATATTTTCTACTGACAAATTGCTTCTTTCCGCTTTTCGCTTTGAACTTTCACCTTTTAGATTATTGCTTTTATTGCAAACCATCTATTAACTTATTTCCTGTCATGAATTAGAATCAATTGGAATTCAGAGAAAAATGACAGTATTCACAAAAGAGAAATATTTTTTTAATAAAAAAAATCAATCCATCCTTGATCGTCTGGATGAAATTGAGGCGATGTTAGCAAAAATAGATAGCTCAAACAGGCCTTTGGCTGAACGAATTCTATTAGGGTTGGATGAAATTCAACATGAAATTCTAGCTTCAAATCGCGATGAGGTAGAAGCTTTGAAAATTGATACGCAATTTAAGTTTGTCTCAAAGAGAATTGAACAATCAGCGCCTATTTTGGTTAAGGCTTTAGGTGGAAGTAAAGCCCTCAAAGAAAAACAAAGCCTTTATGGTGTGAAGAAAGAACAATGGTGGTGGTATCTGGATGATTTTCTCCGGCAGAAAAGAAAACAAAAAATTAAACGATATAGCCTGATTGGATTGATTCTGGTAATACTTCTGGGGATTTTAGCAATTGTCTATGATCAATTTATCGCTCCTCCCCCGGAAATTCGTAAAAGGATCATTGCTGAATCTCAAATCAATGAGCTCATTGATCAACAGGATTATTCCCATGCAATGGATGCAGTTGGAAATGCCCTTGTGCTTTATCCAGATTATGCTCCTTTTTGGATTAAGAAAGGTGCGCTTGCCCGGGTATTAAATGACCAACAAACAGAAGAAAAGTCTTTTGAGCAAGCAATTCAATTATCAACGGATCTGGAAACTTACTATCTTTATCGTTGCGCCGCCTGGATGCAATTAGGGCTGTTGGATGATCTTCTAAACGATGCAGATACAATTATTGAACTCAACCCTGATTCCCCGGAAGGTTACTTGTATAAGGGGATGGCGTATGAAAACCGCGGGGAAATGCGGGCCGCCTTTGATGCTTTTGAAAAAGCAGGTGAATTGGCGGAAAAAAAGAACGATGCCCAATTGGCAGCCACCATCAAAGTGAGATTGGGGATGCTGATGCAATCAGGCAGCGTTCCACCTGTTGATAACTAGCGAGAAAATTAATTCGCTTCTGGTGTTGGAGTAGGAATCTCACTGGAATAAGCTGTCATATCCAAGTTCGTGATTCTTTCCGCATTGTAACTGGAAATTTTATAAATATAATCTGAATGACTCCATTGAGCGTAGTAATTTCCAGATTCATCCTTAGTTCCAATAATAAATGTTCCGGAAAGAGCTGTTCCTGCGTCATCCGAATAATCGATTTGGATTGTTGCTGAAGGCGTTGTGAAGCCATACTCTGGAAGAACTGTCTTTGATATGGGTTCAACCATTCGCATGGTTGAAAAGGCAGTTAAGAGACTGCTCCATTTACTCTGGTCGAATTGTGAACCGGTGGGAAGTTGCTCGGAGGTCCATTGGTCAGTTGCGTCCTTTTGAAATTGGAATATGCCTGACCCATTCTTAACCGAGATTTTTTTAATTGACCCGTAAGGAATCTGGTAAATAATCGTATCAACCCAATCAGAGATAGTAGTTGAGATTAAATTAGTGGTAACTGCATTGGTAAGATAAACTTCATTTTTCCCACCCAGACGAAAATGAAAATTGTTACTGGTTGGTGAAGAACCAAAGTAGATGATTTCTTTTTTTCCATTGACCGTTAATTCCACTTTATGGGCAAAATTATTATTGGATATCTGGAGCCTTTCCTGACTGGATTCTGAGCGGGTAACCAACCGGTTGTCACGAATTGCAGCCAAACTATCGATTAACTGATTCACCTTATCTGAATTGACGGGGTAATTGGCTTGATCTGGCAAGATCCAGTGATCACCCTCTTTTTGTAGTGTAAGCAATTTTCCAGTCGAATCACTGAGGTTGATGCCAGTGACGGCTTCAATTTTTAAATCCGTGAAAACCAAATTATTGCTGGCAGCAACGGGTCGTTGTAAGAAGAAAATTACCACGATCAAAATGATTTGGAGTGCCAAAGCGCCAAGAAGATATTTCTGCGTTTTATTCATGATTTCCTCCCTTTTTTGGAAGAGACTGATTGGATCGCCAGTAGATTGATTGAATTCAATTTGTTTTTTCTAATTTTCCAGAACGCATACAACCCCAGCAATAAAATCAATTCCAAGACATATATGCTTACTTCCCAGGTTGTTTGTTGGTTTGAGGTCAGGGGAATGAGCACTCTGGTACTGGTTCCTCTGGAGCGAATTGATAATAAATCGGTATCTTCTACCGACCAATTAACTGCATTTTGTAGCAAACGCAAATTATTGACCACATAATCCTGTGTTAGCCGGGAAGATAATTGCAGTGGGAAATCATCAATAAAGCCAGTACTGCCAAAGACAATCAAGCGGCTATTGGGTGATGATTGATCGATAGTGACGAACCCAGGGTTCGAATTTTCCGACCCATCTGCGCCTGGAGTGACAGGTACCGGTTTATCTTTGAAGTAGGAATTAAAGGTTCCGGTCATGGTCACAGCCAATGGATAGGATGTTTGCGTTTCGCTTATTGGAAATCCCGTATCGGGATAGGTATCAAAATCCGGTTGAATATTGGTATTGGTAGTCGTCCAGGATTTATCACTGGAATTCAATAACACGGTAGTTTCCCGATTTTTTGCTGCTTCTGAGTTGATTTGAAGCGGAGAGGCCCAATCAAAACTAACAGCCGGTAAACCTGAAACGATCAAATTGTTACTAGCCATTTTATTCGGACGTACATCGACAAAATAAGGGTAATCAACAGCCTGGATTTCCTGCACCTGCACCTGACCGATATTGCGGTTTACCATGACAGGAAAAGCTGCATTTTGAGAATCCATCACTAATGAATTTTGCAAGTTGATGCCGTACGAACTGAGCATGTCTGTTACCCCATTATTGATTGGTGACAATGTTAACACACCCATATAAGGATCGGCGTCCAGTTTATAGGGACTGACGGCCATAATAACTGCACCCCCGCGCATCAGGAATTGATCGATGGCATACTGTTCCACATCGCTCAGGTTTTGAGGACCGATAACGACGATGGCATCAAAATTATCCGGAATTCTGCCAGTACTGAGATCAACAGCTTGAATTTCGTATTCGTTCTGAAGTTGAGTCAATGCATATTGATAGCTGGAAATTGCCTGAACAGTCTGTCCAAACATGTCCTGGGTGGTGGTAGGAGGCAGCCAGACACCAATTAATTTAAGGAAGCCACTCGAAGTCCTCTTTAATGCAGATTCAATCGATAAGCGGATATCGGCATCGTTGGCTTCGGTTGGGGGGTAAATGACCTGACCCTGGGTCCCATTTTGTAAGAGCAGGTGGAAGAAATAAGAGTCCTGCGAGAATAAAGCGACTGGATAAGGCTCAATGCCATAATTATTGATCAATTGTGAGCGGGTAATGGCAGCCCCTTGTTCATCCGGATCGATCGTCTCAAAAATGAATTTGCCATTGGATTTGGACTGAATCTCACCGGCTATTTTATTAATTACATCAACAATTTCATTTTCACCGGCAGGTAGTTTACTTTTAGAAATGAACAGGGTTAATTTAACTGGTTCCTGTAAGGCAGCCAGGATTGAGTCAATACTTTGAAAGCCATATACCGTTTTCTTGATGGCTGAAGTGAGATTGTATTCAAGATTTTTCAAATTGACTTCGATATTGCTGGCACCTTGTTTCACTTCAACCAGGTCATTTAACCCAATCACAATGGATTGATCCCCATAACGAACAAGAATGTCAAAATAAGCATTGATGATGGAGGATTCATTTCTCCCTGCAATCTGAAAAGGAGTTGGCTGTATACCGTAGGCTTGCTTGGCTTCTGCTTCCACTTCTGGATCATCCAATGGGTCAACGACTTCAGCTGTAATCATCCCTTTTGATGCAATTTCATATTCTTTCAACATATCGCTGATTTGTGGAATCAATGGGGTTAGTAAGGGGTGAGTTTTATTGCTTAAATATGCCCGAATGAGAAGATGATCGGGCAAATTGGTGATTAAGTCTTTGGTGGATTGCGATATGGTAAATTCTTTTTGGGAGGTTAAATCCATTCGTAAGCCATAGAGCGGGTAAACCCAAACATTTATCGCTACCAGGTTAAGGCAAATAAGTGCTGTTGTCCGCAAATAGGTCGAGCGATAGTCAGTAGGTCGTTGAGACCAGCGTAAACTATCCAGCGAGACGACATTTAACAACAAGAATAAAGCGCTCAAGGTGCCATAATAAATCAGATCCCGCAGATCAATTACCCCTCTTTGGATGCTTTCAAAACGGCTTCCGGTTCCAATTGCCCGTAAAATATCGGCGATATTTCCTGGAAACAAGCCGGTGACAAAAGAACTACCCACCAAATAGAAGATGCCAGAGATAATCACGGTGAGAATTAACGCAACAATCTGGTTATCAGTCCTGGATGAAATAAACAGACCAATCGAGGCGTAGGCAGCGGCAATCAACAGGGAAGCCAGGTAACCCCCAAAGACAGGCCCCCAATCTAATTGGCCCAACATTGAAACCATTAGCGGGAAAGGTAAAGTTAATAATAGTGCGATGGCGATCATGCCCATCACTGCCAGGAATTTTCCTAAGACTAGTTGTAGATGCCTGGTTGGCAGAGATAACAGCACTTCCAAAGTGCCAGAACGGGTTTCTTCGCTCCAAAGTCGCATGGTTAATGCAGAAATCAGAAAGATGAGTAATACCGGTATCCATTTAAATAATGGCCGAATATCTGCAATTCCCCTGGCAAAAAAGCCTTCCACTGTGAAAAATATAACTGCGGTAGCGGCTAGAAAAGAGCCAAGAAAAATAACCGCTAATAAAGAATTAAAATAACTATTAAGTTCTTTCCGTGCTATTGCTAAAATTTGTTTCATTCTGCACCTCAGTCAGCAATTGCTAGTTCGTTGAATATTGATTCCAGTGTATGAATATCTTTTCGCAATTCCCGCACCGGCCAATTGTTTTCTACAGCTAGTTTATAAATTTTTGGAGTAATATCTGAATTGGGTCGAGCCTCGATGGAATAACAAGGATAGTTGTTTAAATTCGTTTCTTTCCGGACATCAACAACTCCGGAAATTTGTTTTAAAAGCTTGATTGTTTCCGGTTGATCTTTTTCCAAAATTAATAATGCATTATCAGTATTCGCCAGATCGGATAATTTCGAATCAGCTTTAATTTTGCCATTCATAATCATAACCACCCGGTCACAAAGTGCTTCGACCTCGGATAAGATATGGGTAGAAAATAAAACAGTGCTGTGTTTGGCGAGATTCTTTATTAATTGGCGAATTTCTATAATTTGGGTAGGATCTAACCCAACGGTAGGTTCATCCAAAATTAAAATTTCAGGTTTATGCAGGATAGCCTGAGCCAGCCCTACTCTTTGGCGCATTCCTTTGCTGAGTTGTCCGATCGGGCGAGAAACAACCTGATCAAGATTAACCGCATGGATGGCATCCACCACCGCAGAAATTTGACGGTCAGGGTCAATTTCCCGCAATTGTGCCATCATCAATAAATAATCCTGAATGGTCTGATCCGGATACAACGGTGCATTTTCTGGAAGATAGCCTATGATGGTCTGAGCTTTCTCACGATCTTTTACAATGTCCCAATCGCTTAATGTGGCTGTTCCGCTGTCAGGTTCCAAAACACCTGTAATCAATTTCATTAATGTTGTTTTGCCAGCGCCATTAGGGCCAAGTAGGCCTACGATTTCACCCTGCTGAATGGATAGTGATGCTGATTGGAGAGCCTGCAATGCTCCATATGATTTTGATAGATCAATAATTTCAATCATTCTTCCTCCCAAAGTTTAAGAATGGAAAAAATCATCCATTAATGTACTACTTTTTTTAAAATTCTTCCATTAGAAAATTATTAGTTAAGCTCAATTTATGAAAAAAATTGAGTTTTTCTACAAAATATTGAGAAGTTTTGGTTTTTTAGCGTTTATAACGATCAATTAATTGTTTTCTGCGAAGGGATCCCCGGGCAATCACGATAATTATCAATAACAGGGCAGCTCCAACCCAGGCTGACATCGTAACGATTGTATTTCCATTCCCGTTAACTGCAATGCCAATGAATGCCCAGATAATAACCAGGGGATAAAAAACTTCAGATTTTTTAATGGCTATTAAAACACCCAGAATTATTAGCAGGATAATAGCTGCAACTGTCCAACCACTTTCGCTAATTCCGAAACCGCTCCAGTTTAGATCTAATAAAAGCGCAGCACTATTCATAACGAGGGTAACAGAAGTCCATCCGAGATAAAGGCTAAATGGCAGGTCTACCAACCAGCGCTCATTGGGATTCATTTTGCCAGAGCCAATTTTTAATCGCTGGTAGATAACTAAAAGAGAGACAAGCAGTCCTACCATTAGAATAAGTGCTAATCCGAATTGATAAAAATGCCAGGCAAAGATCCATCCACCGTTGAAAACATTTGCCAGGATAAACCAGATCCCAATCCGGTTGAGACGTTCATTGTTTTTTTGTGTTGGCATTATCTGATAGATTGAAAAAACTAATAGGGTTAAATAAATAACGATCCATATAACAAATACAAATTTTTCAGGAGCAAACATGGCATGAAAAGAATCCCAGATTTCACCTGTATGAACATGATTGATCGGCAGGATATTGGCTAAAGCACTGACAAGGATTGCAGCTAGCAGAGAAAGCAGGTTGAGAGTCCGGATACCTTTCATGGCTTCATTTCCTTAGTTTGATGTTGATTCATGATACCACCTGTATTTCCGCGCGATGAGTTATCCTGGTGGATTTCAGCCAGTGATACTTCCAGTACTCGCGGCGTGAAGACCGGCAGAATGACCAATTGTCCGATGGCATCCCCCGGTTTAATTTTTAAAGGCATTTGCTTTGTGTTAACGATTTTTACCAGGATTTCTCCCTGATAGCCAGCATCAACAACCCCGGCGCCTAAGAGGTGATCATTTCGTCCTTTTGGTTTCAGAAGGCCAACAAACCCACTCTCAATTTCCACGGTAATGCCAGTGGTTACAATCCCAACAGAATGAGGAGGAATTATGAAAGCAGCGTTTGCATAGAGATCCAACCCCGCGTCAGTGGGATGTTTCCGGGTAGGGATGATTGCATTTGGGTCAAGTTTGGCAATACGAATTTTTTCCAAGGCTCCTCCAGAGCAGAATTATACCGTAATCAGACATTTCATTTTGATTGTCATGACCTTATGAGAAATTCAGGGTTGTTTTTCTGGTTGTACATCTAGAATGAATAATTGAAACTGCCAGCTCTTTAAAAGGCTATACATTTTTGTCGCATCATTCACACCATCCTTAAAAGCTAATTTCTTTGGATGCATGATAAAGGCGTGCGTTTGATCCCCTCCGATTCCGCCATGATGGGCCAAAAGATTTTCAAAAGCAGATATCTGATTGGTTTGAGGGTCATAACGGCTTTGAATGATCAGATCGCCAACGTTGGTGTAGGAGAAAAGTTTCAATAATTGGTCAGCAGCCGTTTCATCATAGATGCGAAGCGGGTTCTGACCCTCATAATCTTTTTGGGTAAGATAGAATAAACCATGTTCATTAATAACAACCGGACCATTCAGCAATGAATCAATAGCGATAAAACCAATTCCAGGATGGCAGACCAAAGATTCAATGAAATTGGGGAATAGTTTTTCCACTTCTTCCAACAGCAACCTGTTCTGATAACCAGTGAAATAAAGCATCGCCATGCTGCCAGAAAGGCACAGGACGACATCTGATGAAGGGACTTCTTGTTGGGGTAGATCAAAATATAAATAATTGCCGTTCTCTTTTTTGTACTGGGTATAAAGTTTTTTGGCTGTTTGGTCAAGTTTTTTATATGGTGCTAAGGCAATTTGTAACAAGGAGTTGACATAGCCTTTTGTTTCTTCAGAAGCACCCGTTTCGACAATGGTGTATTGTTCTTTTAGTATTTTCTGAATTAATTGCAGCAGAGAGAGGCCGAATTGTTGTTGAAATGGGGCGCCTTGCGATTGACCATGGTCAGACAAAAGGACAATTTCATAGGCTCGCGGGGCTTGAGTGGCGGCATCTTTTATCCGCTGAATTTGTTTATCAATATCCCGTAAGGTGGTGAGGGAACCAGGGCTGGATGCGCCGGTATGGTGGGCGACAACGTCGTACCCAAAATAGGTGGCATAAATTGTTTGACAGGCACGAAACATATCTTCAATCAGCAGGTGGGTGGTTAATTCCCGCGCAACAACAGCCGAAAGTGCCCGCTCGAAAGCAAATAGTAAAGTGCGCCGGATGCGAGGTTTTTTTCGGTCAAGGATCTGCCGGGTTGATTGATAGAATTCCCGCAAAAATTCCAGAAGAAATAATAATAAGGTATGAATAAAGTTATATGGGTTAACAAAAAAGTTGTAAAAATATCCGCTTCTGCCCGGAAGTTTTCTAAGTTCTGAAAGTTTGCTGATGGTTAAGATCGCTCTCTCCGCATTGCCTGAGAACATATTGCCTATGCTAGAGCCATTGATTTGCAATAAGCCTTCATTGTTTTTGTATCTTTGCTCAATCATTTCTGTATCACTGGGGTGGTTGGAAATGAATAATTTTTTATTTTCCTTTTCATACCAGCGAAAAGCCGGGACATTGTCATTTTCACCATATAAAATCCCCAATTGACTGGCAGAGGTTTGAGAAGGGAGCCCACAATTCCAGGGGTGGATTTGATAATCAGTGGCTAATAAACTTTGCAAAGTAGGCATATAACCGGATTGAATGGCTTTATGGATAATTGGATAGGAAAGCCCATCAATTTCTAAAATAACCAAACCGGCTTCTTTTTCTTTTTCGGCCGGAGGATTCTTTGGTTTTATTTTGGGAATCACTGCCCGATAATAAGAATCATTTTCATCTAATGAAAGCAGGTTCGAAGCGAGTATATTGACAAAAGACATTCCCAGGACAACATAAATGACGGAGGGATAATCCGTAAAGCTAAAGCCTGGCAAAATATAAGCAGCTAATAAAACGGTTACGATATTAATTAAAAACGAAAATAAACCTAATGTTAAAACAGTAATTGTCATCGTGAAGTGAAGAATAATTGGCCTCAAGATGGCATTTAATAACCCAATTAATGCGACTGCCAAAAAGGCATCAAACTCGCTGGAAATGTACAAGCCTGGCAGCCAACGGCCTAAGAGGTAGAGGGTAATTGTCTCAATTAACCAGACAATAGCGACATGCCGCATTCTTCGAAAGGTAGGATAAGGAAAACGCCTCAGGATCATGCCTTCATTTTACACAATATCCCATTCTTTTCCATTCTCGGTAAAGGGACGAACTTCCTGATTGAAATAGCTTGACAATTGGAAATCATTTTTCTAGAATTCATTACTTCCCGGAAGAGTGAAACCTCTGCTTTTCTAACCAAAGGCTGAATTTGAGGAGATGTTATGGCGATAGAAAGCTTTGCAAAATCAACTGAAAAACCAGCGAAGAAAAGAAGCCGCTGGCGAACTTTATATGCTTTATCTTTTGGCTATTTTATTGATCAGGGCGAGGGGCAAATTATTTCCGTTTTATTCCCGACCTTACAGACTTTATGGGGGTTAAGTTATACAAACCTGGGTACTATTGGCACCATTCGTAGTATTCTCCAGGCAATTAGTGCACCTTTCTGGGGTTATGCCGCTGATCGTTATTCGCGAAAAAAGGTAATTTTAATTGGCACCGGGTTGTGGGGTATCTGGACAGCTATTTGTGGATTGACCCAAAATTTCGGGCAGCTTCTGGTCATTCGGGCGATATCCGGAATTGGGTTGGGATGTCTGATGCCGGCTACCTTCTCGATTATGTCAGACGCATTTGAACCGAAAGAACGCGGTAGAGCCCTGGGAATTCTGGAAGCCATTGGTGTCATGGGAATTGTTGTTGGCACGTTAGGCTTAGGTCTGCTGGCAACTCCAACACTGTGGCGGTGGGGCTTTATTTCATTGGGACTTTTTAGTGTAATCTCTGGGTTTGTGATCTGGTTCATGGTCGATGAACCGGTACGCGGGGCTTCGGAACCAGAGCTGGCTGGTATCATCACAGCGGAAGAATCGGCTAAATATAAAGCTCAACTCAGCGATATCCCGAAAGTGCTGAAAATCCCGACCATTTGGGTGGCAATCGCTCAGGGGTTGGCTGGGACGATGCCATGGGTGGTGATGGGGTTGTATTTAATCACCTGGATGGTCAACATCCGTGGCATGACGGAGTCTTTGGCTACTGTTGCCTTTGCTGGGATTGTGGTGGGCACAGCGGCTTCGAATGTGATCGGTGGATTTATTGGTGATTGGGCAGAAGCTAAAAGCCCAAAATATGGGCGAACGGCCATCGGTCAGTTTTCGATTATTGTGGGAATACCTTTGACATATATTTTATTCACACAAACAGAAAACTGGGCATTTGGAAAATTTTTTATTCTATGTCTGATTACGGCTTTATTTATTAGCTGGCCGGGTAAAGGAGCAAAAGAACCTATGATGCAAGGGGCAGTTCCGCCGGAATTACGTAGTACTGCCTTTGCAATGGTAACATTTATCGAAAGTGGGTTTTCAGCTTTCGTGGCGTACTTTGCCGGGGTGATTGCTGATAAGATTGGACTGGATAATGCCCTTTTGTGGACCATTCCATTCCCCTGGATTATTTGTGCTGTTTTATTCAGTTTATTCTATTGGGCATATCCGCGGGATTCGAAAATATTGCGGGAGCAAATGCACGCACGGGCGATAGAAATCGAAGAAGAGTAAAAACAAATTAAATAAAAAAGAGGATTCCTGGAAGATAGAAATCCTCTTTTTATTTAAAAAATTATTCCATTTCCTGTTTTAAGATTTTATTCAGTTGTTTTTGGGTGTCGCTTATTGGGAATTGGTAATGTAAATGCCCATTGAATACTACTTGATCTCGTAAACAAACAAAGAATGTCAACCACCGATCGACTGCTAAGCGAGCTGCTTTTATTTCCTGATTACGTTTCTCCCGTTGATCTCTAAAATACTGGTTGATCCTGGGTCGAAAAACCAGATAAGCTAAAGATACAATCGCAGGCAGCCAAAGAGATTTATAGAAAGACTCGAACGAGATATTAATAAATGAAAGTGAAATAATCATTAAAGCCAGAACAAAAAAAATAACCAGGAGATCCGGTTTGATAATTAACCAAATTGGCAGCTTTTCTAAAGCTGGCGGTTTTACTTCTGCCAGGATTTTTTTCGTCTTTGCTGAATCCATTCCATATACTGAGAGAAGATCTTTATCTCCATGGATAATTGCAAAATACAAATCCTCCATCAGGATGGTCTGATCCGATTTCTGACATATGGGACAATTTAGTTTAGAGTAATTTTCTGTAGACATTCAGGTCCTTTACATAGGATTTGAGAAACTAAGCAGCCCGACCAGGAAACCCATAAAGATATCTGCTCCGGAAGAATTTCCCCAGCGGGCTAATTCGAGCACTTGTTGCCTGAATGGGATGGTTGAATTCATCAGGACATCACACATCTCCTGAATACGGGCATCCGCTTCACCCTGTCGGGCACAGTCAAATAAAGTTGCGCTTACGGCGGTTGTTTTTTCCTTAAAATAATTCGAAAGTTGATCTTCGAAGGCAGCCAACCATTCAATTTGAGGAAACCAGCGATTTCGAAGAAAGACTAACCCGGTCAGGAGATCATCTCCGGAGGGGGTTAATCCTTTCCCGGAGCCAATCAATAGACTGGCATAATGAAGTGACAGATCAAGGTTTTGTTGAATTAAAGCTGTTTTTAATAAATTGATCGTTTCCCAACTCCTGACGAGCCACTCGTCTTCTAAGAAAATTTGACATTCCTGACGAATGATTGGTAATAGTAAGGAAGTAAAACCTTCATTGTTTTTTAATACATTGAATTGTTGAGCTGCTTGCAGCATTCGTGTTAATTGTTCTGTGGATGGGATATCAAAATCAGGTTTTTCAGGGGTTTCCCAAATCTGTTTGATCTGTAAAACCCATTGCCTGGAGCGATGAATAAATTGGAGCATTGAGCCTGTTTTGATTATTTCAACAAGATCACCCTTTTTCCACCATGATGGCAATGGTTTGTTCATAACGATATTAACTGGCCCAAAGTACGGAGAATTGGTTAAAAAAAGTACTGACTTTGGGATGCCAAGAAAAATTCCACTGGAAGTGATGCCCCAAACCTGTACTACACCAGTTTGGAGAAAAAATTCCAAAGCGATTTTTCCGATAATTGCGTCATTTTGAATCAGGTTTGTAATCGTCATGGATAGTTATTATTAAACCATACTTGATCAGATAAAATGGGATTAAGATCATATCTGAAATATGAATTTTTTGCTTGACATTCGTTCTAAAGGATTGGATAATAAAAAAGTGAAATCAAAAGGATTGTCTGACAATCGGGTTTTAATTAAATATGATCAGTTCGATTATTACAAAAGTTTTTTACTGTTGTAAAGGAAAAATTCGATACGGTTGATTAATCGTATCGTTTTTTTTTATATCATGGTCGAAATTTCAACGATTAAAACTAAGAAAGTGAGGAAAAAATGAAATTAATAGATTTAACGATTCCTTTGGGAATTGGAACACCCCCATGGCCAACCTATGAACCCTTGCAGGTTAAATATTTTAAGCGCCTGGCTCCAAATGGGGCGAATGGCCAAATTTTGACCCACTCAAACCACCTGGGTACTCATCTGGACGGTGAAATTCATTTTTACACCCCCGGTAAAGATATGGCCGCTCTGGATATGGATTTCCTGGTTCATGAAGCCGCCATCGTCGATTTAAGTGACGTCGTTGCTGATTATGATGTGTATACCAGCAAGATGATTGAGGAGCGCGTGGAAGTAAAAGAAGGCGATATCCTGATTATTCATACCGGCTATCATCATTTCGGCTGGGATCAGCCGACAGCGGACGAAATTCGCTATATGGTCAAACACCCGGGACCAGATCGTGAATTTGCTGAATGGGCAAAAGCCAAAAAATTACGCTGGATCGGTGTGGATTGTGGTAGTGCTGATCATCCAATGAACACCATTATCCGTAACTGGATGCCGCGCCAAACTGCTCAGGCAAAGCACGTGTTCAAAAAGAAATATGGGATGGAATTGGAAGAGTTCTATTCGGATGATAAATACCAATTAATGCATATCGAAATGTTCCCCTACGGGATCATTCACGCGGAATGCCTGGGTGGCGATATTGATTTATTGCTCAATCGCCGGGTTCAGGTTGGATTCTTCCCCTGGCGCTTTGTGGATGGCGAAGCCTCGATCGGTCGCTGTGTAGCCATGGTAGACGATGCCGAATATGAAGTATTAATGGCTAAAAAGGCACAACTTCCCAAGACTAAATATGGTGATGCCACCAACCCATCCCATATTGAAAGTTTAAATAAAATTAGCGCAGAGAATTTAAGCTAATTTCATTAAAAATATTATTTGTAAAAGGAGAGTTATTATGAAGTACGAGTTACCATGCAAAGCATCACAGGAAGTTCTTGAAATTGATGCCCGAGAAATTGAGGCAATTTTACAGGGTCCCAAACTGGCCATCCCTCCATTTCCGGAATGCCAGATGAAATTAAAAGATGGCCGTATCCTGTATATCCGTGAAGCCAAGGTTGAAGAAGTTCCGGCTATGTTGGGCTACATGGAAAAATTGATGAAAGTGGAACATGACTTTTATGATATTGTTGGTGCCCGTGTTTATGCTGAAATCCTGGGCTGGAAACGAAAACGCTTGAAGGACGTTTACACCCTGGTTGGTCTGGTGGATGGTGTCTGGGCTGGATTTGCCAATGGTCGTTTGATGAATGAAGATATTAATATCAGCTTACACACCATGGCACTGATTCGCGGTGGTCGCATTGGGGCAGCGATGTACTATGCTAAAGCATACTACGGTATGGAAATTCTGAAAAACAAAGAGTGGTGGGCAACCTATGAATCTTACAATGGTTGGTTGCGCTGGGGTCTTGGAATGGCTCAACCCAGCTATCCATGGCCGGATGTTCAACATGAATTAGGTGGCGCTCGCGTTTACTATCTGACCAAGAAATACTGGGACACAACTGTAAAGGAATACGTCCGCCAGATGACAGGTTCAGACCTTGATTTCAATGTGACCGATGAAGTTCGCAAAGCCAATGAGAAATTCATTGTTCCAGAAGAAGTATTAGTCTAAAAAAATACATATCCATAAAAAAACAGGGAACGCCGCGTTCCCTGTTTTTTTATGGATGTGTATTAAAAGTAGAAATTTAGTAAATATCGTGAATGGTGTTGTATACGTTGAATTTACCGGTTGGGGTTACCAGATTGGGAATTCTGGCTATCTCTTCTAAAGTTTTATCATCATAAACAACAATTTCACCCACTTCTCCCGGGACCGCCGCATTTCCCCAGATACTAACCCAGATCTGGGTGCCTTGCATGTTGTATTCAAAGTGGTCGGCTCTTCCAAAAGTGGAAGCTTCCCAGCATTTGTAAATTTCATCCGGGTTTGATTTCTTGATCACACAAACTGTTCTGGACAGAGCGGGGTCAGGGTTGAAAGTCATGTCTACCCAGAGCCATTCGCTATTGGGGTGGCTCTTAATGAAAAGGCTGCCAGAGCCAGGAAGTTTTAAAGTGCGGACAACCTTCCAGGCAGAATCCGGGTGACCTTCCGGATCGGTGCCAATAGAGATGATCTCTCCTTCACCTAAATGGGAGGTACTCCACACCGGGCCATATTCGGGGTCGATCCAGTTTGCACCTCGACCAGGATGGGGAACATTTCCGGCATCCACCAGTGCTTCCAATTTACCTTCAAGTGAATCAATGACTGCAATTTTATCCATATTATTAGCCGCTACCAGGAAGTACCTTTGTGTAGAATCCCAACCACCATCATGCAGGAAGCGTTCAGCTTCAATCATTTTAATTGTGGGGTTGATCAGATCAGAATAATCTACCATCCAGACCTGCCCGGTTTCTTTGACGTTGACGATCCATTCTGGTTTAAAGTGAGAAGCTACAATGGCTGCCACTCTCGGCTCAGGATGATATTCTTCGGTGTCATAGGTATAACTTCTGGTGCTGACAATCTTGAAGGGTTCCAGTGTTTCACCATCCAGAATGACAAAATGAGGTGGCCAATAGCAGCCAACGATGGCGTATTTATCTGTGAAGTCGCCTAATTCTCCAGAGTATTTGCTGGTTTCAACTGAGCGGGCGTCATAGCAAAGCTGAACTTCCGCGACCTTGCTGGGAATTTCTGTCCATAAATCGACCAACGCCAGCTTACCATCACGACCAATGGTGAAGACATAACGACCTGTGGCAGACATACGGGAGATGTGCACGGCATAACCAGTATCAACCAGATCGACTACTTCAAAAGTATCAGCATCGATCATAGCAACCTGCCCGGCATCTCGCAGAGTTACAGCCATAAAGTTTTCCCAATTGCGAGTGGTTTGTGGTTCGGTCGGCCGGTCTTCGGGAGGAACCAGAACTTTCCAGGTATCCAACATTTGTTGCAATGACATTTCAGGTGGTTGCGGGGGTTCAACCTGCAAAAATTCAGCCATAATCTCGGTTTCTTCTTTGGTCATGAAACCCTGTTTGCCCCAATCAGGCATCCCACCCGGGGTGCCATTGAAAATGATAGAAGCCAGTGCCAGAGTGCCTTTTGGTTGCATTAAATCAGGTGTTAACCCTGGTCCGGTAGCGCCTTTACGTAATGTTCCATGACATCCAGCACAGCGTTCAAAGTAGACTTGTTTAGCCCAATCCATATTCTCGTCAGCCATAACATCTTGAGGGACAGAAACAGGTGCTTCTGTTACGATTTCACCTGGCTGAGCAATTTCAGTGGATGGTAATTTTGCCAGAAAATTTACCATGGCGTTAAGCTCTTGATCACTCACTGTTCCATTGGCATAAGATGGCATTAACCCTGCGGCACAAGCGCCATTCGGGCAGTTCTCTGATACAAATGCATCAGGCGTCAATAGAGATTCTTTCAGGAAATCAATAGCGGTTTTTGCATTTCCTTTGTAATCAGCGCTAGCGATGGTGGTTTCGGCAACCTGCCCAATTTCTGAAAGATCCGGGCCGATTGTTCCAGTGGCATTTGGTACGCCCGGAATCACATGACAGGCTCCACAGCCGCCCTTAGAAAATCCACTGGCAGCCAGGGTTGCTTCATCAACACTTTCGGATGATGCCGGAGCTTCTGCGGGGGGAGCTACCGGGCTTTCCGGAAACATTGGGGCTGCCGGCTTGCAAGCAGCTAAGAGTAAAACAACTCCTAGCACAAATAAAATTCTTAAATAGTTCCTCATTGGCATTTCCTCCATTTAGCTTGGTTGTATTTTTGACTTAAGAAATTATTTATTGAATTTCAGGATTATTTAAATCCTTAATATTATATCATTCTATTGGTTTATTTGGTTTTAATGACACGAAAAATCCATGAAGGTGATGGGTTTTTCTATTTTAGATAGCGATCAAAAAACTCAATTGTTCTGGTCATAGCAGTGCTGAAATATAAGGATAAATTGTGATTATCCCCTTCATAAGTATAAAATTCTACATATTGATTGGCTGCTAAAAGTTCATGCCAAAGAATCTCAGAAAAAACAAGTGGGACACTTTCATCCGCTGTCCCATGGTGGAGTTGAATTGGTCCTGAAATTTCATTGACATACGTGTTGGAGGAAATAGAAGACCAGAAATCGGGGTTTTCAATTGCCGAACCATATTCAGTTGTCCATTCCTGTTGCCAACGTCGGGCGAATGTGGGGGCTGTTGGAATGGGTCGGGGCGTATTTAGCCACCATTTAGAAATCATATCCGGATAAGAAGCCACCACGCCGGCCCAAATCACGCCTGCTTTGATTTCTTTGGAGATCACCATAGCCCGCAGGGTTAAAAATCCGCCCATGGAGTGTCCCCACATACCAATTTTTTCCGGGTTTACGGAAGGATAATTCTGTAAAGAGGAAACTGCATTTAGTACATCCACCGTATATCCGGGATCACCATAAGCTCCTCTCGCAACGCCCTCAGATCGATCATGTCCCCGGTAGTCGATTTTGAAAACAACATATTGGCTGCGTGCCAACCAATCTACATAGGCGATGTAGCGTTCCGTGGTGTGGTATTCACCTGGAGGTATGTAACCATGATTAAAAACAATTGCCGGGTAACCTCCATTGGGTGGATCATTGAATGGTACAGTCAAAAGCCCATAAATTTTGTTGCCTTCAGAAAGATAATAGGCATAATAGCGGTGATAATTTGACCCGGGTTCCAGAGTTTTTTCAATCATAATCTCACTCCCAGGATAGGAGGTCTGACGCAGGGCTTCGATAGCCATTGGGAAAAGCGTGGGGGTAGGAGTGGGTGTTTGCGTGGCAGTTGGAGTAAGGGTTGCTGTAAATGTTAAAGAAGGGGTTATGGATGGTGTTAAAGAAGGGGTGAGAGTGCTGGTAGTTATATCCAGCGGATTGGTATTTACCGGGGAATAATAGTTTGAAGTATTGCAGGCAGCCAGGATTAAAATGAACAAAATAATAAATATAAAAAGGCTTGGGCACGTTTTTCTGAAGCTCAAATTCCCTCCGGATGGATTTCCGAGTAGCGGTTAAAAAACCATTTTAGAGACACCATTCTAAAAAGAAACGTGGAGAAAATCAAACTTCAAATACAAGGTTCACAATTTTTCCTTGTGTTTACGAAGGGCATTTTTACGCGAATAATCAAATGATTTAAGGCTGCATGTTTCTGCGAATCATTTCAGCAATTGTGAGGTTGTGTCGCAGGGTGAGTTGCTCATTAATCATTTCAATTTGTTTGCGTGGAGAATAAAACGCTTCACTCCAGCCAAACCCGGCACATGTTGTATCAGCGATATCATTTCCGTTTCCATCTTTTCCCCACCAGGTACGATAGATCGCTTCCAAATCCGGGCGAATATGCAATTCAGGTACATTGATATGTGCTGAGTAGTAATAATTCGGCGGAAGTGCATTTAAGATCGTTTCAAAGATATGAACGCGCACCTTGGTACCATTGCGGTTTTCTGAATCAACAATCCGGCTCAAGCCGCGGATGGTAGCCAGTGGGGCCAGCACCTCCACCCTTTCCAGATTGCGGAAGCGTTCTTTAATGCGCGCGATCACCTCCCGCATCACCAGTCCACTGGCGATACTGTCGGCAATAAATGCGACTTTGACCAACTCGTGTTGGGGTTGATCCAGATCCTTGTCTTTGAAAAGGGTCATTTCAACTTTGCGGTTGTAAACCGGAACAGAGCTATCGAAAACATGATGGGCGTCCAGAATAACCTCATCGGTGTAATAGCCGTAGGTTTCGTAAATGGCTTCCGCTACCTGGTATTTCAGACCCTCGCGGGCAATCGGGAAAATTGCCAGGTTTTCCTGCTGGTGAGCGTTGATGGTTTCTTTTAAAGGCGGGGCATTGAAGATATCCTGCATGGATTTCCACATAAGGTTGGCACGGCTGGCACCCATCCAGATCTGGCCAGGCAGGCTCAACGTGTCCATCCCTTTCCACTCATCGGGTGTGATCCCGATAAATTCCATTAATCGTGGCTCGGGTTTTCTTTTTTCAATATAAATAAAACGAGCAGTTGAAGGAGTATGATAAAAAACCAAATCAATGCTGCCAGCATGTCCCAAAGAAATTTTACCGGGACGATAAAAGCCGCTTCCTTCAGGTTTTTTTGTCTTGTAGGGAAGCGGCTTTTCCAGTTCCAGGGTGCCTTCGATGATTGTTTGATCATCTTCGGGAAATTGAAAGTTGTATGTAAAAGCAGCCATAAATCCTTACTCCTTAAGTTTTTCGGTATCTCAGTTCTTCTTAAAGAAACAGACTGGGAGGTTCTCCAGCCTGCCCTTAAAATTTTATCATTAATTAAATGAAATTGAAAAGGCGATTTTTACCGATTCTTCAAACACGCTTAAGTTTTACCACCTGTGTAAATAAGTACAGATTCTGTGAGTTCGTACCTAAGGATAGTTAATCTAATAATGTTAAAAAATGATCATTCTAAAAAAAGAGTTGGCTGAGAAGATGCCAACTCTTTTTGTGGGCACGGAGGGACTCGAACCCACGACCTCACGGATGTGAACCGTGCGCTCTAACCAGCTGAGCCACGCGCCCTACGTGCCGGTGATTATAGCAAACTGCAGCCAGAATCGCAAGGGAATTATTTTCAGCCTTCTTTTAAACAGCCAGAGGTTGAAGTAACGTGTCAACGCCTATCTGCGGTATAATTAAGGATTGGATTATGACTAGGAAATTCACCAGCCGGTTTGCTGTTAAGTCGGAGGAAGTAAGAACATGGATATAGGCAATATCAAAGTAGTCGACATTGACGATGAGATGCGTTCAGCCTACCTGGATTATGCCATGAGTGTCATCGTGGCACGGGCTTTACCGGATGCCAGAGATGGGCTGAAACCGGTTCACCGCCGTATTCTTTACGCAATGCACGATATGGGGATTCGTTCGAATTCAAGCTATAAAAAATCAGCCAGGATTGTGGGTGAAGTATTAGGAAAGTACCATCCACATGGCGACCTCTCGGTCTATGATGCCATGTCACGCATGGCACAGGATTTCTCCATGCGCTACATGCTGGTGGATGGGCAGGGCAACTTTGGCTCAATCGACGGTGATTCGCCAGCGGCGATGCGGTACACTGAAGCACGGCTTTCAGCAATGGCAGAAGATATGCTGGTGGATATTGGTAAGAATACGATCGAGTTTACCGATAACTTTGATGGGTCGCTTAAGGAACCACAGGTGTTGCCAGCCAGGCTCCCCAACCTCTTATTGAATGGGTCTTCCGGGATTGCTGTTGGAATGGCAACCAACATCCCGCCGCACAATTTGCGTGAATTAGTAGCGGCAATCAATTATCTGATTGAAAATTATGACCATCTGGAAGATGTAACGGTTGAGGAATTGATCAAATTTCTCCCAGGACCAGATTTCCCTACCGGGGGGCTCATTGTTGGGCAGGATACCATTCGACAGGCGTATTCCACCGGGCGGGGCAGGTTGGTTGTTCGCGGAAAAGCAGAAATTGAAGAATTAAAAAATGGCCGGCATATCATCATTATCACGCAAATTCCTTACCAGGTAAACAAGACTACTATGCTGGAAAGAATTGCTGCTCTGGTGCGTGAGGGCAAACTGGATATGATTTCCGATATGCGCGATGAATCTGACCGCACGGGCATGCGTGTAGTAATAGAATTAAAGCGTGGAGCTCAACCGCAACGGGTGTTAAACCAACTGTATAAATACACCCAATTGCAATCAACATTTGGGGTGAACATGCTCTCCCTGACCAAAGGGGAACCTCGCAGCCTGTCGTTACGACGCATGTTACAAATATTTGTTGAACATCGCCGGGAAGTGATTACCCGCCGTACCCAATTTGACCTGGATAAAGCCAAACATCGGGCGCATGTGTTGGAAGGCTTATTAATTGCACTTGCCAATCTGGATGATGTTATCAATACTATTCGCCAGGCTCCGGATGCAGAGGTTGCTAAAGAAAACCTGATATCAAAGTTCAATCTCACCGAAATTCAGGCGCAGGCAATCCTGGATATGCAATTAAGAAGACTGGCTGCTTTGGAACGACAGAAAATCGAAGATGAGCACAAAGAAGTAATGGCAACCATTGCCTATTTGGAAGATTTATTGGCTAACCCCCAGAAAATCCTGATGTTGATTAAAGATGATTTGAATGAGATCTCAGCCAAATATGGCGATGATCGCCGGACTGTCATCAGCCTGGATGCAAAAGAGGAATTCTCAGAAGCTGAGTTGGTTAAAGATGAAGCTGTGCTAATAACGATTACTGAAAAAGGATACATCAAACGAACACGCGCGAACCTTTTCCGCACCCAGGGGCGTGGTGGCCGGGGTGTGATTGGCCAATCCATGCGGGATGAGGATGAAGTGATGCTCTTAATCCCAGCCCGAACGTTGAATACCGTCCTGTTCTTCTCTGATCGCGGCAAAGTATATTCCCAAAAAGTATATAACTTACCCGAAGCTGGCAGGACAGATAAAGGTATCTCGATCATGAACGTTTTATCGTTCAATCCGGGAGAACGGGTAACTGCCGCAGTCCCGGTGCCAGATTTTGAAGAAGCTGAGTACTGCACGATGGCTACCGAACAGGGGAAGGTCAAGCGCGTACAGTTATCTGAGTTTGCCAACGTTCGTCCATCTGGTTTAATTGCGATGGATTTAAAGAAAGATGACCGCCTCGGTTGGGTTCGATTAACCAGTGGAACCGATGAAGTTATGCTGGTCACTGCTTATGGACGCGCATTGCGAATGGATGAACGCGAGATTCGCTGTATGGGTCGACCTGCCGGTGGAGTCACCGGAATTCGCATGGCGGCGAAAGATCGGGTTACCAGTATGGATGTTCTGGAGCCTGAGGCTGAATTATTGGTGATTACCGAAAAAGGTTATGGAAAACGAACGCCGCTCTCGCAATACAACATTAAAACCCGTGGTTCAAAGGGTGTTTCTACGATTGATAAACATAATTTGGCCAAAGTGGGTCTGGTATCCACCGCCAGGATAGTCAAACTAGATGACGAGGTTTCTTTAATCTCCACGAATGGAGTGATGATTCGGATGTTTGTGCGAGATATCTCTCAAATGGGACGTACGACCCGAGGCGTACGGGTCATGGATATTGGAGAAGGTGATAGTGTTGCTTCGATGGCCAGAATTAGTGCGGATATCCTCACAGGTGAAGGGGATACAGTGGAAAACGAAAAGGAAGAATAAAAAGAAATTCTTTTAATTAAAGAGACTGAATTATTCAACAGAATTCAGTCTCTTTGTTTTTAGGGTAAGATCATTTTTCCTGAAACCAATAAAAATAGGGTTCCCAGAACGACTACCAGGATTAATAATAAAACCGCCAGAATGAAACGCTGGATGGCAGTCATGCCCAGGAATCTTTTTTCTTTTTTCGGCAGGTATTGTTGTTCAGCAATGGCTGTTTCTTCCTGTATGAAGGAAGCTTCAGCCGTATTTCTCAAATCATCTAACATAACTACCTCTCAATTTTCTTCTTCAGCTGGCCGGAGGTGTACATCTCCGACAGTGATGGTTTCGATCCGGTTATCCTCAGTCAGGATTTCTAAATCACCCATTGGGGTAAGCCCATGCAACCAGCCACTTAATTGAACGCTACCATCTTTCTGCTTAATATATACCTTTTCTCCGCGAAATGCCAGTAATTTTTGCCATTGGTTCAGAAATTTATCATTGTTGATGAGTGACCGCCAGTTTGAAAAGGCTTTCAGCAAATGTTTAAGAAAATCATAACGATTAATTGGATCAAGGCAATGGTTTTGCACACAGGTTGCTGGATATTTTAAGGATTTTTTTGGAGGGATGGAAGCAGGCAGTAAGTTAACCCCGATCCCTACGACCAGACCGGCCATTTTCTCACCACTCCAGGTTGTTTCGGTTAAGATTCCGGAGGTCTTCATCCGTTTGATCAGCACATCGTTGGGCCATTTGATTTGAGCTTCGATATGATATTGGTTCTTCAACACATCGGTTAACGCTACACCCGCCAGAGGGGAAAATAATGAGAGCGATTTCATTTCTTCAATAGAAGGTTTCACGATAATCGATAAAGCCAGTGCACTGCCTGGCTCGGTCACCCAGGGACGATTAAAACGACCGCGACCAGCTGACTGGTGTTCAGAAAAGACAATCGCTTGATCTATGGCACCTGTTTCCAGCCATTCCAGGGCAACCTGGTTGGTCGAACCAATGCTCTCGAAATATTTGAATTGTGGAATGCGTGCCTGGTTAATTGCTTGCAAAAAACCTTCAGGAATTGACATGTCCCGATTTTACCTTAACTATGGGTAAGCTGTGTTTGAGATCATTAAAAAACAGGAGTTCCAGCTTTCGCCGAAACTCCTGGGGTTTGTGATACTCAATTAGTTATTGGAGATCGAAATTTTGCGTGGCTTGGAAATTTCTGATTTCGGTAAACGCAAGGTCAAAACTCCATTTTTCAACTCTGCTTCAACTTTGTTGGAGTCAACGTCATCGGGAAGCTCAACAGAGCGTTGAAATGTTCCAAATGGACGTTCTTTCAAAAGATAACGATCACCTTCGTTGCGTTCAATTTTAATCTCACCTTTGATGGTAACAATATTATTCTCAATCTGGATATCCAGATCATCCGCGACGACACCGGGTAAGAACGCTTCGATGAGATATTCCTCATCTGCTATTCGCAAATCCAGAGGGAACACGACCTTGGATTCAGTCTGATTTTCTTCTTCGATTGCATTCCATAATTGACGTCGTGCCAAATGACGATAGGGGTTTCTAAAATAAACAGTAGCCATATTTTTCTTCTCCTGATGTTTAATTTCTTTATTGTGATCATTTTACATGTTGAATATAAATTTCCTGAAAGAGAAATATTAATTCTTTATATAAATTATCAAAAAACTCTTATAAATTGTTAACGAAGTGTTCATAGACATTTAAGAAATTCGCGGTAAAATGACTTTATATTTACCAATAGAAAGAAATGGTAAATAAGGGAGTAGTATGGAAGATAAAATAACAATCATTGAAGGACCTCCGCCCAGTTTTGAACTGATTGAAGATGGCTGGGCTCTGGGATTAAACGAAGGTCCAGGTTTATATGACTTGGCATTAACCCGCTTACGGACATTTAATGGAGCTGCATTGGTGGAACGCTGCCACCGTGCCTGGCGCAGAAAAGACAGCATCTTTCTTCATTATCGTAACGATTATGGATTGGAAGAAAAGGTGCCAATTATGGCAGCCCGCTCTTCGGAATCCGCTGATGGGCAGGTTCTATACCTTTGGATCCGGCGTAAAGCCGGGGATATTGAGTATGATTTTGACGTCGATATCGACGATGAAGATGATGATTTGCCAAATTTTGATAATTAAGAAATCCAGTTGAAAGAAAAATCGGTTGTGCTCAAAAAAGAAGCCAACCGGTTTTTTTATTACCCCACATTAAATGATAAACGCCTAGGTGAGGGGGGCACCCAAGCATTTATCATTTCTTATTGTAGCATATTTTTAAAATTATGCAAGAGGGAAAAAGACTAGTTTTTTAGAAACCGATTAAAGTGCCCCAGGAGGGAATCGAACCCCCAACCTAAGCGTTAGGAGTGCTTTGCTCTGTCCTATTGAGCTACTGGGGCGCTAAGGCGATTATAGCATTCGGACGGAGATGCGACAAGATTGAACAAAAAAATTATGGCTTCTCGATTTCTACATACTCAAAACCAATTTGTCGGGGATAGCGGCCGGAGTAAGAAGCCAGACCCACACCAACAGCACCGCCGCCAGTTATGGTTGCGATATTCTTTTTTTTCCAGGTTTGTTTGCCATTCACGATCAAAGTCAAACTATCCAGGTCGCATTGCCATTCAACAATATTCTCACGATCTGCGCCGATGCGATATGCAGCTGCACCACCGCTTCCAAGAGAAATGAATGGGTTACCTCCTTTTTGTTTTTTGGCAGCATCATATTGGTAAATTTCGAATGAACCACTACTTTCAATGCGGGCTTCATACCACCCATTCTTGTTGTAGTGGCAGACAAAGGTAAAACCGTTTTGATTGACACTGGGTTCAATCTTGGTGATGGCTGCCCGCAGGATCACGTTATCATATTCGTTGTTCTGATAAATGGAATACAGAAAAATGTCCTCAGGTAATTGCGATTCAAACACAAGCCGCCCATCCCGAATGCCGACATATACTTTGTTAGGGTTGGAGATACCAGTGGTTGAAAGGACTGTGTCGAGAGAATGCGGCCAGCAATCATTTGGAGAATCAAATTCCTCTTTTCCGAACTGAGGGCAGGCTTGGGGAGTTTCGGTGGGAACTTCTGTTGGTATTTCCGGAGTTGTGGAAGGTTTGGGGGCGGCAGTTTCTGCACTGGTTGGTCTTGCTGTTGGAGGTGAATAGACAGTTTGGGTTGGGTTTTCGACTTTTGGAGTGGTTGCCTGTGCCATTTCTTTTGTTGGTGCCTTAGGTTCAACCTTGTCTTTTATTTTGCTGATCGGGAGGGAGCATGATAGAGAGACAAAAACGAGAAAAATGATTAAAGATAAAGAAAATTTTTTCATTTATTCCTCCACAGATAATTACATAATTTGATTCTAATAAATTGTTACTTTTCGTCAAGCCGTAAACACCATTATCTTGAAAAAATTTGACCGCTATACACTTGGGGCATGTATAGCGGTCTCCAGGGAGGGAATGCCATCAGACTGGTCTGATGGTTGAACATTGGGGGAAATGCTCACAGACCGGCTGATACCAATGACACCTAATTTTATCCAAGCAGGGTGTCTATTGGATATTATAGACCAAATAAATCAATAATTCATTAAAAGAAACTAAGAATAATTTATTTTTTCTTCCTGGCTCGTGTGAATTCCTGTTCCCAATAGGCGATCTCGGACGGGTTTTGTTTATCAGGGTCAGGTTTTCCTCCACCAGGTCCGGCTGAAAAGACCTTTTCAATTTCCTTTGCAAAAGTTTCGGAAGGGATTACTTCAGCTTGATAAGCACGAACCTGGTTCTGAACATGTCGATCAGAAGATACAACTTTAATATCTCTGGCTCGCTTTTTCATTTTGCGTACCCGTTGAATGATAGCCTCATCAGCAGTTGATCCTTCGCGGATGAAGTGAGCTGTGATAATTCCAATTTTTCTGGTACCAGATTGTCCGATAGCGGCTTTATCAAAGTAAACTTCTACGTTTTTGCGGGCAAGGCGGGCAAAATCATTTAATAATTCGATTAATGCATTTTCGTCATCCATCATTTTAAGCGATAACTTTTTAATTTTTGGGATTAAATTGTGCCCATCAACGAGATACATACTTCTCAAATTCCCCTGTGTTTTTCTATAAACAAAAAATATGCTATGATTCAGATAAATTATAATTGATTTCGTAAAGAAATCTTAAGGTAGGATCATCTTTTGAAACGTTGGCTGCCATTTTTAATTGTAAATATTATTGTATCTGCTGCAACAACCTTACTGGTACTTACCATTTGGAATAGAATGCACCCTGCCAATGAGTTTAAAATAAGTGCTCCAAAGCAAACTGCTCCGGTGAATGCGACCCCGGAAGTGGAAAAGAATTTACCCCCTTTAGATGAGCCAGTGGTTAACATTACAAATGTGTTTGCTCCGGGAGACTTACAAAACGAACTATTAACCATTGAACGGGTTGGTTCTGGAGATTTAAATCTTCACGGTTGGCAGGTGATTGACCAGGACCGGCATGCGTTTGTTTTTCCATCCGTTGATCTAGTAAAAGGGCAAATCTCTCTTTATTCACGCACGGGAACCAATACAGCCAACACCTTATTCTGGGGGAGCCCGGAGGCAATCTGGACGAGCGGAGAAGTTGTAAAAATCTTTGATTCAGCCGGTCAGGAAAGAGCATCTTTTCAGATCCCATAGAAGAAGGTCAACAATTGAACAAATCATAGACATTATTTTAGAAAAAATAACTGATATCAACCGGTTGATTTTGGATTACAATTTAAGTGTTCCCGTGAGCCGTTTGCAAATTCAGGTAATTTATTTTCAGGATTTGCAACGCAAGGTTTTATCAGGAATAGATTTTTAAATCGATGGAAGGTGTATGACAGAGGCTCTTTACAGAAAATGGCGCCCGCAATTATGGGATAAGGTAGTTGGACAGGATCATATTGTCCTCACGCTGCAGAATGCGATTCGGAGTAACCGGATTGGGCATGCCTATCTGTTTTCTGGCCCACGGGGAACTGGTAAAACTACCACCGCCCGATTATTAGCCAAAGCGGTGAATTGTATGAATCCGGACATCAATACGCATCCCTGCAATGAATGTGAGAATTGCCTGGCCGTTAATCAGAGCCGCTTTTTAGATTTATACGAAATTGATGCTGCTTCAAACACCAGTGTAGATGATATTCGCGATCTACGAGAAAAAATTGGATTTTCTCCTTCTCAAGGGAAATATAAGGTCTATATCATTGATGAAGTCCACATGTTATCGACCGCAGCCTTCAATGCTCTGTTAAAAACCCTGGAAGAACCACCAGCTCATGCTATTTTTATTCTGGCGACTACGGAAGTTCATAAAATACCAGCTACCGTTTTATCCCGTTGCCAGCGCTATGAGTTTCGGCGCATTCCGGTCACTATCATTGTTGACCTGCTGCGTAGATTGGTTAAAGCCGAAAATCTCCAGGTGGATGATGAAACCTTATTTATGATTGCTCGGCATTCAACCGGGGCAATGCGAGACGCAATTTCGCTGCTGGATCAATTAACCTCGACTGGGGAGAAAGTTACGCTTGAGATTGCTCAGCAAGTAATGGGTACAGCGACCAATCAGACTGTCATTAATCTGGTGGATTTGATTTGTGCACAGGACACCAAAGACTGCCTGGATCAATTACACGCTGCTTTGGATGCTGGTACCGATCCGCGTCAATTTGCCCGCCAAATGGTGGATTATCTGCGGGGTTTGATGTTGATTCAGATGGGTGATGAAAAAGCAGCGGATGTAACAAATGAGGTGCGCCTGGAAATGGAAGAGCGGTCTCAAAGGATTGATTTGAAAAAGCTGACAGAACTTCTGAAATTATTTAACAATGCTGCCAACGAGAGCCGGCTGGCGTGGCAACCAAGCTTGGCTCTGGAATTGGCAATTGCTCAGGGAATTCAGCTATTTTCTTCTGAAGACAAGTCACCAGCACAGGGTTTTGACCGAGACCAAGCCAGTTCAAAGAAAAAATTTATAGAGCAACCTTCTGAGTCCGTGCCTGCTGTTGTAGGGATTGAAGTAAAAACAGACATTAAGGAAGTGTTTGAAGAACCTATTGTTAAAACTCGAAAAACCTCCAGGAATGAGAAAGTAAAAATATCAGAAAGCGGTGAAAAGAAAGAATTAACGATTAATGAAGTACGCGCCGCTTTAGTAGAAGTAAGAAACTTAATCCGGTCTTATCGTAAAAATACGGAAGCTTTATTGGCATCGGCCCGTAGTATCACGGTGAAAAATGGAATGATTGTGCTGGGTTATCAAAGCACGATGTTAAAGGAAAGAACAGAAAAAGGAGAGCATCTGGAGATTATCCAACGCGCCTTTTCTCATGTTCTGGGGACAGAAGCAAAAGTTAAAGTTGTAGAAATGACTTCAAAATCTGATCTGGATAAACTTGAAGATGAATTTGACCCTGATAGCCTGGTGAGAGCAGCGCTTGATCTGGGTGGGAAAATAGTAGATAAGGAGTAAATGATGGCAAAAGGTTATGGAAAAATGGGTGGAATGGGCGGTGGTGGCGGCCAAAATGCCATGATGCGCCAACTGCAAAAATTACAGGAACAAATGGAAGCCGCACAGGCCGCGTTGGCTAATGAAACGACAACTGCTAGCGTGGGCGGTGGGGTTGTGAAAGTGACGATGACCGGTGACCAGCATTGCAAGTTGGTTGAAATTTCTCCTGATCTCTTAGTGGATGCTGACGCTGAAATGCTCCAAGATTTAATCCTCAGCGCGGTCAATATGGCCTTGGATCAATCCAGAGATTTGCAGTCCCAGAAGATGGGGCCATTAGCAGGTGGTATCCCCGGGCTTGGGTTTTAGGGATTCCTGGTTTCGAGATAACCAGTTATGCCAATCTTACCTGAACCAGTCCAGAATTTAATTAATGCATTTGAACGTCTGCCGGGAATCGGACCAAAATCCGCTTCCCGTCTGACTTTTTTTCTGTTACGAGCACCTGATGATGCCAGCCGAAATTTGGCAGATGCATTGATTAATCTGAAGAGCTCAACGAAATTTTGTGAACGATGTTTCAATATTACGGCCGCCGGAAACGATTTTTGCGAAATCTGCGCCAGCAGCCAACGCGATGAAAGTCAAATTTGTGTCGTGGAAGAACCTCTGGATGTTCTTGCGCTGGAGCGCACCGGAGGGTTTTTGGGGAAATATCATGTCTTACACGGGGCTTTATCTCCTATCGAAGGCATTGGCCCGGATGACTTAAAAATTAAACCTTTGATAGAACGCGTTAAACAAGAAAATATCAAAGAAATTATCATCGCAACCAATCCTTCTATGGAAGGTGATGCCACTGCTTTATATATTCAACAACAACTAAAAGGATACCCGGTCAGGCTAACAAGACTAGCTAGAGGGCTGCCCATGGGGGGTGATCTTGAGTACGCTGATCAAAGCACATTGTTACGGGCTTTGGCAGGCAGGCAGGAATTGGATTAAGGGTTGCTACTGAACGCGTTTACTTTGTAACGGGTGCCGTCGATTTCTACAACATATTGGGGAACCCAGGCAATCCCAAATAATTCAATGAAAATATCTTTCTTCATGGGAGTAATGATTGTCTCAGTGATATCTTTACCCTTGTTTATCCAATCATTTTCTACCTGCTGAATAGCATTTTTCATTTCATTTTGTAAAGAAGTCAGATTTTGTATGGCGACGTCTACATCGGCTTGTTCTTTTTCCAGGGTCGCTTTGGCCTGGGAGGTCATTCGCCTTTTGGTTAGTGAAGAGGAAATAGATTTTTTCCGTTTGGATAAGAAAGCCAGCAATAATTCTCCACCGGTCCCAAGCTCCTCCACTCTTCTTTGGCTCAGACGGTCTTTTGCATTTTCAGCTTCCCGTTTCTCTTTAGCCAGTTTTTGTTCCATTGCTGTAATCTTCTTTTCATAGGCAGCCTGAATTTTTTCAACTTCAATCTTCTTTTGTTCCTGGATAGCTCGATCGATTTGGGCAGCGAACTCCTGATCTGAAACCTCCGGGCCGGCAAAAATCTTGAGACTGGCTGAAGTTCGGATTTTCAAATTTTCCGTCCGGTAGACCCAATCCAGAAAATCGGTCTCCAGAATTTTAAGGGTTTTCGGATCCATCAACCAAACTGGAACTTGTTGATAACCGGTTTCGGGCAACCCTAAGCGCTCAATCATATTTTGCTCAATGGGAGAAATGGTATGATCTTCCCAGCGGATCAAACGGCCAGTATTGTCATTCACCAGAGCTGTTTTTTTCTGTAGGGATTGGATATTGTAGCGTCGATCCAGATAGCGGACCTCTGCTTGTGCTAACAACCTGGGAAAGTATTCAATGGCAACCATTTTTGCACCGCTGGTCAGGGAAAGGTTTTCACGATTGGCTGCATTTTGCAAGGTCAGGTTATTTGGCAGATGGTAATCGTTTATTCCACTGGGTAACACCGGTCGGGTGACCTGTTGGGTGGATATTGGTTCAGCAGCGGCAGGAGTTTGGGGCCTGATCGGTTGCGTTTTTGGTTCATTGGCTGCGGATAATTGGCCGGTTACAACTTTTTTGGGTTTTCCAGCGCTTACCAAAGCATTTAATGCAGGAATCTGGGCTCGAGATAAAGGCCCGGCTAAATAATTCATCGCCCAGCGCGTGCCGAAGAGTTTCAAACCTTTGCCGTGGACGTTGTGTAACAGGAAAATTCGTTTTCCTAGATTAGAAAGCAAGCGATCTGCCTCAGCTCGATTAATGCTTCCGCTGGCGCTCATTAAACCATCCATCAACCTGGCTTTGTCCTGATCGGTTTGTAGACGGCCAATCATCCAGGTGCCGGCATTGGAAAGGGCTTTGTAATCCATATCCACTGGATTTTGTGTAGCCAGTACCATCCCGACGCCAAAAGCGCGCGCCTGCTTCAGCATTCTAAGCATGATGGTGCGTGATGGCGGGTTGGCTACCGGTGGGAGATAACCAAGGATTTCATCAAAATAAAGAATGGCTCGCAACCCTTGTGTGCCGCTTTGTTGCCGCATCCAGGATTCTATCGCCCCGAATAACAAAGTGACAAAAAACATGCGTTCATTTTCACTGAGGTGGGCCAGATAAAAAACGGAATGCCGCGGTTTGCTACCTTCGGCGTAGAGCATTTTCTGAATATCCAGGGGTTCGCCGGTAATCCAGGCTTGAAAAGAGGGGGATGCCAGAAAGTTATTTAATTTCATCGCCAGGGCAAAGCGATCTTTTTCAGGAAAAAGGCGGTCAACCGGGAAAGCACCCAGGCGCTCGAATGGAGGGCTCTGGGTTTGCATGATCAAATCAGACAGGTCGAAAGAAGCTCCTTTACTCCAGAAATGTTCCATGATGTTGGCCAATAATATGTGTTCTCTGGAAGTGAGGGGGTCAATATCGATATATCCAAGCAGGCTTAATAAGGCAGTGATATTGGAGGAGATTCGTTCCCGTAATATCTCCTGGTTTTCATTCCAGTCTAAATTCGGCGCAGCAAAGGAAGAAACGATATCCACGGCAATGCCGGCTGTTGATCCGGGGGTAAAGACTGTGAACTCGGCGGAGTCAGCAAGCTTGCGGATGTTTTCTCCGGATAATCCCCAATCTGCCAATCCGTTCTTCCAGGTGCTGGCTGTTTCTGCAGCCAGTTCTGGTGTCGTTTTACCAGCTCGCCGGGCTGCTTCAGGATCCACCCAGGGTTCGAAATCTTGCGGCAATAGATCGGGAAAATGAAGCAACAGATTGGTTAAATCACCTTTTGGGTCAATGACGATCGCGGGAATATTTCGTAAAGCGGCTTCTTCCATTAACCCGATGCACAAACCGGTTTTTCCAGACCCGGTCATGCCTGTCACGAACATATGGGTGGTGAGATCTTCGGGATCATAATAAATAATATCATCCGTAAGTTTTTTACTTTCAGCATCATATTGCTTACCCAGATAGAAACCTTGATCGTTTGCCATTATCCAACCTCTTCCAAAAGAATATGCCTCTATTATATTATTAATATCGCAGAAAAAAAACAACCCTTGAAAACAGGGTTGTAGTTTTAAATTAGTGAGAGCCGGGTACGCCGCCCCCGGCTCTCATTTTAAGGAGGAGAAGAAGAGAAGTCGCCCTTTGTTGAATACAGTTTACCAGAACAAACTGAACAGTACTTGACGCTTACCCTACGATCACCCTACGCTCACCTACCAACTACCTGACAATATCCGAAAAACAGCCGTTTATTTCTAAAAATAGCTTATTAAAAATGATTTTTTATCAAAAATCGATTCCTGATATCCAATTGATGGTATATTGATTTTTAACCAATGAATCGGTTTTACTTTAGTAACCATCGGAGAAAAACGAATGCAAATTGATAATCCATCTTCTATTTCCACAGATCCTTCAGGCTTCAAGGCTGGGTTTGTTTCTGTGATCGGCAGACCAAATGTCGGAAAATCAACTTTAATTAACGCCATCCTTGGGCAAAAAATAGCAGCAGTTTCAGCCAAACCACAAACTACCCGCAAGCAGCAATTAGGGATTTTGACCAATGAAAAAGCCCAAGTCATCTTTGTGGATACCCCAGGGATTCACATCGCCAAACATAAACTGGGGGAGTTTATGAATAAGGTAGCAGAATCGGTGATTTTTGATGGTGATCTCACTATCTGGATTGTGGATGTTTCCGTAGCGCCCACTGAGGAAGACCTGATCATTTCAAAATTGCTGAACTCGACAACACCTCATCCGGAAATTCTGATTATCTTAAATAAGATGGATCTTATTTCCCCTGATAAACTTACTCAGAACCGAAACTTTTATCAGAATTTAATCCCGGGAGCTGAGAGTTACCCGATCAGCGCCAGCCAGCAAAAAGGTGTATCTCACCTGATCGATGTCATCATTGGAAAACTTCCTGCCGGTGAACCATTTTATGAAGAAGACCAGGTGACCGATTATTTCGAGCGGGATATTGCGATTGAGCTGATTCGTGAGGCGGTTATGCGCCATCTGGAGGATGAAGTTCCGCACGCGGTAGCGGTGAGACTGGATTCGTATGAAGATCATGGCGAAAGTCAGGCAACCATTATGGCAACTTTATTTGTGGAACGTGAATCACAAAAAGGAATTGTGATTGGGAAACAAGGCTTAATGATCCGTGAGATAGGAAAAACAGCCCGCCAGGAAATCGAAGCCATGACTGATCGGAAAATCTACCTGGATTTGCGGGTAAAGGTGCAGAAGAACTGGCGTAACAACCCGCATGCATTGAATTTGATGGGTTATAGTTTGCAGGAGAAAAAATGATCCTCTCATTGGGAACAGCTCTTGGATTGGTTATGTTAACAGAATGGATTGCAGCCGGAAAACGCTGGATCAAAGTACGAGTCATTACAAAACCTTTATCTCTGATTTTATTAATAATACTTTTTACGTTCCTGGGCGGATGGATCTCCCCTGGTTTTTGGTTTGGGGTTGGACTTATTTTTTCATTGGCCGGGGATATCTTTTTACTGATGCGATCACGTTTCTTTATTGCCGGTTTATTTTCTTTTTTGATGGCGCATGTCCTTTATATTATTGGTTTTAGTTATGGAAAGCTGGAATTATCCTGGTGGATGCTAATTCCGATCGTTATTGTTATTTTGATTATCATACTTGCCTATCAACGAATTGTTGGCGGGATACGGCGACGGTTGGAAAATCGCCATCTTTGGCTGCCAGTACTACTGTATCTGTTGACAATCACTACGATGCTTTTATTTGCATTTTTAACATGGTTTCGCTCTGGCTGGGGTGCTTATGGGGCTTTGTTTGCCAGCCTGGGTGCACTTCTTTTTACCATCTCGGACAGTATGCTGGCCATGGGGCGTTTCCTGCGCCCGATCCCTTATGGTAATTTTCTGGTTATGTTTACCTACCATCTGGGACAGATCGGTATTACCCTGGGCGCTTTAACCCTGGTAGGGGAGATCAGTTTTTAGGTTCGATGAGTGGCCGGAAGCCTTCTCCTAATGCTTCGTGCGCCTGACCAATGACCATAAACGCCTGAGGGTCAACTTCGTATACAATTTCTTTCAATTGCGGCACTTCTGACTGGGTGATGACAGAATAAATGACAATCCTTTCCGTCTCGGTGTAACCGCCCATACCATGCAACATGGTGACACCGCGTTCGAGAACATCAAATATTTGTTGAGCAACTGCTTCTGGATGATTGGTAACAATCATTGCAGTTCGGAAAATAGCGCGCCCCTCAAATGTCACTTCGGCTGCCAGACCACTAACATAAATGACTAACAGCCCATAAAGTGCACGCTCCCATCCAAAAATCAATCCACCTAATAGAACGACGACAGAATCAGTGATGAGATAAGAGGAAGAGATCGAGATTCCCAAACGATGGTTTAGAATCCGGCCTAAAATATCGCTGCCACCGCTGGTACCTTTCCCGCGATAAACCATACCCAAACCAATCCCATACATCAGACCGCCATAAATACTGTTCAAGACCAGGTCGTGAGTGACACCCTCCGGGGGAATAAAGAGAACTAAAAAGTCAGTAAAAAATGAAAAGAAAATAATGGCAATGGCAGTTCGCAATGCAAAACGTAAACCGCCCAAATAGCGCCAGCCGAGGATAAACAGAGGAATGTTGCCAATAAATACCATTAAACCGATTGGGAAATGGGTAAGATGGTTAATCAATTGGGCTGCTCCGCTGACGCCCCCGCTCACCAGATAAGCGGGAACCAGAAAGAGGCGCATCGCAAAGCCCTGAATAAGCACTCCGAGGATGACAAAAAAATAATCTTTGAGAGAATTTTTTGTGAATTTCATGGTTTTAAATTCACGTTTTAACTGGTTCTTAAATTCCATGAATGACATTTTTGACTCCATTTTTTGATCGAAAGACTCTTTTATAATTTATCACCGGGTTGAAGTGGCACAAGGCTGGCTGATGAAGGTGAGTGATGAAACATTATTAAATGAAACAGCGGTGATTATATCCGGCTTTTTGGTTTCTGAGAATCGGAAAAAATTCATAATGAGAAAAGAACATGAAGTTTTAATTTTGATTCTATAATCAACTTATCAAATTCTCCGAAGGAGCTTGGATGCACGACATGAAACATGGAGTTTTGAGTTTTTTTCTGCTGGCAATTTTATTTATTTTTCCGAATGTAAAAAATCAGACAGCTCCATCCGATTTGCCAACCAAATATGATTGGCGGGAGCAGGGATATGACTTTCCCGTTCTGGATCAGGGGGGTTGTCAGGCTGGTTATGCTTTTGCGGCGGTTGGGGCGGTGCAGGCTGCCATCTGGAAAAATGAAGGGGTCAAAGTGGATTTTTCCGAAAACCATGCTATCGAATGCAACTGGCATGTACAGAATGATTATTTTGGTTCACCAAAGCATTGTGATGGGGGTAATTTTCGGATATTGGCTAATTTATTCACCCAGGAAGGATTGGCATTAGAAAGTTGTGACCCTTATATAGGCGTAAGCAATCAATGTAATCGAATGTGCAAAGCACAATACAGGATCAAAGAATGGTATGAATTCAGCCCGGCTTACCAGATCCCGGCTCCTGAAATAATAAAAAACCTTATCCTAGATTATGGACCACTTTATACACAGATGGATCCTGCCATCTCAGGTTTCTCGACCTATTCAGGCAATCATGTTCTTTACAACTACTCTGGTTCTGATCCAGATAAATATACGCATGGTGTCTTGATTGTTGGGTGGAACGATCGCCTGAACTACCCAGGTGGAAAAGGCGCCTGGATTGTGAAAAATAGTTATGGAACCGATTGGGGCATGGGTGGTTATTTTTATATTGCCTATGGCACAGCCGGAATTGGGTCTTCTTTGAGTACAGTGACAAATTGGGAAGAAGTCGATATTTTTACAAAAGTCCATTTTTATGATGAAGCCGGGCGCACTTCACAAATTGGTATTGGAGGTGTTGATTTTCTACAGGGATCAACCATGGCTTTATTTCAAATCAGTACATATGAAATTGCCCAGGGAGTCGAATTCTGGACGACTGATGCTGCTTTGGTGAATGTGCAAATTTATGAATATTTTGATGGCTCTCAACCGAAAAACCTGCTGTTCGAAGCAATGGATGTTTCTTTTCCTTTCGCTGGTTATCACCACATTCCAATTCCAAAACAGGTGAATATCACCGGTCCAAAGGAAATTGCGGTAGTAGTGAGCATTCAAAATGTAAGTCAATTTTTCCCGATTGCTGTTGATCATCTGGGGATTAAATCCACTGGAAAGACCTGGTTTCTTAATTCAGAGAGCAACTGGCAACCCTTATCCAGTTCAACCGGTTTTAATTATGATGCTACTATCCGCTTGCGATCCTTAAAAATTCCGGATGAATTTGATCGCAGGAATTTTCTGCCTTTGATTGTAAAAAATTGACTTTAACACCCGTTTAACAAAAACTAAACCTTTGACATTCTTGCTTAGCAAAGCTAAAATGAATTATGAAAATTATTTTTCCATGAGTAGGAGGAAAGTTGAGTAAATGGGCTGGTAAACTCGTAATCGGGTTGACCGGAAATATTGGCACAGGTAAGAGCGTTGTCCGGCGAATGCTGGAGCATTTAGGGGCTTTCGGAATTGATGCAGACGCTTTAGCTCATCGAGCCATTTCAAAAGGTGCACCTGGTTACAAAAAAGTAATTACTCAGTTTGGTCAATGGATTTTAACCTCAGAAGGGGATATTGACCGCAAAAAATTAGGGAAACTAGTTTTTAACGATTCAGAAGCTTTGAAAATCCTTGAAGATATTGTTCATCCCCTGGTTTTTCAAGCTATTGATTATATTGTGAATCGTGTGCAGCATAAGGTCATCGTGATTGAAGCGATTAAATTAATTGAAAGCGATATTAAGGACGGTTGCGATAGTATCTGGGTAACCTACGCGCCGGCTGAAACACAATTGGAACGGCTCGTGTTGCGTCGAAAAATGGGAATACTGGATGCACAGCAAAGAATTGAGTCGCAATCTCCTCAAGAAGAAAAAATTAAAGCTGCCAACGTTGTCATCCAGAATGATGGCACAGTGGAAGATACCTGGAAACAGGTATATGAACAATGGGTGAAACTGGTTCCAAAACAGACATCCGAGAGTGAAGCTACGCTGGCGACTGCTCATTCTGTTCGCGGAGAGCTGACTGTTCGCCGGGGGACACCCAGAAGGTCAAACGAGATTGCCGAGTTTTTCAACCAGTTTTCTGAGAATGGCAGAACCTATACCCGCCGGGATATTATGGAGGATTTCGGAGAAAAAGCCTTCCTGATCCTGCAGGAGGATGACAAGATTGTGGGTATCTTGGGCTGGCAGGTAGAAAATCTGATCGCCCGAACGGTTGATTTCTCCATCATGGATAAAATTCCAATGGAAGAAGCGATACCTTTGTTGATTGATGAGATGGAGCGGGCTTCCGGGGAATTACAGTGTGAGATCTCCCTGCTGTTTTTGGACTCCAAAATGTCCAGATTTGAGAGTATCTGGCAGAAATTGGGATATGTTCCCCGTAAACCTGAAGAGTTGAAAGTGATCGCCTGGATTAATGCTGCCCGGGATTCTTTGCCCGATGGCTATAATCTGTTATTTAAGAAATTACGAGAGGATCGTGTACTAAGACCTATTTAGTGAGAGACAACTTTGCTGGAATTTTTTAACGAGATTTTATTTATTTTTCAACGGATCAATTGGTTAAGTGCCCTTGACCTGATTTTAGTCACGTTAATATTCTTTGTTGTCTTAATGCTTTTGAGAGATACCCAGGCGACTGTTCTGCTGCGCGGTGTGATCGTTCTGGTAATTTTATTGGCTTTTTTAACCCAATTTATTAACTTGCCAGCCTTCTCCTGGTTAATTCAAACAACATTACCAGCTTTGTTACTCGCGATTCCGGTTATTTTTGCACCTGAGATCCGCCGTGGATTGGAACGGTTGGGGCGGGCAAGCTCTTCCAATCTGTTCAGAAGAAATTTGGCTTCAGATGAAGAGATAAAAAATACCATGCACACAATTAGCCTGGCTTGCGCGCGTTTATCGGCCCGCCGGCACGGGGCGTTAATTGTCATGGAGCGCTTTAACTCTCTACAGGAGTATATCGATACCGGTGTATTTATGGATGCGCTGGTTACGCCTGAATTATTGCTGCAGATTTTTTACCCGAATTCCCCTTTGCATGATGGTGCAGTGATTATTGTTGGTAATCGGATCATGGCTGGTGCCTGTGTGATGCCATTGTCCGCAAGTGGAATTTTGAATCGCTCTCCCGAACGGCAGATGGGATTACGTCATCGCGCCGCTTTGGGTACATCGGAAGCCAGCGATGCGATTGTGATTGTCGTATCCGAGGAAACGGGCTCTATTTCCGTCGCCCAAAGCGGGCGTCTGATTCGCGGACTAGATTCAGACCGGCTGGAAAATATGCTGATTGCCATGTTTAAACCGGTACCGGGGTTATTGGAGCATATCAATGTTTTTGGACTGAAAATCAAGATCCCCTGGTTGCGTCATAAGGAGGAAGAATAGCCATGTGGGTGTTCTTTCGCAATGTTAAGAAGGTTTTCCCCACCTTAATAACAGCACTGATTCTTGCAATTACAGTCTGGATCATTGCTGTTACGGAAAGCGATCCGGCGAAAAACCGTACTTTCCCGCGCAGTGTTCCGATTGAAGTAGTTGGGCAGGATAGCAGCCTGGTGATGACCAGCGACCTGCCTAATAATTTAACTGTCGTTTTGAATACCCCTCAGTCAGTATGGGATACCATTGTTGCGACCCAATCGCCGGTCAGGGCGGTGCTTGATCTTTCAGGCTTAAAGGCGGGGACGCATCTGGTAGAAATCCAATTACAGGTATCTGTGCGGCCGGTAAAGGTGGTCTCTTATTCTCCCAAAACTGTTTCGGTTACCTTAGAGAATCTGACTTCGAAGGCGGTTCCATTGAGTTTGATTATCAAAGGTGAACCTGCCATTGGTTATCAGGCAGAAGATCCAGAATTAAATATTCATACGATTACAGTAACCGGCCCGGCTTCGCAAGTGGAACGGGTTGCAGAGGTAAGAGCGACGATGGATATTAATCAGGCTTTTGAAGATATATCCAGAATTCTGAATGTGGTCGCCTTGGATCAAAATGAGCTGGTGGTTGATAATGTCAAGCTTACACCAGATAAAGTGGAGGTAATGCAGGCTATTGAACAGCGTTATGGCTACCGTAATGTGATTGTCTCGGTCAATGTGGAAGGACAGGTAGCAGAAGGCTATCGCCTGACAAATTTGTCTGTGTTCCCTTTGGCTGTGACTGTATATTCCTCTAACCCGCAAATTGTGAATGATTTACCCGGCTATGTACAAACAAAACCATTAAACCTGAATGGTTTAAAAGATGATGTGGATGTTTCGCTGTTACTGGATTTACCGGAAGGGGTACTGGTAGTGGGGGAACAACGCACAGTGCTGGTGCGAGTCAGTGTGGCAGCTGTCCATTCCAGTATGCCAATTGGAAATATTCCCATAGAGATTATTGGCTTGCCTGAAAACCTGAAAGCCATATTGGCGCCTGAAACGATCACACTGGTAATTTCCGGCCCGCTTCCAATTCTGGATACGCTTAAACCGGAAGATATTCACGTCAGGATTGATTTGACGGGTTATAAAATCGGAACTTATCAGGTTCAACCGGTGGTAGAATTACCCTTCGAAGATATTACGGTGGATAGCATCCAACCAGAGATGATTGATATTGAAGTGATCATAGCGCCCACCCCAACCCCGGGCAGCTAAGCACGGAAAGTAAGGCATGAATAAACCGATTGTAGCTCTTGTTGGCCGGCCAAATGTCGGCAAAAGTACTCTATTCAATCGCCTGACCGGCGAAAGAAAGGCGATTGTGGATGATATTCCCGGTACAACCCGGGATCGATTGATGTCGGATGCGGAGTGGGTGGGGCGACCTTTCCTGGTAATCGATACCGGCGGAATTGATCCATCCAGTGGGGGGAAAACCCCGCTTTCGATTGGATCGGCGAATTTTATTGCTGAGATTAAAGAGCAGGCCGATATTGCGATCGAAGATGCGGATGCGATTTTATTTGTGGTCGATGCGATCACCGGCGTTACCCCGGCAGATCAGGAAGTGGCGGAAATTTTACGGCGTAAACAAAAAACTGTGGATGGTGAACTTTTCCCACCGGTTATTCTGGTCGTCAACAAAGCGGATAGCAAGACCACGCGTGAAGAGGCTTACCAGTTTTATGAATTGGGAATCGGAGAGCCATATCCGATTTCTGCCCTGCACGGAACCGGCACCGGTGATTTGCTGGATGCATTGGTGGCTACCTTCCCGGAGGATCTGGATACAGAGGAAGATACTTCCATCAAAATTGCTCTGGTTGGGAAGCCCAATGTAGGCAAATCGAGCTTATTAAATAAACTGGTTGGGCACGATCGCATGATTGTGTCCGACATCCCCGGTACTACCCGCGATGCGATTGATAGCCATCTGGAGGTGGACGGGTTACCTGTCACGCTGATCGACACGGCTGGTATTCGCCGCCGCGGAAAAATTGAGCAGGGAGTAGAAAAATATTCTGTTTTACGTGCGATGCGAGCGATTGAACGGGCGGATGTGGCGCTGTTGTTGATCGATGCTGAAGAGGGAATCACAGCTCAGGATGCCCATATTGCTGGCTTTATTTTGGAGGAGAAAAAAAGCTGCGTGGTGATCGTTAATAAATGGGATGTGATCGAGAAAGACAATTACACGATGACAGCTTATACCGAGCAAATTCGTAAAAATCTCAATTTCATGGATTATGTACCCCTTTTATTTATCTCTGCCAAAACCGGGCAGCGGGTGGACCAGGTAATGCCCATGGCATTAAAAGTTCAGGAAGAACGCCTGGTGCGGTTAACCACCTCAACCCTCAACCGAATATTGCAAAACGCGCTGGATCTGCATACCCCATCCAGGGCAGGCAGGGTTTTCAAGATGTATTACGGCACCCAGGTGCGTTCGGACCCGCCAACTTTCTTGATTTACTGCAATGAACCCAAGCTGGCGCATTTCACCTTTGTACGTTTTCTTGAGAATAAAATTCGGGAAGAGTACCCTTATTCGGGAACGCCCATTCAGATTGTGTTTAAAAAGAGATCTTAATATTTTTAAATAAAAAGTGGCCCGCATGGACCACTTTTTTATTTTTAAATTCTCAAAGGAGCGTTACGAAATTTTCAAGGCTACCTTACAGGAAACCGGGCTGCCTTTCTTGACCAACTCCTTACCGAGGGTGATCTTTTCAAGATGTGCGGGCAATTTGCGAATCCGCTTTCCAGTGGCATTGGCAATCGCGTTTAAGATGGCCGGAGCAGCCGGTACCATGGCGGGTTCAGCGATGTTCTTCGCGCCGAATGGGCCCTGGGAGTAGTTGGTCTCGACAAATCCACCTTCGATTTCGGGCATATCCACCGAGGTGGGGATGAGGTAGGTGTCGAAGTTGATCGAGTTCGCATATCCTTTTTGGTAATCCAGGTCTTCGTATAAACCATATCCAAAGCCGTGGGAGATGCCGCCGTACAATTGCCCAAAAGCACCCTGCGGGAAGATTACCTTGCCGATATCATGCACCGCATAGATGTTGAGCACGTCGGTATGGCCGGTTTTCAGGTCGACTTCCACTTCGGCGATTTGCGCGCCAAAATGATAAGCGAAATAGGGGGTACCGGTACCGCGTTCTTCGTCCCAATTGATTTCGGGAGCTGTCCAACGTCCGTAGGCTGATAATACCAGCCCCATCTCGCGGGCATGGTCGACAATTACCTCCCAATCCACCGGTTCTTCACTGGGGCCAATGTAGCTCTCGCCGACCCGATGAATCTGATGGACATCGCAGTTGAACAAGTCGGCGGCGGCCCAATCCAGATTTTGGATCAGGTTTTGGGAAGCCACGCGGACGGAGTTCCCGGCCAGGATGGTGGTACGGCTGGCAACGGTAGGGCCACTGTCTTTGGCGGTGTTAGTGTCTGGATGAAGCACTTTGATCCGGTTGGGGTTAATGCCCAGCATTTCGGCAGCGATTAAGGTGTAAACGGTGCGGGCACCGGTTCCGTAATCGGTCAGACCCGAGGTGATGGTGACAACATTGTCGCTGTGAATTTCGATGGTAGCAGTAGCTTCATCGTTACCTTCATTGCCCAGGGAGGTGCCGTGGAATAAAGCGGCTACGCCAATACCGCGGCGTTTGTCTGAATTGGGAGATTGTTGCGCATACTCTTTACGTTTGCGATCCCAATCGCTCATCTTACGGACTTTTTGCAGGCATTCGGTTAGCCCGACTGATTCAGTCAGGAGTTGACCATGCGGGGTGACGTCTCCCACCCGCAGGCAGTTCTTCAGGCGGAAGTCGATCGGGTCGAGGTGGAGGGCATCCGCCATTTCGTCGATAGCCTGTTCAATCCCGGAGCAGACTTCGGTGTTACCGAAGCCGCGGTATGCGCCGGCATAGCCGGTATTGGTGTAAACGGTGTCAATATCTACTGTACAATCATCATAACGATAGGCACCCATGGCATGGATGCTGGCGCGCCAACTGGTGAAGGGGCTCTGCGAGGAGTAAGCACCGGAATCATACAGGCTGCGGAACTCACAGGCTCGCAGGGTGCCATCCTCATCGGCGCCGAGTTTGATGTTCATGCGCATCGCACCGCGTTTGTAACCGGCGATGATGGCTTCTTCACGCGAGAAGGTCATCTTAACCGGGCGTTTGGCTTTGAGCGCCAGGGCAGCAATCTGACCGGCGGTCTGGTAGTTGAGGTCATCTTTTCCCCCGAAGGAGCCGCCTACCGGCGGAACAATCACGCGGACACGATCCTGGGGCAACCCCAGTACCTTGCAGAGATCATTGCGCGGGATGAACGGGCTCTGGCAGGAGAGATAAACCACTACCCCGCCTTCGGGCGTAGGAATGGCGATACCGCCTTCGGTTTCCAGGGGGGCATGGTACTGCATGACGGTCTCATATTGCTGATCGACGACCATATCGCAGTGCTTCAATTTTTCCTGGGGGTTGCCTTTGTAAACCGGCGAATGCGCCAGGAAGTTGGGGTGTTTGCCATCGGCGCGATCGGGTCCAATTTGAGGTGCGTCGGGCGCCATGGCGTCGGCCATGTCGAAGACTGCTGGCAGGGGTTCCAGTTCATAGAGGATGGCTTTAACACCAGCCAGAGCAGCTTCGGGTGTCTCAGCGGCGACGGATGCGATCCCTTCCCCGACATAACGCACTTTTTCGTGCGCCAGCATGTACATATCGGAGACCGGGAAGCCGAAATTGCCATGGTTGACGTAATCTTCACCGGTTACGACAGCCAGGACCCCGGGCACTTTGAGCGCCGGGGAGACATCCAGCTTGACGATGCGCCCGTGCGGTATCTCACTGCGCAGGGTGCGGGCATACAACATGCCCGGGACGGTCATATCGCCCACGTATTTGGTTTTGCCCATTACTTTGTCAAGGGCATCCACTCTTTGGGCTGGTTTTCCTACATAATTTAAGTCGCTCATCGGGCTTTCTCCATTCTTGCCTGCGCTTGTTTTTCAGCCCGTTCCAGGCCGGTAACTTCAATGGCATCCACAATTTGCATGTAACCGGTGCAGCGGCACAGATTACCGGCTAAAGCCTCGCGAATTTCTGCCCGGGTGGGCTTAAGATTATGCGCCAGGATGTATTCTCCAGCAATCACCATGCCGGGGATACAAAATCCGCATTGCACAGCGCCCTTGGAGATGAAATTGCGCTGCATATCATTCGGACCGCCATCTTCAGCGTGAATGCCTTCAATAGTGACGACATCGCGACCCATGACGGAAGGAGCGGCGATCATGCAACTGTTGACCAGTTCGCCATCCAGCAGAACGGAACAGGCGCCGCATTCACCGACTTCGCAGGCTTCTTTGGTGCCGGTGAGCCGTAAATGATCGCGCAGCAGGGTTAGTAAGGTGATATCTGTGGGAGTATCCACCTGCACAGGTTGATGATTAAGGGTAAATTCAATTAACATGGATTCCATCCTCCAGGAAGATTCTTGCCAGGGACCTTTCAGCAATGGCTTTCAGGGCGACTTCTTTGTATTCAGTTGACCAGCGCCGCCCGGTGCTTTCCACCATCTCGGCGACGAGTTGATTGGCAGCGTTGCTGATCAGTTCAGGGGTTGGTTTCTGACTGAACAGCACTGCTTCTACTTTAGGGAAGCGCACGGGCGTGGCAACAGCAGCACCAGGGCAAATGCGGATGTAGTCCACTTTGTTTTCCTGATCAAGTTTGCCAATCACGGCGATGCTCAAACGTGAGATAGCCTGCACTTTGCGGCGACCGATCTTGAGGAAGCAGCTTTTAGCGCCTGCAACCGGTACATTGAAAGTGAAGTGGGTGAGTAGTTCGCCTTTTTCAATCTGGGTTTTGTGAGGGCCGGTTACCAGGTCTTCCACCAGCACACTGCGGCTGCCTTTGGCTGAAACCAGGTGAGCGACAGCCTCGAGACAAACCAGCGCGGGGACTGAATCGGCACAGGCAGCGGCATTGCCTACGTTGCCACCAAAGGTGCCGGCATTGCGCACCGCTGGCCCGCCGATGGTTTTACAGGCATCCACCAGGAAGGGGGCGGCTTTTTGCAAAATTGGGTTTGCGATAGCGTGACTGTAAGTAACTGCCGCGCCGAGTGTAACCACGCCATTTTCCAGTTTGACCTGGGTCATCTCCGAAATGCGGCGAACGTCCACCAGGCGGTCAAACCAGAGTTCGTTGACGCGCATCGCGACGAAAACATCCGTCCCACCTGCCAGAGGAATGCTGCGAACGCCGGGTTCATTTAACAGGCGTACGGCATCCTCAATCGTTTCTGCGATTTTATAATCATATCTAGCCATTTAACATCCAATCTTTTCCTTTAATATAGATCTTATCAATTGCTTGCTCGTTTGTTTTCCCACCGTAAAAACATAGATAAACAGTGAACATTGAAAAACTCAAGATTCATTGTAATTTTTTATACCGGCAGGTGAAATCACCCAGGGTTACCTCTATTCGCAAACGAAAAACATTGATAGGCTGAAATTCCTGTTAAAATTGTACGAAATCTTCTTCTTCTGTCAAGTGACATTTAACTTAATCATTGTAACTAAAAAAAAATGACTGAAATGAAAAAGGGGTTTGTGACTGCAACCCTTTAAAAGGTGAAGCTTGACGGATCGGGTAAGCTGGAGTAGAATCCTGGTTGTTAGAAAAACGATGCGGGGTAGAGCAGTGGCAGCTCGTCGGGCTCATAACCCGGAGGTCAGTGGTTCGAATCCACTCCCCGCTACTAAAGTCAAACCAGAGTCCGTCGGGCTCTGGTTTTTCGTTAGCCTGGCGCA
>DAOUFM010000063.1:0-11848 GCA_034429975.1 Anaerolineaceae bacterium | reverse complement strand
GTCGGTGTACTCGTTGGTGTATTGGTTGGTGGAACCTGTGTATTAGTTGGTGTACTCGTTGGTGTTGTCGTCGGAACTTCAGGGGTAGGTGTAGGTTCCTGCGGAGTTGGTGTCACAGGAGTTTTCGTCGGAGTTTTTGTACTTGTTGGTGTTTTGGTAGGCTTTTTTTTGGTCGGCGTGTTTGTGGGTGTTTTTGTTTTAGTTGGTGTATTCGTTGGACATTTCCCTACTATTGCAGGATCATTACTGTTTAAACCGGCTTCATGTTTACAACCGCCATCAATAACTTTATTTTGAGGTTCATAATATTGTGCCTGAGCTGGTAATTGAACAACGGAAAGCAGCATTGCTATAGCCACACTGATTGCACCTACGGTGGTAAAAAATTGTGGCAAGAACTTAAGGGTAGATCGCAGTTTTGAAGACATAATGTTTTTCCTTTATAATAAAAAAATTAAAAAAAACTATAAATAACAAATTTGTATTGACGAAGAAATAAATTTATTTACAAAAATAACCATATCGTATAACCTCCAAATTAAAGAAAAAAACCGAATCATTTTTGACCGGTTTCGCTGCTTGGCTCCACGAACACTTCCCATATTACTGGTAAGCGACCATTTTATGCTCGTTTCTTAGCCTTCGTTTTTTATTATACTAATCAGACCTATTTTGTCAATATTAGAAAACTTAATTACAACCTTTTCCTAACCAATTTAGATTAGAATTATCTAATCTTCTCACCTTCTAATCCAATTAATCTGAATGAATACGATACCCAACTCGATCGATCGTGACAATAACTTCAACATCTGATTTGATATCTATAAATTTATTACGCATCGTATGTACCAGATATTTAATCCGATTTTTTACATAATTATTGTTTTCTCCCCATATTTCTTCGGCCATGGTTCTATATTTAACAATATGGGGCATATGTTTACACAATAATTCTAAGAGTTCATATTCTTTCGGGGATAATTGAACAAATTGACTCTGAAAAAACACTTCTCTTTTCAAAAAATTAATCGTTAATCCAATATTTGGTAACGAAAGGCTATCTTTTACCATTAATAATTTGGACCTTCTTAAAACTGCTCGAATTCGGGCAATCATTTCTTCACGATGAAATGGTTTCGTTATATAGTCATCACTACCAGAATTTAACAAGTCTGCAACACCATTTTTATCTGCCAACGCGGAAATTATAATAATTGGAACTTGGGTCACTTCACGTAAATTTTTTAAAGTCTCCCAACCACTTACATCAGGCATCATTAAATCTAATAAAATAATATCCGGTTGGATCTTCGTAACAAATTTAATAGCATCTGTTCCATTAAGTGCAGAAGCCACATCAAATTCTGATAATCTCAATATCCTCTTAATTAAATCTATCGTATCGGGATCATCATCGACGATCAAGACCTTCTTATTTCTTTGAAAGGTTTCATCCAAATCAATTCCAATATTCTGTGCCTGTAGATCAATAACATTATTTGATATTGCTATCATAAAGATCCTTTAATACAAGAAAAACCGGCTACAAGTCGGTTTCGCAATTAAGCTCCTCAGACATTACCCAGGATTATTGGGATAGCGACCAAAATTCTGCCTGATTCAACGCACCCTGTTTATTTCTGTAAATTATATATTTTTATTATCCTTTGTCAATCAATTCCTATCCAATTTATAACCATTTGGCTAACAAATTTATTTTATTAGTTACGTTCGTTTGGTAAAGGAATAGGTTCAGCCCCCATTGGTTTGGCAACAATAATCAATCGATGCGTATTGCTAAAATAAGGCCAACATGTAATCAAGGTTAATCGTTCGTCGTCAGAAGGAAGAATCCATTTTGCATTCTCTAGCCGTTGTTCGAAGGGTACATCTCTTTCAGGTAAAATCATAGTGTTGGTTACAATATATTTATATTTATATAAATCATTACCATAAACAAAAATTTCATCCCCAGGAATCAACTTATAAAGATTTTCAAAAACTTTACCAAAAATATTATGGTGTCCATTCAACACAGTATTTCCTGGGACTCCTAAAAAAGCGCTATCAAAATGCCATCCGATCGCATATTCATCAGGAGCAGCCCATTCAACATAAGTGTTGCCCCCCTGAATGATTTCTTTTTTTTGAGCGTTAACAATATCCGCCTCCAGATTTATGGTGGGGATGGATAGTCTGATTGGAACTGTATTAATTTCTTTTGTTACTTGAGGTGTAGGAGTTTTAATATTTGATACATCCACGCTGACTGGCAGAAACCCTTCCTCTTGATCAGCATTAATATCTTCTATTTGATTGAAAGAAATATCATTATTTTGTTCTTTGCTTACTTCTGCAATTTCCATCTGATCATTATTTTGTAAAAGGGAATTTTCATTGGTACCAATCATCTCTTGAAAAACAGTCGGGATAATTCTCTTAATTCGATAATATCCATTGATAAGCGGGTTTTGAAATATATTAAATACTGCCGCAAAAATAAGAAATATTCCAAGGGTAAAAAGTATTCTTCTTGACAATTTATTTTTCAATTATTAATTCCCAACTTAATTCATTCAAAGCTTTTTCAAAGAATTAGTGTAATCCAAATTTTAAAAAAAGCGATTGTTTTTATAATATTGTTGCTTTTAGTAAAAGCTTTTAACAGAATTCTTTAATACTCCAAGACCCTCAATTTCTATTTCTATGATGTCCCCATCATGAAGTACGCCAACGCCAGCAGGAGTTCCAGTTAAAATAACATCACCCGGTTCCAGGGTCATAATACTTGAACAAAAAGCCATTAATTTTTCAATTGGAAATATCATATCGCGGGTGGAGGCCATTTGCCTGACTTGATTATTCACTTTGCAAGTGATTAATGCATCTGCAGGATCAAATTCAGTTTCAACGACCGGTCCAATAGGACAAAAGGTATCAAAGCCTTTAGCTCTGGTCCACTGACCATCTAGGCTTTGCAAATCTCTGGCGGTGACATCATTCGCTATCGTAAATCCAAAAATGTAATTTTCGGCTTCATCAGGGTCAATCCATCGTCCTTTTTTACCAATTACAACGGCTAACTCAGCCTCATGCTCAACATAATTTGTTTGCGGGGGTAAAATGATTTGATCATTATTCCCAATAATAGAACTGGGAGGTTTTAAGAATATTAACGGGATTTCAGGAACTTCTACTTCATGTTCTAAAGCATGTGAGGCAAAATTTCTTCCAAAACAAATAATTTTTGATGGTTTGACAGGTGGTAAAAACTGAATTTTTGATGTATCAGTATCCACTTCTAACCTTCGATATTTAGAAAATAAATCACCATCAACTTTCCCAACTTTATCCTCGTATATCCATCCCCAAACTGGATTTTCTATCTCCAAATATCGAACAAATTTCATATACTTTCCTTCTTAATAATTGCATTATATAATAGTTGATGAATTGATCTACAGGTATTATAATTCTGATCGATCCGGGCGGATAGCTCAGTTGGTTAGAGCGCATCTCTTACACAGATGAGGTCGCAGGTTCGAGCCCTGTTCTGCCCACCAACTATCTTCCATAACAAAAGACTCTTTGTTATAATTTGATTATCTGGGGATGACAGGCTTCGACGGGAGAGGCTGGTCTCAGATTGCGAGCCGAGAGGTACCGACCTCGATAAATCAGTACAAAAAACAAGTGCCAATCGCACAAACAGCTACGCTGCCATGCCCCTCGCTGCATAGTGAGAGTCTGGTAGCCGAATGATCCTTGCGAGGGTCACGTCTACCTTCCCCGCCCCCTAACCGGTGGAAGAGTAGGCGCCACAAAGTTAGGGTGCCGTATTTAACGCTGCGATAAATACGAAAGAGGGCTTTCGGGCCTGAGTAGATAGCGATGCTTTAGTTTTGTTTGTTGCCTAATGCAATCGTGATTTGATCAACGAACTACGCTCGTAGATATCTGCTGATCTATTCTTTCGGACGCGGGTTCGATTCCCGCCATCTCCACCTGGTATAGTTAGATTTGTTTTTTACTGTTTTAGGCAAATTAACCCTTTTAAATAAGCACCTTCTGGGAAATTGAGAGCAACGGGATGATCGGGGCCTTGAGTTAAACGTTCCAGAATACAAGCCCGTACACCAGCATCCAAAGCAGCATCAGCCACAATTTTTTGAAAGAGTTCTGGGGATATTCCTCCCGAACACGAAAACGTCGCCAGTATTCCTCCGGGATTTAACAATTTAAACCCTAACAAATTGATATCTTTATATGCTCTCGCTGCTCGATTTGCATGGGCTACTGTGGGAGCAAATTTCGGCGGGTCTAGGATGATAACATCAAATTTCTTGTTTTGATCTCTCATTCTCCTTAATCCAAGAAATGCATCTGTCTCAATCCATTCACATTCACAGCCAGCAAACCCATTTAATGCCTGATTCCGCTTGTCCAACTCAATCGCATCGTGACTACTATCCAATGAAGTGGTCTTTTCGGCGCCCCCTCCTAATGCATATATCCCAAAACCTCCAGTAAATGAGAATACATTTAATACCGATTTACCACTGCAATATCCGGCAACAATTTTACGATTTATTCTTTGATCAAGATAAAAACCAGTTTTCTGCCCTTTTTTCAAATCAATCAAAAATTGATATTTATCCTCTTTAATAATAATTTCAGATTGAATATCTCCATAAATAGGCCCAACCCTTTCATCCAATCCTTCCAGCTTGCGAATTTCTAAATCTGAACGTTCATAAATTTTCTCTAAACCAGTTACATTTTTTAATGCTGAAACAATTATTTCTTTATGAAATTCAATGCCACAGGTTAAAATCTGGATTACCAAAATATCATTATATTGATCAACAATTAACCCGGGTAGAAAATCCGATTCAGCATGTATTAAACGCCAGGCTGTATCATTTGAGTTACATCTAAAAATCTCTCTTCGAGCAATGGCAGCCTTGATTCTTCCTTCAAAAAAGCTTTGATTAATTTCTTCGTCCTCAAATGACCAAAAACGAACCCGAATTTGAGATATTGGGCTAAACGCGCCAATACCCAAAAATTTCCTTTTCGAATCAAGTATCTCCACATTTCCACCATTTTCAGGAAATCCATTCACAGAGTCAATTGCACCAGAAAATATCCAGGGATGTTTTCTTTCGACCGACTTTTCTTTACCTGGTTTTAAAATAACTTTATTCATTGAGTTTTGGTCATTGCTAGGAATTCTATTTCACTTAAGATTTTCACATTTAATTCCCTGGCTTTATCCAATTTGGAACCCGGGTTTTCACCTGCTAAAACAAAATCAGTATTTTTACTGACACTCCCGCTAACCTTTCCTCCTAATTCTTCAATGAATGTTTTTATTTCATTTCTTGAAAATTTCTCAAGAGTTCCGGTAACAACAAAAGTTTTCTCCTTTAATGGTTTCTCTTCAGGTAAATGATCATCTCTTGTCTCAACTACCGGCCAAACACCGAATTGTTTCAACTTTTTTAATAACTCCTGATTCCTTTTTTCAGAAAACCACTCATTTATCTGCAAAGAAATATTTGGTCCAACACCTTCAACCTTTTGTAATTCATCCACAGACGCCTGTGATAATTCATCCAAATCAGTGTAGTTTTTGGTCAATTCAGATGCCATAACTTCTCCAACCCCCTTTATACCCAAAGCTGTTAATAGTCGATTTAGCGGCTGCTTTTTTGAATTTTCAATTGCTTCAATTAGATTTTGAGCTTTTTTCTGGCCAAAGCCTTCTAAATGAAGCAGGTCATCCATTTTAAGCTGATAAATATCTGCCACATCCCTTAATAATTTTTCACGGACCAACTGTTCAACAATCTTGATGCCCATTCCATTAATATCCATCGCGGATCTGGATACAAAATATTCAATATTCCGGACCAATTGAGCCGGGCAGGCTGCATTTACACAAAACCAGGCTACTTCACCCGGCACCCTTTGCACATGTGTTTCACATACCGGGCATTTATCCGGAGGTTGAAAAACTATTTCTTTTCCGGTTCTAACTTCTTCAACCGGGCCAATGACGTAAGGGATTACATCGCCAGCTCTTTTTACGAAAACCTGATCACCGATGCGAATATCCTTTTCAGATATATAGTCAAAATTATGTAGGGTTGCTTGCTTAACAATCACACCTCCAATTTCAACCGGTTCAAGAATCGCGTATGGTGTTAATATCCCGGTCCGGCCAACATTTACTCCAATGTCGATTAATTTTGTTACTTCTTCACGCGCTGGGAATTTCATCGCAATTGATCCGCGCGGATCTTTTCCGGAAAATCCCAATGTTTTATCCAAAATCAAATTATTGGTCTTGATGACAATTCCGTCCACTTCATAATTAAGCTTCTCTCTCTTACCTATCCATTCCTGAGACACGGTCAAAACTTTATCAAAATTTTCGCATAATTGTGAATCCTCAGAAACCGGAAAACCAAGATCTTTGAGGTATTTTAAAACACCCCATTGAGTCTCCGGAACATTCCCATCGCTAAAAAGAATGTTATATGCAAATATTCTTAACGGACGTTTCGCAGTAATAACAGCATCTAGTTGCCTCAAAGAACCAGCAGCCGTATTTCTGGGGTTCAGATAGGTCTTTTCGCCATTCTCAATCATTTTTTTGTTAAGCTCTTCAAAATCAGAAATTGAAATATAGACTTCTCCCCGGATTACAAGGTAATTAGGCACTGATATATCTTTCTTCTGAACAGGTATACGCAAAGGGATGGATTGAATAGTGCGAATATTGTTCGTTATATCTTCACCAATTTCACCATTTCCACGGGTTGCTCCCTTAACAAAGAGACCATTCTGATAATGCAAGACTACTGTTAATCCATCGAATTTCGGTTCAACAACGTATTGGCTTTTCGACACTGCTGGATTTATTTTTAATATTCTATCCCGCCAGGCGATTAAATCTTCCTGATTAAAAGCATTTGCCAAACTTAAAACGGGAACAGGATGCTCTACCTTCTCAAATTTAGATGCAGCCAACATTCCAGCTCTTTGAGTCGGTGAATCGGTAGCAAGCCATTCTGGATGTCTTGTTTCAATTTCTCGCAATTCAACAAGCAAACGGTCAAATTGGGCATCGCTAATAATCGGTTGATCTAAAACATGGTATCGATAATTATGGTAATTAATTTCATCAATTAATTTTCTGTATTGATCTTTCTTTTGTTGAATTTCCATATGAATTTATTCCCTTTAAAATTGGTGACATTGATTGCAACAAAAATGACTTAATTAGTAACAAATTTTGATAAAATAATTCTAGTACAATTAAGAAAAATATTCATTCTATTGATAACCAGATATCCAAATAAATCACGGAGGTTCATATGAAAATCATTGCTTACATCGCATCAGCGATTTTGATTCTATTTGGAGTTTTATTTATATTGAGTGCATTTAGCCCTCAAGGACAGGTGGGTAACCTGTTGGTAGGCGCATTTTTGTGTTTAATTGCTTTCGGAATAATTTTCTTTATAACCCGCAAGAAAAAAACAGACGAGAGCACAACAAATGTTACCTTAAACATTGATCTACCTGGAAACGTAAATTTAGAAACATTGAAATGCAAACAATGCGGAGGTACCTTGACCAAAGATGCCATTACGATGGTCAATGGCGCACCGATGGTAACCTGCCCTTATTGCAAGACCACTTATCAATTAACTGAAGACCCAAAATGGTAAAAAAGGAGACCCATATGATTAGAACGTTTAAAGTTTTGTCTATTTTACTCATCCTTTTATTACTGGTTGGCAATACCCAGGTAGTTCACGCCCAAGATTACTATTTTTCAATTGAAAAAGAAACCATGGACGTCATTGTAAATGAAGATGGTTCTTTATCAATTGAATACTATTTTGATTTCTATAATCAGCCTGGTGCTCACCCGATTGACATCGTTGATATTGGATTACCAAACAATAACTATGTTCTTAGCAGCATGAGCGGCGATATTGATGGCACCCCTGTGAAAAGTATCAAGAAATCAGATTACATAGACATTGGCATTATGGTAGATCTCGGATCAAAAGCGATTCAAGCAGGAAACCGGGGAACTTTACATGTATTTGTTAAAACGGTCAACAAATCTCTTTATCCATCAGAAGTACAAGCCAATGAAGCTTATGCCAGCTTTGAAATTTCACCTCCTTGGTTTGGAAGCCAATTTGTCACCGGAAAAACTGATCTCACTGTTACTTTATTCATGCCAATTGGTTTAACAGATCAAGAACCACGTTACCATACCCCCAAGAATTGGCCAGGAAATCCTGATCCAACCAGCGGATTTGATAATCAGGGTGGTATTTATTATCAATGGAATAGTTTGAACGCCAATGCCTCTACTCAGTACATCTTTGGAGCCAGTTTTCCTGCCAGAATGGTGCCGGAATCTCAAATCGTAACAGCGCCAAAAATTACTTTTGACTCTGGGGCAATTTGCTCAGGCTTAATCTGCCTGGGAATGATTGCATTTTTTATTCTGACCATTTATTCTGCTACAGTCGGTGCGAAAAAACGTAAACTTAAGTATCTACCACCAAAAATTTCTGTTGAAGGCCATGGAATTAAACGCGGGTTAACCGCTGTTGAAGCTGCAATCTTGATGGAGCAGCCGATGGATAAAGTTCTAACAATGATTTTATTTTCGGTTCTAAAAAAAGAAGCCGCTGAAGTAGTCACTCGTGATCCTTTAAAACTTAAGGTTACTACCCCTACTCCGGCAGGTCTCCAACAATATGAAGAAGAATTTCTGATTGCGATGATGAGCGATAAAAAAGAACAAGTTAAAGAACTTCAAACAATGATGATCAATCTGGTCAATACGGTATCCAATAAAATGAAAGGCTTTAGCCGTAAAGAATCAGTCGCATTTTATAAAGATATCATAGAAAAAGCCTGGATACAGGTTGAATCTGCTCGAACACCTGAAATTAAATCTGAAAAATATGATGAAAATATGGATTGGACAATGCTGGATAAGAACTATGACGGGAGAACACGGGATACTTTTGGTTCAGGCCCAGTTTTTATCCCTACCTGGTGGTGGCGCTATGATCCAACTTTCCATTCTGCTTCCAGTGGTGGCACCGGATTTGGTAAAGTTGATGCCTCTCCCACACCGGTAGGTTCTGGAAAAACTTCTGTCAGTTTACCAACCCTCCCTGGAGCTAATTTTGCCGCATCGATAACCAATGGGGTCCAATCATTCGCTTCCGGAGTTGTGGGCAATCTAACCAACTTTACCAGTGGGATTACCAGTAAAACAAATCCATTGCCTGTCACCACTACGACTTCTGGCAGATCAACCGGTGGAGGTAGAAGTAGCGGTGGTGGACATTCCTGCGCCTGCGCTTGTGCCTGTGCTGGTTGTGCCTGTGCCTGCGCTGGAGGTGGTCGTTAAATGACGGTTCTAAATTGGCCTAAATTGTGGGCAAGGAAAATTAACAAAAAACTTCCAAATGCCGGAATCTATCACTTTGAACAGAAAAAAGGAGATAGTCAAAACCGAATTCATTTGCGTGTGGAAAATGATGGAAATGGATTACTGATGGTTAATGCTTCCAGAGCGTACCATCTGAATCCCAGTGCAACAGCAATGGCGTACTGGTCATTGTCAGGAAAATCCCAAAAGGAAATCATCTCTTCATTATTGAAAAATTTTGACATTGATCAAAATCAGACTCAAATTGAAACCAGCGATTTTCTGGAACAATTATCCGTAATCACTGATCCAGATGAAGCCTGCCCGATCTGTGAACTGGATCTTGACATGGATCTCCCGTTTTCGCATACACCCAGTTCACCTTATCGAATGGATATTGCCATTACCTATCAATGTAATAATGACTGCACACATTGTTACAATGCGCGTTCGCGGCTTTTCCCAGGTCTGGATCAGGAAGATTGGTTTAAAGTGATCGATAGGATTTGGGAATTAAATATCCCTCATATCGTCTTCACTGGTGGAGAACCAACTCTTTCACCGGATTTGCCTGATCTTATCCGTTATGCAGAACAAAAAGGAATCATTACCGGCATTAATACCAATGGCCGTAATTTAGCGAATGAGGAATTTCTCGATAAATTGATTTCAGCCGGATTGGATCATATTCAAATTACGCTTGAATCTCATGATCCGATGATTCATGATCAGATGGTCAATTATCCCGGTGCCTGGGTAGAAACAGTTGCAGGGATTAAAAATGTTACCCAACGCAAAATCTATATGATGACAAATACGACCATGCTGAAAACCAATTATGAGACAATTCCCCAAACGCTGGATTTCCTTGCGGAACTGGGCGTACCTACTGTTGGTTTGAATGCATTGATTTATTCTGGAAAAGGAAAAGATGTTGGGACAGGTTTGTCAGAGACTCGGTTGGCTCCTTTGCTGGAAATCGCCAAAGAAAAAACAACCCAATACCAACAGAAATTAATCTGGTACACCCCTACTCATTACTGCCGGTTCAATCCAATAACACATGATCTGGGAGTAAAGGGTTGCACCGCATCTTTATACAATATGTGTATTGAACCGAATGGTGACGTCCTACCCTGTCAGTCTTATTATTTTGCTTTGGGAAATATTTTGCATGATTCCTGGGATTCAATTTGGAATCATGAGTTGTCACTCAAATTGAGAGAACGTAGAGATTTACCAAAAAAATGCACTGATTGTGAGTTAATTCAAGAATGTGGTGGGGGTTGCCCTCTTACGCATTAAAAATTAATCCTTTTTTATCTTCGGAGGAACTAATGGCAAATTTAATACAGCAAATTAAGTCAAAATTTTTTGAAAAAGCCCAGGTACTTCCCCCTGGATTGTATAATTACCATACTCCAAAAGATAGCGACTATCAATACCGTCTGCACCTAAGGATCGAGCCTGATGGCGAAGGTTTATTAATTATTAACGCCCATACCGTCTTACATTTAAATCAAACAGCCGCTGAATACGCATATCACATCGTCAACCAAACCCCTACCCCAGTAGTGGTGGAATCGATCGCTAAGCGGTATCAAACTACTTATGCAAACGTGATAGAAGACTACAAAATATTCACCGAAAAAATTGAAACATTAATAACAACCCCTGATCTCGAGCCGGTAACATACCTGGAATTAAATCGGACTTCTCCTTACGAGTTAGAGACTATGGCTCCTTACCGGTTGGACGCGGCTTTAACTTATCAATTGCGCGGCGAAAGCGAAACAGGGATTACTCCCGAAGAACGTGTCAGCCGTGAATTAACCTTTGAAGAATGGAAACAAATTCTTGAAAAAGCTTATAAAGTTGGAATTCCTCATGTTATTTTCACGGGTGGAGAACCCACCTTACGTCCAGATTTAATCAATTTAATCGGTGTTGCCGAAGAATTGGGAATGGTCTCGGGCCTGGCAACCGATGGTGTACGCTTCGCAGAAAAAGAATTTTTAGAACATATATTAAACTCAGGATTAGATCATTTACTAATCACGCTGGATCCGGAAGAAGATCAAGCCTGGGAAGCACTCAGAGACATAATCCCTCAAGACCTTCATACTACCGTACACTTAACCATTGAAAAAGTTAATGAAGAGTTTTACCTGGATATCTTTGAAAAACTTGAAAAAATCGGAGTAGAAAATCTCTCATTAAGTTACATTAATACAGATTTAGAACCTTATATAATCAAACTCCGCAATCACGCAGCAGAAATAGGCTTTAATTTAAATTGGGATTTACCAGTTCCTTATTCACATTACAATCCAGTCTCTGCAGAGTTAGATATAGAAGAGGTAG
>DAOUFM010000062.1:0-4460 GCA_034429975.1 Anaerolineaceae bacterium | reverse complement strand
TAGCCTGGTGCGAACGGACCACCTGGTGGTATGGGAGCATTTGGTTGGGTGCATTGATTTTTCGCTACATCCGTGGAAGACTGTCTGCCCCTCGCATATCGGCCCTTATCATAGCGGCCATGCCGATGGCACTGGATGGAGGCACTCACTTGATCAGCGATCTATTCGGAATAGGCAGTGGCTTCCGCGACAACAATGCCTGGCTTGCTACCTTAACCCATCACACATTCACAAGCTCCTTTTATGTAGGTGATACATTCGGTTCGTTCAACTCCTGGATGCGAATAATGTCAGGGGTGATATTGGGTATTGCCATAGTGTGGTTCGCCTTCCCGCGAGTTGAAAGTTATATGAATGACATGGCGCGCAGAATTGAATACAAATTCCAAAAGGCGGGTTTATCGCTATAATCGGCATTGCAATCAGCGAATGCAACCAACCTAGGTTTCTCGTTCGTCCGAATCCCACGAAATCATGGAGGTGTCATATGACCCAATATGGAATGCGAATCGCACTCACAGGCTCTATGGAAGAGGTGAAGGCCCGTGTTGTGGAAGCCCTCAAAGCCCAAGGCTTTGGGGTTCTCACCGAGATCGATATTCAAAAAACTTTGAAGCAAAAAATTGATGTGGACTTTAAACCTTACTTGATATTAGGAGCCTGCAATCCACGCCTGGCCTACAAAGCGCTTTCTACGGATGAATCGATTGGCTTACTTCTCCCTTGCAATGTCGTTCTTACGCAAGAAGGAGATAGGGTAGAAGTCAGTATTTTGGATCCCGAGGTCATGTTCAGCGTCGTAGAACCGGAGACGAAGAAGGCTTTGGCAGGACTCCCCCAGGAAGCGAAATCCAGGCTGCAAGCTGCTCTGGCTGCGTTGAAAAGTCAAAATTAGGGGTTGAGGTATTTTTATGCTGGTGCACTGCAACGGCACGCTCGTGATTTTAAGCAGATAATGGCGCATTTTGAATAGACCTACGGGTTGGTAGGGAGAATTAGAAAATTATTGGTAGGAGCAGATCAATGGCTAATTTGAGGACGATGGAAGTTCCCGTCAAGGGGATGGATTGCACCGAATGCACCCAGCATGTCCACCACGCCATCCAGGAACTGCCCGGTGTGAAGTCGGTCAGTGTGCTTTTGGCGGCCGAGAAGGCTACCATTCAGTTTGATCCAACCCTGGTGGATCTTCCCATGATCCGCCAGGCGGTTGCCGGAGCCGGGTACTCAGTTCCTGAAGAGGTCCCTAACCAGGCTCCTGCCTCTCCCACCCTCCAGGATTTCACCCGGCCGGTACTGACCGTGTTCGGGATCGTTTTCGGGGTTGTCTTGTTCGTGGTGGTTTTTGGCGAATGGTTGGGTTGGTTCGCAAAGATCACCGAGTTGGTTCCCTGGCCGGTTGGTCTTGCCCTGGTTCTTCTATTTGGCTACCCGGTATTCAAAAATGTCGTTCAGGCCACCTTGCGCCGGCAGATCATTTCGCATACCTAGATGACGGTTGGTGTAATCGCCGCACTGGTCGTCGGGGAATGGGCTACTGCGGTCGTGGTCGTATTTTTTATGCGGGTCGGGGATTACGCGGAGAAGTTCACCACCGCCCGCGCCCGCCAGGCGGTGCGCGATTTGACCGCGATAGCCCCGCAAACCGCCCGGCTCGAACGCGACGGGCAGGAAGTGGAAGTATCGATCAGCGAAGTGCAGCCGGGGGCCGTGGTGATTGTCCGACCCGGGGAAAAGATTCCTGTGGATGGTGTGGTATTGGATGGCCAGGCGACCGTTAATCAAGCTGCCATTACAGGTGAATCGATGCCGGTAGAGGTTAGCCAGGGAGCAAAAATCTTCGCTGCGACGATAGCCCAAATGGGTAGCCTGCGGGTGAAAACGACACTCGTTGGACCCGATACGACGTTTGGAAGGATTGTTCGTATGGTCGAAGAAGCCGAAGCGAACCGCGCTGAAGTCCAGCGGATTGGCGACAAGGTTTCCGGGTATTATTTGCCGGTCGTAGCAGTCATAGCCGTGATTACCTACTTGGTTAGTAAAAACCCTCTATCAACTGCAGCAGTGCTGCTGGTAGCTTGTTCCTGTTCCTTTGCCCTGGCTACACCGATCGCAATGCTGGCTTCGATCGGCGCTGGTGCGAAACATGGTTTACTGATAAAAGGTGGCCGTTATCTGGAACTCTTGGCTAAAGCTGATACCGTTTTAATCGACAAGACCGGCACACTGACAACCGGGAAACCGCGCTTAGTCGATGTCGTTCGTTTGAATGGGATGAGCGAAGAGAGGTTGCTGACCTTAGCCGCTTCCGCAGAACGGTATTCAGAACATCCACTCGCTGAGGCCATACGCCAGGCTGCGCGAGATCAAAATATAACCTTCCTGGAGTCACAGGATTTCGTCGCGGATCCTGGGAAAGGGGTTCAAGCCCGCATAGGTGAAACAGTAGTAGAAGTGGGTAGCTGGCGCATAATGGAGGATAATCCCCTCCCAGAGGTTACGATTGAGTTGGAAAAACAAGGCAAAACCCTCCTGTTTGTTCGCACCAATCAGGAATTGGCTGGAATTCTAACTACCTCCGATACGTTGCGCCCCGAAACGCCTGCAGCTCTCGCGGAGTTGAAGCGTTTGGGCGTTCGAAAAATCGAGTTATTGACCGGTGACAATGAGCGCACAGCCGCAGCCATTGCTGGTCAATTGGGGATTGATTATCGGGCTAACTTGCTCCCGGAAGACAAAATTCGCATCGTAAAAGAATACCAGGAGCAGAAACATATCGTCGTCATGGTGGGTTATGGGGTAAATGACGCGCCGGCTCTTGCGCAGGCCAATGTAGGGATTGCGATGGGAGCTAACGGAACGGATGTGGCGATTGAAGCGGCGCATATTGCTTTGATGCGTGAGGACTGGACCCTACTTCCCCGTGCCTTTCAGATTGCTCAACGAACAATGCGGGTGGTAAAAATGAACCTGGGATTTACGATGGTCTACAACATCATAGGTTTGACACTGGCAGCTTTTGGATTCCTACCCCCTATTCTGGCGGCTGCTGCTCAGTCGTTACCCGATTTGGGTATCCTCGGTAATTCTTCCAGGTTGTTACGTCAGGATTGATTGCGCTTGATAAAAATTGCATTGTTTCTAAAGAGAGCATATACGGGTAGTGTATATTTACGGATGAATACAAGATAGGATCGTTCTGATCAACTCCGGCTCCATAGTACCTGCAAACTTAAGCCTAAACTGGGCAGGCGGGTTACAAAACAATTATGATCAAGGTGGGGAGCTTGCATGCCAGGCTCCCTACCTTGACAGTCTTTAGTCTAGATAAATACCTTGATGAAGAAATTTTTGTATCTTTACATCCATTTGTGAAATACCAAAACAGAACAGCTCTAAAAAATTTCTAAAAATGGATCATGATTAATGCGCCAAGAGCGACGCAGGCCGAAACTTGCACCCATAGGCTGCCGGCTTACCCACCATCGTCCATGATAATCTTTCAACTGTGTTCCACCAAATACCAGGCACTTCATACCAATTCGCGCCAGCTACATCCTTTGGGATATCTGGATCTGGGGCGGTGCCTCGCGCAAGAGCTCCATCCGGATGGATACCAACTTAGGTATATACATTTATGTAGGTTCAAATCACCGGAGAAATCTCGATCCCTTGGAGCATATTCTAAATTTGGTTGAATGAATTGAGTCAAGCCGATTGAACTAATACCTATTACATCTGCTCAGCAAGGAATCCAGTGCCCGTATAGCGCAAATTCTACTTAACTATGGCTTTCAATATGTCAAATCAAAATAATAAATTTTTATAAAATGAGGAAAGGCAAAAACACCTCCTCCCAATCTTTACACAATCTTTAAGAATGCTTCAAAGAGCCTTTACTCATCATCGATACACTACGACAGTAATGAGAATCTGAAAATGAACAGGAGTAAGCATTATGAATAAAAATTTGGGCATTACATTAGCGGTAATCGGCGGCGTTGTTGTAGCTGCCTTAGTCTTTGGAACAGGACTCTTCCTCGGGCATTCCAATGTTTTCGCGAATAATTACACTTTGAATGGTATCCGAGGGCAGACGATTAATAATCCAGGCTATTCGATGATGGGCGGATACAACATGATGGGTGGTTTTAACACGGCAGGTTCATTCGAAAAAAACGACCCTACTAATATTAATCCCCTGACTGTCGACCAGGCCAAACAAGCAATAGAGGGTTACTTGAAGAACCTGAACAATTCCGATCTTGAACTCAAAGAGATCATGGTTTTCAACAATAACGCCTATGCTCGCATCGTCGAAAAAAGTACAGGCATCGGCGCCATGGAGTTGCTTGTGGACCCCACTACCTTATCGGTTTTCCCTGAATATGGGCCGAACATGATGTGGAATCAGAAATATGGACATATGGGCGGGTATGGCATGATGGGCGGTGCAGGTA
>DAOUFM010000061.1:0-3918 GCA_034429975.1 Anaerolineaceae bacterium | reverse complement strand
GTTGTTTTCTCATAAAAAAAGATTACCGTTGACTTTTAGCATTTTTTGAGCAATAATTAGGTCAATCAACCTGAAGGGCAGTTAACCTAAAATGAACTTTTTTTATCCTTCTGACCAACAAGCTCTTTTCACCAATCGTCGCCAGGAATTGGCGATTTTGGATCACTACCATCATAGCCTGATCGACGGACCTGTAGAACATATTGCTTTATTTGGTCTGCGCAGAATAGGAAAAACGCTTTTATTAAAAGAGTACATGCGCCGATTGAGGGAGACGAATTCTGCAGAGCAATCCGCATTTCTGGATTTTTCTATCATTTGCAGTTCACCCGAAAATTTTTCATTAGGTTTTATAGGTTCAATCTGTTACTGGTTGCTTGAGGAGGGCAATAGCGACCCGGAGCCTTTTCTTAATCCAGCTACTTTGGGAGCTGCTGTTCTACGAGTGGGGGGCGATAAACTCTATGATGAGATTCAGCCTATCCTTCAAGAATTACAGCGGGCCCGACCCGATCGCCAGGCATTGTTACGCCAGGCTTTTCGATTTCCGCGTCAAGCCGCAACGATTTTGGATAAAAAACTTGTTTTGATTTGCGATGAATTCCAAGAAATCCGCACCCTGGAGAATTATCCAAACAGCCAAAATGTAATTGCCCTGCTGCGTGCAGAACTGCAATCCCAAAATATAGTGCAGTATATTCTGGCCGGTTCCGCTATCAGCGTGCTGGCGGGATTGTTATCCAATCCTGATAGTCCTTTGTTTGCCCAGTTTACCCGCATTTCTGTTGAACCATTTGATCGTGAGAGTACTCAGGAATTAGCCAACAAACTCTTGTCTGAGCCATTAGAAGCCGATTTGTACCCCTTGTTGCACTCCCTCACCTGGGGACATCCTTTCTATATTACAGCAGTTGTCCGACGCATGGGTTATTTACTGGATGTGGTACAGCGACCTCCATCCACCGATTTGGTCAAACAAGCCTTTCTGGTTGAGACACTCTCGCCCGGAGGAAGGATATATGATTTCTGCCAGTATGTTTATGATCTTTCTTTACAGAAGGCCAAAGGCTACGGAGCGCTTAAGTCGGTGTTGCAAATTCTGGCTCAAGAGGAAGGCCTTTCTGCTTCAGAGGTTGCCCGCCGGTTACATGTCACTTCTGGCAGCGCCAGTGATTACCTGCGCTGGTTGTGTGAAGTTGACCTGGTGGTAGAAAAAGAAAAAGCGTATTACTTCCGTGATCAGGTTTTGCGTTTTTGGGTGGGATACGTTATCAAAGGTATCGAGATCAGCCTCACTGCCGAACCCATGGACCTTAAAGGACTAATACACCGGCTGGATCAGCAATTTCAACGTGTTGCAGAGGAATTGGGAGATGCACAGGAAAGTTTGGTACGTGAGCTGATGCGCCATTTTAATGGTCAAGCTGTCCACGGAGAGGTTTTTCACGCGCAAAGCGAGGTGACGCTGCCGGTTTTCCAGGAAGTAAAAGACGATATTTCACCGGATGGTCAAATCGAACTGGACGCTATTGGCGAAGGTCATGAACGTTGGGTCGTGGAAGTCAAATGGCGTAACAAACGAACAGGGAGTAAGGAGCTGGAAAAGCTTCATAAGCACGCCCAAGAGCAAAATTCACGAGCCTGGTTCGTTTCCAGATCGGGATTCTCCGCAGACGCGCTCCATTACGCAATTGAAAATGGGATTTTGGTTACTGACAAATATGGCTTGGAAATCTTACGAAAACAGATTTTGTAGAAATTGTTTATTGTGAAATAGCCTAAGTAGGTAAACGGATTGAAAATAGCGGTAGTAAATTATACTAATTACGATTATAATAATTGCGATTAGTATTATAACAACGCCCTTCTAGCGCAGGAAACCATGTTCATCGACCGAAAGACCGAGCTTGAATTATTAGGCCAACGTTACCGATCCAATCAGGCAGAACTATTCGTCCTCTACGGTCGTCGGCGAGTCGGAAAAACGGAACTGCTACATGCATTTTGCGCAGATAAACCGCACATCTTTTTTATAGCCACCTTGAGCAGTGATTCAGAGCAATTAGCCACATTCTCTCAACAGGTGTACGGTTTCACCCATGCAGATGTTCCCTCAGGATTTACATTCCCTTCCTGGGAAGCAGCATTACGGGCGCTAGGCGAACTCCCTGGGCAACCCAAACCGATCATTGTTTTGGATGAATTTACTTATTTGATCAGCGGAAACAAAGCCATTCCATCCATCATGCAAAAGGTATGGGACGAAACACTCAAAAATACACAGATAATGATAGTGTTGTGTGGTTCATACATTGGCATGATGGAAACAGAAGTGCTCGGTTATCAGGCTCCTCTGTATGGCCGCAGGACAGCAAGCACTCTTTTGCGGCCCATGGATCTGACTTCGTCTGCGTTGTTTTTTCCAAGCTATTCTGCCGAAGAAAAATTCATCACCTGGGCAGTTGTCGGGGGAATGCCCTATTATTTGCGCACGTTCCAGGACAGCCAGGATGTTTTTGCCAATATCCGGCAACATATTTTAGATGCGCAAAGCGGCACGTTGTTCAACGAACCACGTTTACTCCTTATGGAAGAATTGAGAGAACCGCGTAATTATTTTTCTTTGTTGAGGGCAATCGCGCAAGGCCGAACGCGTTTAAACGAGATTGCACAAGGCGCAAGTATAGGGGATGTAACTACTGTTGCTCGCTATCTGGACATTCTGCAGCAAATGAGGTTAATTACCCGGCGTGTGCCGGCAACCGAAACGCAACCAGAAAAGAGTAAAAAGGGAATTTACAATATTGACGACCATTTCCTGCGTTTCTGGTTTCGCTATGTTCATCCCAATCAAAGCAGTCTTGATCTTGGATTAGCGGATGCGATCCTTCAGCAGCGGATCGAGCCAGATTTGGATCATTTTGTCGCCACTGCATTTGAGGAAGCAGCGATAACATTCACCGGGCGTCTAGCGCAAACAGGCCAATTGGACTTTTTCCCTGAGCGGATCGGGGGATGGTGGAATCGGGACGCGGAGATTGATGTTCTCGCGGTCAACCTTTCCGAGAAGATCGCCTTAGTGGGAGAGTGTAAATGGACAGTTTATCCGGTTGGTACGAGTGTTTTGGATGATCTCAAGAAAAAAGTTGAGGTCTTAACGAAAGACCATGAAATCAACAAAGTTCAATTCGCCATCTTTGCTCGCAACGGCTTTACCCCTGACCTGGAAGATAGAGCCAAGAGCGATGGCATCCGATTGTTTACGATAGAATCATTTATGGACAATAATTAACTTGCCGTTGAGTTAATTCGCAGCATGGCTATTCGTTTCATTGACAAGAAACAAACCAATGAGTTATAATAAATTCGTTATTTTCGGAATTTAACGTAAAGGAAACATACTCACCGCAAACTACAATTTTTGGCCATTTTTGCCAGAATTAAATCATACTGTTTATTACATGACGAATTGAAAACCTAAATATCGGAAATGCGACATAGTATGTAATTATAGTAAGATTTAATCGAAGCAATATTGAACTCGAAAAAGCTCTCCACATACAAGAGGCATCATGCAAATCAGACGTACGATAAACGGCAGCATCCGATTAACAAGGTTCAAGGAGTACCTGGCTTTTGTCACTGTAACCACCCTGTTGGGTGCTACTGCTGCAAGCAATGGTTCGTTTGGATGGAAACTGATTGGAGTTCTATTAGCAAATTGGCTGGCTGTAGCCTTTGCTTTCATGATTAATGATGTTGAAGATGCTGAAGATGACGCATTAACTCCTCATAAATGCCGACGGAACCCAGTCGCCGCGCGCGATTTATCCCCTTTTACTGCCCGGTTGATGAGTTTTGGTGTGGCAGCTGGATCCGCACTCGTATATTCCACTCTGGGGAAAACAACCTTCTTGT
>DAOUFM010000060.1:0-4789 GCA_034429975.1 Anaerolineaceae bacterium | reverse complement strand
AGCAATTTGAGGGAATTATGAAATACGATTGGTTCGATATTGCTAATGAGGATCGTAAAGAGTGGGAAGCAATCTGTCCTCCTGGAGAATACCGGGTCATTCCGGCAACGGTCTTATCTAAAGTATTACCTGATGCCTTGATCAACAAATACAACAGCGTTTTTGTTATGGGTTCTGGAACTCCTTATGGAAACGTCTATTACATGGCAAATGGAAACCGAGTAGATGATCCGGATGGAGCAATTGACCAAATGCCGTTTGGGTTAGCTTTTGTTGGAGACAACCCTGTACCGAGTGGTTGTTTAATACAACACGGGGATTGGGCCAATAGAACAATTTATCCCCCGCGCGAATTTTGGGCGCATATCACTGCTAGCGGCACAGCTAGTTATTACCCCCTTTCAGAAATGCCGACTGACTATGCAGGAAAAATCACTGACCTTAAGATAGATAGTCAGAATGCTGCATTCGGGAAATTGGTGGAGATCTTAAAGGGGCAAGTTGATGAATAATTTTTTATGTGCCCTAAATATTCATTTGCTAACAAATGGGAACTGAATTCCTAATTTGGGAAAGATAAGAGCAAATCAAAGGAACAGGCATGTACATCTTCGGTATTTTAATTAAAAACTTCCGCTCTTTCGAAAACCTTTGGGGGTTTCCTAATTCATCCGTAAATGTGATAGTTGGACCCAATAATTGTGGAAAATCCACGGTAATGCGTGCATTATCGTATGTATTGGACCCCACTATCAATTATCGCCAACCCGGTCTGTTATCCAGGTTTGATTTCCATCTTTCAAATACAATGCAACCAATAGAAATTACTATATGGTTAAAACCAGCTACCCATATAGATGAAAATGGAATAACCGTTTACGATGATAGTGAGAATATAAAACGTACATTTTTCGATAAGCTAACTGCTTGGAAGTTGGAAACGCAGGAGCGAAACACAACTGGAGTAATTGAGATTCATCCCGTAAATATATCAGCATTAATCATTGAGCCAATGCAAAGGCTTGAGGATGTGCCTCCTCATGAACGTTTGCTAGCAATTCGTCTTCGATCAACTTGGAATAACGACATAGAAGCTACGGAGACAGAAGTAGAAATTATTGACGAATTAGGAAATAAAATTTCACCCCTGAACAATCAACACAAGGAACTCCTAGGCTTCAAGATAGTTGGAGGGAGGAGAAATCCGGTGTATGAACTATCTCTGTCCCGACAAAGTGTACTGTCAAAAATGATAAATGATGACGAGGTTAATCTTGCATTAAGGGAACTGCTCATCCAATTAGACAATGGTAAGAATCAGTTATTAGATAAACCAAGTATCAATGGTTTAATGCAAAGACTGAGTGGTTTGATTGCCCCGGAGTTGATGGGTTCGCTGGTTAATAACTTAGGCTCAGAATTTTCTCTCACGTTTTTAGGAAGTGATTTATGGCGATTACGAGGGGCAACAACAATTGCGACCAATATGGCAATGGGTCCTGATAATAAATTTTCCTTACCTCTGGAGTATCAAGGAGATGGGGCTCAAAATTTAATCTTGATCACTCATTTAATTGATCTCATCAGAGCGCCCAAAGATAATGACATCGTCGTTTTGGAGGAGCCAGAACAAAATCTAGAACCTTCTCTCGCTCGTTGGGTTTTTGGTGAACTCTGTTCGCTTACACAAAAACAAAATCAACAAATTGGCCAGTTGTTTGTCACTACACACGCACCGGCACTGGTTGGAGAGCTGAAAGGAGCAGAATCATTATTGATATTTTCAGACAATTTGCCCTCTCCCGAAAATCCGCAAGGAGAAAATGTTCAAAAGCCTACAAGATGGCAATTAATTTCTGCCCGTAATCTTTCACCAGACTCGAGAAAAAAATTAGATCAGGATCGTGAAAAATATATTCCAGCGCTATTTTCCCGACAAGCCCTTATTGTCGAAGGTAGTAGTGAAATAGGGTTCCTGCCTGTGGCATTCCATCACTTTTCTGAAAGAAGGCCAGGTCAAAATCCATATCATCTTGGTTTAGAAATTGTGAATGGTGAATCACGAGATAAATTATTTAAACATGCCAAAATACTACGCTCATACGGAAAGCGGTGTCATTTACTCTTTGACTATGATATTGATGTATCTGAGGAGATAGAAAATGAACGCAGGTCGCGTTTTAATAGACAAGTGGATTTTGTAACTTGCTGGCCTAGGCAGAATTTACTCCCATTCACAACTGGATGTGACCTTGAAGTAATTCTTACTCATTACGTTCCACCGGATATTCTTTTCGAAGCCATCAAAATTGCTTACTCTGATAGTGGACATCCTCTTGAAGAGCGAAATTGGAGGAATGCTTGTAATAAAATCCTCGATATGGAGATTGTAAATCGATTTCCAGATGTTTTTGGGGGCTTTAACTTGAACGAATTCGATCTTCATAGTTTGGGTGAGGAAATTAATCAACGCGCTTTTCTTTTTGCTCTACTACATGGCCCCCACGAATGTAAAGCTACCAAGGATATGCGTATGATCGCTGAATATCTAGCAGAAAGACAATCCGTCCCGGTTATATTTGACGACCTACGTAAAAAAATCCTTCAAACTATCACAACTCCTGAGGTAATCAATCACGATGCCACCTATTTGGCCGCCAGATGAGAACAACCCGCCGGCAGATAATGATCAAAAGGTAGCTGCCGAAGCGTTCCGCCAGAATGGCAAAATTGTATTAGAAGCTCCTCCAGGGACGGGGAAAACGTTTCTGGGTATTTATCTTGCTCTATGCGCTTATAGACTTGGTTGGACATCAAGTGATTCACCGGCATTATTTCTTACTTTTTCCCGAAACGCTCGAGTACAAATCGAACAAGAATTACAGAGATACCGTCATAATGGTTGGTTCAATGCAGATGAAGAAAGATCAATTAAGATCTATAACTTTCACTCGTTCTATTTCGAAATGATCCAACAAAAAGCTGGGATTTGGGGATGTTCAGTGCAACTTCGTCCAGCTAGTATCCTCGAACACAAAACCCGATTAATTCCCTTACTTTCTGATGCACAACGGGATGATAAAAGCATCATTACTCAGGCGAATTTGGTTTACGCTTTAAATCGGTTCCCGATTGAAGAGCTAATAGATCCAACGACACACCTTCTATTAGATGATGCAACCTTTGAGCGATTAAACGATGGAGCAAAAAGTGCACTCCTGCAAGGACGCCCACAATATGACGACTTTGCCCCACTTTTTCTTAATCTATTGGAATTATGCCCTGAATTTGTCGATTGGATCCGAACCAAATATCCATTGATCATTGTCGATGAATTTCAAGATACAGATATTGTTCAACTGGAAATATTAAAAAGGATTCATCCAGCGCATTTTGTGATCTTATACGATAGATACCAGATGATTTATGAATGGCGTGGCGCGAGATTAAATCGAGTAGAACAAATTAAAAGCTATTTGAATATAGTGCCGCTTCAAGAACATCAATTAACACAGATTCATCGCTGCGGTAACCAAGTTGAATTAGCACAATTCATCCAACAACTCAGGACTGATGAATTGATGGGAAATAACGTTACTTCAAATGGAAACCGACCTTGGTTGAGAACTTTCAATGTTAGACCTTTGGGTGGAGGAATACAACTTCCAATTGAGAATCGCTGCTTATCAAGGCTTCGTTATGCAGGGATGATTAACTTTCGAGAAACAACAGCTATCTTAACCAGAACAAATTTCATGGCTGACTATTTGTATGAACACTTACGTGTCCGATCAGATCATGGAAATCACTATTCCTGTCGTTGGATTGGTGGTGAAGATAATCCTGATGAGAAAATTAGAGACTTGCTTTGGCGGTTAAAGCAAGTGAACAGCAATAGTGAGTTAAGATCATGGCTGGGTACTCTCCTCGACCTACTCTTGCCACAGAGCATACTGACCGGACTGAAAATCTCATTTTCATCCGAGTTTGGCAGAGAACCTGATCAAATATTTTCCCGAAGAAGAAGGGTGGAATTCCAGAATATTTTAAATTCATGGAACACGATCCTGAACTCGCTTACAAAGGGGAATTATCATGCAATTTCATCGGGTTTAAACCAAGTCATAACTACAGCGAATGAACTTGTTTCAGGTAACGGATATTTAGATCCGGACCTAATTTATTATATTAACCAACTCAAGCAATCTATGGATAAATTTTCACCTTCCAAATCGGATGAAGAGTGGCTTGAGCTCTGTCTTTACCTTGAGAATTCCCACCTTCGCACCACTTATGTTAAATTACGAAGTCCAACCACTGGTCTGTATATTTTGACTGTCCACCAAAGTAAAGGCCGTGAATTCGATCATGTAATAATCCCGTGGTTGTCTGGATCAGGAGAACCTAGTCAACAAGCAGGAGGTCGTAAGCCAAGAATTAGGTATGACTTCAATAGATTAGAAGATAGAAAATTGCTTTACGTGGCAATCACTAGAGCAAAAAATAGAGTCACGCTTGTTTATCCAGATGATGATCCATCACCCTTTTTACGAAATTGGAAATTGATATAAATTGTAATAATTACATGGGTAAAGAGCCCTGGAATTAAACCCAGGGCTCTTTCGTCATTTATATACCAAATCCCATCTGACCCTCCGGAACTACCTCCTTTCTCCTTGTCCGTCTGACCACCACTGTCTTCTGGCTCACCCAATCATCCCAGGTCATTACTTTCGGTCCAGGAATGATCACTGCGCTCGGGGTCGTCAGGCTGCCCATCGGATTGTGG
>DAOUFM010000059.1:0-27211 GCA_034429975.1 Anaerolineaceae bacterium | reverse complement strand
CTGGTGAGCTGTTAAGCTGTTAAGTTATTAAGGAAATGTGAATCGTAGGGGCATGGTCCCTGACCTGCCCCTGGTCCGTGACCTGCCCCGGGGTGAAAACACCCTCACCCCCCGGCCCCCTCTCCAGGTTCTGGAGAGGGGGAGTATGAATTCCCCTCTTTTGGAGGAGTGCCTGCATGGCGGGGTGGTTTTGATGGCCTGGATTTTCAGGTTTTACCAAAAGCGCGCAAGATCATGAATGTTGATGATTGTAGGGGCATGGTCCCTGACCTGCCCCGGGGGTGGAGCGTTGACGGAGTCCACCCTCACCCCCCGGCCCCCTCTCCAGGTTCTGGAGAGGGGGAGCATGAATTATTTGCCATTTGTGATGTCACCCCATTCTGCCATCAGCCATGAGCAATCAGCCATGAGCTTGTGAAAACGCCCTCACCCCCCAGCCCCCTCTCCAGATTCTGGAGAGGGGGAGCATGTATCATTTGATGTTTGTGACGTCATCCCATTGAATAGTCCTCGATACAGGGACGATCTCCGCAGGGAGAAAGTTTGGAGGGAGGATTTACAATCTACATATTATGCGCTGCGTTCTCATTTGAGTATTCGTGTCTCTATCTTGCCCCCTTTGGGGGTTCGTGGACGGCAGAAGGCACACAATCTGATGTAAAATCTAGGATCCCATTCGTAAACTCTGTCATCATACCTGGAATGCCCACCACCATCGAATGCAAATTATCCTTGCAAACCCGGCATAATGCTACCTGCTGTAGTGATCCCGAATAAGTATGGCGATGTAGCTGTTAAGCTATGATTTTTAGTCAACATTTTCTAGGTCTACTCAGTAATCGAAATTCGTTTATTTGTTTACCATTCGTTGCCGGCAACCCTCCAACCCCGCCTTGACAAGCGATTGAAAATCCGCCCTAAAACCTTTATAATTTACCAATAATACGAAATTATTTTCCACTTTAATGTGGCGCACTCATATATAACTGGAAGGGAATTCCCGGAATGAATCAACCAACCTGGATCGGGCAGACATTAAGCGGGCGCTATCGAATTGATCAATTGCTGGGTCAAGGGGGCATGTCGGCGGTTTATCGCGCCTATGACCCTAATTTGAAGCGCGATGTAGCCATCAAACTGGTGCATTCGCACCTCAGCAACGACCCAGAGTTTGTCAAACGCTTCGAGGAGGAAGCCGCGGTGGTTGCCTCCCTGCGCCATGCCAATATCGTCCAGGTGTTTGATTTCAACAGCGACAATGGCGTCAGCTATATGGTAATGGAGTTTATTCCCGGAGAGACCCTGCAGGAACGCCTGAAACGCCTGAACGCAAGTCGCCAGCGTATGTCGGTGGAGGATGCCATCCGTTTCACGGTCGATATCTGTAATGCTCTTTCATATGCTCACAAACGCGGCATGGTGCATCGCGATATTAAGCCAGCCAACATCATGCTGGATGTCAACAATCAGGCCATCTTGATGGATTTTGGGATCGTGAAGATTCTGGGTGGCTCATCGCACACGGTTACAGGCGCTGTGATGGGTACGGCGCGCTATATGCCACCAGAGCTGGTGCGCTCGGAGCCAGCCGATCAACGCACGGATATATATGCGCTTGGCGTGACTCTATATGAGATGTTGAGTGGCAGAACCCCCTTCGATGCGGATTCCGCCATGACGGTTATGATGATGCACCTGAATGACCCGGTGCCGGATTTACGTCAATTGCGGGCGGATATCGACCCACGCTTGATCCAGGTGGTGATGCGTTCTCTGGCTAAGGATCGTAATTTCCGTTTCCAAACGACGGAAGAGTTTGCGGCTGCATTGCTGAACTATCGCAACCAACCCCTTTCGCAGGGGCAGTCTGCCAGCGGAGTTTACCCGGCAGGTGTGTCTGCCGGACAGCGCGTATCCTCTCAGTCGGTGGCACCGGGTAGCTACCCGCCACCACCTTCAGGGCAGTTTAATCCGCCCAGCCGCCCAAATCCTGTTCCATCAGCTTCTGGCTCTTACCAGAGCGGGTATGTTCAACCTCCTGGGTCGGGGCCACATCCAGCTTATGGTGCGGGTTCAGTATCTGGCCCTTATCCGGTAGTGGAACCACCAAAGAAAAAATCGAAATTGTGGTTATGGCTCGGTGGCTTAGGCGCCATCGCGGTCATTGGGGTTATTGTAGTGGCTGTAGTTGGAAATTATCTGTTTTCGAATCTGAATGGAGGTAGTACTAACAGAAGTAATAATAATCAGAATGGTTCAGCAATAGTGATGACACCACCGAAAGACGTTTCTGCTATCAGCGTGACAGACACCCCCATGCTTTATCCCACCGCTGACCAGCCGATCATCGCTGCGGTTCCGCTGGAGACTCTGGATGTCATTGATGTTTCCTCCACTGTTACACCTACCAGTGAATCCTTCAGTGTTCGGATTACTGAAATTGGGTTGTCACCATCCAATCAATATCTGGTTTATTACGAGACGGTTGGCTTTAAAGAACAATTGCCGGGTATGCACATTCATTTCTTCTTCAACACAGTCTTGCCCGAGAATGCAGGTATGCCAGGCTCGGGGCCCTGGGTATTGTATGGCGGCCCCAGCCCATTTACAGGCTATACGACTTACCAAACCCCGCGCGATGCAAGACAAATGTGCGCGCTGGTGGCTAACGGAGACCACACGGTTATCCAAGGCAGCGGCAATTGTGTGGATTTGCCTCGCAATTAAGGGCGATTTTTCTAAATCGAAATTTTTTGTTTGACCGTATGCTGTGGCTCGTAAACGGGTGCTGGCTGGTAATATCCTCCCAGAGCACAGCTCTGGCAAAGGATGACACCGTTGAGGACGATCTCCCGCTCGTTGATGATCTCTTCACCGCATTGCTGGCAGTTAACGCGCACGCCCGGGCGGCTGACGATTTTTTCAACCGGGTTGGATAAAACCACCCATTGAATAGTAACCAGATCCTCGAACGGCATGGTCTGGTAGGCCTGTAATTGTGCAAAATAATGCCGTCTTTCATTTGGCGCATATTGCAGCGCCAGTTGGCGCACATCGTTGAGGGGAGCGATGCGCACCGCCTGCTCGGTTTCAACATTGATAAAGGTAGCAGCCACCTTGCCATAATCTTCAATTCTCAGGGTGCGATGCCCGATGGTGCACTCGGTGGCAACCTCCACGCCATCGGCAAAACAGCCGTCGGTCTCCACGATCACCAGCATTTTTTTGTTGCGCCGGGGTAATTCAAAGCCCAGAATATCTGCTCCAATCAAACCGATCCGTGCCCCTAAGACTTGCCGTGGGCAAAGATGAGAATGCCGGGTGGCACTCAGGCGTAAGATTTCTTGTAGATCAGTCATGTTCTCTTCCTTTTCTAAAACCATCTTACCGGTGACTTTGCACAGGTTTTGACAGCAAAACTGGCTTAATTAATTGTACACAAAAACCAGCGAAAACAATTGCCCAGGCTGCAATCGCCATGTAAACAAAATATTTGGGAATAACCAAAAGAAAATCAAGCTTGGTCGCCCGGGCAAGCTGATAGGTACAGGCGGTGTACATCCCCAGAGGGAAAACCATGCCCCATTGTAGCACATTGTAGTTAAGGGTAATCCGTTTAGCACCATGCCGCCAGAAACCAAGAATGATTAATAACGGGATCCACCAGGTACCGGTGCTCCAAAAGAACAAAGTGAAACCTTTGATAAACACATTAATTTCAGTAATAAACTCCCACTTTTGCTGGTTAAGCAAGAGGACGGAGCCAGCCAGCGTGGTAATGGCAACCGCTCCCATGTTGATCCAGTAGGGCGGGGTCAGGTCTTTAGGGTCCAGTTCTATGAAGGTCAGCCGGTAGAAGATCAAGGCGATAATGGTCAAATAAAGCCCGCAGCCTAAAAGATACAGCGCCAGGCAAACAAACATGATCGTGACGGTGTGGGTGGGGTATTGATCAGCCACCTGAGCGCCTAATACTGCAATTGATTGAGTGGCAACCGTGGCAATCAACCAGGCGCCATTGATACCGGTTTGCAGGGTAGGTTTGTCCTTGCGGGTCACAACCGCTGTGAAGAAAGAATACATGATGATCACCCACAGAATTCCCCCGAGTACAAATAATGCTTTGGCAGCGGCAACATTATTACCCAATTGCAGGAAGCAGACACCCAGCACGTTCGTTCCGGCTACCAGGGTGAAGAATCCAGGTCCCAGCGCATGCGAGGTTAAATCGTTGAGCATCTTTTTCGAGAACTTCACCAGCCGAACAATCGTCATCACCCATAAAACCAGATAGGCGACGATATTGATATAAAACAGCACTTGAGCCAACCCGGGCATCTTCTGTTGGTTACAGGCAATCGCAACGATCCCGGTTGCCATGACGAGCGAGAAGTAGGCCGGGTGAAGATGTTCGACGGCGTTGATGACCGGGTTGGGATGAGTGGTTGCCATAGGCGTTATTTTCCCAGGGCAGTGCGGTTTTGAGGTCTTCTCAGCCAGATGACAATTTGCCACGGGCGTAAGAGGTAGGCGAGTGGCCAGGTAAAGATGTGTACCAGGCGTGAGAAGGGGAACAAAAGGGTCAGCAGCCAGGCGTTGAAAACATGAAGTTTGATGATAAAGGGCAAGGGTGCAATGGCAGCGGCATTAGGTTTGAAGGTCAGGATGGACCAGATGTAAGGGGTAAAGAGCCCGACAAACCAGGAAGAACCCCAACGATACAGGATAGCGGTTAAAACGCCAGTTACCAGTGAGGCTAGTAGCGCCACCAGAATGATGTAATCCATGGGGGTGCTGACAACACGAATGCGGGCCACAGATGCTCGTCTCCACGTCAGAATAACCAGCCCTGCCAATGCCCAAATTCCCAGACCAATGCCGGTAATCTCAATGAGAAACAGGCGCAGGGGGACGGCGTTCCAGAGGACGATGGTTTGTGGGAGGAAGATTGCCACGAGATGGAAGGTGAGAATGATGGTAACGCCCCAGTGAAAGGGAATTGAACCCCAATATAATTGCCGGCGTTCCAATAGCTGCGATGACAAACTAGAAATAGTGAATGGTCGGGTGATCGAGCGGTAGATGGTGACCACCACCGCGCTGAATAAGGCTACGTATGGAAAAATGACAAAAAGCAAATTGTTAAAATCCATGACTGCTCCTTTTAGCTCTTAACGGGTTTTTTATCTACAACGGATAAAGTAGCTTTGAAGAGATGAAGATAGGGGTTATCTTCGTTCTCTTTCTTCAGTATCGTAATCATCTTGTCTAATGCCTGCGGTAAGACTTCCACTAATTCTGGAAGGGGATTGGCGGAAATTTCCAGATATAGCAGGATGGGGGCCAGATGATCGGGCAATTCACCAAATAATTCCACATCAGCTTCAAAGAACTCGCGGTTGAGGTGTGAAAGAAAGCTGCCACGTTTGTAATTCTCGCCCCACATCTGAAAACCGACATACGGCGCCACAGCCGGGTTGAGATCGAGGGTGTAGGTGTACAACTCCTCCCATTCGGACAGGCTTAGTTTTGAAATCTCTTTGACGAATTTGTTAAAGTCTGAATTCCTGGAGATATTTTCAGTATGAATTCCGGCTTCCAGTTTTTCCAGCATTCCGGCAGCCGGGTATTGAAAAGCAGTTGATAAAAGTTGATAGATACTCATCAGTCACCTCTCTTAGGGGGTTGGTTGTAACCTAATCCAGCTTCGCCCTTATGGCGCAGTGGGTCTTTGAGGGTCTCGACGGACATTTCCCGGTGATAGGGGGGCAGCACAAAGCGTTCCTGCATGGTGGGCAGCGTGGTTAATTTATAAATTGCTTCGGCAGTTTCTACCGTGAGCCCGACGTTTTCCAATGCTTCCAGGGTGGCTGCATCGATTTCACCTTCCACTGTTTTGCGACGCATTACCATGCGCACAGCCAGCATCCGTTTTAAAATCGTTTCGATCACGGATTGATCACCCACACTGAACATATTAGCCAGGTATTGGATCGGCAACCGGGCAGTCTCCAGGCGGTTGAACATCTCGAAATCGCGTAATTCATTCGAGATATCCAGGCGCACCAGGTCTTCTTCCACAGTACTGACCACCGGGGAGAGCGGCGGGATGTAGAACATCATGGCCATGGTGCGATATTCCAGGTGCAGGGGCAGCGCGATCTTCCACACTTTGGCGAATTTGTAAACCGGGGAATTCTGAGCTGATTGGATCCAACCGTCATCAATGCCGTTAGCTTTGGCCGCTGCAATTACTTCCGGGTCGAAGGGGTCTAGGATCGTATCCAGGAAGGCATCCACCAGTTGATCATCCGGGACAGCCGCAGCAGATGGGACACGGTCGGCGTCATACAGCAACACACCCATGTAGCGAATGCGACCAACACAGGAATGCGCACAGGCAGGTGCCTGACCGGTTTCCATGCGTGGGAAGCAGAGGATACATTTTTCCGATTTGCCGGTGTTCCAGTTGTAATAAACTTTTTTGTATGGGCAGGCTGCTACACACATTCTCCAGGCGCGGCATTTGTCCTCATTAACCAGGACGATACCATCCTCTGCGCGTTTGTAAATAGCGCCGGAAGGGCAGGCTGCCACACAGGCTGGGTTCAGACAGTGGTTGCAGATACGCGGCAGGTATTGAAAGACTACCCGCTCTATTTCATGTAGCTGTTGCTGGACGTGATCCGGGATGCCGAGGTGGTTGGGATCGTTTTTAGCATAAATCCCGGAGCCACCCAGATCGTCATCCCAGTTTGGACCGGCTTCAATGTTGATCGGCTCGCCGGTGACCATCGAAATTGGAATGGCAGTGGGTTGGTCATTGCCTTCCGGGGAATTGAATAAATCCTGATAGCGGAAGGTGTAGGGTTCGTAATAATCTTCCAGGCTGGGCAGAGAGGGGTTGTAATACAGCCTGGCTAACCCGCTGACGCGATCATGCAAACGCAGGTCGATTCGCCCGGGTTTACCGTTGGCGGGAATATACTTCCAACCACCATTAAATTGATCCTGGTTCTCCCATTGGGTGGGATAACCGCTGCCAGGGCGGGTTTCAACATTGTTCCACCACATATATTCAGCGCCTTTGCGGTCAGTCCACAGGTTTTTACAGGCGATCGAACAGGTATGGCAGCCAATGCATTTATCCAGATGAAAAAGCATACTCATGTGTGCGCGAACGTTCATTTTTTTCTCCATTTCTTTGTGTTACAGCACCATCCTGATAGTAGGTGCGACCTTAGAATTCAACAAAATCCACTTTGCGAATGAACACAAAAGTGTCACGATTGACGCCGGTCGGACCCCAGTAATTAAAGGCGTAGGTGAATTGTCCATAACCGCCCGCCATCAACACCGGTTTCAGGCGGGTACGGGTCATTGAGTTGTTCATGCCGGCTCGTTTTCCACGCAGCGGTGATTTCGGAATGCCGATTGTTCTTTCGGTGGCGTGGTATACGATCACCGTGCCCCGCGGGATGCGGGCGGAAACGATACAACGCTGCACAAAGACACCGTTATCGTTGAACAATTCCACCCAATCGTTATCCTGAATTTTGAGATCAGCCGCATCTTTATCATTAACCCAGACCGGGTAACCACCACGCGAGAGGGTCATCATGTGCTGATTGTCGGAATAAGTGGAGTGGATGCTCCATTTGCCGTGCGGCGTGAGGTAGTTCATGAGCTTGCCCTGCTCTTCAAGCTGAGAGTTCTGGGTTTCATCCACCATGGTGTGATCCGGACGCGGTTTGAAGACCGGCAAACTCTCACCCCACATCAGATAATTCTCATGATCGAGGTAGAAATGCTGCCGGCCGGTGAGGGTGCGCCAGGGGATCATCTCTTCTACATTCAGCGTAAAGGGCGAGTAACCGCGGCCGTTGTTGATGCTGCCTGACCAGGTCGGGGAGGTTAATACCCGGCGCGGTTGGGCTATCAAGTCTTTGAAGGTGTACACCACCGATTTCGTCCCGGCTGCCAGATGAGTCAGGTTCAATCCGGTCTTGTGTTCCTCCTGCTCAAAGGCACGGTAGGCCAGCTCACCATTGGTGACCGGGTCGAGCCGTAAAATAGCTTCTACCACATCCAGTGAATCTTCCAGGCTGGCGAGTTGTTCTCCGTTGACGGTTTTTGAGTTTTTATCTGCAAGTTGCTGGTAAAAATCAGAACAGGGGATGGTCATGCCATGCATTGAGACACCATTTTCCTTGACATTCGGTCCCAATGAGGTGTATTTATCGTAAATTTGGGTGTAATCGCGTTCCACCACCCTGAATTTTGCCATTGTTTTTCCGGGAATCGGGTCAACCTCACCTTTCGTCCAATCGAGCGATTCGGTCTGGGCGATCTCATCAGCGGTGTCATGCTGCAATGGGATCATCACCAGATCGCGGACAGGCTGGCTCAGGTGATCCTTCGCCATTTCACTGAATTTTTGAGCCACGACTTTGTAGATATCCCAATCGTTCTTCGACTCCCAGGCCGGCGGAACAGCAGCCTGCATCGGGTTGACATAGGTGTGCATGTCGGTGCTGTTCAGGTCAGCTTTCTCATACCAGGTAGCCGCTGGCAGAACGATATCCGAGTAAAGGGCAGAGGTATCCATACGGAAATTCAGGTCCACCACCAGATCGAGCTTGCCTTTTGGGGCTTCCTTGCGGAAGTTGACCTCGTTGACATATCCCTCAGCCATTTCGGAGGCGATCGTATTGGTGTGCGTGCCCAGGTAATGGCGCATCATGTACTCGTGCCCCTTCATGCTGGAGCCAATCGCGTTTCCGCGCCAGATGAACCAGACGCGTGGCCAGTTGCTGGGTGCATCCGGGTCTTCTACCGCGTATTGCAGTTTGCCTTCCTTCAATTGATTAACAGCATAATTAATAATATCTGCCTCTTTCGTGATACCCTGTGCTTCCGCTTCTTTGACAATTTCCAGCGAACTCTTGTTGAACTGTGGGAAGAAGGGCAGCCAGCCTTTGCGCACCGCCCGCACCTGATAATCGATGGTGTGTTCTTTCACCTCCGAATTAGGAAGCGGATCGTAAGCGCTGAAACCGCGCTCGTAACGCCATTGGTCGGTGTGTACATAATGGAAGGAGGGGGTATTTTGCTGCCGGCTGGGGTATTTCCAGTCCCCGCCGAAAGCAATTGAAAACCAGGATGCCTGATTGGCCAGTTTTTCCTGCCCAACGTAGTGCGCCAATCCGCCGCCGTTGACGCCGACCGAACCAGTCAGCATCAGAGCCGTAATGGCGGAGCGATACAGTAAATTATTGTGATACCAGTGGTTGACACCTGCCCCAATGATGACCATGTTCTTGCCTTTGGTCTTTTCACCATTGGCAGCCCATTCACGGGCGAAGCGAATGCAGGTATCACGGTGAATGCCGGTGTATTTTTCCTGCCAGGCGGGGGTATAACTGGAATCGTCTTCGTAAGATTGGGGGTAATCGCCTTCCAACCCGCGGCCAACGCCCATCTGCGCCATGGTCAGGTCAAATACCGTGGCGACCATTACCTTTCCCTGAGCAGTATCAATATATTTGACCGGAACACCTCTTTTTAGATTGCCGGTGCCGGTGAAATCCTGGAATTCTACGATTGCGACCTCATCGTAATCGTCAATAAAGCTAAGCTCGGGATCCAATACTTCATCGGTCAGCCCGTCTTTTAATTCCAGGTTCCATTTGCCTTTTTCGGTTTGCCAGCGGAAACCGATGGTGCCTTTAGGCATACGTGGCTGGCTGGAGGTTTTGTCCCACCACAACATTTTCCAATCGCCATTTTCTTCGTTGGTGTATTTAGAAACCGTATTAGCACGTAAATACTTGCCGGCGCGATTTTTATCGATTTGCACCAGGAAGGGGAGATCGGTGTATTGTTTGACATAGTTTTCAAAATAGGGCACTTTGCGATCGACATAGTTTTCTTTGAGGATGACATGATCAACCGCTAGCCAGAAAGCTGTGTCCTGACCGGGGTGAACCGGGATCCACCAATCCGAATATTTGGCGACCTGTGAGAAGTCCGGCGAGAAGACGGTCAGCTTGGCGCCGGCATGGCGTACCTCAGCGATGAAGTGCGCGTCCGGTGTACGGGTCATGTTCAGGTTTGAACCCATGACAGCAATGAAGCGGGAGTTGTACCAGTCGGCTGATTCGTTCACATCCGTCTGTTCGCCCCAGACTTCCGGGCTGGCAGGCGGTAGGTCACAGTACCAGTCGTAGAATGATAGCACGGTGCCGCCCATCAGAGACAAGAATCGGCTGCCAGAAGCATACGAGATTTGCGACATCGCCGGAATGGGTGAGAAGCCGACAATCCGATCCGGGCCGTGTGTCTTAATGGTATGTACCATGGATGCGGAGACGATCTCCAGCGCTTCATCCCACAGGATCCGGCGGAAGCCGCCTTTACCACGTGCTTTCTGGTAGCGTTCGCGGGCTTGCGGATCATTCACAATCGACTGCCAGGCTGCCACCGGGTCCTGATGTTTTTCCTTAGCTGCCCGCCATAAATCGACCAATGCACCGCGGATATAAGGGTATTTAACCCGAATCGGGCTGTATAAATACCAGGAAAAGGAGATTCCGCGCTGGCACCCACGGGGCTCGTAGGGGGGTAACCCAGGTTCCAGCAGAGGGTAATCGGTCGCCTGAAATTCCCAGGTGACAATCCCATCCTTGACGAACACCTCCCAGGAGCAGGAGCCAGTGCAGTTTACTCCGTGGGTAGTGCGTACGCGTTTATCGTGCGAGAAACGATTTCGATAAAATTCTTCCCACTTTCGTTCAGCGGGAGCAGTTTTTTCTTCTGTCCATTTAGCCATCTAAATCCTCCGTGTTCGAGATTACAGTTTTTTGTATTTACGTAGTTTTTGAGAGATGCTCATTTTTTGTTTTGGCCAGAAGAAGAGCATTCCGGCAAACAAAATAATGGCGATTACAACACCCAGACCCACAACGAACGGTAATTTGTTTTGAATCGTTGCCGGTGCATACTTATCGGCTGCCACGAAAAATGCCAGCAGATCGGCCTGTTCTCCGGCTGTCAATGGGCGGGTATTGAAAATGGGTTGCATTGAAGGGAATGGAAGGGTAGTCAGTACGTTTCCTAAACCGGTTTCTCCCCCGTAACGGGCGACAACATGAGTCAGATCCGGGCCAAGCGCCCCGCCGCCCAGGGCTTGAATTTGGGCAACGGAATGGCAGGAAATACAGCTTGTTCCACCTTTCTCAAAATGGATAATACCTTGAAAATACTCGGCACCACGGTTTGGGTTTCCAACCGGTTTTACACCTGGGGTGGGGGTGGTACCTGTAGTGGTGCCTGTGGCTGGCGCCCCGCCGGAGGCAGCACTTAAATAGGCGATCACGTCGGCAACATCCTGGTCGCTCAGGCCTAAATTGGGCATCTGAACCTGGTTGTATTTGTTTAACAAATCTAATGCGGTTGCATCTTTGTTGGCAAACAATACATTCGGTTCCTGAATGAATTGTTTCAACCAGTTCGGGTCTGTTCGTTCCGTCACACCTTTCAAATCCGGCCCAACCAAATCGCCGCCACCAATCGAGTGGCAAGATTTACATTTCGAATCAAAAATTTGTTGGCCGTTATCCGCATTTTGAGCTACATCTTTTGCATTGGTTAGGGTGATCCCGGCGAAAAAGAGAAAGCCAAATAGCGTTAAAAAGAAGAGTAATTGCGGAAAAATCTTTCTCGAAAATGCTTTATTTATCATAACCTGCGCCTCCATTTAATTTGTTTGAGTTCTCCCGTTGAAATTAAGTGACCTGCATTGCCCGGATTATTTTTAGCAGGTCCTCACCCCTGGCTGGGTGGGTTTTTGTATTGATCACATAAAAAACTGCCATGTCAATCCCTGCCAGGATCAATGGCAATTGTGGAAACTTATGCATGATTCGAGTGGTCAAATCGTGGATCTTGTCATTATTTTCCTGATCTTCCACCATAACGATTACATCCGGTAGATTCTCTGCTAATTTATCCAATATTTCCTCATTCGGTTCCCAGGGTCCCAGCAAATTAACATCATCCGCCTGCTTTAATAGCGATTCCATACTTTCACCAAATAATTTTTGAGTACTAACCAGCAAGACGTTTCTTTTTTCCATAAAGTTGCGGGCCTTTTAACAGTTAATAGGAAAAATACAGAAGGAAAAATCCTAGTAAGAGAATAGTGCATTTTCAAGTGGATCACATCCATCTTGAAAAGTGCTTAAGCATGGAATTTGAGGGATAAAATAAAAGGGTTTTTACCCGGGGACTAATTCTTGTGAAAAACCATACAAACCAAAAAAGGTTGGCTAGAGAATACCTTTATGGCGGCCCAACATGGCTGCTTCACTGCGGCTGTTGGCATGTAATTTGCTAAGCACGTTGCGCATGTGGCTTTTAACGGTGTGCAGGCTGATCGATAATTTGGCAGCAATTTCTTTGTCGGTTGCGCCGGTGGCAGCCAGGTCGAGGACTTCGACTTCCCGCAGGGTGAGGGGGGTAATCTCGTTGTCGTTAACCAGAGGAACCTGTTTGCTGATTCGTTGAAACTCCTGCAGAACCCGACCGGTCAGGTGGGCTGAGAGAGCAGCTTCTCCCTGAGCGGCGCCGCGGATTAACGTTAGCATGTCTTTCGAGCGGATGTCTTTAAGCAAATATCCCTGAGCACCTTGTTTTAGAGCCTGAAATAATTTGTCATCGTCGTCCTGAACGGTCAGCATTACGATCCTCACATCAGGGAGAGCATGTTTGATGCGATGGGTGGCTTCGATCCCATCCAACCCGGGCATTTGTACGTCCATCAGAATGAGGTCTGGTTTCAATTCCTGTGCTTTTACCAATGCTTCCAGGCCGTCATTTGCTTCACCAATAATTTCCATGTCCGGCTGGGAGTTAATAATGACCGATAAACCCTCGCGGAACAAAGCGTGATCATCAGCCAATAGAACCCGCAATTTACTCATTTACCGCCCTCCTCTTTCTTCCATTTTAAAATGATTTTGGTGCCTTGCTGTGGGATCGATTCAATCTCCAGTGTCCCATTCATGTGGGCTGCTCTGGCTTGCATAATCTGAAGGCCAAAGTGTCCGTCTTTTTTCGCTCCGGGTTGTGCCATTCCAATGCCATTATCAGCAATGAGTAATTGACAGCAAGCATCTTCTGAAGATAGGGTGACCTCAATTTGTGAGGCCTGGGCATGTTTGATGGCATTTACAATTGCTTCTCGGACAATCTTGGTTATCTGTTCAATCACATCCTGAGAGCAGAAAGTTGGATTGGAGCATTGATCCTGAAATTGGATGGGAATGGAATATTGCGCTACCATTTCCAACATTTCTTTTTCCAGGATTTTTCCGACCTGATTGTCGATCGGGTTTTCATTTTTCAATTGGTTTAACGCTGCTCGCATTTCCAGAGAAGCAGCATTAATCTTCGAACGTGAGATTGATAATCGCTCCTGTGCCTGTTCTTTCTTGTCCTCCCCCAACAAATCCATAGATTGATCGAGCATCAATCCTAAATAACCCAGGGTTTGACCCAGACCGTCGTGAATCTCCGCAGCGATGCGATTACGTTCTTCCAGAACCGATACCTTTTCAAGCTGAGCATAGATGCGTGCATTCTCGAGGGCTACCGCGGCGGAGTTAGCCAGTTTGGTCATGATATTTTGGTCTTCGGCCGTGAAAAAATTCTCTTTTTGGCTGCCAACACAAAGGGCGCCAATGATCCGTTCTCCCATTTTTAGAGGTGCTACGATATGACTGGTGCGATAGGGTTCCGCCAGGATTTGGCAAGCTGAATGGAATTTACACTGGTCACACTTTACCGCTACTTTCTCATTCAGAACACTGACCACGAACGGATTATCCAGATCCATGGCGGCGTTAATTTGCGCCTGATCTGAGCCGCTGATGGCTTCCAGGTGCAACCATTGCAGATCGCTTTCCAGCAAACACAGAGAAGCTACGTCGGCTGCCAGGAGAATCTTGGCCTTATCCGTGATGGAAGAAAGCACTTTGTGGATGTCCAACTGAGCTGTGATTTCGCGACTGACTTCGTATAAGGTTTCCAGTTCGGCTGTGCGCTGGACAACCCGTTTTTCCAGAGATTCATTCAGATGCAGTAATTCCTGCTGGGTAGATTTAAGGTTAATCCGCATTTTTTCGAAAGCGTCTACCAGTTGGTTAAATTCAACGGTTGTGGTTGTGGCGAGCGCCTGGTCCATCCGATTATTTTGTAACTGAACAGTTGCTAGTTTGAATTGATCCAGTGGTTTGAGAATATCCTGGTGAATGACGTAAGCGCCCACACCCAGCAAACTGATGGCTGCCAGCAGAAAAACAAGCTGCGTGTTGCGCACCAGATTTAATTGATGGGCAGCATCCAGGCTGTAAAGAGACACAATCCGATCAATCTCGCTGAGCATGGATTGAACCAGCGTATCGAGTTCCCCCAGGCGCAGAGCATTATTCTCTTCGGTAGCTGGAATGGAACCGAAGGAATGCAATAATTGCTGGAAATTACTCCAGGATGTTTCCAGGTTATCGATTTCTGCCAGGGTTTGAGGATTACGGGTTGCTGGGATTTTGATCTTGTTTCCTAATTCAGACGTAATAATCCCGCCAGTCCGTAAAGCGGACAAAGTCTGGTTGAAGATTTGTTCTGCTTCATCTAGATTAGCTGCCATAGTCGTTAGGTTGGCTCCATCGTTACGGTTAACCATTCGAGCCATTAATTGCAGCAACATACGCTGGCGTCCGGCGTAATCAATAATGCTGGCATTCTGGCGCTGAGTCTCCAAACCCCAAAAAGTCACTCCAACTGAAATGATTACCATCAAAGTAAAGGCAATCAAAATGGTATTTAACTTAGATCGTAAACTCAAAAACATTAAATTTTCCAAAAGAACTAATTCTTTATTGATTATACATCGTAAAAATGAAAAATTTTCTCCCAGGTGTGTAAGGTTTTATAACTCGGAAACGATCTGATTATCCAGTGATAGAATAGTTAACAAATCATAAACTTATTCCTTAAAGGTAAAAATGGATAAATTTCCTCCACCGAACTACATTATGGTTCCATCAAAACTCCCCGGGTTTGAAATTTATGCACCCGCGGAGAAAAAAGAAAAGGTGCAAACCATTACTGAATTTAAGTGCCCAAATTGTGGGGCAGTTACTGCGTATTCCATTAAACAAAGCGGCCTGATTTGTGAGCATTGTGGTTATCAAGAGAAAGTACAGGCGACTGTAGTCGGAAAAGCTGCCGAAGAAAATGAATTTAGCATGGCTAACCTGGAAAGGGCCTCTCATGGCTGGGGGCAAGAGCGCAAAGACTTACGTTGCTTGAGCTGTGGAGCCGAAATTAACATCCCACCCGACAGCATGGCGGCCACCTGTACGTTTTGTGGTTCAAACAAAGTAGTCCAGGCGTCTGCCAATCAGAATAATTTGCGTCCGAAATATTTGGTGCCTTTCAAAGTTGATCAGGAAAAATGCCAGCAGATTGCCCGTGAATGGGTAGGAAAAAGCTGGATGGTTCCGAAAACCATGAAAAACTATAACTCGTTTGATCCGTTTACTGCGATTTATTTACCCTATTGGACTTTTGATGCAGATACAAAGGCATCCTGGCGGGCTGAAGTAGGACACACTGTCAATGTAAGCTATTATGATTCCAGCACGAAGAGTATGAAGACACGCACCAAAATTGAATGGCGTTGGGAATCCGGTGTTGCTGGGGTCAATGTCGATGATTTATTGATTACTGGCACCGAACGGGTCAGCGCCCGACACCTGGGAAATGTGGGCGGTTTTAATCTGTCCGCCATGGTAAACTATCAACCGGATTTTCTGGCAGGGCTACAAGCGAAAGGTTATGATCGCACCCTGGAACAAGCGTGGGAACTGGCTCGTGAGGTGATGCGGGAGAGCACTAAAAAAGCCTGTATGAAGCAGGCCAGCACCGATATGATCCGTAATTTTAGTATGAATATGACTTCTTCCAATGAAAGTTGGCGTTACATTCTTCTGCCCGTTTTTCTGGCAGCTTACCGCTTCAATGAGAAAATCTATAAAGCGGTGGTGAATGGGCAAACAGGAACCATTTCCGGGCAGAGACCGGTGGATTGGAAGAAGGTCTGGCTGGTGCTCGCCCTGATTATGATTCTAGGATTAATTTCAGGTTTTGCTGGGCTGGCGGCCATCGCATCTTCCTCAGGGGATAATTTACTGCTGGGGGTAGTTTTGTTTGGGATCATGATCGGCTGTGTAATTGCCGTGATCAGCATTTTGGTGAATGCCAATAAAGAGGGGGCCGAATGACAGAATCTAATACACAACCAGTTGCTGCTGTTATTAAATTATCAGATTTGGGCTGGGGAGAACAAGTCCTTTATGTGATGTGCAATCGATGTGGCCGGAGCTTCCTGGTACCTTCCGATCTTAACTCAAGAGAGTGCCCGTATTGTCGCAATGGGAATCTGGATCTCTATGAAGGTCAGGATTTCAGCAACCTGCAAAGTCATATCCGGCCGCCGGAGATGCAAATCCCCTTTAATTACCCGATAGAAAAACTGTTTGAGGGATTGCAAACCTTCGCCAAAGAAGTGCCCTATGCACCAGAGGATTTGACAGCAGAAAATCTACGCAACCGTCTGCGGATGGTGTACATCCCGATGTGGTTGGTCGATGGACAGGTCAGCGCCACCTGGCAGGCGGATTGTGGTTTTCATTATCAAGCGAAATCGCATGAGGAGAGTTTTAATTCCGGACGCTGGAACACCCGGGATGTAATCGAAACGCGCACGCGTTGGGAACCGCGGCTGGGAAAGCTAACCCGTACCTATCAAAACATGGCAGCTCCAGGATTAAATGACCATCGCAAGTTGATGGAACGCCTGGGTGGTTACAATTATTCTCAGTCAGTCCGCACTGATTGGAAGGCTCTGATCTCTAACAAGCCGCAGCCGGCACCGGTGGTGCTGGTCCCCGAGCGGGATAAAGAAGATGCCTGGCCGGACACTTTGCCACGTTTTCAGGAAGAAGCAACCAGCGAAACCCGCCAGGCAGCGGCTGCTGATCAGATCCGTGATTTCCGTTGGAAGCCAACCTTTACAGATCAAAATTGGACGCTCTTCCTCCTGCCGGTCTGGAGCAGCTTCTACCTGGACGATGACAATGTGCGCCAGGTTCTGCTGGTTAATGGGCAGAGCGGGCAAGCGAATGGCCCACGCCGGGCTTCTATGAAAACAGCCAAGCAAAAATCGCTCACGCTATTGATCGCGGCATTGGTGGTGCTGGCCCTGACGGTCGGCGCCGGATTGTTGTCTATGGTGGTGCCTCCGCTCTTGCTGTTAGCCGGAATAGGGCTGGTGCTGGTGTTGATTCTGGCATTGGCGGCCATTCATCCGATATTGACGGTGGGGAGGGTGAATAGGGAATAGGGGGGAACCCTCGCAGGGCGAGGGCATGGGCGAACCCCCGCGGAGCGAGGGCATCCCCCGCGGAGCGAGGGCATAGGCTAAAACCACCCCGCCCTGACGGGCATCCCTCCAGGGGAGGAGAATATTTATTTTTTCTAAAAACTTCCCTTTGCCTACTCCGTCTTCGTGACCTTGTGGATGCTGCGCGGAGTTTCGGTATCGTTGCCTTTGCTGCGGGTAAGATGGTAGGCGAAGAGCTGCCCGGCGACGATGGCGGGGATGGGAGAGAGCCATTCCGGGATGTCTGCCGGTAAGGGCAGAGCGACCTGTGCCAGATCCAGCGCTTCTTTTCCGTTAGAAATTACCACCAACTCGGCGCTCAGATTTTGTTTCAGGTGTGCGATCGTTTCCAGCATGGTCGGGTAGACCTTACCCTGCGGTGCGATCGCCATCACCGGGAAGCCCGGGTAGATCATGGCAATCGGTCCGTGCATAAAGTCGGCGGATGAATATGCATCGGCTTCAACATAGGTTAACTCTTTCATTTTCAAAGCCCATTCGTTGGCGGTGGAGAAGTTGTAACCGCGCCCCAGTACCACGCATTGCTGCATGTAGCGGTAGCGGTTGGCTGCCTGGGCAATGAATTCATCCAGCTTCAGGACTTGTTCAACCCAACCGGGTAGCTTTTCAATCTCTGCGCGGGCTTGCTGATCTGCGCTCAGGGCAGCGGACAGGAGTGCCAGGATTAATAATTGTGTGGTGTATGTCTTGGTAGCTGCCACAGCTTTTTCAGTGCCGGCGCGTAAGTTCAAGACCGTATCAGCGGCCTGTGCCAGCGGTGAATCTGGGTCATTGGTGATTGCCAGGCTGTAACAATTTTGGGCATGAGCGTTCTTAACGACACTGACGATATCCGGTGATTGTCCGGATTGTGAAATTCCGATTGCCAGGGTATTTTTGAGAAGAGGAGGTGTCTGATAATGTGTGTATAATGAAGGCGCTGCAAACATAACCGGCAATTGATTATGGTTCCCCAACAGATAATTTGCATACTTCCCGGCATTATGAGAAGTACCCCGGGCAGCGATTAATACCATGTGAATATCGCGCTCTAAAATAGCGGCTGCTGCTGCTTGAATGTGTGCGCTTTCCTGGGAGATGAGATCAGCCAGGCGTTGTGGTTGTTCAAGAATTTCACTATGTAAGGTCATAAGGCTCCTTTAATCAAAAGAATGTTCTCCCTTACCGGCTTGCAGCAGGGAGAATGTGGCGAAAATCCGTTTGTAAGCCGGGGGATTGGCTTCAATTATACGCCCATAGCCAATTTTATCGCGCTCTAATTGGCTTAAGAAGGCAGGTAGTCGTTCGTGAAAATTGACCAGGTTCTTTTTTTGCGGATCCAACCAGGCTGTTTCTGCCACTGCTAATAAGCGGGGAAAAACCTGCCAGTTCAGGCGGGCACGGCTGGGGACAAATTCAGTCCACAGTGGTGTTTCGATTCCGAGGATATTCGGGTGATATTCGCTTTCCAGGTCTGCAAAGACCGGTTCTAGTTGGTACACCCTGTCCAATGGACTATGGTTGTAACTGTGATCCAGATAATAGGTGGAAAAATTAGAGAGGATCGCCTTACGTCCGGAGCGGATATGTGGCAGAATCGTTTTTTCCTTACCGAGCCAGTATTGTACAACCGCATCAGGATCAAGGTCATCTGCCAGCATCTCATTCCAACCGATCAGCGTGCGCCCGTGTTCTTTTAAAAATTGACTGAGCGTGTTGGTCAACAGCGTTTGTAATCCATTAATGGGAGCAATCCGTTGTTTTTTTGCCAGTGTCTGGCAATCCGGGCAAGCACGCCAACGTTTCTTGGGGGCTTCATCTCCACCGGTATGAATATAGGGGCCGGGGAACAGGTCTAGCACTTCACCCAGCACATTTTTAAGAAAGGTAACCGTTCCTGGCTTCCCGGGGCAAAGAATCTCTGCATGGATGCCCCAGTACGGGGTGACCTGATAGGGACCACCAGTGCAGCCTAATTCTGGGTAAGCTGCCAGCGCTGCGGTGGCATGCCCGGGGACTTCAATTTCCGGGACGATCTGAATATGACGCTCGTTTGCATATTGAATGATTTCTTTAATCTCTGCCTGAGTATAAAAACCTGAATGCGGGGTCTGGTTCACTTTTTTGCTTAAAAATCCGCCTATCTGGCTGTTTTCTCTGTGGGCACCAACTTCAACCAGCCGCGGATAACGATTGATCGCAATGCGCCAACCCTGATCATCGGTCAGGTGCCAGTGGAAGACGTTGAATTTGAAATACGCCATCCAATCCAATAGATCTTTGACGGTTTGCATTCCCTGGAAATGGCGGGCCTCATCCAGCATAAAACCGCGCCAAGAAAAACGAGGTTGATCGCTGATGCGGACGCAGGGAATGGATACCGATCGCATGCCTGGTTGATCGTTCGCCAGGATGAGTTGCAGCAAGGTTTGCAGCGCATAGAATGCTCCAGCTTCGTCGTTGGAATAAATCTCGATGGTTTGGTGGGGATTAATTCTTAGTTCGTAAGCTTCTTTGCTTAGCCGGGAGTCATGCTGGATTTTTACCGTCGCTGCATCTGCTGAGTTTAGAATTGTTGGCTGAATTGGAAGTGGAACTTTTTCCGCAAAAAACTCAACTTCTCTTTTCGCAAAGCCGGAACAAATTTTAATGCTTGAAGACCACTCAAACCTTCCATTCAGGTTTTCAACCTGTTGGGGAGATGGGATGAGGGGTAGAAGATCATTCATTGCTGCATTTCACGCTATTTATTTTTCTTGTGCAAATAGATATACCAGTAAGCTGCCCCGACCAATACCGCGCCTCCAATCATGTTTCCAATGGTAACGGGCAATAAATTAGCGAGCAAAAAATTCTTAACCGTCAGATGCGGGAAATCGGCGGCTGTTTTTCCGATTTGTTCAAAAAAAGCACTGCCACCGAAATATTTCACCAGCAACCCGATAGGGATAAAGTACATATTTGCCACACTGTGTTCCGTCCCAGCAGCGACGAATGCGGTGATAGGGAAAATAATTGCCAGAATTTTATCGGTGGTGGTGCGGGCTGAAAATGTTAGCCAGACAGCCAGGCACACCAATGCATTACAGATAATTCCCAAAGCTACAGCAGGAATAAATTCCAAACTCGTTTTAGATTCAGCAATGTTTAGGATATTCAAGCCTAAATTGCCGCCGGCAAAAGTAAATTGTTTGGTTAAAAACATGGTAATTGCAGTCAAAACTGAGCCAACAAAGTTCCCCAAATAAACCACACCCCAGTTTCGAGCCAATCTTCTGAAACGAATTTTGTGGCTCATATACGCCATAATAATCAAAGTGTTCCCGGTAAATAATTCGGCGCCCCCGACAATAACCAGGATCAGGCCTAAACAGAAAGAAAAACCCATAATCAGCCGGTTGACCCCGTAGGGCAGTGCCGAACCACCCGTCGAAACAGTGGTTGCGAAGATAGCACCTAAGGCAATGAAGGCTCCAGCCAGGACACTTAAGCCAAACATTGTCCAAAAATCCAGCCTGGCTTTCTTTTGTCCGATGTCTTCAGCTTTTTGTGCCATTTCAGCAGGCAATAATGAATCAATTTGAATATTGTTGATCATGTGTCTCCTCTATTAAATTTTACAAGGTAGGGTAATTCAGGTATGATTATTTTAATTCATTTTTAAGAATCTGGATGGGTGCGTTCCATCCAGATTTCAATAGACGAAAATCCTCATTCTGGATCAATTTCAATTCAACAGGAGAAGAACTTTATGGCACCTCATTACCCACTGGAATTTTCGCTTAATCAATGGAACCTGACGGTTCAACTGGATCCATTTACAGGTATTCTCACATGGATTAACGATCAACAGATCGTCTGGCATCTCCAAACGATTGAGTTTCGTTTAAAGAACGGCATTTGGAAGCAGATTGACGGGGCTGCCTTGCTGAACACGGCTGAGAAGTCTTTCACCATGAAGCTTTCCGCGGGCACCAGCGAAGTTTTCCAACTCAAAGTCTCATTTCAGCAGAATTGTATTGATCTGGATTTTCAAACACGCCTGAATGGGGTTGAATGGACCGGGATTGTCCTGGCAGCGCAGGCAAATGAGCATTTTGTGGGCTTCGGTCAACGTTTTGATCGTATTGACCAGCGCGGGAAACAGGTGGTACTCTGGGTAGAGGATGGCGCTACACTGGATATGACCTATATGCCGGTGCCGTTTTACATGTCCAGTCAGGGCTACGGATTGTGGCTGGATACCACCAAAAAGGTGATCGCACGTATAGCGATGGCGGATGACCCCACTCATGTCAGTTTGCGTATAGACGAGCCAGGAATTCATTTGAAGGTTTTTTTGGGTGAAAACTTCAAAAAAATCCTGACTGATTACACCCAGATAGCGGGTAGACCAGCGCTCCCTCCGGAGTGGGTGTTCGGTCCGTGGAAGTCCCGCGACTGGCAGACGGCGGATCAACATGGCATTCTGGAGGATATCGACCAGCAGGCTGCGTTAGGGTTGCCTGCCACGGTGAAATTAATTGATGCACGCTGGGAGGTGGCTTACCATTCCTTCCGTTTTGACCCGCGTAAGTTTCCCGATCCCCAAGTGATGATCGCACGCATCCACACGCAGGGCAACCGGGTGATTTTGTGGATTACCCCCTGGATGGCGGTCAATAATTTTACCGATCCAAATGATTACTACGAAGCCTGTGCTGAAAGAGGCTTCTTCCTCAAACGACCGGATGGTGAGATCTATGTTAGCCAGATGGGCTTGAACCCCATGCTGGTGGGTTCGTGTATCGATTTCACCAATCCCGCTGCTGTGGAATGGTATCAGGAACAGCTGCGCGCTCTGTTGGATCTGGGGGTGGACGGCTTTCAGACCGACTTCGGGGAACAGGTGCCGGAGGACGCGGTTTTCTATGATGGTCGCAGCGGAAGAGAAATGCATAACCTCTACCCCCGTCTGTACAATGAGATCACCTTTGAAGTCATCCAGGCAGCCAAAGCGGGGGTGATGCTGACGCGTTCCGGCTGGCATGGCTCTCAAAAGCATTCGGTTATCTGGTCCGGGGATCAGTCCTCCGATTTTGCTCTGAATAGCGGGATGCACAGTGCATTGATCGCCGGGCAGACGGCTGGACTATCCGGGTTCCCGTTCTGGTCTTCCGACATCGGCGGCTATTTTGGTGACCCGACCGAGGAAGTATACAAACGCTGGACTCAGTTTGGTGCTTTTTCACCCATCATGATGCTGCATGGCGCCGGAAAGCGCGAACCCTGGGGTTTTTCAGAATCGGCTTTACAAAATTACCATCATTTTTCACGTCTACATACAGACCTTTTCCCGTATATTTACACTTATGCGCGCATCGCATCCGCAACCGGCATCCCAATATTGCGCGCGATGGCGCTGGAATTTGAAGGCAATCCAGCAGTCTGGCAGCAACTTTGTGAGGATCAGTACGCTTTTGGGAGTGAGTTGATCATTGCCCCGGTGCATTATAGTTTCAGCCGGTTACGCCCGGTGTATCTTCCACCCGGTTTATGGCGGAATTTCTGGACGGGGGAGCAGCATCCTGGTGGGCAGGAGGTACTTTGCCGGGCTGAACTGGATGAAATCCCGGTGTTTGCCAAAGCAGGTGCGATCATTCCACGTATGGACCCAACCCCGTTAACCCTGGTGCCAGATGGTGAGGTAAAGACCCCCGGCTGGCAAGTGCACCTGCGGGTTGATATTTATCCCGGCGCAGATGGTCGTTTTGAACTGTACGATGGGACGCTGTTGGAATGGTATGAGACCGACCAGCAGCTTCGGGTGAGCCACTCACCAGTAGAACGCCAGGTATCCGTTCGCCTGGTGAATGCTAAAAGCGGGCAAAGGTTTTCAGCGAGCAGCGGCGGAGAAGAAATTCCTGTCAGATCGCAGAGCCTGGCAGGTGAGGGTAGTTATTCTCGTGCCACCGTCAGTTCTGAGCTTGTCATTTTTCAATTAATTTCCGAAAAATAATTGGTTTAATTTTTAAAGGCAGCAAACATGACTCAACAAATCTTAAGGGAAGAACGTAAAAAATTACTGGTTGAATATTTAGAGAATTCGCGCGGTATCATCCGCCTCAAACCAACCTGGGTAGCCCGTAATTCAATGCCACCCGGGTACCGCCTGGGGTTGACGCCAGATCAGGCGGATGCAGGTGCACGTGGCTGGATCTCGGAACGCTGGCTGGCATCTACCACACGGGCTGACAACCTCATTGGCCCGGCAGATGAAGGGCTAACCTATCTGAACCTGCCCGGGGGTGAGGAAGTATCTTTAAAGGAAGCGCTTGAATGGCTGCCCGGGGAGATCATGGGAAGAGAATATAGCCGGAAACATTCAGGACTGGGGCGACTGGCGAATTTCTTCGATATGAGCGACCGGTTGGCTTTCCATTATCATCAGCAGAAAAAAGATGCGGAAAGAGTGGGGCGTAACCCCAAGGAGGAAGCCTATTATTTTCCAACCGGGGTGGATCTCGGCCCACACCCTGAAACTTTTTTTGGTTTTCACCCCTCTTTTTTGGATACGAAAAACCATGAGAAAATTCTGCCGCATCTGACGGATTGGCAGGATGATCGCATTTTGCAGTATTCGCGCGCTTACCGGCTCTATCCGGATGAAGGCTTTCACGTTCCGGCGGGTGTGCCGCACGCCCCCGGTACAGCTCTGACCCTGGAATTGCAGGAGGATTCGGACGTCTTCGCCGTCCTGCAGGCCTGGTCGGCGGGCAGTCTGGTTCCGAAAGATTTGTTGTTTAAAGATATCTCTGTCGAGGATCGAGAGCAGTATGGCGAGCGGATTGTCCTGGAGCAGATCGATTGGGCGGTGAGTGCCGACCCGCTCTTTTACGAACACCGGCATACCACACCACAGTTGATCCAATCCTCGGTGCAATCCGGCGGGCAGGAATACTGGATTTTTTATAACACCAATAAATTCAGCGGGAAGAAACTGGTGATTAAGCCCGGCAAGGATTATTTCAGTCAGGATACCGGCGTTTACAATCTGCTGGTTTGGGCGGGAGCAGGTCTTTTTGATGATTTTGAAATGAAAGCTGGAAATTTTGATCAGGAAGAACTGCTGGTGACACATCGCGCAGCCCTCCGCCCGCTGAGGGTGCGCAATACCGGTGATCAGGATCTGGTGTTGTTCAAGTTCTTCGGCCCGGACATCAACCCGGACGTCCCGATGATATCTCAGGTTTGAAGTTCTGGCAATTTTCAGGTATGATTGGTCAATTCGATAATCCGGAGCGGATAAGAGCATGCAGAAACAAAGAATTGTGATTAAACTGGGTTCTTCCACCCTGACCCAGGGAACTCCAGATGTTTCTCTGGAGCATATGATTGAACTGGTGCGGGTGATAGCCCGTTTGCACCAAAAAGGGCATCAGGTCATTCTGGTTACCTCCGGCGCAATGGCAGTGGGACGTTCCACGCTGGGACACCCGGTTTTGCCGCGCCACATTCCAGCAAAACAAATGCTGGCTGCAGTGGGGCAATCGCGTTTGATGGAGATCTACTCACAGTTGTTTGGTTTTTATCAAATTCCGGTTGGTCAGGTGCTGCTTACCCGCGATGATTTATCTGATCGCCGGCGTTATTTGAATGCCCGCAACACGCTGGAGGCGATGATTCAATACCGGGTGGTCCCGATTATCAATGAAAATGACACCGTTAGCACCGAAGAGATCCGCTTGGGTGATAATGACAATCTTTCCGCGCTGGTCGCCATGGTGGTGGAGGCGGATTTACTGGTACTGTTCACCGATCAGGATGGCTTGATGGATGCAGACCCGCGCACCAATCGCAAAGCACAGGTCATTGAAGAGATCTCCAGTGATGAAATTCCCGATGAGGTCTGGCAGATAGCCGGAGGATCCTCCAGCGGTCTGGGCACCGGCGGGATGTTCACCAAGATTCAGGCAGCCGATCTGGCGCGCCGTTCTGGGTGTATGGTGGTGATCACCAATGGGAAATATCCCGGGCGCATCTGGAATATTTTCCTGGGCAAGAAAGTGGGCACGCGGTTTACTCCATTGTTCTCCAAGTACGAATCGCGCAAACGCCACATGCTGGCTGAATCGCGCCATAATGGCGGTTGGCTGCAGATGGATCAGGGAGCAGTGAACGCGGTGCGGGATGGCGGCAGCCTTTTACCGGTGGGGATCACGAAATCTGGTGGTAAATACCTGCGCGGCGATGTTTTGCGCTTGAAAGATCCGGATGGAAAAGAATTTGCGTTGGGAATTACCAATTACAACCATGAGGACCTGGAAAAGATTATCGGTCTACAGTCTCAGGAAATTGAACAGGTCTTGGGTTATAACTATGGTGTTGAAGTCGTACACCACAAAAACCTGTTGTTTTTGTAAAGAGAAGGTGGATGAGATGACTGATTTACTGCAAATGGGAAAAACAGCCCGACAAAATGCCAGAATGTTGGCACAGGCGCGTTCGGATCAGAAGAATCTTTTTTTGACTACGCTGGTAGATCAACTGCAAAATCATTCAGCCGAGATTTTAGCTGCCAACCAGAAAGATATCGAATTGGGACGATCGGCTGGGCTGAGCGCGGCTTTGATCGACCGGCTGCTGTTGACGCAGAACCGGTTGAACGGCATGGCGAATGATCTGGAAGACCTGATTCGCATGCCGGACCTGGTTGGGACGGTGATTGAAGAGAAGCTACTGGCGAATGGGGTGAAAGCCCGGCGGGTACGAGTGCCGCTGGGGGTAATGGCGGTCATCTATGAAGCGCGCCCAAACGTCACGGTTGATATCAGCGCATTGGGAATTAAATCCGGTAATGCGGTCATCCTGCGCGGCGGGAAAGAAACCCTCAACAGCAATCGTGCCCTGGTAAAACTGATCCGCGATTGCCTGCAAACAGCCAACCTTCCACTGGATGCGGTGCAGTTCATCGACGATCCGGATCGAGGATTGGTGGAACAACTGGTAAAAATGGATCAATATGTGGATATTCTGATACCCAGAGGTGGAAATGCCTTACAGGATTTTTGCAAAGCCAACGCCAACATGCCGGTGATGACCGGCGGGATTGGGATTTGTCATTTGTTTGTCGATGAAAGTGCTGATCTGAAAAAGGCTGTGGAAGTTATTCAGAATGCCAAAGTGCAGCGACCATCAGTCTGTAATGCATTGGAGACTCTGCTCGTGCATCAGAAGATAGCGCCGCAATTTCTGCCAGCGGTGGTTCAAAGACTAGGGCAGGATCACGTGCAATTCCGTTGTGACCCGGCTGCCATCGAAATTTTAGGAGCAGATGCAAGTCAGGGCATCTTGCCGGCTGAAGAAGGCGATTTTGACCGTGAGTGGTTGAGCCTGGTTCTGGGTATCAAGGTGGTATCCTCTCTCGATGAAGCGATGGAGCACATCCACCAGCATGGCACCCAGCATTCGGACGGTATCCTGACTGGTGATTCCCGGCATGCGCAGAAATTCATCGCAGAGATTGACTCTGCAGCGGTGTATGTGAACGCTAGCACGCGCTTCACCGATGGGGCGCAGTTAGGCCTGGGCGGCGAGGTGGCGGTGTCCACCCAGAAGCTGCATGCCCGTGGCCCGATCGGACTGGAAGGCCTGACGACGTACAAGTGGGTGCTGGAAGGAGAGTATCAGGTCAGGGGGTAGGCGAACCCCCGCGGTGCGAGGGCA
>DAOUFM010000058.1:0-2819 GCA_034429975.1 Anaerolineaceae bacterium | reverse complement strand
AAGGGTTGAACGATGCCTGCCGCTCCAGGAAACAAATTCAGATCGACGCAATTTCAGAAGCAAGTCGAGTTTTTCAACGAAAAGCGAATCATAATCATTCAAGTCATATCCAAAGAGAGGAAAAGATTCAATAAACGCCCCGCGCCCGGCCATGATTTCAGCGCGTCCTTCTGAAAGGAGATCAAGTGTCGCAAAATCTTGAAAGACCCGCACTGGATCATCTGATGAAAGAACGGTTACAGCCGTGCTGAGATGGATCTTTTTCGAACGCGCTGCGGCCGCCCCAAGAATCACCAGCGGGGCCGAGGATAGAAAATCAGGGCGATGATGCTCCCCAATGCCAAATACATCCAAACCGACCTGATCGGCGAGATCAATAGTTTCGAGGAGTTGTTGGATTCGCGTTCGGGCGTCTAATTTCTTACCGGTAAGAGGATTCACGTCCCACTCGACAAGCGTGTAACATCCTATTTCAAAATGTTGATTGATTGAATTCACAAAATACTCCAGAAAAATAGAACCGTTTTTCCATTCACCGCAAATTTTGCCCGCTTAAGAATGGAAAATCGATAGTTTCACAAGGTAGCTGTGTGGTATTTCTTTAACCACACCTTGAAAGCTCCTTTACGCGGCGGATGGGTCGCGGTCAGCGAGCAGGTCCTCAATCACCTGCCGCAAGGCAGTTTCGGGAACCGCCCCGGGTAACACCCAGCGCTGATTGAAAATCAGGGTTGGTACTGCGTTAGCTCCAAGCTGGCGCGCCTCTTCTAGATCTGATTCAACCGCCTGCCTCACAGCCTGGCTCGGAAAATCAACTTCCCAACGGATGGGGTCCAACCCGATATCGACAGCGCATCCCTTCAATATTTTCGAATCGACAATATTATTTGCTTCTACAGCATGAGCTCGCTGAACGCGATCAAACATACCTCCCTGGAACTGAGCCGCCTTGCATGCCAAGAGACCTGGCATTGAATACGGACAGGGAAACTCGCGCGAGCGCATCAAGCTCACATTGATCCTTTCACCATCAGGATGAGCAGCCGCCGCAGACCAGTGCCGAAGGATCTCCTCTTTGCCGTCGGCATCATCCCCAAACATTTGAGAAATAGAATTCAGATCTTTTGCAAGGGCGAGGGCATGATGATTGATTTCAATTTGTGGAAAATCCAGACTAATTCGCCGCAACCTCGCCGAAGATAAAAAGCACCACACGCAAAGAACATCGTGATAGAAATCAATAACTATTTTTGACAGTTTATTTTTATCCTATTCAGAACCTTCAGACCGTATTCTAGAGTCTGATAAACCCCGGATTCGCCTGACCGAATTCATTAAGAAAAGAACGACATACCTTTTGCGCGCCAAACTGCCTGAAAGTATATCCGGATGAGTTTCAATCACCACGTTTGATCACGTTGCCTTTGTTTTCCTGCTTTCCTTTTTTGACTATTTCTGGGGGAATAACAGGGAGAAAGAGTTCAAATTGATGTCGCTAAAATCTTAATCCCACAGGAAAGCGACTCCTCGTTTTCCAAGAATTTCATCATTAAAAATTACTTTACCTCCTTCATTGGCCATTCCCTGGCAAACATGGACGGGCAGTAAATGCTCTTCGCGTGGATGGCAGTAACGGGCGTTTGGAGCCTTTTCCCATTGAATCAGACGCTGCTCCCGTTCAGTCTGAGTTAGTGGACTGGTAATGGTTTCAACTAACCAGTTCTGGAATGCTTCGTTACGCGCATCGGCGCCCCCGCCTTGCCCTCCAAAAAAGGCGTTCTGGTTATGGAATGAAAATCCAGAGCCAATGACCAGCACGTTTTCTGAAAGTAACCCACGCAACGCATTTCCTAAGGCAATATGGGCAGCAGGGTTAAGGCCTCGAACCAGGGAAAGCTGGGCAACAGGGATATCCGCTTCTGGATACATCAACTTAAGAGGGATGAATACTCCGTGGTCATATCCCCTTTCATTATCAATCCTTGTTGGAAGATTATTTTCATGCAGCAGTTCTTTGACCCGTCCAACCAATTTCAGATCACCGGGTGCCGGATAGGTGATATTGTAGGCTTCATCAGGGAAACCATAATAATCATAAAAAAGTGGGGGCCTTTCCAATCCTAACAAACTGGGTTCCCGTTCCTCCCAGTGGGCGCTGATCATAAGGATAGATTCTGGGCGGCGCAACTGAGATGGCAATTTCTTCATAAATTCCACCATCGCCTTGTGCCCGGGATCGCCCAGAATTGGCAAAGGACCGCCTCCATGCGAAAAGTACACGATCTGTGCAGTTCGATTGTTTAGATTTTGCTCAGACATGAACACTCTCCTCGTAATAAACGATTTGTTTATATATATTCAAAGTTTCAAATCACTGTTTTCGCTGAAATTGAACACCTGTCTCTCGTTCGATTTCTTCCAAATTCGCGACAAAGCGTTCATACGGCTGTGCCCCCACAACGGCATATTCATTGTTAAGAATATAGGTGGGGACCGCTTCAATTCCAAATTCGTGCGCCTCTTCCAAATGAGCGCGAACAACTTCACCAAATTTACCACTTTCTACTTCGCGTTGCATATTTGCGCCATCCAACCCAATTTCTGATGCAACTGCCTTCAAAACGTTCCATTGGCTTATATCGTGGCCAAGGCCATAGTAGCGGTCAAAAACGGCGCGGTGAAACTCTGATCCTTTCCCCTTTTGATAAGCGTATTCGGTGGCTTCGTGCGCCAGGCGGGTATTGGGTAAACGATCTGGAAAAACCATTGGCAATCCTGCAGAATCTGCCATTTGTTTCAGCCTTGAGTTTGTTTCGGCC
>DAOUFM010000057.1:0-49485 GCA_034429975.1 Anaerolineaceae bacterium | reverse complement strand
GTGAAACCTTCCTCCACCAGCAAATACAATAAGCGATCGACCTCTTCATAGGTGAAACCCATTTCATTTTCATCCGTTTGCCCCTGCCATAAATCGGCGGAGGGCGCCTTGGACAGGATGCTGGCAGGGACTCCCAGCTCTTTTGCCAGTTGGCGCACCTGGGTTTTGTAAAGATCACCCAGCGGATTGAGCGCATAGGCCGAATCGCCGAACAGGGTGCTGTACCCCAGCAGGATTTCGCTCTTATTTCCGGAGCCGATCACCAACCCATTAAAGGCTGCTGACTGATCAAATAAAGCCACCATACGCAGGCGCGCCAGAATATTTCCCCGACGCAGGTCACCCATTTCCGGAAAACGTTCTATCAGCGGTTCGGCCATCTCCGTAATCGGGATGGTCAGACTCTGAACGCCAGTAGCCTCGACCACCTTTTGGGCATCTTCCAGCGAATCAGGTGATGAGGTACGATATGGCATGCGCACCGCCAGCACATTCTCTGCTCCCAATGCCCGGGTTGCAAGAAAGCAGGAGAGTGCTGAATCCAGCCCGCCGGATAACCCCAACACAGCTCGCTGGAAACCACGGCTGGTGATCTCGTTATGAATAAAATCGCACAGAATTTGAATAACCGGTTGTGTCTGTTTTGACAAATCAAGCATGATGATCTCCTCTAAAAATGATAATTGTCAGCCTTGCGCCCCAAATAAAACAAATTAAAAGAAACCAGATATCCCAGGGGTACCCAATCCATTCCGGACGAGGATCAGCGCGCAGAAAAGAAAAAATTATAGTGTGGACTGAAAATATTAACCAGGTAATGGCTGTTCTACCGCCCACCCGTTTAATTTTGGATAAGCGCGGTTCAACGATCAGGTAAATGAGGAACAAGGATGCGCTTGCAATGAATTGCAGCGGAAAACGCGGTAAGCTGCGAAGTTGATCATCCAGCGTCAGCGGAACCCACCAATCAGCCGGTAACTGCGGACCATAAGCACTGCCGGAAAACCAGGCAGCCAGCCAGGCCATCACCGCCAACGGAGGTAACATGACAATCAAGTGATCAGTTGTTTGTAATAAGCTCGTTTTCTTGAACAACGCCACAATTGCGAAGGTAAACCAGGCGCCGACAGCCGCTCCCGGCCAGACCATACCGCCCTGCCGAAAGCTGACAGCCTGCCAGCCAAAATCCACCAGGGCTGCTGGCTGCCAGATGAAAAAAGCCAGACGGGCTCCCAACCAGGCACCTAACAGAATCCACAATCCAGCCACCCCCCACTGCCAGCCTTCCCGTCCCGGGTGGGTTTGAAGTACTTGCCAGATAGCTAAAGAAGCTCCAATTCCAACCAGAATAGCGTATATGTTCAAAGTTTCCACTATCAAAAATTATCCTTTCCTTCTATTCTTCCGTCAAGTAAAGGAAAAGAGCATTTACTTTGATCATTTTGAAGCAAAGATTAAAATCAGATTAGAAATGTTAAAGAAACTCGCAATTAATTATTTCTAGAAAAAACATTTGGAGGTCGATTTTCCAGATTCGTACTCGCTGTCCCTTACCAACCTTGATGACTCATTGAGTCAATTTTTGAGTCATTTTTCACGAATTTTGACTCAAAACCCTCCTTTTTTTCAATTTTGCATCCTTTATGATTCACGCCCATCATTGAAAATCGAGGAAGGTTTTTTCTTCCGATAATTATGGTTTTCCAAATTTCCTAGAAACTTTTTTTATCGAGATTTATTCATACTTTAAAGCAGTGACCGGTTCTAAAGTGGCGGCTCTTAATGCCGGATATAACCCGGAAAGAAAACCCACCAGAGCTGCAAAAACCACTGCAAATATTAATAACCACAGTGGTGTTTCAGTGGATAACCCGGAGGAGATATAACCTTGCTGCTGTGCCTGATTCGCCAGGATTTGCATCGAGACCACGTTCAAAGCAAAGCTGCCGGCCCACCCTAGTAGCGCGCCCCCCAAACCACCTAAAAACCCAATCCCAGCCGCTTCCCCCAGAAAAATGGTCAGAACATCCCGGTTGGTAGCACCGACTGCTTTCATCAGCCCAATTTCACGCGTCCGTTCCAGAATCGCCATCGTCATCGTATTGGCAATTCCGATGGCTGCTACCAGCAAGGCAATCGCACCAATTCCGCCAAACACAACCTGCAGAATCACAAAGAAGCTGTTAATCCCTTCCACTGTACTCTGCGGAGAATAGGCCATGAAGCCCATATCGTTAATTTGCTGGGTGATGTCCATAACCACGTCGGGGCTTTCCGCCCGAACAATAACGTTATTAAATCCATCCTTGTTGCGGTTGGGCCTTTTTCCATTATTAAACCAGGTGTTCCAGGCATCCAGTTCATCCAGCGATACAAAGAATTGCCCATCTGCTTCATTGCGCATTTCTTTAAGGATACCAACGATTTTTAAGTCAACCGTCCGGCTCACTTCTTTCCCATCACTGGTCCACTTGGTTAACTTTAATTTCACGCGTTGATCCAGCAAGTCCGGCATTTCCGGCGGAGTCTGCCCGGGGCGCAGACTGGGCTCATAAAAGTTGTTAGCCATCCAGCTTCCGGCAACAATCATTCCTCTACCCAACTCCATCGAACCCCGGTCCAGATCGTATCCTAAATCCTGCATGTATTCCGCTTTGACACCCATCATGCTCGCCCAGGTTTCGAATTTTCCAAACTGGATCATTCCCTGTCCCATCAGATAATCGCGGGGAATGACAGCTTTCACACCCGAAATCTGAGCGATCGAATCCAGAACCGTCGGTGTAAGCATTTTAACTGTACTGACTCCACCGCCACCTCCCCCGCCCCCACCCATCGGGGCAGCGTACATCTCCCCACCATAATTCGGGTAGACTTCGATGCGGCTTAAATCATTGATGCCCCATAAATTGCTGGTGGCACTTTTTTGCAGACCGGTCGCCAAAGATACCAGCAGCACAACCGAAGCGGTTCCAATTACCACGCCAATGGCAGTTAATAGAACCCGGCCTTTTCTACGCCGGAGATTATCGGAGATCAGACTCAGTAAATCCCAGAATTTCATTGGAGTCTCCTGGCTATCCCTTCGGGGCTGGCATGGGCATTGGCTCGTTATAATCAGGATTTTCACCATTAAACTGATCCGGATTAGTGAAATCCTGTTGCGGTTGCGCTTTTCCACTGCCTAACCCCAACAATCCCTTGATAAAACGCCAAACTTTCTGCAGGAAAGTTTCGGGTTGTTCCATTGGTGGATACTGTTCGTCCATTCCATTTCCAGGGAAATCCTCATATACCGGTTCTGGGTCCACCATGACAGTCAGAGTTTGTTCAAATTTTCGTGGTTGGTTGAAGTCATCCGAGTATGAAATGGAAGCCAGCAAATTTAATTCGCCTTCCTGATAAGGCATTGCCATGGCATCCATGGTGAAATAACCACCTGGTTCCAATGAGCCTACCAAAATGGTATTGTCGGTTAAATCAGCATTTTCGGAGGTGATGGTCAAAGTTCCCAGCACAGCCGTGTTTTTCCCCAGATTGGTGATTTGGATTGGTAAAGGATTCATCTGCCCGGCAATGAAATTTCCGGGGTTACGATAAAAACCAATTTCAACCTTGGGCATGGAATATACCAGCAGGGTAATCACCTGATCATCCACCACCCGTTCACCCTGCGCATTCAAATAGGTGAAAGAAATTTTGAAAGGATATGCTCCTGGGTTGGCTGTCACATTGACGATTAATTGGGCGGTTGCCGTTTTCATCTGGCCAACTTCAACGTCATCAATAAAAATTAAATTAGAGGAACCTAATGGAGCAAAAACGGACAGATCTGCACCGGTTCCGATCACACCACCACTTTGTTGACCTCCGGTACCATCCTGTCCGCTTGGAACAGTGACCCCACCGCCTAACACCATGGTTACATTCTGAGCAGACACAGCCCCCAGGTTACGGACGTCGATCGTTAGATTAAAAATGGTGCCAGGTTGGAGAGGATTCACATCCACTTCATACCCACCGACCACCAGTTGTGCCCGCGCCTGCAGGGTTGGGGTGACAGTAGGTTGAGGGGTGGTGTACACCGGGACACGCAAATCGATCGTGAGCGTAAAGCGTTCCGTATAAGCAGCGCCATACGAATCCGTATAACTGACATTCGCCACAATCGACCCGGATGAATAGCCCCATAAAGTCGCCTGGGCCCGTAAAGGCTGGGTAATCTCTACCGAAGCGCCTGTGTCCAGATAGGGAACTGCCCGTACCCCGCCGGAAGCCAGGGGCAGGAAGTCCGTACTCTCAAAAGAGATGACGATATTGTAAGCATCACTTTCCCCATTATTTTTTAACCGAATTTTCAGGTTAAAATCATTTCCGGGTGAGATGCGATCATTCCCATACTCATAAGAGCCAATCACCACGAGCGGGCGCTCAAAGCGTGGCTCAGGGGATGGGGTATCGACGGGTGGCATCGTTGGAGCCGGCGTCGCAGTATCTGTCGGCGGAACAACAGTTTGAGCCATTCCGGTCAACGGGTTTGTCACAGTAAACAAAATGATGATTACAAGACTGGTAAATGTAATATGTTTGATTTGATTCTTCATGTTTTATACTTCCTCCGCTTCTTCTTCCGGAATTTCAAAGTGAGAAGCTGCTTCATACTCTGCTTCACTTACAGTTAATCCGTCCAATAAATAAATTACGTTGGTGGCAAATTGTTTCATGCGGTTATCATGGGTCACCACCACAATGGTTCTACCTTCGTGATGGAGCTTGGATAATAATTTCATAATGGCAAACCCGCTGGTTGTGTCCAGGTTTCCGGTAGGTTCATCCGCCAGAATGATGCCAGGATTGTTCACCAAAGCCCTGGCAACCGCCACCCGTTGCTGTTGGCCGCCCGATAGTTCGGTCGGACGGTGTAAAGCCCGTTTTGCCAGACCAACCTGGCTCAATAAACGAACTGCGCGATCCTGGCGTTCTTTTTTCGAAATACCCGCAAAACGCATTGGGAAAATCACATTTTGTAAAGCTGTCATGCTGGGGATCAGATTAAAGGATTGAAAAATAAAGCCAACACTTTTCCGGCGAAACAAACCAAGATCGTTTTCATCCATCTTTTCCAGAAAACGGCCATTCACCTGGATGGTGCCACCGGTCGGGCGATCCAACCCACCTAACAAATACAACAACGTGCTTTTTCCGGAACCGGAAGGTCCCATAATCACCGTCAGAGAACCTGGTGCAATATCAAGATCAACCCCCGCCACGGCGTGCACTTTCTGCTTGCCCATGATAAAGGTTTTTCTCAAATTGCGGATCTGAATGATTGGTTGTTCGCTCATTGTTTAGAAGAACATCCCGGTTGGTGAAAGCCCTTTTAATTGCGCTGCGATAAAAATCGGTAAAGCCTTGATGACTAAAAAGATGAGCACAGCAATTACAGTTGCCAACCAGGCATTTCCGGCTTTTATTCCCGAAATACGCATAGCGCCAATGCCGATTAAAACTACCTGCCAGATCAAATAAAGATCAAAGAACGTCAACAGAGCCACCAAAAAAGAACTGAAGCCGCCAGCGCCCGTCTCAACAAACCCGGAAAGCCCTGGCTGGGTGATGAGTTGATGGGTGCCGAGCAGCGCAATAATCTGCACAATATCCCGCAGAATAAAAGGCACACTGGCCCAGGAGACAATATTCAAGGCGGTACGAATGTTACTGCGGCTGCCATTCAAGGTTAAAGACAGGTGCAAAATACTACCCAGTAAAATCCAGCCGACCCAAATACCGATTAACTTCCCAACATAGGGGAAAACCATGGTAACCAATGGACTGGCGCCCATATTAACTGCATCCTGATATTGCTGCTGTTGATCCGGACTGTAATATTCAAAATTCTCTGGTTGAGTCGCTGGTTGTGCAGATTGCCCAATCAATGGAGCAGAGACCAACACCAAAACCAGAGCGGTGACCATTAATACCAATAATGGCGCTAACCACACCGCATGGTCTTTTTGAACAATTTCATCCATCGATTTCCGTGGTTTATATAAAATCGGAAAGAACCATTTGAAAATTAACTTGCGCGGTTTTTGTTCAACTTCATCTTCAATATCGTTTTCAAGCATGAGACCTCCCAAAACGGGGAAATAATAATAGAAAACCTTAATCAGGCCATTGATTAGGACGAAATCCAACTCAAAAAAGTTTCAATTTCAATATTACTCATCAAAAATCTCTAAAACTCATTAAAATATTAATAGGATTCGCATTTGCTCGCCTTGCTTATCACAATCAATAATCTCTGATTATAAATGAAATCTCAATTGGAGGGAAAGATGTTATTACGGGTTGGTTTGGAACTGAATTACGAAGGCCGGGATTTAGCCTGGGCATTGGATTTCCCAGGATGCTTCGCTTATGGTACATCGGACCAGGAAGCCTTGTTACGCATGCCACAGGCTTTTGTTGCCTACCAGCATTGGGTCAATTTGAAAGCCGGGGATCAGTCCTGGTTAAAAGAAGCGGGGGATTTCGATGTGCGTTTGATTGAAACTTTCAAGGTTTATGACATCAATGACCGTTTCGAAGTAGTGGAGCAAGGCGATTACAGTGTCAATGTCTGGTTTCAATCCGATTGGCTGGTACTAACGGAAGAAGATGTCCAGCAAGGGGTCAAGCTGATGGATTGGTCGCGGGCAGACTTAATCAAATTAGTAGCTGGAATTCCCCAGCAACTGCTTGAAAAACAATTTCCAGGGGAGCGCTGGAACATATTGGGGATTTTAAAACACATCGGCGCTGCTGAATGGTGGTACTTGGAGAGGCTGGGCTTAACCAAATTGTCTAAAACCAAAGTGCCAGCCGACCCTTTTAAACGCCTGGAAGTTATCCGTACTGAGGTCAAAAATGCCATGCCTCAATTGGTTGCAAAAGATCTGGTGGTTGGCCGGGATGGGGAATTCTGGAGCCCGCGTAAATTACTGCGGCGGGTCGTTTGGCATGAAAAGGATCACATCCAGCATATCTATCAATTAATTTCAGAAAATTGACCTTTAAACAAAAACTCCTGATTGGATATCTCAGGAGTTTTCGAAAGGGGGAAACAAACAGATCGAAGGTTTCAAATATTCAAGCATTCGGAGAAAAATGATGAAATGAAAAGTTTCTAATATCCATTGTCTGACCAGATTATTGTTCTGATTTAAGATTGACCACGCTCAAAGCAGCAAACATGACGGCGACCATGCCTACAACAATATAGATAATTCCTGCCATAAAAACCTCTTCTTTCTTCTATAAAACCAGTCTATAAAACTATTTCCTTTGGCGTACATAAAATAACACCACAACCAATAAAAGGGTACGGGTTTTTGGAGAAACAATTTTTATCCAATTGACCGATATTACTCTGGACTTTCTGGCAGTAGTCTCTAAACTCTCTTCTCAGATTAAGATAGCCCCGGCGCCTGGTTAATTCGCATCCTTAATCATCAGCCAGAAAGTAACCCAAACCCCTTATATTAACTTAGACGTAACTTTCTCCTAAAAAGTTCCCATCACTTCATATACGCTTTAAGCAGCAAAAAGTTGCAGATTAATCTCATAGCTTTTTCTGAAATTCTCCACCTACAGTGTCAAGGGATCAACCTGCTTGTCGGCTTTCTCACAATCTGTTACCTCAAGCATCCGGATCGCGCGATCATACAGAAAATATTGCCAGGTCCAGTTGATCAGCACCACCAGCCGATTTCGAAAACCGACCAGTTGGATCAGGTGAATAAACAACCAGATCAACCAGGCAATCAGCCCGTGGAAACGCATGCAAAATATTTCTGCCACCGCCTGGTTGCGTCCGATGGTTGCCATTGTCCCCAAGTCTGTATAATGAAAAGGTTCAGCTTCCTGATCGGATATCAACCGCAGGATATTCCTGGCTGCATGCACCCCCTGCTGCATAGCGACTTGGGCTACCATGGGCAGCGGCTGACCGTTTTGGTCTGGTAGATAGGCAGCATCTCCAATAATAAATTCCTGTTCATGACCGGGGATCTGCAAAGTTGGAAGAATCTTCGTTCGGCTTTGAGATGCCTTCTCTAAATCTAAATGTCTGGTTAATCGAGCTGCCTGCACTCCTGCTGCCCAAATTAAGGTACGCGTGGGAATAGGGTCGTGACTGCTTAACTGAATCGTCTTACCATCATAGCTTTCCACCCGGGCTTGCAAAAGTACCTGAACCCCTTTTCTCCCCAGAGCCTTGACCGCAGCGATCGATAGTGAGGGATGTAAATTTGCCAGCAATCGAGTCGAGGCTTCCAGTAAAATCACCTGCGATTTTTCATGATTCAATTCCGGAAAATCTTTCCGCATCAGCCGCACTAGTTCTGCAATAGCGCCTGACAACTCAACTCCGGTTGGCCCACCTCCAACAACAACAAAGGTCAATAATGAACGTTTTTGCGCTTCGTCGGTCTCTCTTTGTGCCTGTTCAAATTGACAAAGGATATGATTACGAATAACCCCCGCTTCCTGTAAATCTTTTAAGCCAAAGCTATTTTTCTCCACTTCGGGGTTGTTAAAGAAATTGGTTTCACTACCGGCCGCCACAATCAGGTAATCATATGAAATTGCACCCTGGTGAAGGATCACCTGTTTATTTTTAAAATCGATCGATTCAACTTCATCCATAACGAAAGTCAGGTTTTTTTGGTGATGGAGAATCCCGCGCAGTGGGTGGGCAATTTCATCCGGCGCCAGTCCGGCAGTAGCAACCTGATATAACAACGGTTGGAAAAGGTGATAATTGTTGCGATCGACCAGCGTCACTTTTACCGCCTGGTTAGCCAATGCCTTGGCTGCTCGTAACCCCCCAAATCCTGCCCCAACAATCACAACCTGTGGTTGAGGCTCATTTTGTTTCATTTCGTACCTCCAAATCTTGTGAAGATTATCACAATAATTTATACTATTATAGTCTTAATAATCTTAATTACAAGATAATAAATAGGATGTACAAGGTGAATTTAAAAATTCAAAATTTTAAGATTCTGTTTTTCGGCGCAGCATCGCCAGCGGGATGTTGACGACTTCCTTGATCCCCAGGAAATACACGACCACCAGGTAGATGAGCAATCCAATCCCTCCCCCAACCGCCAGTTGAATCAGATCGGACGTTGGTAACACCTTCTCCAGTCCAAATACGACCAGTGCCATTGCACCCGTCGCAAGCAAAGCTTTCCCCAGATCAAGCAAAATGTGTCTCAAATCTGCGCCTTTCCAGCGAATAGACAGAATTGCCATGCCAATGGAAGCTTCCAATAAAACCGCCAGACCGTTGGCAAGCGCCGGCCCACCATGGGAAATGCCGCCCTGATCCAATGGGCGTGCCAGCCAGATTGCCAGGCCAATATTCACCAAGGTCGTAAAAATCGAGATATACAGAGGAGTGTAAGTATCCTGTTGGGCAGCGAAAGCACGCACCACCACCTCCAGCATGGATTGGCTGATCAGTGCCAGGGAGTAGAAACGCAGCGCATAATACACCAATTGAGTGCTCTCAGCGGTGAATTCTCCCCGTTCAAATAGGATGCGAATAATGGGCTCACCGAACAAAATTAATACGGCTGCGGCCGGAATGGCTAACGTCAGAATCGCTCGCAACGACCCACTGAAAGCTCTGCGTTGGGCGTCCACATCTTTCTGCGCAGCCAGTGCCGCCATCGTTGGGAAGACAGCAATCCCAATTGCGGTCCCGATCAGCGTCCAGGGCATGTTCATCAGGCGGAATGCGAAATCCAGTGCCGCCAGCCTGCCTTCTCCGAGGCGTGAACTAAGTGTGGCGTTCAGCCAGTTGATACTGGCGCGCGCCATCATCAGGTCAATGATTCTGGGCAGCATCAGGATGGCCACCTTGCGCAGATAAGGGTCAAAAGCCAGCGAAAATTGCCATTTAACCTTGTAATGCATCACGCCCGGGATCTGAATTAACAGGTGAAAAAGCGAACCCAGCACTGCTCCCCAGGCAATCCCAAAAATACCAAACCTGGGAGCTAAAACCAGCGCACCAAAAATAATCCCGGCGCTGTACAATGATGGCAGTAAAGCCGGAATGATGAAATGTTCATGAGCATATAGGGTCGAGGTCAGAATGCTCGAAATGGAAAATATAATGGTCGAAAGCAGCAGAATCCGCATCAATTGGATAGTTAATAGCTGCACTTCCGCCGGGTAAAGCGCACCAACACCCCAGGTCGAAGTGACCAAAAAAGGAGCAAACAGATATGCGACGGCTGAGAAGAACAGCGTGACCAGAAAAATCCAGTTCACCACCTTGCTGAATAACTGACTGGCACCTCCAGCTTTTTCCAGGCGTTCTTTATAAACCGGGATAAACGCGAACCCCAGGGCACCACCCGAAAGCATGGTGTAAATCAACTCCGGGATCACATTTCCCGCGGTGAAAGCGTCCAGAAGCGCGCTGGTACCAAACTGCCGGGCGATGATGCTTTGGCGCAGTAAACCAATCACAATCGATGCCCCCCAGCCAACACTGATAATTAATGAGGAACGGGCAATCAGCCCTACATTACTCTTGGTTTTATTGGCTTCGGCATTCGTGCTCATTGGTGTTCCTTAATCCAGAATTTCCAGCTTGATATAAGAAGCCGCCAGCTTTTTCTTTTCCTTCGAATCGGCAAAGAAAACATCCAGAAGCTGTTCTCCATCGCTTTCCAGTTGAACATTCAGGATCATTCCTTCCCCAAAGGTGGGGTGTTTTACCTTCATACCAGCTTTGTATGTCACACCAATTCTCTTTTCCCGCTGGGGAGTATCCGCTTGCTGCGGCAGGATGGCAGCATGCCCACCACTATACCTGCGACTTTCACGGCTGGCTTGAGCGCTTTCCCAGGCATGAGAGGATGTAGCCTCCTCATCCCACTCATCAAAGTAGCTTTCTTTACGCTGTGAAAAGGACGATCGTCTCTCCCGCCGATAGGAGCCGCTCTCCCAGCGATCATAACCGCGTTGGGAGGATGATCGCGGGGTTGCGTCAACGTTGACCAGATCATCTGGGACATCCTGAAGAAAGCGGGAAGGCATCTGGTTATCATAATGCCCGAACATATTGCGCCTTTCCGCCCGGACCAGGTAGAGTTGATCACGCGCTCGGGTAATACCGACGTAAAACAGACGGCGTTCTTCTTCCATTTCTTCTTCTTCGCCAATCGAACGGTTATGGGGCAGCAATCCATCGTCCAGACCAATAATAAACACCCGGTCAAATTCCAGTCCTTTGGCAGCATGCAGGGTTAATAGCGTCGGGCTGTCTGGTTTATCCACCAGCGTATCCTGGTCGGACACCAACGCCAGATTTGCCAGTAAATCGGAAAGCCCGCTCTCTTCAAATTCGAAAGCCTGCCGGCGCAACTCCTGGACATTTCCCCAACGGTCAATCACTTCTTCTTCCGAACCGTCTTGAATGTAATTTTGATATTCAATATCCAGTAGGATACGATCAAATAAATCCGGTAACGATACCTGATCTTTAATCGCCACCCAACCAGCCATTAAACGGGCAAATTGATACAGCGGTGCAGCAGTGCGCTCCAGGGCAGCCCAAACTTCCGATTCAGCCCCCCGAGAACCCAGTTCCAGCAGCACTGCACCCATATTGCTTTCCATCAAACGTGCCACCTCTGCCAGCTTCTCAACGGACTTATCACCAATTTTTCGCGCCGGTACATTAATCACCCGCCGGATGCTGATTTCATCTTTTGGGTTTTCCACCAGACGTAAATAGGCAATCACATCTTTTACTTCCCGACGCCCATAAAAGCGCTGCGCTCCCACCAGCCGATAGGACATGCCAGCTTTCATAAAGGCTTCTTCCAGCAAGCGTGATTGTGAGTTCATGCGATACATGATGGCAAAGGAAGCCGGATTGCCCCCTTTCTTTTTTTCAGCCAGGATCGTGCGCACCACATAATCCGCTTCATCGCGGTCATCCTCGGCGTTATAAAAGCGTACCTGCGTCCCTCCGCCTCTTTCGGTGAATAAGGCTTTGGGTGTGCGATACTGATTCCGATCGATCACCGCGCGAGCTAAATCCAGCACTTTTTGCGTGGAGCGATAGTTTTGCTCGAGCAAGATTTTTTGTGTATCTGTAAAATCTTCCTCAAAGCGCAGCACATTGCGATAATCCGCCCCACGCCAACGGTAAATGGATTGGTCCTCATCCCCCACCACAAATAAATTATGATGCACACCGGAAAGCATTTTGACCAGTTCATACTGAACCTGGTTGGTATCCTGAAATTCATCCACCAGGATGTGTTCAAAACGACTGGCGTATTTCTCCCGTACTTCTGGGTATTCATTTAAAAGATTTAAAGCCGCCAGTAAGAGATCATCAAAATCCAGAGCGTTGCAAGCGCGCAGGCTCTGCTGGTAGCGTTCGTAAATCTCCTGAATACGCGCATCCCGGCTACTCCGGACTTTATAATCTCTGGGCATTATCATGTCGTTCTTGGCATGGGAGATGGTAGCCTGAATGGACGATGGGCGGTACATTTTCTCATTCAGGTTCAAGTCCTGAATGATCGTTTTAATCAATGCCACCTGATCATCAACATCATAAATCACAAAATTCGCGTCAACCGGCAGCAGATTTGCTTCCCGGCGCAGAATTTTGACGCAGATCGAATGAAAGGTTCCCAGCCAAACTGCTTTTGCGCCTTCCGGCACCATTTCTTCCAGGCGTTTCTTCATTTCCCCGGCAGCCTTATTGGTGAAGGTCACCGCCAGAATTCGATAAGGCGGGATGCCCAGTTCATTGATCAGATAAGCAATGCGATGCGTTAACACCCGCGTCTTCCCCGATCCCGGTCCTGCCAGAACCAGAGTGGCACCACCTTCCACGGTAACCGCATCCAATTGTTGTTTGTTGAGCAAACTGCGTGGGTCCATACTGCAAAGATTGTACTCTTTGCCAGCGGGCATTGTCAATAAAATGAAAGTAGGGCCAAAATTATCAAATTTTTTGAAACGTAGATTCAACTCGTAAGTGCAACTTTGAAGGTCAAAAAGGAGGTAAGATGATGAGTAACAAGCTAACAACCCAGATAAACAAATTTAGAATTGCTTTAATGCCAAAACGAAGCCGGTCTGTATTAAATTTATTATAAATTACTACCAGCAGAGTTGCTCCCTAAAATATTCCAACCCTTAGATAGAGCCCTGGTTTACTTGGATCATGCAATACTAACAAACTCCAGGCAGAGCAAGCTGCCACAAAGAAAAAATACCAACGCCAAAAAGTACGATCTGAGAAAGAAATCAAGCAATCACTCCAATTTCAATAGGTTTTCCTGAGTAATTTTTGTGTAGGAGTCTCCACCCAGAATACCGGATATAAAAAAAGCCCCTGGGACACTCCCTACCAGCATGAGGATCCGCATGATTAAGGCAATACTTAATCCGGTTGGGCTGGAGAGACCACCAAAAAGTGTAAACAAATTGATAAAAGAGACTTCCTGTAAGCCCAAACCATTAATCGAGATGGGGATTAGCGTGATGAAGTACGTTAAGCTCCATAATCCCGCGATCTTCCAGAAAGGCATCACTTCGTTCATGCCAACCACCAATTCTTCAATAATGAGAAATACGCACAGCATATGAACAAAGGTGTAGAATAAGGCTAAAAATAAATAACGTGGATGATGAATCCAGAAAGAGAATGAGGAAATAATCTTTTGAATTGTCTTCTTAAACCGCTGAAAAACTTTATTTTGGGTAAAGAACTGGCTGGATAAAACTGCCGGAGAAAATTTATTCAAAGAAGATTGGTTCAGGTTGCCCAAAACAGGCGCCAATCCAAGCGGGGCAACGAGTGCCATCCCAGCCATACCAATCAGCCGATCCACTATTAAAGAAGCGGCAGCCAGTGAACCACTAATCCCCAAGCGTATTGCTCCCGCCAGGCGCACCACATCCCCACCGATGGTCGTAGGTAAAAAATTCGCAGCAAACAATCCTGCAAAGGTTAAACGCAGGCTATCCTTCCAATTCACGCGCATGGAATCAATCTGTAATAACACATGCCAGCGTCCAAAGGTAGCCAGTCGGCTTGCCAGGATCAAGATAATCACCAGAACCATTCTTCCTGATGATAATTGGCGTAAACTTGCCACGAGTTCATCCAAACCAATGTTGTAAAACAGGTAAATCAAGAGAACAATTGAGAGAATTGTGCCTGTTAAACGGATTATCAACTTCCATCTGGATTGCTGGTTTTTAACCATCTACTACCTGAACGATAAAAAATAAAAAGAATGTGAAAGGAAAAGCTAAATGGATTATACCGTAGATCAATTCCAGAAATTCATCCTTTTCGTAACCTTATTTTCCCCTTGTCAGAGTCATATTAAGCTAGAATTATTTTTGTTACTTTTACAGTATTCAGTCTCTAGCGCACAATTTTCCGATATTCCACATCATTATTTGTCATCTTGCAGGGTTACCATGAAAAAAGCACTGATTTGCGCCTTTCTACTTATCTTTTCTCTTTTTTCCTCGTTGGCTCCGTTTTCTCATCAACCGGCTCATGCCCAGGCTGCACATGATATCAGCATTCACCGGCTGGCGGATGGAGGCTTTTTCCAGGATTGGTCAGACCCCAACCTTATCACAGTCAATGATGATTGGTCAGCGGTGCCTGCCATCGTAGGTTATCGCGGGGATAATTTGACCAATAAAGACGGTATCGATCCTCAAACACTTCTGCAAGACGATGTTCCCGGCGTGATAAACGTCTATGCGAACAAGCTTGCTCCGAATACTTTCACAAACGGTGGCGTGGCTGAATTTGAAGGAGCCATCCAGACAATCGCTCTGAGTGGTTCCGGAACAGCCGATGCCCCTTATATCAAAATCACCCTGGATACGTCCACCTGTTCAGATATTCGGGTGAAATACAACCTTAAAGACCTGGATGGCTCAGCCGACAATGCCATCCAACCAGTAGCACTGCATTATCGCGTCTCCGGGTCTGGTAATTTTACAAATGTTCCGCAAGCCTACGTTGCCGATGCGACCACCGGTCCGAAATTAGCTGACAAAATTACTCCGATCGATGTCATCTTGCCATCTCAGGTCAATGATCAGCCGTTGGTTGAGCTGCGCGTGATGACCACCAATGCAGTTGGCAATGATGAATGGGTTGGGATCGATGATATTGAAATTTCCGGCACCTGTAATAACCCGTATGCAAACCCAATCCTACCCTCCTGCCCGACGAGTTTGTTTACCTACGAAGGCACCCCTGTAACAGCTGCTTTTTCCGCGAGCGACGCAGATGGAAAAGTTGTGCAGGCATTTCTGCAAGAACCCATTATCAAAGGTATTTCTCTTGTTAATATTGTCCCGGCAGGTGCAATCGCCGGCACATTGACCGGCAACCTTTTTATAGATAACGACACACCCGGGGGAACCTATCCTTTGGAACTGGTGTTTATCAATGCCGATCCATCTCCGCAATCCGCCAGTTGTATTATCCCGGTCACAGTAGCACCAAAAGCCTGCCCAATTCAGAACACACATCAGATTGGTGAAGTCCAGGGGCAGACTGCATTCAGCCCTTTGACAGGGCAGAACAATATTACGGTGAGCGGGATTGTTACTGCCAACTTTTCAACCGGTGGCATGAATGGTTTTTATCTTCAGGCTATAGACGGAGATGTCAACCCTTCCACTTCAGATGGGATTTTCATTCAGGTGATTGCGCCCGAACTACTCCCGGGGCAACCGGTTCAGGTAACCGGCAAAGTTGAAGAATACTATGCCCGAACGCAGATGATCGACATCAGTTCTTTGACGATTTGTGGCATCCCCGGGGAAATCGCACCCACTCCGATTACCTTACCTGTTTCACAACGCAGTGACCTGGAAAAATATGAAGGGATGCTGGTAACCTTCCCACAAGCACTGGTCATCTCCGAAAATTATAATTTCGGCCGTTATGGTGAGATTACCCTCACCTCCGCGCGCCATTCCACTCCCACCAGTCTGTTTGAACCCGGCTCCCCACAATATTTTCAAGCCCTTGAAAAATTTCTTTTAGATCGAATTATCCTGGATGATGGGCGTACATCCTCCAATCCCGACCCGGCGATCCATCCAAATGGGCAGACCTTCGACCTGGATAACCTTTTTCGTAACGGAGATCAGTTAATAGATGTCACCGGCGTTCTGGATTTCTCTATGGGGGAATATCGCATTCAACCGGTACAGGGTGCTGAATGGATTAATTCCAACCCGCGTCCATCCCATCCGGCTGAAGTTGGCGGCGACATCAAAATTGCCAGCTTTAATGTTTTGAATTATTTCACCACCCTGGGAAGCCGCGGAGCAGATACACCCGAAGAATTTACCCGCCAGCGCACCAAAATAATTACCGCACTTTCTGTTATCGATGCTGACATTGTCGCTCTGGTCGAGATTGAGAATAACGATGCTGCCATTCAGGATCTTGTATCTGGTTTGAACAGTACTTATGGGCGTGAGGAATATACAATCATCAATACAGGTAAAATTGGAGTGGATGAAATAAAAGTAGCCATTATTTACAAACCCGCGACCATACATCCGGTAGGAAATTATGCGCTGCTGGATTCATCCGTGGATATACGCTTCATAGACACCAAAAACCGCACCAGCCTGGCACAATCCTTTCAGGAACCCATCAGCGGAGAGATTTTCACGATTGCGATCAACCATTTCAAATCAAAAGGCTCCAGTTGTGAAGCCATCGGCGATCCGGATACCGGCAATGGTGCCGGTAATTGCAACCTGACCCGCACAGCCGCTGCACAGTCTCTTGTAGATTGGTTAGGGGGTGATCCAACCCACAGTGGTAGTGATCGCTATCTCATTCTGGGTGATTTAAACGCCTACACCCACGAAGACCCTATTGTTGCTATCCTGGCTGGTGCTGACGATACCGAGGATACGACCGATGATTATGTGAATTTGATAGAATATTATCTGGGAGATTCAGCTTACTCATACGTTTTTGATGGGCAAGCCGGCTATCTGGATCATGCACTGGCCAACTCTAAATTAGCCCCTAAGGTGACCGGTGCCACCATCTGGCACATCAACGCCGATGAACCCAGCCTGATCGATTACGACATGACTTACAAAAAGGACCCACAGGATCAACTCTATGCACCGGATGCCTACCGCTCCTCCGATCATGACCCGGTCATCATTGGATTATCGTTTGCAAATGTGCCAGCCCTTCCATTCCAGATCTTCATTCCAATGATCACGCGTTAAAAATCGCTTTTCCCAATGATCAATCAATTGCCTTCCCCCTTAATCTGGACTACAATCCAACCCATGGAATGGAAGATTTATGGGCATGAATGGGCAGCCCAAATTCTGCAAAAACACATCGCTCAGAATAAAGTCAGGCATGCTTACCTTTTCAGCGGAGCGCCCGGAATTGGCCGGCGCAGCCTGGCATTGCGCTTTGCTCAGGCGGTGAACTGCCTGCAACCACCCGCTCCTGGCGAACCCTGCGGAGAATGCCGCCTGTGTAAACAGATCGCCAAAATGCAGCAAGCTGATCTAACCATCACCCGCAGCTTGGAAGATTCCCGCGTCATCAAAGTTGAGCAAATTCGCGAGTTGCAATCCAGCCTATCCCTGACACCGTATGAAGCCAAATACCGCATCGCCATGTTGCTTAATTTTCAGGAAGCCACCCCCAACGCTCAGAACGCCTTACTAAAAACGCTCGAGGAAGCACCACCGAAAGTAATTTTGCTCTTGATAACCGATTCAGTCGAGAACTTATTGCCAACCATCGTTTCTCGTTGTGAGATCCTGCGATTAAGACCCATGACAATCGAAACGTGTACGCAGGCGCTGCATACCCATTGGAATGTCCCCATCGACCTGGCACGCGAACTCAGTCACCTGACTGCCGGTAAATTAGGTCAGGCAATTCGTTACTTTGAAGGTCAGGAGCAACTGGAAATACTCCACCAACTGGTTCAGGATGCATTTAGCTTGCTAGGGAGTTCGTTGGGAACGCGCTTCGATTACGCTGAAAACGTCTCTGATCTGCGAAAGAAAAAGATCAGCCGCGATTCTATTGCTTTTATGCTGCAAACCTGGCTCTCCCTCTGGCGTGATTTTTTCATTTGCGTCAGCGGGTCTCAAATGCCTCTGACTTTTACCAATTTTCAAACCTATAGCCAAAGCGCCGCTGCTCAATTATCCGAACCGGTGATTCACAGCCAGTTAACCCGCCTGGAAAACGCGCTGCAGCAATTGGATAGCAACCTTAACAGCCGCTTACTGCTGGAGAATATTTTGTTGTGCTGGCCAACTTTAAAGTAAAAAACCGACCCAAATGGATCGGTTTTTTTAGAACAAATTTATTCTAGCGGAATATAACTGGGAAGTTCAGGATATACCTGGGATCAACATCCCAATAGTAAACCTGGCCTACGCCTGGTTTCCCATTGTAATCCACCAACATGATTCCAAGTGGTTTGCTATAGAAGTAGCCATCGATATCATTGACCCAATAACCAAACTGTACCTGACTATTTCGTGGGTTATAGTCGGTCACTCCCCAATCGAAAGGCGGTCTTGACAGGTCAAAACTGGCTAAGCCACCATAATCACTATTGCCGTAAGGATCAGAGCTTTCAACTTCAAAATCAAAGGTGTCATCTACATAGTTCCAACTTGCTGGCATTATCCATTCTTGCAAACCTGAATTGAAATCGGTATTAATGAAGAAAGGACTGCCTAGATCAACATTATAATTCGTTAGGTCAACCTGAACAATAAACCATTGATTCGTGGTCGTTCCAGAAAAATAGCCTAAATTGTAGTTAAAGTTTACCGTTTCCGGGATGCCATCCTGGTCTGCATCAATGTACAAATCGATTTCCACAAAAAATGGTTGCGGGTCATGAACCGGTCCCCACATGTTGAATGCTGCTACGATGAGACTACCTCCCTCATCAGAATCCATTCCAACATAGCGTAGATCGCCCATATCGGCCACATCCGGGTCATTATCCGAAACCATGAAAGCCGGGTAAGCCCAAAGATCAGATTCAATCGGACCGTTCTGGGTCATATCAGCATATCCAAATCCTTCGGTGATTTCAAAGGTGGTCTGCGATTCATCCTCGGTCAACTCGGCATAGGGTCTTGGGGTAAAGTAAAATGGCACCCGAAGATCGCCACTGGAACCCGAGAATTTCACAAAACCATAATACTCTTCAAGAGGTACAGAATTTGCATTCCCGTAAACATATCTGACCTGAGACGGATCAAGATCCAGCGTTACATCGACCTTAACAGAACCATTTGCCGGAACAATCACCGATCCGACCGATGGTGTCAATGTTGCTCCGGAATCATCCGAAGTGAAATCGGTTGTTACCGAGTAAATCTGGCTTGTCCCAGAGAAGTTGTAAAGGGTAACCGTTTTGGTATCCTCAAAAGGCGAATCATCCAGTTCCAGATAACCCCAACTTAAGGACACCAATTTGGGATCTCCCACTGCTACAACCGGTGTCGTAACGGCTGCATAAGCATCCACACGACCAGCTCCCTGCAGCGGAATGAAACCAGGAATGTCCGCCAGGTCGACTGCCGTATTCATCAAAGCTGCCTTGACCTGATCATGAGTGAAAAGTCGTCTGGCTTGTTTCACCAGAGCTGCCACACCGGCAACATGCGGGGCTGCCATGGATGTTCCGTTGTATGAAACACCTTTGTCGCCGCTACCCATCATGGCAGCAAAAATTGCTACGCCCGGGGCAGAGATCTCCGGTTTCATCTTTGAGTCATAGCCACGCGGACCGCGTGATGAGAAAGAAGCAATGGAATCTGCCGGTGTCTGAGAAGTAAATGTACTTACTGTCGTATCTGGACCCATGGATACATTGGTGTTATTATGCGCTTTAAAATAGAGACCATCCGTTCTTTTCATAAACCCGGCTGGGATTCCTGAAACAGATGAGGAAGTATCCATACTGATAAATGCATCGCCACCAGCAGCATTGTTGTAAATAATCGCCGCCACAGCACCCTTTGCAGAGGCATTATCAATTTTTACGTAGAAACTACACGTGCCTCTTTGAACAAGAGCAATTTTCCCATTCAAAGAATTATCGGGAATATCCCCTAAATCACATAGCTCACCTGCCACTGGTCCGCCTATGGAAGCAACATCTACCACTTCAGCAGTCACCGTGGCAGTGAAGGGGTTGTCAGATGAAGGCATGTAAGGAGCTTTTGAGCTTGAGTCATAGGCAGCATAAGGCAGGGTTTCAAACCCGGTGGTGGAGGCTGCCACGGATAAAGCTGAATCGCTAACTGACGGAGCACCGACAATGTAAGAAACATTGCCAGAGTTGCCTGCTGAAGCTACCACAAAGACACCAGCCTTGGAAGCGGCTTCAACTGCAATCATTTCTGGGTCTTCGGGGTCATTAACTCCAAAAGTTGAACCTAATGACATGTTGATAACATCTACATGATCGCCGGTTGAGCCATCTCCGTTCGGGTCCATTGCCCATTCAATAGCGTCCACGACCAGGTTAGTAGATCCCGCAGCTCCAAAGACTTTTAGGGCGTATAAAAGAGCTTCTGGCGCAACCCCACTGCCGAATCCGGCATCAATCCCTGCTACAGTTGAAGCAACATGTGTGCCATGACCATTCTCATCCAACGGGTCATCATCCGGCATCGGGATTGGTTGAAAATTGACATCTGATGAATCTGCATTATAGGTTGTTCCAGCAAAGTCATGCCCACCAATTACTTTCCAGGTTGGGAAAGTGCCGGATTCAACAACATCAGGATCGTTGTTTGTATAATCATCAGGGTCTCCCGATCCGCCCAGCATCGCGTGGGTGTAATCAATTCCTGTGTCAATGACAGCAACAACAATTCCAGTACCTTTGTAGCCTACTGGCGTCATACTCCAGACATCATCAGCCTTGATCAAGGGCACACTGGCGGCTAAATCAATCTTATGCATGGGAGCTTTCGTTACCGCTTTTACTCCTGGCAACGCGCGAAGTTTATTGATATCTTTCGCAGCGACATGTGCCATAAAACCGTTCAAGGTCTTGGTATAGCTGCCCATTACTACTCCCCCCAGTTTTTCAACTGTGGCTTTTGGAGCTTTTTGGGCTGCTTCCAATCCCCGCACGTAAGACTGCTGGTCGGTGGCTTGCATCATTTCCGGGCTTGAATTGAGTTGTGCCATGTGCTCCAGCAGGGAAGGTGCTTCCATTTGCACAATCACGGTAATTTTTATATCCGCGTATTGCAATAATGCATTCGGAATGGGACCTTTTGTTTTTGCGAGGAAGTCTTCAATGCTCATTCCATTTTGGAATTCTTTCGCAATAGCATCCGGAATTTCTTGATATGTTCTCTCCGGACGGGTGAATTGAGTACTTTTTTTTCAGGCGGCGCTTGTTGCGCACTCGCGGGTGACACGAGCATGGCAAATACCATTAAAACAACAAATACTTTAAATAAATTCCGTTTCATACATGTCTCCTATAGAATTAAGAATTAAAGCTCCTGAACTCAATGTGAGCCAACAACAGGTTGTAAATTCCCCTTACACCTCCAATCTTGAATCAGACGGTTTTTGTCTTAATCAGGAAAACCCCAATTATTAGGAAGAGTTGCACCCAATAATGGCAAGGTTAACCTATTTTTATAAATTTTGAAATTCAGCCTCTCAATGGAAAATTCCATCTACTTTATAGTATAGTAAACAATAAAAAATAGTCAACAAATGAATAGCCTTTCTACGAAAATTCATCGAGTAAAATAAGCATACCTGAGATTATTTTGACTGATTCTTATAAGAAAGCAAACTTAAAGAAATGAGCGAGTCTTTTGGCGCCTGATCTTATTATTACCCTGGTTATTTTAGCGGTCGCGATCATTCTTTTCCTGAGCGAGAGTTTATCCGTGGATCTGGTTGCTTTGCTGGTTTTGGTGGCTTTAGGTCTCACGCATGTGCTTTCTACTCAGGAGGTTTTTTCGGGGCTCTCCGACCCGGCCGTCATCACTTTACTTGCCATTTTTGTTTTAGCCCACGGGCTGGAAGTAACAGGCATTGCAGACAAAGTCGGCGATTGGATGGTGCACCTTTCCGGGAAAAGTGAAGTGCGTTTAATCGGTTCTCTGATGATCACAGCAGCATTTTTGTCTCTTTTTATGAATAATATTGCCGTAGCTTCCATACTTCTGCCCTCTACAGCCACCATCGCCCGTAAATCCGGGGTAAAACTCTCCCGACTTTTAATCCCGTTGGCATTCGGAACGCTGTTGGGTGGGTCAGCCACACTTTTCACCACCACCAATATTGTCGTCAGTGGGATCCTCAAAGATCAGGGCTATCAGGGTTTTGGGGTATTAGACTTTCTGCCGGTAGGTATTCCTATCATCATTGTGGGTATCAGTTATATGGTCTTGCTCGGGCGCCATCTTTTGCCCAAAGAAAAAAAAGACGAACGCGATGAAGTTCTGCGTCAGGCGGAGGAAGATATAATTGCCACCTACCAACTGGTTGATCGCCTATTTCGAGTTCGCATCCCGGCTGGTTCCAGGTTAATTCAAAATAGACTGGTTGACAGCCAATTACGCGAGGTTTATGGACTAAACGTGATTGCTATCGAACGCAATGGCGGCAATATTTTGGCTCCCATGCCGGATTTTATTATTCTGCAGGATGATATTTTACTGGTCGAAGGCCGTTTACAGGAGTTTCGAGAAAAAGATATCGAACCTTTTTTGGAAATTCTGCCCATTTCTGACTATCAGAAACAGGATTTCGAATCTCAGGATATTCAGATCGTTGAAGTCGTCCTTTCACCTCGCTCTCAATTGATTGGCTCCACTTTGAAAGAAAAGAATTTCCGCGAAAAATATGGAATGCACGTTTTGGCAATCTGGAATGGGGAGCGCGTTATCCGGACAGGCCTGTCTGACTTGAAACTTGCCTTTGGGGATGCATTGCTTTTACAGGGACCGCGCGACCGGCTGGCAACCCTGCGACTTTCATCCGATTTGATCGTGCTCACCGCAGATGAACAAAAAGTTAAGAAAATTACCAAAAAGGCACCTCTGGCAGCCGGTATTTTCCTGCTGGCTGTCATTGTAGCTGCAACTGGAATTTTCTCGGTAGGTGAGGTTATGCTGGCAGGCGCCCTTTTATTGGTCATCCTGAATGTCATTACCATGGAACAGGTGTACCGGGTGGTCGATTGGCGGATTGTATTTCTTGTTGCGGGCATGTTACCCTTAGGACTGGCGATGACCAAGACCGGGGCAACGGCAATTTTTGCCAATGCGCTTACTGGTTTGCTCGGTCCATTTGGACCACATGCCCTTCTGTTAGGGCTGCTCACACTCACTGTTTTGTTATCCCAGGTGATAAAAGGAGCGGCTGTCTCTGCCGTCATTGCCCCGATCGCCATTCAGGTTGCTGTACAAATCGGAGTTGATCCCCGTGCTCTGGCGATGGGTGTGGCGTTGGCCACTTCCATGGCGTTTGTCACACCCCTGGGTCACCCGGTCAATATTCTCATGTTAGGTCCTGGTGGCTATACCTTCCGGGATTTCTTTAAAGTCGGTCTGCCTTTAACCATTTTATTATTCCTGGTTGTTTTGCTGTTATTACCGGTCTTCTGGCCGTACTTCCCTCATTAAAACAATTCCATCCGTTTCGCTTTAATCCTCAAAAGATGCCATCAAGCGGGCAACAATTCCTGGCACCTGAGCAACATTTTCAACCAGTACAATTTTTCCCCAGGGCCAGCGTTCCTGTGCCATCTGTAGCAACGCTGGGCGCATCACCAAAATCGCCTGTCGATATTGCCGAGAATCCAGTGCTTTCAAAGCGTTTGTCCAGCCTTCGCCGCGCTTCATTTCCAAAGGGCCAATCTCATCAACTACCAATAACTCGGTCGGGGTAGCACTCAGGAAGACGTCATTTCCCCAGCGCAGAACCTGCGGATCAAAGGTCCAGTGCACCGGTTCATCTTTACCCGTATTAGGTTCCTCAGCATGAATTGCCAATCTGCGCTTTTCAAGGGTGGCCAAATTCACGACAGCAATTCCTGTTTTTACATCTTTTTCAAAGATGGCTGGTGAATAAAGTCCCTTTATCTGCCAGCCACACTGGTTAAAAAATTGAATTAATTGCGCACACAAAATCGTCTTGCCCGCTCCAATTTCACCACTGATGATCCATAAATTTCCTTCTGTTATCTGGGTCATATTGCATCAATCCTGAAAATTTGTTAAAAATATCTTTTATTCTTTCAACCTGTAAGTTGATTATACTTGTGTCAATTCTCATCAGTGGTTTAATCCTGAAACCCTTTATCCCGGTCACAAAACCCATCAAAATCAAGTAAAATTAGCCAAAGCAACGGTCATATAAAGCATGATTACGAATACACTCACAAAAGAACAATTGCAAAAACGTCTGCTGGCTCTCCACCGTGCCAGTCTTGAAATGATCCAGGATATTTCTCTGGAATCTCTATTAGAGCGAATTGCCAGCCTGGCCTGCGAACAGGCCGGAGCTCAATACGCAGCCCTGGGTGTAAATAATGAACAAGGCCGGGTGGAACAATTTATTCCTATTGGAATGAGCGAGGAAGTCATCGCCGGAATTCCGCACCCACCAGTAGGATTGGGATTAATCGGCGCTTTGATGAATAAGAAGGAAAGTATTCGCCTGACGGATATGTCCAAAGATCCGCGCAGCAGCGGTTTTCCTCCCGGTCATCCTCCGATGAAGTCTTTTTTGGGAGTCCCAATCGTTCTGGGCGACCGAAATCTGGGGCAAATTTATCTCACCAACAAGCTGGATGAACCCGAATTCACCGCCGAAGATCAATTAATGATTGAGATGCTGGCAGCCTATGCTGCCGTTGCAATCTCAAATGCGAAAATGTACCGGGGATTAATTCAACGCGATCGTGTTCTCACTCGCAGGAATGAGAATCTGGCGCTGCTCAATGAATTATCTTCCACATTAGCTACCTCTTCGGATATCAACGAGATTCTGGAAAAAGCTTTAAACCAGATTATGGATTATTTACAATTGGAAGTAGGTGAGTTCTATCTGATGCAGGAAGATCGGCGCAGCCTTAAGCTTGCCATGCATCGGGGTGAATTGGTCAATTCAATCTGGAACAGCCAATTCTTTAAAGTTGGAACAGGTTATATTGGTATTACTGCCAAAGATGGGTTACCCCGTCTTCTGGATTTACCCAATGATATGGAAAATGAAGAACTCAACCCTTACATTTACAAAAATCACTTTAGCCAGTTGGCTTTATTACCATTACAGGGACGTCAGGGCATCCTGGGGGTGCTGTGTGTAGGCACCTGCCATCCGCAACCTTTGGATGAATTGGAATTACAGTTTCTGGCTGCCATCAGTTCCTGGGTTGGTACCGGAATTGAGAATATCCAGCTCAACTTACAGGGGCGCCGCCTGGCAGTTCTGGAAGAACGCGAACGCATTGGGATGGATTTGCATGACGGTATCATTCAATCTATTTATGCGGTCGGCCTAACTCTTGAACATGCCCGCCTGTTACTCCAAGAAGACCCGGAGATCGCCCGTCAAAGAATTGAACAATCCATCGCGGATCTTAATAGCGCCATTCGGGATATCCGCTCCTATATTCTGGATTTACGCCCGCGGCAACTACATGACGAGAGCCTCATCAATGGGATCCAACGTCTGACCAATGAATTGCGAGCCAATACCTTGCTGGAAATCAATTTACAGGGTCCGAATGAGGGCTTCAATGATTTATCAGAGAATAATGCCATTGCTCTCTTCCATATTTGCCAGGAAGCAATGGCCAATATCGCCAAGCATGCCCGCGCTCACAGTGTAAATGTTACCCTCTGGAAAACCCCTCAACGCGTGCTGCTGGAAGTCAGCGACGATGGTCGTGGGTTTGATTTTGAGAACAAGAAATTAACCCTTGGGCATGGTCTCGCCAACATGCAAACCCGCGCTCGTAATGTGGGCGGAGATGTTGATTTTACTTCCGAACCAGGCCAGGGCACAACGATTCTGGCATGGGTACCCTATGAACGCAAAAAACAACCCTGATCAGAAAGCCAGAGCTTATTCAGTACAATCCATGTTTGGACGGATTGCGCCACGCTATGATTTAATGAATCGATTAATGACCGGTGGAATGGATATTTCCTTGCGAAAAATGGTAATCCGGCAGGCCAATTTGCCAAACGGCGGTAAATTATTAGATCTCGGTGCCGGAACAGGAGATCTGGCGCAGGAAGCCATGCGACAATATCCTCAAGGGAAAGTCTACGCTGCTGACTTTACATTTGGAATGATGCAGGTGGGTCAACAGCATCCCGGTCCCAAAGTAAAATTTACAGCCGCTGACGCGCTTAATCTCCCTTATGAGAAGGAAAGCTTTGATGCAGTTGTATCAGGTTTTTTATTACGCAATGTGGTCGATTTACTTTCTGCGCTGAAAGAACAATGGCGGGTTCTTAAGCCTGGTGGTATTTTCGTCGCACTGGATACTACCCGCCCTCAAAAATCCCTCCTCAGCCCTTTGATTAATTTTCATATGCAGCGGGTAATCCCTTTTCTTGGAAAAACAATCACTGGTGATCGGGATGCCTATGTTTATCTGCCAACGACAACAGAAAATTTTCTTTCAGCTGAAGAGCTGGTAATCTATCTGGCGAAGGCAGGCTTCAATAAAATATTGTTCCGGCGAGCGATGTTTAATACGGTCGCGATCCATTGGGCTCAAAAGGCAGTGACCGCATAAAAACAACTATCCAGTTCAAACTGTCTATGGTAGTATTCAATCGATTTTTCTTTGAAAGATGATCAAGATTCAATGAGTAATATCCATTCAGACAAAGCTGCCTTAAGAGGTGAACCATCTTACGTCTGGCGTGCCGGTCAGGATCGCCGCATGCAGATGATTCTTGCCGGGGCTGAAGAGCGGATAAAAGGAAAAATCATTGAAATCGGCGTTGGTTTGGGTGCATATTTATCACGCCTGGAGCCCGATGCCCTTCAGGCAATCGGGTTGGATGTAGAACATGAGCGGGCAAAAGAAGCCCACCATCGCATCAACCAAATTCTATGCGGGGTGGGGGAACATCTGCCCTTTCCTTCTAATAGTTTTGACGTCATTCTAAGCCACGAGGTAATCGAACACGTGACAGACGATCGCCAATCCGTTATGGAGATGGTACGGGCACTCAAGCCGGGAGGTCGTATCATTCTTTTTTGTCCCAATCGTGGTTATCCCTATGAAACCCATGGTATTTACTGGCGAGGAAAATACAAATTCGGTAACATCCCTCTGATTAACTATTTACCCGATTTTATGCGAAACAAACTGGCTCCTCATGTACGCGTTTACACCCGCCGGCAACTGGCCCAACTTTTCAAAGGATTGCCAGTTGTTTTCATTCAACGTTCTATCATTTTCGGGGCATATGATAATATCATCGCCCGTAAGCCTGCTCTTGGAAGTATCTTACGGAAATTTCTGCATTTCATAGAAAAAACACCGCTAAAAGTGTTCGGTTTATCGCATTTGTGGGTGATTGAAAAACAGCGGTAGGCTGACCCTATTTCAAAGTTAATCAGTTTCTGGCAGCCGAAAATCATAAATCCCATTGTCAACCGGATATTCTCGTTGACATTGACTGCAGCGTAATAAAGGTGGTGTGTTGGTGAGTGGCGAACCACACCCCGGGCAGCGAAAGAAATGCCCTGAGGTGACCACCGGGGAAGACCCAACTGCGTGATTACGGGTAAAAACGCTTGGGCTTAATTGCCAGGCATCTCCGGTTAATTGCGCCTGGCTATCCATCCACACCAGAACTTTCAGAGGAATCAGCTTCTTGAAAATTTCCATGCGGTAATGTGAAACCGTCAACTGGCGTTCCAACTCAAACCCCGATTCGGCTAGCCAGGATCGTATAGTGCGGGGATGAAAATCAAAATTTAGTTTAGCAAATTCCACTGGTTCAGGAGAAAAAGGATTCCAACTTTGCTTTCTGATCAGGTATCTTAAAATCGCTTTTATGTTTTGCTTGTTAGCATATTCCAGGATAAAAATTGCATTTTCCTGTAAAACCGAGCGCACTTGCTGCAGAGCTTTGGGTGCATCTGCCATGTGATGCAATGTCCGGATCATGGTAGCGCCATCAAATAATCCCGCCACAAAAGGTAAATGGTAGACATCCGCAGCCACATAAACAAACCGATCACTGCTTCCCAGTCGTAATTGTGCCTGCTGCAATTGTGTTTTTGAATAATCCAATAAAACTATTTGATCATAGCCGCTATAGCGATTCGTATTTCGACCTGCCCCGGCGCCCAATTCTAAAAGCAATTTGCCTTTTACAGGTAAGAGACGCTTTAAAGCTACAGCTTCGACAGCATCTTCATAAGCACGGTCAGCTTGATCCCAGAAGCGAGACTGGTAATCGGAGCCTTCATAATTGCAGATGGGAGGTTTATTGCTCATGCATAGATTCGCTTTCAATAAAAAGTCCAGGCAGGGTTCCCGGCGGCACCCAGAGGTACCTCCTTATCGCTGCTTCCTCTCGGACCTGACGAGGTTCGAAGGTTTCTGCCGCGCCGGCCCCACCCGGACGCCTAAAGGATACCGCAACGCCTGCAGATCGTCAAGAAAACCTGATTTAGATAATAGGATAATCGTTAGGTAAATTTCTTAAATTACAAAATTTTTCCTATTTACTTTTTTATCCATTATTGGTATGATATGGTTTATCATAACTTTTTACGTGTTTTTATTAGGTATGCAATAACATGAATGATAGTCAGGAAATGTATCTGGTAGTCATTGCCCAGTCCAATGAAGAAGGTATCAATCCCGTTCCCGTAAACCAGTTAGCCGAACGATTAAAAGTCCAGCCTGTCTCAGCCAACCAGATGATCAAGAAGCTGGAAGACAGTGGTCTGATTCATTACACTCCCTATAAAGGGGTTGAATTCTCTTCCATTGGAAAGAGGGAAGCCGCTCGTCTGCTGCGTAATCGGCGCATGTGGGAAGTTTTTCTGGTAGAACATCTTGGCTATCCTCCTATTGAGGCAGATGCAATTGCCTGTCAGTTAGAACATGTCGTTTCAGATGAAGTAGTTGAAAAACTATCTTCTTTTTTGGGTGCTCCGAAAACATCTCCCTCCGGAAAGCCAATTCCTTCCAATCCTTTGGCTCAACCCGATAAACCCATTCTGGATGCACCCTTATCGATGAGTAATGCCGGGGAAGAAGTGGTCGTAACTTCTATCCACACCGCTGAAACAGAAAGACGTTTTCTAAATCATAGCGGCGTCATGGTCGGTGCTACCCTGCAAATACTCGCTTCACAAAGCAATGGAACCTGTTTGATCAGACCGGAAGGATACCCAATTCTCCAGCTAGCCCCGTGGATCAGCCATGCTGTATTTGCCCGGCTGGCAAATACTGAAAATCAGGTTACCTAAGCGTCAAACCCAACAAATTTCCAAAAGGAGTTACTTTTATGTTCCGTAAAGCTTTGCCAATTATCCTGGCTGTTACCCTGTTGCTGTCCGCGTGTACCAGCGCGCCTCAACAATCAAACGCTTCTCCCTCAACAGAAGAATCCAATAACCCCAAAGGGCAATTAATAGTCTACTCGGGGCGTTCAGAACCTTTGATTCAACCGGTGATTACTGCATTTAATGAAAAATATCCCGAAGTTGAAGTGTTATTAAAATCTGGCAATAATAGTCAGTTAGCCAATACAATTTTAGAAGAAAAATCCAACCCGCAAGCGGATGTCTTTGTCACGGTGGATGCGTTCACCATGTTTGCGCTCAATCGTGAAGGGGTTTTCATGCCCTATAAACCGGTAGGTTATGAAAATCTGCCTGATTCGTTCAAAGACCCGGATGGCGCCTGGGTAGGATTGACTGAACGTTTGCGCATCATTATGTACAATAAAGATCTGGTCAGTCCGGAAGAGTTGCCAACCTCCGTTTTTGACCTAACCGACCCAAAGTGGAAAGGACAAATTGCTTCGGCTGGTTCGACCAATGCCTCGATGCAAGCTCAAATTGCAGCCATGATTGAATTGGTTGGTCGCGAAAAAACCAAAGAATGGCTGCAGGGATTGATTGACAATGATGTAACCTTCTTTGGAGGTCACACCGATGTGCGCAAATCTGTTGGCGCTGGTGAATTTAAATTAGGGTTGGCGAATCATTATTATTACTATCTGCAATTAGCCGAAGGCAGCAATCTAGGGATCATTTACCCGGACCAGGGGGAAGGGGAGATGGGAGTAGTCTCCAATGCAACCGCTGCCGGTATTCTCAAAGGCACAAAGAATCCCGCGGCTGCCAAGGCCTTTCTTGATTTTCTTGTCTCACCAGAAGGGCAGAAAATCTTTGCTGATGGAAACTATGAATATCCATTATTGAAAGGGGTAGCCCTCCATGCAGGCATTGATCCATTAAATTCTGTAAGAATGGCAAAGGTCACTCTGGCTCAGGTGGTGAATCGCTTTGATGACACCTTCGATCTCATGGAGGAAGTGAATCTACCTTAAATGAATTTGATTGAAACCCTGCGGATCCCACGCAGCACTCAAAAGAAGCCCATCCCTACAGTCGCTTGGCTGGCGGGATGGGTAGCCTTACTGGCTACAATCCCACTCTTTTACATCTTAATTCGGGCAGCGGGAGCGGAATCCTCTGTTTGGATCCGCATAATTCAGACGCGCTTGCTAAAATTGATCAGCAACACACTTTTACTGGTCCTTTCCGTCACCGCCGGCACGACAATTCTTGGGGTAGGGATGGCATGGCTAACTGAACGAACCGATTTACCCGGCAGAAATCTTTTTCGCTGGTTGCTGGCATTGCCGCTGGCAATCCCCCCATATATTGGCGCCATCATCCATCTTGCTCTTTTAAGACCACACGGTGGGATCATCCCCCAATGGGCACAAAAGGCATTTGGAACCGCCATGCCATTGCCTGTTCCGACTGGTTTCTGGGGAGCAACCTTTGTGTTATCGGTTTTCTCTTTCCCTTATGTTTTTCTTTTAAGCGCCGCCGCCTTTCGGTTATTGAATGCTACTTACGATGACGTTGCCCGTATGTCCGGTCGCAATGCCTGGCAAACCTTCTGGCAAGTCACCTTACCTATCATTCGCCCTGGAATTACAGCCGGCGCTTTACTGGTGTCATTAGATGTCCTGGCGGAATATGGGACAGTTGCCCTGCTGCGTTATGAGACCTTTTCATCAGCGATCTTTATTCAACTGGCTGGTCGTTATGATCGCTCCGCAGCTTCAATATTGAGCGGCGTGTTGATTATGATTGCTCTTGTATTCCTGATTGGTGAATTTAAAATACAGGGTCAGGCTCAATTCACCCAAATTACCAGTAGCTGGCGCCCTGCACAACAGATTGAGTTAGGGAAAAATAAAGTTTTAGCGCTGGGGCTTGTTATTGCAGTTATTTTTACCAGTTTTATTGTTCCAATTTGTTTACTTATTTTCTGGAGTACAAAAGGAATCCTTCAGCCAGCTGCAGTGGCAGCCATGCAAACCGGTTCATTAGGGCTATCAAACTATATTATCAACAGTTTATGGAGCGCTGGTCTGGCTGCATTCCTGGCAGTTTTACTATCCATTCCAATTGCCATTTTCGCTGTTCGCCATCCAGGTATTGTTTCTAGAGTTTTTTCACGCCTGGCGCAGGTTGGCTACGCCATACCAGGAGTGGTGGTGGCTTTAAGTCTCGTGATGCTGGTTAACCGTTACATCCCCTTTCTTTATGCTACACCGCTAATTGTAGTCCTGGCTTATGTCGTTCGATATATCCCCCAGGCAGTCCGCTCCAGCCAATCCGCGCTTAATCAACTATCGGTCACGCTTGAAGAAGCCGCTCGATTATTGAAACGGAATTCACTGCAAACTTTTTTGCAGGTAACCTTACCGCTCATTTTTCCCGGGCTTTTAGCTGGTGGTGCACTGGTATTTTTAAGTTCACTGAAAGAATTGCCCGCCACCTTGCTATTACGACCAGCCGGATTTGAAACGCTGGCCGTTCGTGTTTGGTACTGGTCGGAAGAAGGTTTCTATAACCAGGCTGCCCCGGTTGCGTTATTACTGGTCCTTATCTCAATTTTGCCCCTCTTTTTCCTTTTACGCAGGGAGGCTATTTTTAAAAAATGAAACTTGAAATTGAAAATCTAAGCAAATTCTTCAAAGATGCTACCCATTCTGCGGTGGACAATATTTCTTTCGGTGTAAAAAATGAAGAAATATTATCCTTCGTTGGCCCAAGTGGCTGTGGAAAAACGACCACATTGCGCCTGATTGCCGGCCTGGAAAAGCCTGATCAAGGAATCATTCGTTTAAACCAAACGATCATAAACTCTTCTACAGTATTCATTCTCCCGGAAAAAAGGAACATCGGGATGGTCTTTCAGGATCATGCTCTTTTTCCTCATCTAACCGTGTTTGAAAATATCGCTTTTGGTTTAAAGGGACAATCAAAGACAGAAAAAAAGAAAAGGGTGCAGGAGCTTTTAAACCTGGTAGGCGTGGAAGCTTTGGCACAACGTTTCCCGCATGCCTTAAGTGGGGGTGAACGCCAAAGAGTCGCACTTGCGCGTGCCATGGCGCCTTCACCAACCTTATTACTGATGGATGAACCCTTTAGCAGCCTGGACGCCCATTTGCGCTTAAGTGTGCGTGAACAGGTGCGGGATATCCTTAAGTCTTCTCATTCGACCGTGATCTTTGTGACCCACGATCAGGATGAAGCCTTGTTCATGGGCGACCGGTTGGCGGTCTTGAATCAAGGAAAAATTGAACAGATTGGTTATCCGGAAGAAATTTTTCATGATAGTGATACCCGTTTCGTAGCAGCTTTTATGGGTGATAGCGATTTTATCCATGGGAAAACACTTCCAAACGGTGTACAAACCGCTTTGGGGTTGCTGGAACAATCTCAAACCGCCCCTTATGGTCAGGAAGTCGAAGTAGCTCTGCGCGCAGACGATATTGATTTTAACGTGGCAGAGCCAGGTAATGGAACAATTCTCAATCGCTTCTTTCGCGGCGCTTTTAATTTTTATCGGATAAAACTGGATTCCGGGGAAATCATTCAGGCTTTTAAAATTCATACTGAATTATTTGAACCCGGAGAACGTGTTCAAGTATTCTTCAATGCTGGTCACCCACTCAAGATTTTTTCAAATAATCATCGCCAGGGATAATTTTCATTATCGATTTCAACCTCAGGCTGTATAATCAAATTATGCTTATTCCAGGAGGTTGATATGCTCCACCACAAACCAGGAATTTCAACACTCGTAGTCCATTATGCAGAAGAAGATCAGGCGCTAAATGCGCATTCTTCTCCTATTTATCAAACCTCTGCTTTTCGCTTTCCCGATGCAGAAACTGGCGCTGCAATTTTTCAGAATGAGGATATCATCATGGATTTATCACAAGCTTTAGATCAAATAAAATGATGGAGATGTTTTTATGGAAAAATTAATTACCCAACCTGGCCCTTTGCTCCAGCCTGACGGCAAGTTGGCAACTGTTGGCTGGTCCCCTTTCCCTTTACTGGATTCAAACCTTGAGAAAGCTAACTTTTATAAATTGAAATTTCTACAACCCTTACGGCTAAAACGCTGGGATTATTACGGACTCACCACCAAAACCCATTATTTCTCCTTCACTGTTTCAGACATTGGCTACCTGGGCATGATATTTGCCTACGCCATTGACTTTGAGAAAAAAGTTATGTACGAAGAGACTGTTGCCATCCCATTTGCTGCAGGGGTTAAAATTGCCCGCAACAGTCCGGACGGTGTAACCGAATTTGAGAATAAAAAAGTACGCATGCGTTTCACCACCCAGGCAGAACAACGCAAATTATCCATCGCCTGGAAAAATTTTGAGGATGGGAAAGACCTCAACGCAGAACTCGAGCTTAATCTGCCGGAAAAGCATGAATCCATGAATCTGGTCATTCCTATCGAAAACAATCGTTTCTACTTCAACCGCAAAATTAATTGCATCCCCACTCGGGGTTTTGTCGAATATAAAGGTAACCGCTTTGAGATTTCCCCGAATAACGCCCTGGGTAATCTGGACTGGGGTCGTGGCGTCTGGGCTTATGATTCATTCTGGGTGTGGGCTTCTGCTTCCGGATTTACGGAGGACCAGCGCACTATAGGTTTAAACATGGGCTTCGGGTTCGGTGATATGAGCGCTTCGGCTGAGAATGCCTTTATTCTGGACGGAAAAGTTCACAAGATCGAAAACCTGAAATTTCAATATAACTCCCAGGATTTCATGCAGCCCTGGACAATGACTTCTGAAGATAAGCGTCTCCAGCTAATCTTTACCCCCTTCCTGGATCGCCACGCCAGGACAGACGCCAAAGTGCTGCTATCAGATGTCCATCAGATGTTCGGAAAATATTCCGGTACACTGATCACCAATGATGGAGAAACCATTAAAATTCAAGATTTGATCGGCTTTGCGGAAGAGCATCACGCCCGTTGGTAATTCTTCACTTTATTCTGGGATGATCTCAAACTGGAGGTCGTCTGTCTCGAGATCCAAAAAAGCAAGACTGCGGCTTTCCTTTTTCAACCCACCCAGGGCACCAGGATTAATCACCCGGGTTCTACCAATTCTTTTGTCCATGCGTTGGTGGGTATGGCCAGTGAAAATATAGTCAAATTGACCAGAATTAACCATTTCACTCAAAGCTTTTTCCATGTCGCCATGTATCATGCCAATTTTCTTTCCGAACACTTCCCCTTGATAGCTATCTCCGGCAAAATTTTCTTTATTCAAGGCTTTTATAAACGACTGGATTTCTTCTTTCAGAAGATCACAATTCCCAAATGTATAGATGAGTGGGTATTCACTAAACCACTGCACGGATTCTACTTGGGTGGCATCCCCGCAAAAAAATAACATCACCGGCCTGTGCTGATCAATAGCTGCTAAAGCTCTTTGAATGGATGCCTGCTGAACGTGTGTATCCGATAATATGCCAACAATCATGACTTCACCTGATGTTTATAGATTAAATTAAGTATAACAAATTTGGATCCTTCATTATGCGAAAAACTGCCCTAAATAAATTACGTTTAGATTGAAATGTGCTTTCATTTTAAGTTTGTAATAGTTTATTCACATAAAATATTTTTTGTAATTTGAATAGGACTAAATTGATCTGCATTCTAATATTGTTTTAATTTTAAAATTTGGTTATACTCTAGTGTAATTTCCAATTTTTAAAATTAACTGAAAAGATGTATGCAAGTCATAACTATTTTCTGTTAATCCATTTAATCTTTATTCGACGAGGAGAGTTCAATGTTAAGAAAACCAAAATTAAAAATTATTTTATTTTTGGTCCTTGGAGTAACAGTATTGGCGCTGACCGCATGCGCCCAAAATACAGAAACTCCGCCGACCGCTCCTGCTCCACTGGCAGCCACCACCCAAATTTGCCCGGAACAGACGCCCTGCCCGGAGCTTCCGGAAACTGTGGCAGTCCCATTTGAAGAGTTGTGGAAAAATTCACCCCATGCTGATAAGGATGCTATGGCCTTTCGTGACTGGGATGAAGAAAATCCTCCGGAAGTACCAACTGCCTGTGCAAGATGCCATAGCTCGGGTGGATACCTGGATTATATCGGGGCAGATGGCAGTGAAATGTTCGTGGTTGATAAAAATGCATCGGTTGACACCGTTATCGACTGCAAAACCTGCCACAACGATGTTACCATGACCCTGTCAACCGTTAAGTTCCCATCTGGTGTGGAGTTAACCGGTTTAGGGCACGAAGCCACCTGCATGACCTGTCACCAGGGGCGAGAATCCAAAGTGTCAGTCGATGAAGCCATTACTGTCGCTGGTGTAGAAGATGATACCGTCTCTGCTGAATTAAGTTTCCTCAATATCCACTATGATGCCGCTGCTGTATCTCACTACGGCACTATGGTGAAAGGTGGTTATGAATATGATGGAGTGTCTTACGACCCGGTCTTCGAACATGTTCAGGGTGTCCAGGCCTGCCAGGATTGTCACAACCCGCATTCACTGGAATTGAAAATTGAAACATGTGCGGAATGCCATAGTGTCTCCAAGCCTGAAGATTTTCGCAATGTGCGTGAGCCCTCCTCACTGTCTGATTATGATGGCGATGGAGATATGGCTGAAGGCATTTACCACGAAATCGACGGTTTGAAAACAATGCTCAACACCGCTTTACAAAGATATTCTCAGGAAGTCATTGCCAAACCAATCGTCTATGATTCAGAGCGCTATCCTTACTTCTTTAATGACACCAATTCAGATGGCGAATTATCAGATGACGAAGCTGCCTTCCCCAATTCTTTCGCTTCCTGGTCTCCCCGCTTGTTAAAAGCTGCTTACAATTTGCATTTAGCCAGCAAAGATAAAGGCGGATATGCGCATGGTGGAAAATACATCATCGAACTTCTGCATGATTCCATCGCCGATCTTAACACTGTGCTCAAGAATCCTGTTTCTTTGGAAACAGCCGCCCGAACCGATCCTGGACACTTTGCCAGCAGTAATTACCCCTGGCGGCACTGGGATGCTGACGGCGTGGTTCCAAATACCTGTTCAAAATGCCATACCGCTCCAGGATTACCCCAATTCCTTAAAGAAGGTTTAAACACTTCCCAAAAACCATCCAGTGGTTTATGGTGCGAAACCTGCCACAATGTAGCTGAATTTCCAGCCGTTTATGCTGTCGATTCAGTCACCTTCCCCAGCGGTGCTAAATTAGGGTTTGACAGTAAACCTGCTGCCAATATCTGTATCGAATGCCATCAGGGGCTAGAATCTACCGTCAGCGTTAATAAAGCGATTGGCACAAATGCTCCGGATGAGGTTATTCCTGGGCTCAGCTTCTTCTATGCGCACTATTTTGCCGCTGGCTCTACTCTGTTCGGAACCGAAGCGAAAGGTGTTTACGAGTATACAGGCAAAACCTACGCAGGTCCTAATATGCATGTGAATGGCTTTACTACCTGTATCGATTGCCATGACAATCATGGTTTGGAAGTTAAAGAATTCACCTGTAAAGGTTGCCACCAAACAGATGATCCGAAAGATATTCGTTTAAATGCCGCCAATGATTACGACGGAGATGGTGATACAAAGGAAGGTATTTATTACGAAATTCAAACCTACATTGACAGGCTTTATGTTGCATTACTCGAAAATTCAGTCAAAGTAGGCACCCCAATCGTCTATGGAGCCAACTCATATCCCTACTTCTTTAATGATAATAATGCCAACGGACTGGCTGATCCGGATGAAATTAAATTCCCCAATGCATTTTCTTCCTGGACTCCCAGATTATTCAAAGGCGCTTACAACTATCAATATGCTTTAAATGATCCTGGCGCTTATGCCCACAATCCGAAATACTTCATGCAGGTTTTGTATGACACTATTGAGGATTTGGGTGGCGATGTCAAAGGTCTTGTCCGTCCATAATCATTAACTTCATCCCATGAGGGGCTAGCCCCTCATGGGATTTTTCTTAAATTTTCCTGCACCCAATCATCACGATTCCGAACAAGGAGGATAAAAACATGAAAAAATTCGGTAAGTGGTTAAAGAGTATCTTTTTTCCACCACCCGAGAGGACTCTCGCGATGAAATTACTTCCTTATGGAATTATTATTATCATCGTTATTGGAATTGGTCTCTTTACCACCGCAGCCTGGGAATACACCAATACAACAGTATTTTGCGGAACAGCCTGCCATACAATGCCGCCCCAGTATATCACCCACCAGAATTCTGATCACGCGCGCTTAACTTGCGAAGATTGCCATTTGGGCCGGGCAGATTTGGGAGAACTTATCATCCGCAAAATCCAATATTCCTACCAAACCGGATCAGCCATGCTGTTCAACACCTACGAATATCCAATTATTGCCCATAATATGCGCCCCGCCCGAGATGTATGCGAAACCTGTCATTATCCGCAGGTGTTCTCCAATGATACGCTCATTGATTACAATCACTTCTCTCAGGATGAAAACAACACCGAATACAATACTTATCTGATCATGAAAACCGGCGGCGGGAGTGAACGTGAGGGGCAGGGTTATGGGATTCACTGGCACATTGAAAACCCGGTTTTATTCTACGCAACTGACGAATTGATGCAGGATATCCCCTACATTCGCGTTGTTCATCCGGATGGTACCATTTCAGAATATGTTGATACCGAATCAGATTTTGATATCTCCCAAATTGACGAAAAAAATCTGATGAATATGGATTGTATGACTTGCCACAATCGTACAGCTCACCCAATCGATTCTCCAGATAAAGCCGTAGATGATCTGATCGCCCGAGGGAAAATAGACAAAGACATTCCCTATATCCGTAATTATGCAGCGACTGCTCTACGAGGTAATTTTGCTACGTATGATGAAGCAAAAGCAAAAATTAACAAACTCCTCTCAATCTATAAAACAGATTTTCCTGTCGCTTATATGAAATATCATAGTGCTTTAGAAACGGCAGTGTCTGAATTATGGAATTATTATCAGAATAACGTCTTTATCGACCAAAAAATGAAATGGGACACTCACCCGGATAATAGCCAGCACTTAAATTCCCCTGGTTGTTTCCGCTGCCATGACGGCAAACATCTGACCGCTGAAAATGAAGCCATTCGGCTCGAGTGTAATTTGTGCCATTCGATCCCGGTTACATCAGGACCGAAAGATTTCGTCACCAATATCGAAGTTAGCCGGGGAACCGAACCATCATCCCATCGCAATACCAATTGGATCAGCCTACATCATCAAGCTGTGGATAACACTTGTGCCAGTTGTCATACCATGGGCGACCCGGGTGGGGCCAGCAACACATCCTTCTGCAGTAATTCAGGTTGCCATGGTCAAGCCTGGGAATTCGCAGGCTTTGACGCACCAAAACTGCGGCAAATTCTAAATGTCATGATTGAGACCATGCCCACACCTGAGCCAATGGATATCCCGGATTTTTCCGGTCAACCCCCTACATTTGAATTTGTGAATCAAATGTTCACTTCCTGTCGGGATTGTCATGGAACAGGTGGTTTAGGCGGGGTCAATCTTAGCACTTACACTTCCATGATGAAGGGTGGCGACCACGGTCCTATTATCGTTCCAGGAAATGCGGATGCCAGCCTTATCGTTCAGATCCAACGCGCAGAACCCCCACATTTTGGACAACTAACCAGCCAACAGGTAGAGCTTCTGGCTGCCTGGATTAACGCAGGCGCAAAACAATAAGGTTTGAAGACGAATGATAAAGAGGTTGAAATTCTTTTTTGATAATCAACCTCTTTATTGGAATTGTTTTATTTTAATGATTCAATTGTTTTTTTATTAAATTTGTATTTCCATAAGTAAAAGTTATACGATTTGATAGCTTGATTATCATCAAAATGGGATATCGATCAATTGAATATGGACGGAAATCATCTTGTAAAAATTGACCTAAAAAGTGAAAATATTCACAACATTAATATTATTTTAATGTTAGGTTATTTTTCCTGCTTATATAGGTTGAATTTTTAATATATAATTAATTTTTACTCGAAAGTTTATTTTATTCAACCTCAAACCAGCAATATTTTTCTAAATTGAACAAGGAGAAATACATGAAGAGAAAGAATCTCCTCAGCTCAAAACACACCCTTCGTTTTTTACTTTTCAGTTTTATCTTACTGATTGGTGTGGCGTTTTCTTCTTTGAAGGTTGCAGCACAGTCTGACAACCCTCAACCAGAAAGCACATCCAATGTGGCTTGTTTGAGTTGCCATGCTGAAGCTACTAATCCTGTTTCGCTCCCAAATGGGGAACAGTTATTCCTTCAAATTAATGTAACCGATTTCGCCAATTCTGTTCATGATCGTAATGAGGTTACCTGTGTGCAATGTCATAAAGATATCACCGGATTTCCCCACCCGATCAAAACAGCAAAATCTGTTCATGAGTACCAATTACAGGTGGATGCTTCCTGCGTTGAATGCCACGAAGAACAGGCTAATTTATCAAAAGACAGCCTGCATGGGATCTTGCTAAGTCAGGGTGATCAAAATGCCCCAACCTGTTCAAACTGCCATGACCCTCACCGCCAACCTTATATTGAAGAATGGGGAAAAGTGGAACATTCTCAGGTGTGCGGAAATTGTCATAGCGAGATCTTTGATGAATATGCAGCCAGTGTCCATGGGGAAGCCATGATTAAAGATAATAATCAGGATGTGCCTGGATGTATTGACTGCCATGGCGTACATGAGATGCCTGATGTTGGCACCTCAGAATTTCGTAATAGCTCGGTTTACATGTGTTCCAATTGTCATATTAACCCGGATATTATGGGCAAATATGGTTTATCAACCGATGTATTGGATACTTATGTTGCTGATTTTCACGGGACGACAGTAACCATATTTGAAAAAACAGAACCCGGTCAGATGACCAATAAAGCGGTCTGTTATGATTGCCACGGAATTCATAATATTCTTTCTGTGAATGACCCCAACAAGGGTTTAGCCGTAAAAGAGAACATGCTGGTTGCCTGCCAGGCCTGTCACCCCGACGCCACCACCAATTTTCCCTCATCCTGGCTCAGCCATTATGTACCAAACAAAGATAAATTCCCAATTGTTTATTATGTAACCGAATTTTACAAATACTTGATTCCAGTGGTCCTGGGAGGAATGGCGATTTTTGTCTCAAGCGATATTTTTAGAAGACTTAAATTAAAATTTGTTAAACCCAAACCGGCAGAAACTGAACCAGAGACCGAGGAGGTTAGCAATCATGACTGATCAAAATAAAAAATATCTACGCTTTACCATCGCTCGGCGGCTCGAACATATTTTATTAATCCTGTCATTTTCCACGCTGGCAGTTACCGGCCTGGTACAGAAATTCTCTCTCAGCCCAATTTCAATTGCCATCATCAGTTTCCTCGGCGGCATTGAGTTGGTTCGCATCATTCATCGCATCGCAGCAGTCACTTTCTTCCTGGAAGGTGTGTACCACTTCATTGTGATGTTCTATCTGCTGTATGTTAAAAGGAAATCAGCAACGATGATGCCTGGGATTAAAGATATCACCGATGCTTTAGGTTCATTTGTCTACAACCTCGGGTTCAAAAAAGAACCTCCTAAAATGCCACGTTACAACTACACTGAAAAAATGGAATACCTGGCAATGATTTGGGGTTATGTTCTGATGGGGTTGACCGGCATCATGCTGTGGAACCCTATTTTGACAACCAAAATTCTTCCGGGTGAAATTGTACCTGCAGCCAAAGTTGCTCATGGTCTGGAAGCAATCCTGGCAGTTCTGGCTATTCTCCTCTGGCACTTTTACAATGTGCACATTAAACATTGGAACTGGTCTATGTTTAAAGGTAGCCTGACACGCCATGAAATGCAGGAAGAACACGGCTTAGAATTAGAACAAATTGAATCAGCCGAACCTGAACCGGAAATGGATCTCAAGGTTTACCAGAAAAGAATGAAATTCTTTACCCCGGTATCCATTGTCTTTGCAGTTGTTATGGTTGGAGCTATGATTTTCTTCGCGAATTATGAAGAGACAGCCATCACCACTGTCCCCAGAGTATACGCGGAGAAGGAAGTTTACGTACCTCGCACCCCCACTCTATTCCCCACTCAGGCAGCTACACCCACCCCAGACTTAGCGTTGGCAAATACCTGGGATAATGGCATCAACTTTGTCTTCCAACAAAAGTGCGGCCTATGTCATGGAGAAGCTGGCGGTCTATCCGTAAAGCAGTACAGCGATATTATTCAAGGCGGTAAAGATGGCATGGTTGTAATTCCAGGAAAACCTGAGGACAGCCTCGTTATGAAGTTTGGCGCTCCTGGAAGTGAACACCCAGGTCAGTTTACCGCTGAAGAGTTGGAAAGAGTTCGGATCTGGATTAAAAACGGGGCCAGAAAATAACTTTCATCAAAGTATTTTCCAAAGAGGTTTTTGATTTATATTTCAAAGACCTCTTTTTTTTGAATTACTTTATCAGAAGTCCATAAAAATTAACTTTATCTGGAAAAGTAAAAATCATCCGAAAACAAACTGGTTCACCATTCGCGACGATTTTTATTGCGGTTTTTCTTGCTGGATTTTTTCAAAAAATATTCATCATCATCCAGATCTTCTGGATCCTCGTGATGATGTTTCGCTCTTCTTTCATGTTTCTTGGCTGCTTCTTTTTTATCACTATCAAACCAGGTTGGAGCCGGGTTACTAAAACTATATAAATCAAATATTAACGGTTCCGTCATAACAACAGCTAACAATTCCTTGCAATTAGGACAAACGGTATTATGACCAACCTGAAAATTTTCTTCGAACTGAATATCTTCACCACAAGCAGGGCAAACTGCTTCAGACATAACAAAAACTCCTAAAATTTATCAAAAAAACTCATCAAAATAAATAAAAATTACCTCAATATTTTTTAACGAATTAATTGGATGGATGCAGAAGCTATTTAATTATGCAATAATTTGATTCCTTTTTTTTGTGATGTAGAATTTTCTATGAAGTCATAGAATTTAGTCAGTTGTAAAACTGATTTTACAACAAGCTGACTTTGTAGGCAATATAAAATCTTGATTAGTAAGAGGTTTTTTTAATGAATCTTGGAGTAGTATGGTTTATTCTTTATGCCCTAATTGTCATTCAGATGTTAGGTTACTCAATCCGGCAGTCGGAAAACACATCGTTTGTCCTTGTTGTGCAACAGGATTAAAAGTAGTCAAGATAGCGCCGGTAGAAGTAGATTTCGATAATGATGAGGATGAACTCATGAATGAGATCGATGACTCTACATTTGATGATAATTGGAATCAATAAAACTCATGACCACGAAATTTAAAATTATGTAATAATTTGAGAAAATTTTAACTTCGGTGGTTTTGAAAAAAATGACAAAATTAAAGGTGGCTTTACTGGCAAACGCCAAAGAAAATGCTCCAAAATTCGATGAAGCCTCAGAAGATCAATGGGATGATCTTGATTCTATAAAAACAATCATGTCCATTGTTGAAGCGATCAAATCGGGTGGTCATGACTGTGAATTTCTGGAAGGTAATCTCAGCCTAGTTGAAAATCTTCCTAAATTTCAACCGGATATTTGTTTCAATATCTGTGAAGGTCATTTTGGGGATGGCCGTGAAGCTCAGATTCCCGCCTTATTGGAAATGATGAGAATCCCTTATACCGGCTCAAAAGTGATGACGCTAGCCCTTTCTCTCGACAAACCCATGACCAAACGCATTTTATTCTGGCATGAATTACCAACCCCCGAATTTCAGGTCTTTGAACGAATGAATGAACCTCGCAATGAAGATCTGCGCTTTCCACTCTTTGTCAAGCCCAGCCGAGAAGGAACCGGTATGGGTGTGAGCGAGAAATCAATTGTTAACAACGAAGAAGAATTACGAGAGCAACTGGAAATTATTTTTAAAAAATACAAACAACCAGCTCTGGCTGAGCGTTATATTGAAGGGCGGGAGGTCACTGTTGGTCTGGTTGGCAATCTGGAAGGACCGGCTGCCCGGCGCTTACCCCACGATGAGAATTTGCCCCGCATCCAAAAGGGGTTACACTTTTTTCCTCCTATGGAAGTTGATCTTGAGCCCTTCAAAGATTCAGACAAAGTATATAGCAACCGCTTAAAAGTTGATCTGGCAGACCAGCTAAATTATGTCTGCCCTGCGCCTTTAGATGATATGATGGTTGAAGATTTAAATTGGCTGGCGGCTGCGGTATTCCGCGTAACCGGTGCCTTGGATGTTTCCCGGGTTGACTTCCGGCTGGATGCCAGCAACAATTGGAAGCCATATATTCTCGAGACGAACCCTTTACCAGGTCTTTCCCCCGGCATTTCAGATATTGTTATTGAAGCTGCTGCTGAAGGTATTGACCACCATGAATTGGTTAATATGATATTGAATGCAGCTCTGAAACGCTACGGGATTGAAAAACCAACACGGATCATGCCCTAGTTTTTTTAACTTAAAAGAGAATTTAGTTATTCCTAATCATTCTTCTTTATCAGCAAATTGGGTTTGATAGAGATGAGCATATAACCCATTCAACCCCAGCAATTCCGGGTGGGTGCCAGCTTCAACGATCTTTCCGCGATCGATTACCAGTATTTGATCAGCCGCCAGAATGGTGCTTAACCGATGAGCAATCACAATACTCGTACGCCCAGCCATCACCCGCTTTAAAGCCTCTTGAATAAGCGCCTCAGATTCACTATCCAGGTGGCTGGTAGCTTCATCAAGGACCAAAATTCGAGGATCCTTTAATATCACCCGCGCCAGAGCGATGCGTTGCTTTTCTCCCCCACTCAAGCGGTACCCGCGCTCCCCAACAATGGTGTCATATCCGTTGGGCAACCCGCTGATGAAATGATGAATATTAGCGGCCTTCGCTGCTGCTTCCAACTCACGTTGCGTGGCATCTAACCTGGCATAACTCAGATTGGTGCGGATTGTGTCGTGAAATAAATAGGTCTCCTGAGTCACCATCCCAATTTGTTCACTGAGAGAATCCAGGGTCACATCCCGCAGGTCATATCCGTCCATCAGGACGCGGCCTTCATTAGGATCATACAAGCGCGGAATCAGATAGGTCAATGTCGTCTTTCCAGCCCCGGATGGCCCCACCAGTGCAATCAATTGCCCCGGGTTGGCTTGAAACGAGATATTCTCCAGAGCCACTCCTCTGGCCTGAGAGGCAGGTTCCTCCTCTCCTTTTTCTTCGACCATTTGAGTATCTGAAAGAACAGCATCAACCTGATCCACCCGCCCAAAGCGTTTGACTTCACTTAAACCTTCAAAGTCATCTTCATATTGGAAAAATACATTCTCAAATTCCAACTCTCCACGAATATTTTCTAAAACGATCGCATCTTCTTTTTCAGGGATATCACGCGGCAGATCAATCACCTCAAAAACCCGCTCAAAGCTAACCATCGAAGTGGTAAATTCTACCGGAGCATTGGCTAAACCCTCCAGAGACGAATATAGAGAGGATAGATAAGAACCAAAGGCAACGATTGTGCCAATGGTTAACGCATCTTTGATCACCAGATATCCTCCGAAGCCGTAAACAAAAGCCGAACCAATTGCACTTACCAACCCAATAATGACAAAGAAAGTCACCCCAATAACTGCCCGATGAATACCCATGTCTCTCACCTGACCGGCGCGCTGCTCAAAGCGGCTTACTTCTGTTTTCTGACGGCCAAACAACTTCACCAGAATGGCACCCCCAATGTTTAAGGTCTCATTCATCATGGCGTTCATCCGAGCATTTAAGTCCATAGCCTGGCGAGCGATGTCCCGCAGAATATTTGCCAGCCTTTTCGTAAAGAAAATGAATACCGGCATGATCAGAATTCCGACCAGCGTTAATCGCCATTCTAATGAAAACAATACAATCAATATCGCCACGGCTTGAATCAAATTGGTGACCAGGTTAACAATAGTGGTACTGATTGCATTTTGTGCCCCAATCACATCGTTGTTGAGCCGGCTGATCAATTCTCCCAGACGGGTATGTTTGAAAAAATGCAAACTCATTTGCTGCAAACTGGTATACAGAGCTACCCGTAAATCAAAAATTACTCCTTCACCCACCTTGGCGTTAAGCCGTCTTTGAATAATACGCAAGGCACCGCTAACGATTGGCACCAATAACAAAGCCAGGGATAAGCATACCAATTTGTTGATATCCTTCTGAGGTAAGGTTTTGTCAATTAACTCTCGTAAAATTAACGGCGAGATCAATCCTAAAGCGGAGGTCAAAGATATCAATATCAGCATGGATATGATTTCAACGCGATAAGGTCTGGCATATTCCAAAACCCTTTTCAATAATTGTCTGGAGACCTTAGGGGATTCTTCAGAACCCTGAATAAAACGGGACCAATTTTGAGCAGACATGCGCATGGATCACCCCTTCTATGAAAGTGAAATGTTCAGATCCAGTTGATTGGAGGTTGAATCTGTTTTCTGTAATTGATTATACTCTTTCATAAAAATCAAGTTCGAACTGGGTTTCTGGTCAATACCGGTGATTAAGAAAAGAAAGGGATGGTTATTTGCTGCTTATTCAACCAGGTCAGAGAGTATAATTTTAGGATGCTAATAATTTGATCGGTCAGTCTGGGAAATCGCATCCATGTTTAAATCAAAAATCCATTATTTATCCATCACAATCCTGCTGCTAACCGCACTTTCACTTTCCACGAATTTATTTAATATCTTTGAGCATTCAAATAATTTTCCTATGAGCTTTTATCTGGCAGACGAGCCGGAACAAACAACGACCTCTGAACCGATAAACGGAGCCGGCTCTGATAATCTCTGTCTGATCACCGATCCGGATTGCGGGGATGTTCCCATCCGGACAGATCAGGTTCTCATTCCCGATTCAACCAGACTTTCAAAGGCGAAAGTCATTCTGATCCTCTTCTGGATGCAGGACTGTGCTCATTGTGCCGAAGTACTCATCCAGGTCCTACCCGCTCTACAGGAAAATTATCAGGATCAGGTAGTTGTTTACCCTATTGAATTAAAAGAACTTAATTCGATTGATTTATTCTATCAAATGGCGGAACGATTGGGTGTGAAGAAAAACAATATTGGCGTCCCATTGATGATAATTGGTGATCGGGTATTGACTAGCGATCAAATAAACGCTGAATTAAACCAGCAGATTTCCCGCTATTTACAGCAGGAATCTTATTCACTGTTAGCAATTCCAGAATTTGAAGATCACCTTCCGGAAATAATCAAAACAATGCAACTGGATCAAATTGTTCATTCACCAGAAACCTCTACCCTTTACCGGTCGCAGAAAATAAGCTCACGTGTTCTTTGGGCTGGTATTCCGGTTGTATTCATTGGATTTTTAATTTTTTTCATCATAAAAAAGAAACAGCTGAAATCATAATCCTGCTGCCTTTTCTTGAGTATAACCTGGCAATTCTCATTCATTGACACAAAGGTTTTTTAGCCATTTTTCTTTTTCATTTTTTTCCTTTTAGCATACAATAAATAAAATCTTTTGGATGATAATAATATTTCAAGAATCAATTGGAAACAAATCAGAGAGCGTTCTCTCGCTAAATTTAATGAGGAAATATGCGAATTCAAGTTGTCACCGATAGCGCTTGCGACATCCCGGATGAAATTATCCGCCAGTATGGAGTAAAGGTAATCCCTTCGTATATTAATATTGGGGACCAGAGTTTTCGTGATGGTGTGGATATCACCCGCCAACAATTTTATGATGGGTTGGAAAAATTTTCACACCACCCCAAGACAGCCGCACCCAGCCCGGAGATTTTTACAAAAGTTTACCAGGAAGCTTATAAAAATGGTTTTGAGCATGTTTTCTCTATCCATGTCGCCGGAAGTTTAAGCTCCACTTTCCATTCTGCAGTTAAAGCTGCCGAAGAAGCCAAAATCCCTGTTACAGTGCACGATTCCCAACAATTATCCCTGGGAGCCGGTTTACAGGTCATTGAAGCCTGTAAATTATCGGTAGACGGCCGATCTGTTGAAGAAATTCGGGAATCGGTGGCTTATCTCGGAGATCATACCTATATTTATGCCCTTCTAGACACTTTAAAATTCCTGCACTTAAGCGGACGGGTCAATTTGGCGATGCGTGGAATTGGTTCTTTGTTGCGGATTAAACCTTTGATGACGGTGCATAAAGGAATACCAATTTTTGAAAAAGTAAGAACCAAAGGGAAAGCGATTGAACGAATGCTGCAGCATATTAAAGATCTGGGACCGTTAGAACATGTTTCGATAGTTCATACCCAGGCATTGGAAACCGCTAAATGGTTATATCAGAAAGCACAGTCCTTCGTGCCTGCCAATAATAAACCCTACATTCAATCGGTTACACCGGTGGTTGGGTCACATGTTGGCCCGAATGGGATCGGGTTGGTATGCGTAACCAGCTAAAACTGACCAGAAACAACACCAAAAAGATGATCATCCCACTTAAAAACGGGAAAGAAATACGTACATCGAACATGAACCCGGCCCAAAGTGGACCAACAATTCTTCCCAGACTCATGTAAGAATTTGCCAACCCCAGAGCTGTACCCTGCCCGCCTTCCGCTTCGGTGGATACCAGTGAAGCGATTGCCGGGCGTAACATCGCATTGGCAAAAACATAAAAAGCGACTGTCAGATACAGGGTCAAATCGGAAAATGCCCATAACATCAATAGAAAGCCGATCGAACTACCGATTAAGGACACCTTGATCACCCAACGCTCACCATATTTATGCGTAACTGATCCGGTTAGTACCCCCTGCACAATCGTCGAGATCAGCCCAACCACCATCATGATCGAGCCGACCTGAACGGCATCATAATCAAAACGGTGCTGGGCATAAAGACCAAAAATCCCTTCAAAATTAGTCAATCCGAAAAATACAAAAAAGGATAATGCCATCAGATAACCAATAGGACCGAATAATGACATCCAGATTTGTTTAAAATCAAACCCTTTAATTTGGACTTGCTGTACCCTTTGCGAAGGCGGCAAAGATTCAGGTAAAAAGATTAAGATTAAAAATAACGCCAGCATCGACAACCCAGCACCAATAAAGAAGGGGGTTGACAGAGAATCGCCAGCCAGCAAACCGCCTAATCCCGGGCCTAAAACCAGCCCCATGCCCATTGCGGCACCGATAATCCCCATTCCGCCACCACGGTTTTCCTCCGCAGTCGTATCACTGATATAAGCCATCGCAGTCGGTAGCGTAGCTGCAGATAATAATCCTCCTAATGCACGGGCGAGATAGATCATCCACAATTGCGTAGCTAAACCAAAGAATAATAATGAGAGCGCATTCCCAAGTGCTCCGATGAGCAACATCGGTTTGCGTCCAAATCGGTCCGAATATCCACCCCAAATAGGAGAGAAAATAAATTGCATGATGCTGAAAATCGCCATAAGGAAACCCAAACCTTTTCCGCTGGCGCCAAAGCTTTCGATATAAAATGGCAAGATTGGAATAATGATGCCAAACCCCATCATCACCACGACCATGGTGAAGAATAAGATGCTGAGATTACGACGATTATTCAATGTTCTTCTCCGTGGATGGGTTTTTTTTCTTCATTGTTGTTTTAAAATACATTATTCTAATTAAAGGTTTTTAAATTCTATCACAGTGAATCAATGAATCCATCCAGGATCCCAAATAACAATATACACCCGG
>DAOUFM010000056.1:0-1674 GCA_034429975.1 Anaerolineaceae bacterium | reverse complement strand
TGATCCACATGGAAATTGGTCGGGTTGACATCGCTATGGATTAAACCATAATCCGATGGCGCGGCTGGCATTCGACTGAAACGCTGCAATATTTCATCCATTTCATCCGCAGCATCCATCTGATCCTCGGGCAGGTATTTCCTGGCATTTTGGATCAGGTCATCTTTCCGCCAATCCGGGCGTAACTGGACAAGGTGTATCGGCTGGTAATCTTTGGCCAGGCGGTGCATTTTCCCGATGGTTCTCCCCAGGGTTTGAAACAGGCTGGTATTCCACTCCATAGGGTCTGCATTTTCAATCAATTGCCCGGGTGCGAATTCAAAAGCCACGGCTGTAAAATAGGAATCTTCAACCGGAATAACTTCCGTCAAACGCTGATTCCGGGAGGGATACGGCCGGGCGACCGCTACACCCTTCTCGTGCAGATAGTTGATCCAATCCAGCTCAGCGATAATTTGCTCCTCCAAGCGGTGCGAACTGTGCCCGATGCGTAAAATCTTCCAGCATTTCTCATCCTGAAACTGATAGACGTAATTGGCGACCTCGTCCAGCAATTCGATCTTGCCATGAGCCCCCCAGCGGGTTGCTGCCTCTACGATAATATTTTTATCCATCAGCGCTGCGATTTCTACTTTCATGTTCTCTCCGGTATGACTTAGGGGATGAATTAATTATGCTCCAGGATTTCAGTTTGAGCCCTAAAATGACAAAAATCTTATTTCATCCGGTCTGCCAGAGCTAATTTGAGTTCATCACTGGCTCTGAACATCCCCCGCACTTTGATTTCATCAATCACCTCCAGAGCCAACTCCACCGGGATATCATCCTGCAGAAACAGCATCCCGATGACGGATAGAGAAAGCTTCTTCCCTTTTTGTTTGCGCTTTTCCAGCTCAGCCCGACCGTACGAAACCAGTCCAATCGCATAATCGTGGCGCGTGACAGTCTGCTGGATCTCAAAGGTGTGCTTCTCAAGCTGTGATCGAATTGCCGTCCGGATGAAGTCGCTGCGGTTGGAATACACACCTTCGCCAACCAGCAGATCAACTTTTCCCAAATCTACTGCAGACATATTGATAGTAATTTTTTCTGTTTCTAACATAATGACCTTTTTTATACCGAAATCAAACCTTGATATTTCTGACCCTAATTTAATTATTGAAAATTTTATAATATCATCTATATAGATGGTACTCAGATGGCATGTATTTATTCTATACAATTAAATCCGCTATGTCAATCAACAAACCATCTATCTGGATGGTATTAAGATGTTTTTTTGTTATTTGGATGAGAATAATGAGGGTATTTTACTTATAAATGCCGTGCGAATTCATTCACGGGATACTAAGGCGGGTTCTCTCATTCTACTTTAACCACAAATTTATTCCCATTATAAACTTACGCATCCTATCAACTACGTTCTCAAGAATCGTCAATGACTTCATGAGCTCCCCTGGTATTTCCAGGCTGTGGTTGGCGCCTTCCACCAGCATAAAATTATCATGCTCAGGTGTTCTGAATTCTTCAATTAAAGCCGGGTTATAATACGGGTCCTGAGTGCCTATCACGTGCAGTGTATGCGGGCATTGTCGAATTGATCCTAAGGCAGGCAGCATTTCGTTCAGGATCGGGGTCTGGAAGATGCAGGTTTGCGGTTGGACGGGTAATCCC
>DAOUFM010000055.1:0-3642 GCA_034429975.1 Anaerolineaceae bacterium | reverse complement strand
TTCTTTTAGGAGAGATTTTCTCACACTGGTAAACACCGTGCGACTATCCCTGGTAAACATCGTCCGATCATCCCTGGTAAACATCGGGCGACTATCTCTGGTAAAGTCTACCCCGGTCAGTGACATGTGAGGTGATCACAATTCTGGTTTTTTGCCTTTACCTTTAAGCTTTGAGCTTTGAGCTAGCCAAACCACCTCACCCCCCGGCCCCCTCTCCAACGCGTTGGAGAGGGGGAGTATGATTCATCCGTCATTTGTGAGGTCATCACAATTCTGGTTTTTTGCCTTGAGCTTTAAGCTTTGAGCTAGCCAACGTTGAAGAGGGGGTGACTTTTTTTCAGATTTGATTAACGATTTGGCGAATTTCTCTTAAAACCGAATCCAATTCATTAAGCACCTGATCATTGTTGAAGCGAATAATTTTATATCCAATTTCAGATAACCATTCTTGTCTGGATAGATCTTCTTCTTTTTGATATTTATGGATCTCCCCGTCTAATTCAATTATTAATTGAAATTGTGGGCAATAAAAATCAACAATAAATGGAGGAATGGGATGCTGTCTGCGGAATTTTAAATCCGAAAACTGACGACCACGAAGATGTTGCCAAAGAATCTTTTCGGCCGGAGTACTGTTTTTCCGAAGTTCACGCGCTAATGTTTTCATTGATTATGTTTTGTATGAATAATTATTAACGAATTTTCGAAAGCTGGCAAGAAAAAAAGAAGATTCATCTCACCCCCAAAAAATTCAAATAACCTTGGGGCTGAGGTGGTTTTCTCAAGCTAATGGCTGATAGCTCATGGCTGATGGTGGAACATGAATAGCCCCAACAGTGGAAAGTCGAGATGACCTCACAAATAATGAATAATTCAAGCTCCCCCTCTCCAAGCCATTGGAGAGGGGGCTGGGGGGTGAGGTGGTTTCGCTAGCTCAAAGGTCAAAGCTCAAAGTTCAAAGCCAAAAACCAGAATTGAAATGATCTCACAAATGAAGAATAAATCATACTCCCTCTCCCCAACCAGAGGATGGAAATTCATGCTCCCCCTCTCCAAGCCATTGGAGAGGGGGCTGGGGGGTGAGGTGGTTTCGCTAGCTCATGGCTGATAGCTCATAGCTGATGGCGGAACATGAATAATCCCAATAGTGGTAGGCCGGGATGACCTCATAAATAATGGAAAATTCATACTCCCCCTCTCCAAGTCATTGGGGAGGGGGCCGGGGGGTGAGGTGTCTTTTCCCGCCGGGGGGTGAGCCTCACTGCCGCACCGGCAATCTCACCACAAAACAACTGCCTTTACCAGGCTCGCTGGTGAAGGTCAGCGTCCCCTGATGTGCCTGGACGAGATCACGGGCGATGGAAAGTCCCAGCCCCATGCCTTCTGGCAGACGCTGAGCGGATTTGCCCCGCTGGAAAGGTTCAAAAATTCGGTCAGCTTCTTCACTATCAATACCGGGGCCGTCATCGCGAATGCTGATCTGCCAGCCATCTTCTGAACTGGAGGTTTTCAACCAGAGATGCCCGCCGGGAGGGGTGTAGCGAATCGAGTTGCTGAACAGGTTTTCCAGTACCTGAGCCATGCGGTCGGGGTCAAAATTCGCTGTCTGGGGCGTGGTTGAGTCAAATTCAATTTCCCATTGCAGATGTTTGTCGGCTGCCAGCCGTTGCCAGGGAGGTAAGAGACCTGTAACCCAGCTTTCGATAGCGATGGGTTGGATGTTTAAATCCAGGCTGCCTAAAACCTGCTCATGCAGGTGGGAGAGCTCGTTAAGCAAGCCCTGTAAACGTACCAGTTCGTCATCCATGCCCTGCACCAATTCCTGGCGCAATTGAGGATCATCGCCGGCGCCGCCCAATAAAGCCTGGGAAGCGGATCGCAACGCCCCCAAAGGTCGCCCCAGCTCATGTACCAGGTTCGAGAGTAAACGCTTGCGGCTGGTCTCCAGGGTTTGCAGTCGCTCCACCAGGGTGTTAAAGGCACGCTGTAAAACGCGCGTCTCAGTTAGCCCACTCTCAGGTAAGGGGGAGGGGTTCTGCCCGGATGCGAGGTGGTAAGCAGCGTCAGTAGTCTGGCGAATCGGGCGTTCAAGGTCGTGTGCCAGGAACCAGCTTAGCAAAATGCCCAGAATCAGTCCACCTGCCAGAACGAAGATCATCACCTGACGCAAGGTTTGCGAGCGTTCGTAAATGTTCGTCAGCGGGTTGGCCAGTTGCACGAATCCGATCAAAACCCCATTAGAGCCAGAGAAGACCGGAACGATGATATCGGTGACTTTTTTGTCGTTCATAACGATCTCAGCTTTGACTTCGCTGTCCGAAAGGATTTTTACATCCGGCACGTTGAAAATTTGGCCAATTAAAAACGAATCATCCGGGTCGGAGGAGACAATCAACCGCCCGGCGGGGTCCAGCAGCATCACCTTGGCGGTTACGCGCGGGCTGACGCGGGTGACAAAGGCCTGTGCCCGCACCGGGTCATGCCAGATTTCAACATAAGCGCTGGCAGTATCCGCCACCAATACCGCCTGGCGGGTCAACTCGGCGGTTAGGTTGCCCAGAAAAACCTGGGTCTCCAGCAGATAGGTAATCAGGATGCCGGTTACCGGGATGATGATCAAGAGCGGGATCAACGTGTTGAGCAGCAATCTAGAGCGTAGGGATTTTAGCATCAGGCGCTCTCCGGAATATACTTATAGCCCACCCCACGTACGGTGATGATGTGTTGCGGGCGATTGGGGTTGTCCTCCAGCTTCTCGCGCAGCCAGCGGATGTGGACATAAACCACCTGCGGCTGCCCGACAAATTCGGCTCCCCAGACACGTGCCAGCAGATCATTGGTGGAGATTACCTGGTTGGCGGAACGAGCCAGGGCATAAAGCAGATCAAATTCCCGCGGGGATAAATCCAACTCTCTTCCTTTAAATAGCGTTACGTGGGATTCCGGATCAATGGATAATTTTCCGCTTACAACTGACTCACTGGCTAAAGCTATTCCATCCTCTGAGCCATATGAACGGCGCAATACAGCTTTGATATGGGCTGCCAGGACATTGAAGTCGAAAGGCTTGGTGACGTAGTCGTCAGCGCCTAATTCCAATCCCAACACCTCGTCCAATTCTCGACGACGGGCGGTCAACATGATCACCGGGATGTGCTGGTGAGTGCGTAGTTCTTTAAGGGCATCCAACCCGTCCATACCGGGCAGGTTGATATCCAGCAGTACCAAATCTGGTCTTTGCTGGGCAACCATCGCCAGGCCGTCTTCAGCATTGGCGGCAGAGCGGGTATCATAGCCGGCTTGCTGCAGGTTAAAAGCCAGACTGCGCCGTAACAGAGCATCGTCATCGATCAGGAGAATTTGTTTTCCCATTTCAGGATACTATACAATAAATTAGGTGAAATGAGTAGGGGGGATTAGGTGAAAGTTCAAAGCTCAAAGCCAAAAATCAGACTTGGGATGACCTCAAAAGTAGCGGATAATTCATGCTCCCCCTCTCCAAACCATTGGAGAGGGGGCCGGGGGGTGAGGTGGTTTCACAAGCTGATGGCTGATAGCTCATGGCTGATGGCGAAAAAAAGTACCTGTCTGGGAGTGGGAATAATCATAAAGTGTGCCGCACCAAACCAATGCTCCCCCTCT
>DAOUFM010000054.1:0-18485 GCA_034429975.1 Anaerolineaceae bacterium | reverse complement strand
CGTTTGCCATCATGAGCACATCGCCCATACCCTGACCAGCGGACACGTACCAATCACCTTTCGGTTCAATGCCGGCTTCTTTCCAGACAGCTTTTTCCTTTACATGCGTACCTGATTCATCTCCACGAGAGATAAAGGTTTGTCCGGAAGACTCAATTGCCTTGAAAGCGCCTACAGCTTTGCCTTTTTCCTTGACACCAGCCGGGTCACTCGCCGGGCCTACCAACACAAAGTCATTATACATGACATCTTCACGGCGGACACCATCTCCATTTGCCATGAACTCGTCTTCTTTGGCACGGGCATGTACCAGTAATACGTCGGCATCACCATTCTTGCCTAATTCCATCGCCTGACCAGTGCCAACAGCAATGATATCTACCTTGGCATTGAATTTGGATTCAAAGTCAGGCAGGATATAGTCCAGCAAACCAGAGTCATAGGTACTGGTCGTGGTTGCCAGGGTCAATGTTGTCGGAGGTGCAAGAGGTTCTGCAGCAGGTTCTTCCACGACGGGTGCTTCTGTGACTGGGGGCGGTGCAGCAGGTTGCTCTGCTGCAGGTTGTTCGACCGCTGGCTGTTCTACGACTGGTGCTACAGCTGGTGCTGCAGGTGCACAGGCGGATAATGCCAAAGCGAGGACAAACAAAACACTAAAAATGGGGTATAGCTTTTTCATTTTTTCTCCTCTTGATAAATCCCACTCAGGTTACGCCCTGAATGGTTGTTTAATAAACCATCTCCCCGCCAATGAACGCGATGGTGCGTGGATCGGTGGGGGAATTGAAGAATTCAGCGTTTGAACGCAATTCAATCAAATCGCCATCCCAGATAAAGGCAATGCGATGCGCTAAACGTTTCGCCTGAAAGATATTATGGGTTACCAGAACGATGGTAGTACCTCTCTTTTTGTTTAAATCAGAAGCAATTTTTTCAATAATGGCTACATTGGCCGGATCAAGGTTGGCTGTCGGTTCATCCATCAGCAATACATCCGGCATCAAAACCAATGCTCGCGCCAAGGCAACTCGCTGCGCTTCCCCTCCAGAGAGGGTCCGCGCCCGTTGTTGTGCCAATTCAGCCAGACCTACCTGTTCCAGCGCCGTCTGAATGATCTCTTTCCCATCCCGGGTGCCACGTAATTGCAGCCCATAAGCGACATTTTCCCATACACTGCGATTGAGCAATACTGGGCGTTGAAAAACCGTCACAACCCGCCGGCGGATATTCAAAGGCGCTTCCACTCCAGTGCGGTAGATAAAGCCATCAAACTCAATCGACCCTTCGGTAGGCGTCTCGAGGAAATTGAGCATCCTCAGAAAACTACTCTTACCAGCGCCACTGGGACCTACCAGCCCCAATACTTCGCCACGATAAATATCAAAGTCATCCAACCGTAAAACACAGCGGTCTTCATAACATTTTGTCAAGCCTTTAACCCGGAATAAAGCCTCGCTACTCATTCGTCAAAAGCCTTTCCTTGTAAGCGCAACATGGCTACATTGGCAAGGAAGGACAACAAAAGAAGCACACCTCCCAATGCCAGCGCGAGATCGAAATTCCCTTTGCGGGTTTCCAGGACAATCGCCGTGGTAAGGACACGCGTTTTGTGGTCAATATTACCACCCACCAGCATCACTGCCCCCACCTCGGAAATAATTCCGCCAAATCCCGCAATGATTGAGACCATCACACCAACTTTGGCTTCATTCAGTATCGTCCAGATCGCCTGCCGGCCTGTTGCTCCCAGAGACATCACCTGTTGCCGTAAGTTCGGGTCAACTCCCATCACGGCTGCCATCGTAAAACCTGCCACCAGCGGAAAAGATATCACAGTTTGAGCAATGATCATCGCTCCCGGAGTAAATAACTGTGGCATAAAACTCCAGTTAAGCGAACCCAACAATCCACTACGTGAAAGTAAAAGATAGACGAACAGCCCCACAACCACTGGGGGAAACCCCATGCCGGTATAAAGCAGAGCAATCACTAATTTTCTGCCCACGAAACGCCGCAATCCCATCAGGGCGCCTAATGGGATGCCAATTACGGTGCTGAACAAAAGAGCGATTCCGGAGACCCGTAATGATAAAACGATAATTTCGATGAGATCTGCAACCATGTTATCTGTGTAGATGTACTATATCAACAATACAGTATAAATGCAACTTATATTTATCACCTATTGTCAGGGATAGATTTCCACACCTTGATCAATGAAAGATATTAGCAGTGATTATGTTTTTTTATGATGGAATGGTAAAAAATATTCCCCTCCCTCGGAGGGGTGCCTGCAAGGCGGGGTGGTCATTCCCCTCCCTCGGAGGGGTGCCTGCAAGGCGGGGTGGTCATTTTGGTTCAAAGCTGATTGCTGATAGCTTAATGTTGAATGTTTGTAAAACCACCTCACCCCCCGGCCCCCTCTCCAATGTCTTGGAGAGGAGGAGCATGGATTATCCGTCATTTGGGAGGTCATTTCAATCCTGGTTTTTATCCTTGAGCTTTAAACTTTGAGCTTTCAGATAGAGAAACCATCTCACCCCTCGGCCCCCTCTCCAATGGCTTGGAGAAGGGGAGTTTGTCTTTAAGACTGTCACCCTTCAATTAACTATAAAATGCCAGAATGGCTCAGTGGTTATCTTGTAAACCGCTCATCATCCTCGAGCGTCATCATCACCCCATCCAAATTTTGTAGAATATCCTTTGCTTGAATATGAATAACATTAAGCCCAAGACTCTGTAAGAAAGCATCTCTTTCCTGATCATAGTCAAATTGGAAATCATGTGAACTTCCATCAACTTCGAAAACAATATTACAATTTGGGCAATAAAAATCAACAATATAGTTTCCGATAATCTTTTGACGGTCAAAATCAAGGTTTTTAAATTTCTTTTTCTTAAGACTATTCCAAAGGATTACTTCTGGAAGATTCCCGGCTTTTCGTAATACTTTTGCGCGATCGCGTAAATTCGGATTGTACGGCAGAGAAAAGTAGTTTTTGGAATTACGAGAACCACCCCGCCCTATCGGGCACCCCTCCACCGGAGGGGAATTTAAGTCTGAGGAAATATTTGATGAGTTATTCTTTTCTGTGGTATTTGGTAAGCAATCATTTGATGGCAATGTTTTCATCTTTATCTCAAATTCGTTATTGATATTCCCTATAAAACCCCTCTTCAAATTCAATTTTCCGAGGGGTTTCATTATTACCTGATAAAGAAGGGATAAACCTGATTAAATTCTTACAATCCGTAAATTTCTCCGAATTTTTTCCTGAGATAGCGCACATAAGCTGCCGGGTCAATTTTGGAGCCGGTGACTTTTTGTACCAGTTCCTGCGGTTCATATTTGCGACCGTGGGCGTGCATTTTCTCCCTCAGCCAGCCAAGCAGAGCTTCAAATTTTCCAGCGCGGATCTGGTCATCCAGGTCAGGCATATCGCGTTGCATTACTTCCCACAGTTGCGCGGAGATCAGATTCCCGAGCGCGTAGGTGGAGAAGTATCCCAGGTTTCCATATGACCAATGTACGTCCTGCAGCACGCCCAGGGCATCATTGGGTGGGGTCAATCCGAGGTAATCCTGCATTCTGTCGTTCCAGGCCTCGGGCAGGTCTTTAACCAGCACTTTGCCTTCTAGCATGGCGATCTCGAGCTCAAGGCGCAGCATGATATGCAGATTATAGGTAGCTTCATCGGCTTCTACGCGGATCAGGGATGGGTAAACCTTGTTGATGGCTTTATAGAACTGATCCAGCGAGACTCCGTTCATTTGTGGGAAGATTTCCTGCATGCGCGGATAGAAATGCTCCCAGAAAGGAAGCGAGCGCCCAACCAGGTTCTCCCACATGCGGCTTTGCGATTCGTGCACCGCAAGTGAGGCGCCATCAGCAAGGATGGTGCGGTTGTACTTGCGGGCATGGCCGAGCCCATAGAGCGCGTGTCCACATTCGTGAGCGGTGCCAAAGAACATGGGGTTGAAGAAATTGGGGTCCACCCGGGTGGTGATGCGCACATCATCGATGCTGAAGCCGGTGGTGAAAGGGTGCGGGGCTTTGTCCTGGCGCCCGCGCTGCCAGTCATAACCAAATTTGGTAATCACTTCCTCGCCAAAATCCCATTGTTTCTTTTCGTCAAAGGGTTGGTGCAGGAAGGAATCATCAATTTCAGGTTTTTCACTAATTGCTTTAATCAATTCCACCTGCTGCGGGCGCAGCGCATCAAAGATCGCCTTGACATCTGCGGTTTTCATACCAGGTTCAAATTGATTCAGGAGGGCATCATAGGGGTGGTCGACCTCTGGGAAGAAGGCGGCAAAACGCTGATTGAGATTGACCACTTTAGCAAGGTGCGGTTCGAAAATTTTAAAATCAGATTTGGCACGCGCTTCCGCCCAGGCCGAAAAAGCAGCGGTGGTCACCATGGATTGTTCAACCACAAATTCAGAAGGTACCCGGGTGGCAATATCGTAATCTCGTTTAGCCACTTTTACCATTCGGGCTTCATCCGAATCAGGATCCAGTGATTTAGCCCAGGGCTGTAGATCTTCCAGTAAACGCCCTAATTCTTCGGAGGTGCTCCATCCGTGGACAATACGGCTGATGATGGCCATCTGGTTGCCACGCGTTTCTGCACCAGCAGGGGGCATGTAAGTGTTCTGATCCCAACCTAATACGGCTGCAGCAGAACCCAGGTCGATAATGTCGCGCATCTTGGCTAACAGTTGTTCATATTTTTCTTGCATGTTTGCTCCTCTTTCGTGAAAATTCTTTCTTTTTATTATAGTAGCATCAGGTGGATTTTGCCTGTCCACCAACCCACGAAATCTTCAATAAAAAAAATCAACCACCCCAGGAAGGACCCGGAATGGTTGAAATGATCAATCAATCAATTAACCAGGGAACTATTACCAGGGCACCCACATATCCACAAATTCAGGAACTGTTGTCTGCTGTAAGCGGGGCGGATCAAGGGCCAATTCCAGAATTCGATTGCTTTGAATCTCAGAGAAGCGCTGTGAAAGATGTCGTTTCAGTTTTTTGATCAACAAGGGGAGTCCTTCACTGCGGCGGCGACGGTGCCCCAGGGGGTATTCCACCAGGATATTCTCCGTTGAACTGCCATCCTTAAAGAAGACTTGCACGGCGTTAGCGATCGAGCGTTTTTCCGGGTCGAGATAATCCCGGCTATAGGCTGGTTCTTCCATCACCACCATTTTCTCGCGCAGGGTATCAATACGTGTGTCGGCAGCAATTTTGTCCTCATAGTAATCTGCGGTCAATTCCCCAAAGATCAGCCCGATAGAGGTCATATACTGGATGCAATGATCGCGATCCGCCGGGTTGTGCAGCGGTCCACGTTTATCAATGATACGGATAGCGGATTCATGCGTGGTGATGACCACCTTTTCGATCTCGTCCAGGCGTGTTTGCACGTGCGCATGCAACTGAAAAGCTGCTTCCACGGCTGTCTGGGCATGAAATTCGGCTGGGAAAGAGATTTTGAAGAGCACATTTTCCATCACATAGCTGCCAAATTCACGGGGAAGGCTGAGCTCTCTTCCTTTATAAAGCACGTCCTGAAATCCCCAGGTAGGAGCTGTCAGCGCAGAGGGATAACCCATCTCACCACGTTGGGCGATGAGAGCCAGCCAGACTGCGCGGCTGGTAGCATCTCCTGCTGCCCAGGATTTGCGCGAGCCGGTGTTCGGGGCGTGGCGATAGGTTCGCAGCGCCTGCCCGTCCACCCAGGCGTTTGAAAGAGCGTTGATGAGCACCTCGCGATTGGCACCCATCAAAGCGCTGACTACCGCCGTGGACGCGATTTTCACCAACAGGACATGATCCAAGCCGACGCGGTTGAAGCTATTTTCGAGCGCCAGGACACCCTGAATCTCATGCGCTTTGATCATCGCCACGTAGACATCCTGGACGGTTAACGGTTGTTTTCCTTCCAGAATAGCTTTACGCGACCACCAATCCGCCACAGCCAGGATACCTCCCAGATTATCAGAAGGGTGCCCCCACTCGGCTGCCAGCCAGGTATCGTTGAAGTCCAGCCAGCGGATCATGGCGCCCAGGTTGAAGGCAGCCTGCACCGGGTCGAGCTCATACTGGGTGCCCGGCACCCTGGCGCCGGTCTCCATGGAGATGCCCGGCACGATGGGTCCCAACAGTCTGGTGCAGGCCGGGTATGCCAGCGCCTCCAGCGCGCAGCCCAACGAATCGAGCAGGCAATAACGCGCTGTTTGCAGAGCTTCTTCACTCGCGACCTGATAATTCAGGACATAATCGGCAATTTTGGTAAGCAGTTGATCTGGCTCGGGGCGTAAATTGGTAGCCGCTTGTGACATAATATTCATTAAACCCGATCTTTTAACTGCACATATTCGCGAGGTTCCGGACCGGTGTAGGTGGCGTTCGGACGAATGATCTTGCCTTCGGAGCGTTGCTCAATGACATGCGCTGCCCATCCTGAAACCCGAGACATCACGAATACCGGTGTGAACATAAAGGTGGGAATGCCTAGCATGTGATAGGTAACAGCACTGTACCAATCCAGGTTGGGGAACATGCGTTTCTCATCCCACATGACTTCTTCAATGATTTCTGAGATGTCACACAAGGTTTCATCCCCGAAGTCTTTGCAGAGAGAGCAAGACAATTCCTTGATAATGCGCGAGCGCGGATCTGCGATGGTGTAGACCGGATGCCCAAAGCCCAGAATAATGCCCTTGTTATTCAGGATGCGACGAACATCCTCGGCAGCCTGTTCGGGAGACTTGTAGCGTTCGATTACTTCCATCGCACCTTCGTTGGCACCGCCATGACGGAAGCCTCGCAAAGCTCCAATTGCACCTGTGATGGTGGAATAGAAGTCGGTGCCAGTGCCGGCAATCACCCGTGCGGCAAAGGTAGAGGCGTTGAATTCATGTTCGGCATACAGGATAAGGGTGGTATCCATCGTGTCTGTGTGAATCTGAGACGGTTTTTTGCCATGCAAGAGATGCAGAAAATGCCCGGCGATGGTATCGTCATCGGTTTCCACCTCAATACGGCGGCCATGATGGGCAAAATGATACCAGTAAAGCAACAGGGACGGAAATACCCCCAGTAAGCGGTCAGCAATATGTCGGGCGCCTTCCGGGGTATGATCCCCTCTTTCAGGTAGTACTGCTCCCATGATGCTGCAAGCTGTCCGCATTACATCCATCGGGTGCGCGGCTGCCGGAATTTGCTCTAAGGCAGCTTTTACCGGTGCGGGAATCCCGCGTAGATTCTTTAATTTAAGTTTATAACGCTCCAGTTCATTCTTAATCGGTAATTCACCATGCACCAGTAAATAAGCCACTTCCTCAAAAGTAGCGTACTCTGCCAGATCGTAAATGTCGTAGCCGCGATAACGTAAATCGTGGCCTTCCATCCCGACTGTACAGATTGCGGAGTCACCCACCGGCACACCGGAGAGTTGCACCATTTTCTTCTTCGGTCTTTCTATTTCAACAGTTTGCGAGCTCATATTCGTTTCTCCCTTTCTTTGGATTTGGTTTTTTGATCTGTTTGATAATTTACACGGATGAAGAATCTTGCGATTCGAATAGTTGATTCAGTTTTTCCTCGTAGGCGTAATAATTGAGGACCTCATACAAATCGGCGCGGGTCTGCATTAAGGGGAGCGTGCTCGCCTGCGTTCCCTGGGTGCGAATGGCTTCAAACACCTGCAGGGCGGCGGCACTCATAGCGCGAAAGGCACTGAGCGGGTAAAGTGTCAGGCCTACCCCTACCGCAGCCAACTCTGCACGGGTAAATAAGGGTGTTTTTCCAAATTCGGTGATATTGGCTAAAACCGGAACAGGTAACACAGTCACAAAGCTGCGATATTGTTCCAGATCGATCACCGCTTCGGCAAAAATCATATCTGCCCCAGCAGCCACATATGCCTGAGAGCGCTCCAGGGCGGCCGGCAGCCCTTCCGAGGCAAGCGCATCGGTGCGCGCCATAATCACAAAGCCCGGGTCTGTGCGGGCATCCACTGCTGCTTTAATCCGGTCGCACATCTCTCCGCTCGAGACCAGGGCTTTTCCCGGGCGATGCCCACAGCGTTTAGCCTGCACCTGATCTTCCATATGCAAAGCAGCCGCTTCATATTTAATTAATGCCTTGACCGTGCGGGCGATGTTAAACGCCGAGCCGAAACCAGTATCCACATCCACCAGCAAGGGTAAATCACAGGCATCTGTGATGCGCCGCACATCGGTCAGCACATCTTCCAGCGTGGTGATGCCTAAATCCGGCACACCCAAAGAACTGGCTGCCACCCCTCCCCCGGATAGATAAATCGCACGGAAGCCCACCATTTTTGCCAGTAACGCTGCGTAAGCATTGATCACCCCAACGACCTGTAATGGTTTTTCAATAGCCAATAAAGAACGAAAAAGAGAACCCCTGGAAGATAAATCTGACAATATTCCCTCTTTTTTAAAAAAATTTCTGGACAGCCTGAATTGGGATGTGAAAATCTCAGTGATACTGACCTGATAGTTAAACTATACAGAAGCCAATTTAAAAAGTCAACTTTATTTATAGGATTAATCAATTTTTTGATGGGTAGAAATTATTTAAATGAAAAAACAAAACCAGTTCCCCACATTGCCCTCCATCCAGGGTACGCTCCCCCTGAGTTCTGGTTTTGTTTTTCCCTAATGAAAATGATCTATTCGGCGGGTTTCTTCCTGAATTTTTCCCTTAGTTGTGCAGTAACCGCTTTGTAAATCGGACACCGATCATGAAAGGCGGTAAATAAGATCACCGCTCCCAAAGCGATCAGCCAATAATTGGGGCCGTTCAGGTAGCCAAAGATCAATAAAAATAAAGCAGGCAGGATGCGCATCAGCCTTTCCACCCCGGAAAGTGTGCGCGAGAAAGGTTTATTTTCTTCCACTGCAGCAAAGAAGCCAAGCACATTTTCTGCAGTCATGGCGCCAGTGCGGCGGGTAACTTCCTGCCCCTTGTTGTAACCAATCATGGTCGGAATCCCTCGAATCCCCATTGAGCGAATTAAATCCTGTTCTTCATCCGCATTGATGCGCCACAAATCTACTTTTCCGTTGAATTCAGCTTCCGCTTTTTTCAAAAAAGGAGCCATCATTTTACAGGGACCGCACCAGGGTGCCCAAAACTCAACCACAACGGGGCGGGGATTTTTTCGTAATTTCAAATCAAAAGCGCTCTGTCTCATTCGTCTCACCTAACAGGTAAATGCAAGATGGTATTCACTTACCAATGCCCTTTCTGGAGTATTTTATTATCCAGATAATTCGATGCAAGTATACCTTAAAAGTTGCACAAATTGGATGTAATTTGTCCAATCTTTCCGCTCTTTATGTCATCATGTTTTGGATGAGTCGCTTTGTTTAAGGATTTTGCTTAACTGGCACCGGTAAACCTTCTAATGCCATAATTTTCAACGCATTCGTGGTCGGGCTGGGACCGGGACGCAAGCGGTAGTCGAAGCTCATGCGCCCGTTGGTGACTGCATCCTGAAAATTAAAGTTATGGATTTTCACTTCCTGTTCCGCCAACCGGCTCAGTTCGATATCATGGGTGGAGATCACCCCCATTCCATGCGTCGCGACCAACGCTTTCAAATAAGCCAGGCTGCCAATACGCCGCTCTTCATGATTGGTACCCTGGAAAATTTCATCAATCAGATAGAATACAGGCGGCTGATCCTGCACCTGTAGCCAATTCAGGAGGGTTTTCAACCGCCGGACTTCAGCATAAAAATAGGAGATACCATCTTTGAGTGAATCACTGATCTGGATACAGGTGAACAAACGCAACAGACCAACCTGCAGACTCTCAGCATTCACCACTGTGCCAGCATATGCCAGAACGAGATTAATTCCCAAAGTACGCAGAAAGGTGCTCTTACCAGACATGTTCGAACCACTGATCAATGCTACTTCTCCCAGCGTTCTCAAATCAAAATCATTGACAACTTTTCCAGCTTTATCAATCAAGGGATGCCCCAAATCTTTTGCAGAAAACAAGGGGGTGGGATAGCCATCCAAAAGCTGCGGGAAATGGTATTCCGGGTTGAGAAACGCGAAGTTCGCCAGTGCAGTCGCCGCTTCCAGTTGATACAGAATCTTCAACCAGATAGGCATTAAGGTCTGGATGCTGTGCTTGTATCTTTCCAGAAAATAAGCGAAGATCACACTCCAGGGGAGTAAAACATTTACCAACAATGAGAGAATCTGATTATTCTGTAAACTGGCTGCTGAACTGATCCATACAATCCGGCGTATAAATCCGGCAGGATTTTGCCCGGGTTGTTTCAAAAAAGCGAGCTGCGCCGCTAATTGACTACCTGTTCGAGCCGGGTAGGTCTCCAGGAATAACAGGCTGGTTTGCAGCGGTTCGAGATCCTTCTTCAGTTGGTAGGCATCTTCAAAGGTCGCTTCATAATGCCGGTATTGAAAAAAGTAAAGCCCCAGATAAAGCAGCAGGCTGAATTGCCAGTAAGGCTGCCAACCAGCGATCAGGTTCATTGTCAGTAAAAAATAATTTAAGACCGCCAGCCCGCCCAGGAGCCATAACAGTTCCTGAAGATGCTTTTGATTTACTGCTCTCTTCAGCCAGCGCTGGATGGCACGATCGTCCCACAACTCATCATCATTTTGCTGCGCAGCACGGGCAGTCAGCGGTATGCCCTTCCGAAAACCAGGTAAAACCAGAATTTCCGCTACCAAGGCTTGCCGTGTCCGAATAGCCTCCAATTGCAATTCGGGTTGTAACAGCCAGTTTTGAAGTTGGGTTTGCCCTCCGTAAGTGATACAGGTATCCAACAGGTGCAGAAGCGAACGGTCACCTACCAGGTTAAGATCGTGCATGAAGGCATGTTGAGGATCCGGTTGTACCTTAGCCCGGTAAGGGATCTTCTCCCAATCCAATTGAGCCCGGGCAAGCTGTTCCCGAAAGAAACCTTCCGCATTTTTGTAGCGAATACGGAATTGATCTAACCGGCGATGAAAAAAGACAACCACTAGAAACGATGCCAGCATCCCGATAAAGATCCACAACCAGACAGCTCCGGGCAGGAGCCAGCGCACCAGGATCGCCAGAACCCAGGCACCCAAAAAGGTGATCAATCGATACCAGAAAAAACGTTGATCGAGTTGTTTGAGTTGATTAGAGATGGCAGCCAGGGCTTCCAAGCGATGTTGCAGAAGGGAAATTCGGCGGGTAGTAGTCGGCATAATGCGATTATACATTGAATCGTAGGGGCGCGGTCCCTGACCCGCTCGTAGGGGTGGCGATCTGGCCATCCACGAATAAAGGCACGAATACCCAAAGGGCACATGGTACTCGAATTTTGGGTTTCGTAGGGGCGCGGTCCTTGACCCGCCCCAGGTATGGAGGACTGGCCATCCACGAATAAAGGCACGAATACACGAATACCCTTAGGGCACATGGTACTCGAATACCCAAAGGGCACACCGTACTCGAATTTTGGGTTTCGTAGGGGCGCGGTCCCTGACCCGCCCACAGGGGTGGCGATCTGGCCATCCACGAATAAAAACACGAATACACGAATACCCAAAGGGCACATGGTACACGAATTTTGGATTTCGTAGGGGCGCGGTCCCTGACCCGCCCCAGGTATGGCAATCTGGCCATCCACGAATAATGACGAATACACGAATACCCAAAGGACATACGGTACACGAATTTTGGGTTTCGTAGGGGCGCGGTTCCTGACCCGCCCCGTGGTTGATCGATGGTATTCAATGTAGGGGTAGGTCAGGGACCCACCCCTACAATTATTATTTAACTAATCTATGCTGACGAGCTTCTTCACCATAAACTGATCAATAGCTTTATGCCCGCCAGCCAGTGAGACGGTGCGGAAGATCTCTGCCTTGTGCCCTTTCTGCCAATATGCACCAGCCAGTCGTGTCACCGGAGTATCCTGGTAGCCATCCGGGAACATTGGGGTGGAAGGTCCCATGATGACCACTTCCTTTGCCCGGCTGGATAACGCCAGCAATCCGTCAATGCTGTTATTGATAATGGCAGTTCCGGAGATCAACACGATGTTGCATGTAGGGATCAGATCCGTCTGCCTGTCCATGGGCGATAAAAAGGGTTGTTCGCCATCTTCCGACAGGCCTTTGTCGAAAATAATCAGTTGATCGGTGGTTGCGGTGATTTGCTTTGCCAGCCCGCCGATATACCCGATCATCGCGACCCGGTCTTCCGGCATGAGATCCAGGCCAAACACTCCCTTACTGTCCTGGTTCGGATAAACCAATTGTTGAGAGGCGGCATTCAACACGCTGTTCGCAATCCCACGCTGAATGTTATCCGTTCCCTGAATAGCCAGGTCCATTGCCTGTAAGGCTGGTGCCCCGATCAGTTCTTTGATCCAGGGGTAGCGTGAACAGCCATGCGGCAGCCCCTCGCGCAGGACATATGAAATGCCTACAGCACCATTATCCAGCTCACAGGCGATCAGGGTTAACCCCACAATCAGGTCTTTTATAGTACGTTTCTCAAGTGCAGGTGTTGCTGCTTCAATGATTTTTTCAATTAACACGGATTTTCCAATCTCTTAGGGTACGATTTCTTCAACATAAAGAACATCATTAATTTTACCCTGGGCGATGGTCAGATCCGGGAAGGAGCCATTGATAGCGCCGGAGAGTGCCCCGCGTAATTCACCTGTCCCAACCTCGGCAGCACCGACCGGAACATAGAATTTGTCAGTGGCTACATAGCGGTAGGTATCTTCCGGATTCCAGCCCACATTCGTCAGCAATTCTTTGGTATTGTGATTGCTGCCGCTGACGATTGAATAGATCGCTTCACTATCCGGGGTAACGGCGTACAGGAAGTCGGTTAATTCTGCGCCAGTTTCGGGATTGTACAGGACGGGAGTCAGATCCGAGGTGAAGTCAATGATAATGAATAAGCCGGTGAATTCATCCATACTCATTTGCGATTCCGAACCATCATTATTGACGATCTTCAGGTCGCCGTTCAGACCATTTTTCAGGAAGGCAATAGCATAGGTCATCGGGTAAGCTGCGACTTTATTGCCGGCATACTCAATTTCCTGAGTGGTGGGTTTGGTATCTTTCGTATAAAAACCCTCGCGTCCATAATTGATGGTGTTCTGTAAAAGGACAACCCGCTTACCCGGCACCAATTGATCAAACGGCAGCATCGATTCCTTGTAAGTGGTTGCTCTCGGTTCCGGGGTATTGGTAGCCGGTAAGGTTAAAGGCGCCAGTGTAGCGGTGGCATCGGGAGCACTGACCGCCGGGGCTTCCTGCTGTGGCGCTGGCTGGGCTGGTGAGCAGGCAACCAGAAGCCCGGCTACCAGAACCAGATTTAATGCAATCATCATGATCTTCTTCATTTTTTTCTCCTTAATTATTCAAAAATTGGTTCACAATAACGGAGTTTTGCTTTATCCGTTTCGGTTTCATATATTTTCACTTCCACCTTGTAGGTTTCAGTCAGGTATTTCTCGGTCATGACCTCATCTACGGTGCCCTGCATGACCATGCCATTGAAACCCAGCATGGCAACATGGGTGCCAATCTTCCAGACGTGGTTGGGGAAGTGGCTGGTCATCACGATCGTCATTCCATTATTAGAAAGCCGTTTGATCGTTCTCAATACCATCGCCTGATTTTTAAAATCCAGATGCGAGGTGGGTTCATCAAACAGGATGATCTCCGGCTCCTGACATAGGGTTCTGGCGATCAAGACCAGTTGCCGTTCTCCCCCGGAGATCTGGGTGTAACTTTTCGCTGCCAGGTGACCAATCCCTAAATCCTGCATGATGCTGTACGCCAGCTCGGTATCTTCTTTAGAAGGAGTTTCAAACATGCCCAGATAAGGGGTTCTGCCCATACGGACAACTTCCAGGGAGGAATAAGGGAATGGTGCACTGTGTTCCTGATACACGATTCCGATGGTTTTAGCCATTTCTCCAATCGAATATGACTTGATGTTCTTACCATTTATCAGAATGGTCCCATTTTTTAATGGAAAAGTGCCGTTCATGCAGTTTAATAAGGTCGTCTTTCCACTACCATTTGGACCCAACAAGCACAGGCAATCGCGTTCGTTGACTTGGATATTGATGTTTTCCCAGACCAGATGCTGGTCGTTATAGCCAAAGCTGGCGTTTTGGATGACAATTTTAGGCTGTGTCAATTCCAGCCTCCTTTCGTCTTCCTTAACAGGTAGGCAAACACCGGAGCTCCAACCACGGCGGTGAGGATCCCTAACGGGATTTCATTGGCCGTCAGTAAACGGCAAAAATTGTCGATTAAAATCAAATAGGCCGCCCCGACCAGCATGGTAGCCGGGATCAGGACGCGATGATCCGGGCCAACAATCATCCGGCAAAAATGCGGGATTACCTGCCCGACCCATCCAATAATCCCACTGAACGCCACCGCAACCGAGGTGATTACCGTGGTGGTGATGATGATCACAGCTTTGATGAGCTCATTATTGACCCCCAAGGAGCGTGACTCACGATCTCCCATTGAAAGGACATTCAGCTTCCAGCGCAGCAGGAAGAGAATTGCCATCGAAATGCTGATCGGAACGACAGCAATTGCCAGATCCTTCACCTTGATGCTGCCCAGGCTGCCCATCAGCCAGAAGGTAATGGCGGGCAGTTTTTCCTCATCATCGGCGATAAATTTGATCAACGAGAGCATGGCTTGAAAGAAAGCCGAGACCACCATACCTGAAAGCACCAGCATCAGGATGGGCGTCGCTTTATAGATATGCGCCAGAAAATAAGCGATACCCACCGCTAGAATGCCGAACAAAAAAGCCAACCCCTGAACAGCCAGCACCGGCAACTCCAGCACCAGGCCAACCGCAGCCCCAAAACTTGCACCAGCGGAGACACCCAGAATAAAAGGGCTCACCAGCGGATTCTGGAACATCCCCTGAAAGGCAGAGCCTGACATAGAAAGCCCGGCACCTACCAGAGCAGCCATAATCGCCCGGGGTAAACGCACCTGCAAAATGACCGTTTCTGCTGAACTCGTCCAGGTGGGAATAAAATGGAACCCTAATAATTTGTTTCCCAAAATTTGAAAGACCTGTTTGGGTGGAATCACATACCGCCCTAAAAATAACGACAGGAATAAAAGAGAAAGTGGAATGATTGCCATAAGCAACCATTGCCAGGCTGAAATTCTCTTTTCGATTACTTCACTTTCCATCTTTTTTTTCAGTGCCATGTTGTTTTTCTATGCTCACAAATCTGAATCGTCTGTGCGAATATACCAACCATCCAGAATATTTTGAGCCTGCTCATCGCTCAATTCAAATTCATAAAATTCTTTGTAGTAGTATTTAATTTCATCCAGTATATTGATATCTGCAAACAGTTCTGGTTGAATGATCGTTCCCATCCAGAGGGCCATTAAAGTGGTGGTAGTGCCTTTATCCAGGAAGAAAACCCCCGCCGGGATACGGTGCAGTTCCTTGTTTTGAACCGCATGCAACGTTGCCCAGCGCGATCCCTCTTTGTACATATTATTAATCACCAGGTCGGGAGAATGCCCGTGATTGTCTACCAGAATAATGTCAGGATCCCAGACAAAAAGCTGTTCAGCGGTAATATCCGGGAAGTTGCCGCCAATTTCCGGCCCAACCAGGGCACCGCCCGCCAGGCGCACTTCATACCAGCGGTTTCGCAGTGTGTAAGTCGCCAAAATATCCTCACCCCAGGTGTTACCCCAATAAACCGTCTTTAATTGTTCCTCCGGCAGGTTATGCGTACGCTCATACATCATGCGAATCTTCTCATCGTTATACCGGTACCAGGCTTTGTATTTTTCAATGGCATCTCCGCCTAAAACATCCGCCAGAATACTGACTGCTTTGGTTGTATTATCAATGTATTGATCCAGGGATAACTTTTTCAATTCATCAGTGGACTCATACATACTGGTGTTCAGCGTGAGAACGATCGCCGGGATGTTGGCAGCAGCGAATTTTTGCAGCTCACTATCGGTCAGGTAATAAATTACCAGGTCAACATCGTATTTCAAATATTCTTCCACATTGACATTGGCACTCGGGTTGGCTGCTACGCCAATTAAATTAGCCAGGTCTGGGTTGGTTAACAAAGCCACCGGATAATTGGTGGTATGCCCGCTCTTCACCATGATCGTCCGGTCTTGCCCGCCCAGCATGAAGACCATTTCGTAGGAAGGTCCGGTCATCGCAGCAATCCTGTGCGGATTAACCGGGATAACCACCTTGCGACCTGCCAGATCTGTGATTTCGCGGGTAGTTGCATCCGCACCCGGCGCTGTTTCTGTTGGAACGTTTGTTTGGGTCGTCTCTTCAATTGGGATTGGCGGAGCGGATTGACACCCACTTACAGATACAACCAACGAAAGTACTAAAACCATGAATAGGATTCTTTTTTTCATCTTTGCTCTCTTCATCTGCAATCAACTCTTCAACTTTCGGGGGCGATCATCCACACTGATTTATTTACAAATCAGGCTCGTCACCCAACCGTTCATACCAACCTGCCAGAACTTTTTGTGCCTGTTCTTCAGAAAGGTCAAACTCATAAAATTCGTTGTAATAATATTGAAGCTCTGCAATCATGTCGATATCTGCAAATAGTTGCGGTTGAATAACCGTAGCCAGCCAGATTAACATTAAGGTGGTAGTTGTGCCCTTATCCATAAAAAAGACCCCAGCTGGAATGCGATGCAGTTCTTTATTCTGCACAGCCTTCAATGCTGCCCAGCGGGATCCATCTTTGTACATGTCTTTTATAACCAGTTCTGGGAAGTTGCCATGATTATCGACCAGGATGATATCCGGATCCCAGGCGAATAATTGTTCGGTAGTGACTTCAGGGAAATTACCGCCCAATTCCGGGCCAACCAGCTCGCCACCACATAGGCGAATTTCATAATAGCGGTTGCGCAGAGTATAGGAAGACAAAATATTCTCGCCCCAGGTATTACCCCAATAAACAGTTTTGCGCTGCTCATCCGGCAAATTGTGGGTGCGATCGTATAGCATATGAATCTTTTCTTCGTTGTATTGTTTCCACTGTTTGTATTCCTCAACAGCTTCGGGACCAAAAATATCTGCCAGAATCCCTACCGCTGCCGTGGACGCTTCAATATATTCATCCAGCGATAACGCTTTCACCTGGTCAATCGTTTCGTAAACACTGGTATTGAGGGTTAAAACAATTGCTGGAATATTAGCGGCTGCAAACTTCTCTAGTTCGCTGTCTGTCAGGTAATAAATGACCATGTCAATATCGCGCTTCAAATATTCCTCAATATTGACAGACGAACTCGGGTTCGCGCCGATACCAGCATAATTCGCCAGGTCTGGGTTCGTCAGCAACGCCACCGGATAATTGGTGGTATGCCCGGTTTTGGTCATCGCAATGCGATCTTTCCCGCCCAGCATAAACACCATCTCATAGGACGGACCGGTCATAGCAGCGATGCGCTGCGGGTTGATCGGAATAACCATCTTGCGCCCTACCAGGTCGGTGATCTCGCGGGTGTTCGGCGCTGCGATAGGTGCTGTAACCGGTTCGCTCACCTGTTCCTGGACAGCAGCAGTTGGTTGGGCAGGCGCGGCCTGACAGCCGATCATAGATAAAACCACAACCGCCACCAGGGTCATTAAAAATATTTTCTTAAACATTAGAACTCTCAATCGATTAAATCAACTTTTATTCAATAATGAAATTGATTACACTCAAATTCATGGTCATCCAGCGGCCGCCAGTGCCGTTGATGAAGGCGGTTAACCCAACCGGCAGATCAGCCGTGTCATTATTGAAGGTCTTCCCATCGTACATACTGTAGAATTCAAGCAGTCCGAAGTACTTTTCGTTTTCCGGGTCAGTAGAATATTCCATGTTTTTGCCCTCTTTACCCAGGGCAGTGGTGCCGTAGAATTCAACGTCTACAATATTGCCACTGAGATCCATCTCCATCCCTTCCAGTTTTGCCAGCATGGTTTCATAGTCGATACCCAGGAACTGACCTTTGAAGGTGCTTTCTCCGGCATTGTATAAGTAGGAACCATCAAACATGGCAGTGGAAACTTTTTTATCGCCCACATCCGTTTTCTTCATGAAATCTTTAATCGTTAGAACGCCAATTTTCTCGCCATTTTTCTGGATTTCCACTTCAAAATTAGCGGGGGTGGTCACCAGATATACTTTGTTGACACCCTTGTTTTCTTTCCCTTCCGCTACCACACCGGCATAGACAGCCTGTTTGTCCAGTTCTATAGATTTGTACTGCCCATCTTCCACCATATAAGCAGCCAGGTAAAGGTCGGCGGGTTTACCTACATAGGAAACGAAACCGTCCACGGCTACCAGGAAAGCACCTTTTGCGCTGGACAAATCCATGCCGACAATGTTTTGTAATAATCCGGAATA
>DAOUFM010000053.1:0-13263 GCA_034429975.1 Anaerolineaceae bacterium | reverse complement strand
TGGGCTCCGGCAAATTTATTATATGATGATGGCTACCCGGATGTGATGATTGGGGCTGAAGTATTAAACAATGAGACAGCCAAAGATATCCTCATGGGTGCGCCTTTCGAGAAGAGCTTTCGCTCTTTTTATTACAATTTTAGTTTTGCTGACAGTCTCATTTTCACCAAACCCACCCGCAGCGCCTGTCTGCGCTTTTTGGATAAGGATCAAATCGAACTCTCCATTAATGATCACCCCTTGATCTCACAGGTTTCTTCTGCTTCTCATCCCCAGAAAATCACCCAACACAGCACATTTTCTGCGGAAATGTATCAGAAGATGTTCGGGCAGGCTGTTGAATCTCCCACTTGGTGCTATATTTACGAAAAAGCTTCCTTAGCACGCCAATTTGGAAACTGGCAAGAGATCATCGATTTACATGCCCAGGCACAGGAACACAACCTTCACCCGGCCGATACGATTGAATGGTTCCCTTTCCTGCAGGCATACGCCTACCTGGGCAATGAGGATGAGGTCGCCCAATTTGTACCAATCATTAATGAGACTCCTTATTATCGCTTCCAGGCCTGCCAGATTTTCTCCCACAAGGAGGTTGACCCGGACCCCGCTATTCAAGCCGGAAATGAGTTGTTAGCCAGTCTTTTTTGTAATTAACCCCTTTAAACGGGTTGCCGCATTGAATCCTCAATGCGGCAACGGCTTTAAGCCAACACGCTTAACCATGCTCTTATATAGACGGTTTAAAATAACCTTTCGTTCCTTCCTTCACAATAATTTTAATAGAAAAATGATATAGAGCAAATTATTTCATAGATTATTTTTTCCTAACTTTAATTACAATTTAATACAAAAAAATTGAATATCTTCAGGAATTAACCATGAAACATTTTCTAAATTTTTTCTTCCTGGACCCATATCAACAGCACCAGTAGCCCTAATTTGAGGTCCATCGCGATCAGGATGATCATCGTGATTAGGATCATGAAAGCGTCTTCGAAAATTCGCAGGGATGCCCGTCCGGTCAGAAAACGGATGCGTTCCATATCCTGAATGGCGCGCGAAAGCAGCTCGCCAGTTTCGGATGTATCGTGAAATGAGAAGGACAACTGGGTCAATTTTCTCTGAATCTCGTTGCGCAGGTCATAAGCCACATTTTGAGAAGCCGTCTCACTCCAGATCCCCTGCCCATAATTCAACAGCCCTTTGATTACGGTTAAAGCCAATAAAGCCAGCACTGACCAGGTCAGCACTTGAGGGTGATTCTGATCAATCCCCGCGTCGATGATATAGCGGATAAATTGAGGGATGGATGCTGTCCGTGCCAGAATAAGGTTTTATAAGCTCCAATTCGCGAGTTTGAATATTTTTTTCATCTTTTGTAAATTAATTTTATAGGGTGGAAAGCGCAATGGGATTTCTGGCCAATTGGCGCGCTGTATCACTGCTTTGGAATGCGTAAAGGTCTCGAAAGTGTGTTTACCATGATAAGCGCCCATTCCGCTGGCGCCACGCCCGCCAAAAGGCAATTCTGCGCTGACAAACTGGCTGAGCACGTCATTGACACAACCCCCACCAAACGGAATGCGCGTGATGATCTCTTTTTCCACCGCATGGTCACGGGTAAACACATACAGGGACAACGGATTGGGGTTTTGCTGCACTATCTGAATTGCCTGCTCCAAAGATTCATAGGAAATAACCGGCAAAATCGGGCCAAAGATTTCTTCACCCATGGCAGCATCCCCCAACTCGACATTGTTCAGGATGGTAGGTGCGATATAGCGCGTCGCCGGGTCTGATTGCCCGCCGCACACCATCTTCCCCGGGTCAATCAGCTTCAACAGGCGCTGGAAATGTCCGGCACTGACGATACGGGCATAATCCGGGCTGCTTTGCGGGTCAGATCCGTAAAAAGCCGTAATCGCTGCCTTGAGCTTCTCGACCAGGACTGCCTGAACATTTTGCTGCACCAACACGTAATCGGGCGCAATGCAGGTCTGCCCGGCGTTGAAGAATTTGCCCCACACAATCCGTTCAGCTGCCACATCCAGATCAGCGCTTTCTTCCACGATCACCGGGCTTTTTCCGCCCAGTTCAAGCGTCACCGGGATCAGTTGTTCAGCCGCGGCTTGCATCACAATCTTCCCGATGCGGGTTCCACCGGTAAAAAAAATGTAGTTAAAAGGCAATTGCAGCAACCTCTGCGCCACTTCCGCTGCGCCATTCTCCACGTGCACATACCCCGGGTCAAAGTTCTGATTGATCATCTCCTCCATCACCTGTGCGGTTGCCGGCGTCAGCTCGGAGGGCTTCAGAATAGCAGTGTTACCAGCCGCCAGCGCCCCCACCAGCGGCCCAAACAGCAGGTTGAAAGGGTAATTCCAGGGTGCGATGATCAGTACCTGCCCGTATGGTTCCGGGTAAATCCGGCTGGCCGACCAGAAATGCAGCAAAGGCGTGCGCACCCGCTGCGGCCGCATCCAGTGCTTCAGGTTTTTCAACGCATACCGGATTTCTTCCTGCACGAACCAGATTTCGCTGGCTGCCGCTTCCAATGCTGGCTTACCCATATCCGCCTGCATGGCTTCAATCAGGCGCTCTTCGTTCTTCTCAATTACATCGCTCAGACTGCGCAGCATCTCCGCCCGAAATTTGTAGGGCTTGGTGTACTGTCTGGCAAAGTATTCTTTTTGTAATTGCAGTATTGCAGCAAGATTAAGTGACTCTATCATCTCTCTACTTCGCGCCGGCGGGTGGGTACCAGCGCACCGCCCAGACACCCGAGCCGGGTTCTTTCTTGTTCGCCAGGTCGTAGAAGACGTTACTATCCGGCACTTCATAATAGGGGGTGTAGGGCTGGACCACTTCCACCCAGGTCTGTCCGGGTTTGAGCGGGAAGGGATTGCCTTCGCTGTCCATGAATCGAATCGGCCGTAACTTGCCCGTTTTGACCTCATATTCACCGCTTTTGGTAGTCCAGAATATTTCATATATCTTGCCATCCCGGAAAAGCAAGGCCGGCATACGGTTCATATAAAGCAGATTGATATCAATAATGGTCGGAGTTACCACTTCATGATTGGCAAACAGAACAATCACATTTTCAAAAGCCAACGGTTCTCCGTTCAGGCGGTCGGTCATTAAATCAAAGTTGGTGGCGTCAGCACGGTCCTGATAGCGCAGGTAAGCACCCTGTTCTTCGTCGTATTGCCAGTTGATCTGATTCAGATAGGCGTACTTCAGCCAGATGCGGTTGGCTTCTTTACCCCCAGCTGGTGGGTCTGCCTGGAAACTTAAACCATTCAGGCTGGCTTCCCCCAACCGCGACTGACTTTTCCTGGCGATCTCTTCCAGTTTGGTGACATCGATCATGGCTGAATTAATATTGTCCGCATCCGAACCATAGATATTGGTATAAGAACTCAGGTTGGAGACCACCTTCGAGGCGCCAGAAGCCATCACCAGAAAGCCATTGAATAATTTGCGCAGACTCTCATAAGGCAATCGTCCGGAACGAATGGGACCTACCAGGGTGTTGTCAGTTACCGAGCCAACCTGGTTACCGGTTGCAGACGCGGTATCAGTTTCCTCCGGTAATTGTGGAAAATCGCCATAGAACATCGCCAGGAAACGGGTCATGCCTTCGCCAATGTAAATTTCAAAGACAAAGGGTGAGAAGGACAACCCGGCCTGCGGGCGCGAGCTGACCGGAAAATTGGTGATGGAGACTAAAGCGGGTGGTAATGATAGATTTTCTGGGTTTTCTACTTCCAGTCCGGTGAGCGGGTTCACGCCATCCGCAAAATTTTCCGGGCCAATGACTCCGTTCGTTCCTGTATTTGCCGTAGGGGTGCTGGCAGGTGCTGTTGCCGCTGGGTTGCTGGTCCCCTGCGTGGCAAAAACAGCCGCTCCAGCCGGCACATAGGCTATCAGCCCGGCTAGAAAACTAATGACAACCAGAGACTGGATTATTTTTTTCATAAAAGATCACTCCAATCAAATACTGCTTTTCAGACAGAATCTTTCAAGTTTGCTCTCTATTTTAAGGCAAAAAGGCTCGAAATCTCTTAACAGTTTTGTAACCCCGATTTTGAAACAAATCAACAAAGCTGATCGCCTTCTGCCTTTCTGCTATAATTCAGCAAGGATTAACCCGAAAAGAGGGGAAGGTATGCCAATCAATTTTCAGCAAATTCGAGCAGCTATTCAAAAATTTGGGGAGACAGCCCCTACCCAGGCCAAACTGCGTGAAAAAAACCTGGCAACAGCCCTGCGCCAGTTGGACGAGTTCAACCAAGAGCTGGAGGTTCTGGGGCAATTGCTGGACACTGCCCTCGCAGCCAACCCGGATTTGCGCATCGCGATCCCGACCCACGAAACCCTTGATCTCTCACCGGCTGTCCATCTTCCCCCGCCTGCATGTGTATTGCTGGCGGCCGATGGCTCGCAAATCATCCCAGACCAGCATCAGGCGCTGCAATTTGGTGTCATTAATGTCGGGATGCTGCGCATGCAACCTGGCTCAATACCCAGCGAGCACATTGAAAGCGAACTGCTCTATGCGGAAAAAATCCTGAATGAGCAGGGTTTTCTGCTGGGGGAAGAGCTGATTGCCCTGCAGCGCGATTACCAGGAACGCCGCCATTTGCTGAACGCTGCTGAGCTGGAAGAACAGCCAGTGCTAACCCTGACCGACGGCCCGCTGGAAATCTACCGCGAAGGGCGCGAGTCCGCCGAGTACCAGCGCCTGCTGGACGATTACCTTGATACACTGGGAAAAATGGCTCATCAAGGGGTGCTTACCGCCGGATACGTGGATAAACCACGCAGCAATCTGGTGGTCCGGCTGCTGGAGTTAACCCTGCTGCCGGCCGACAAACTGCGCGAAGCCGGGCGCGAGCGTCCCCTGCCGGACATTCCGGATGCCTACCTGTTTGCCCACACGCTGGCACCCGGGCAGCGCTCGGCTCTTTTCCAACTCCATTCTCGCAGCGCGCAGCACTTTCAGGGACCCTTGGCCATACATTTTTTCTACCTCAATATTGGCAGGGAGGGCAAACCACAGATTGCCCGCGTCGAAATTCCAGCCTGGGTGGTTCAGCAGCCTGAAAATATCGCGCTGATCCACGCCCACCTGCTTGATCAATGCCAGGTCATGGGAGCCAATGCCTATCCTTATATTCTCCACCGCGCCCATGAGCTGGCGCTGGTGAGCTACAGCGAACGTGAGCATTTATTAACCCTGCTGCAGCAGACGCTGCTCAATCAGGGGTTGGATATGGGGGCTAAATCCTCCAAACAGACACTAAAAGATTTACAAGGAAAGACGAGGTATCGCCGATGAACCAGAAGCAAATAGGCTTTTTATTACGCGCCAGCACCCTGGGATGTGTGGCTGGCTGCCGGGTAGCCTTGCTCGAAAACCCGCAATTAGGCGGCATGGTAGTCATCCAACCTTCCGATGACCTGCGCATTTATGGGATCATCTACGACATGCACATCGATGATGATGGGCTGGTGCGCCAACTGGTCACCACCGAGCACATCAAACCCGAAGTGATCGCCGATAATCGCAACAACCGCAGTGTACCGGTGGAAATCAGCATTATCTTTTGCGGTTATCAGCAAAATGGTAATCTTTATCATCTGCTGCCGCCGCGCCCGCCCCTGACGCTCGACGAGGTGTACACCTGTTCCGACGCGGAATTAATCGAATTCACATCAGCCGAGCGCATGGGTTACTTCCGCCACATCCTGCGCGGGCAGGACTATCCCACCGCAGAAATTCTGGTCAGCCATCTGAAGCAAGCCGCCCCAGCACATCACAGCCAGGGGAACTCCACCTGGATCAATCGTGCCATTCAGGAGTTGATCGTCCTGCTACGGGATGACTACCCCACGCTGATGAACGTGCTGGGCGCCCTGGCAGATGCTAATCTAACCCACGAGGAGGTCTGAGATGGGAATTAAGCCTGGAGAAAATATCGGTTACGTGGTTGGCGGCGGTTTAAAGAACAACCTGAACGTCCGTCTGACGGTACCCCCGCAAGAGGTTCAGGAAGGCAGTTTTGTGGTGATCGAAGCCAACGATGTCAATTTTTACGGATTGATCACCGACCTGCAATTAGGCAATACCGACCCGCGTTTTGCCGATGAACACAGCGAAACCCGCCTGCCCGGGCAGCTCGCCAGCCTGTTGCACGGGCAGACGCTCTTCACCAATCTGGAAGTGATGCCCATGCTGATGCTCGACCGCGGCCCTGACCCGGGCTCACCCGAATACCCGACCTGGCGGGCAGCCAACCCGGATGATGAAACCCGCGCTAAACCCGTCAAAACCATCCCCACGCACCACGCCCTGGCACGTTCCGCCCATGCCGGCGACGTCGCCCAGATTTTTGGTGATCCTGAAAAGAAAGGCAACTTTGTGGTCGGGAACACCCGTGAACAGAATCATCCCGTCGTGCTCAACCTGGAGAAGTTTGTCCAGCGTTCGGCCGGGATTTTTGGCGCTACCGGCACTGGTAAATCCTTTCTGACGCGCATTATTCTGGCCGGCTTAATCCATCACGATCTGGCTTCCCTGCTGGTGTTCGACATGCACAACGAGTACGGTTTTGATGACACTGCCTCGGATACGAATCAGAAAGTGGTTGGTCTGCGCTCTAAATTCAGCGCCAAAGTCAAGGTGGTTGGCTTGGGAGCCGGCACATCCATCCGGGGTAAGAGTGCCGATTTCAACCTGCAACTGGCAGAAACCGACATCTCGCCCGAAGATATCCTCATGCTCACCCGCGAGCTCAACCTGCGTGAGACCACTCCCGCCACCCTGGACGCATTGGTGCATTCCTTCGGCGAGAAGCACTGGTTCCACGAATTCAAGCAACTCAAAAATGGCGCCGTAATCGAAAACGAAGACGGCAAGAAAGTGCCCGCCCCGGATAGCGTTGCCTTCTGGGCCAACCAGAACGGCATGAACGCCACCGCCGCCGAAGCCCTGCACACCAAACTGACACGCCTCTTCCACCTGAACTATATCAGTCAGAACCCGCCCGGCAATCCACTGCAGGATATCATCCGCTTTCTGGAAAAAGGCCAGCACATCATTCTTTCCTTTGGCAACTTTGAAAGCGATCTGGACTATTTGCTGGTCACCAACCTGCTAACCCGCAAGATTCGCGCCGCCTGGGAGGAAAAGACCAACGACTTCCGCGGTGGGAAAAACAGCCAATCCCCGCGCCCGCTGGTGATCGTGGTGGAAGAAGCGCATAAGCTCCTCAACCGTGAAATGTCCGCCCAGACGACTTTCAGCACCATCGCGCGTGAGATGCGCAAATATTACGTCACCCTGCTGATCATCGACCAGCGTCCCTCGCAAATCTATGATGAGGTCATGTCTCAACTCGGCACACGCGTCAGCGGCTGGCTGGGGGATGACGATGACATCTCTGCCGTGCTTTCCGGTCTGGCTGGTCGCGAGGCTTTACGGGGCATGCTCTCACGCCTGCAGCCGAAAGAAGAAGTGCTCATGCTGGGTTGGGGCGTCCCTATGCCCATCCCGCTGCGTTCGCGCCGTTACGATCAGAAATTCTGGGAGGAATTACTGGGTAAAAATGATCTATCTTCAAAATCCAACAACGACCTGATCAAATCACTGGGATATGATGTATGAACCCGAATCTATCCTTAAAAACTATAGACTGACCATTTGAAAATCATAAAAAATTAAATACAATCAGTGAATACCCAATGTTCAGGAGAGAGACATGCGCCTTAAAATAAATATTCTTTTCCCAATTCTTTTAATTCTTTTTGTCAGCCTGGCTTGCTCCCTGCCAACCTCCGGAAGCGAGCCAACCGAAGAAGAAATAGCAAATGCCAATGCCACCTCGGTTGCCGCCACTCTGACCGCCCTGGCGCCCACCCCCGCCCCGGAATTACCGACCGAAGTGGTTAACCCACCCGCCGACACACCCGCCCCGGAAGCCGAACCGACCGCCAGCGAACCAACCCCAAAATTCAAACCGGATATTTTAAAGCTGGCTGCGGTGGATGCTAACGGCAATTTGGTTGTCTGGCAGGAAGGCAGCAGTTCGGTCACGTTGATAACCAGCGCTGACATCACCGACGTTGCCCTTTCCCCGGATGGTGAATGGGTGGTTTATGTGCGTTCAACCCTCGACCATACGAATGCCAGCCTGTGGGCTATCCGTTTCAATGGACTCGACCAGAAACAATTGGTCAGCACAGTCGATTTCATGTCGATGAACATGGGCTCTGACGTATCTGATCCAGCCGATGTTACCTCCATCATGCCTTCGATGATGAAATTCATTCCGGGCACCCACACACTGGCCTTTACGAACCGGATTTATTTTCAGGGCCCCGGCGTGGAATTCAACGAAGATTTATGGTTTGTGAACGTTGATACCGGGGAGCAGCGTTCATTTTTATCTCCCGGGCAAGCCGGGCAATTCTATTTCAGCCCAGACGGGCAACAAATGGCCCTGGTCGTCCCGGATCGGATCGATCTGCTCAACACAGACGGCAGCAACCGTCGTTATGGCGTCCTAACCTATCCATTCGTTTACACCTATAGTGAGTATGCCTACTATGCCACCCCGGTCTGGTCACCGGATAGCACCTTCTTACGGGTTGCCATCCCACCACAGGACCCATTGGGCGACTCAACCGGCCAGGTAAAAATCTATCATATCCCCACCGATGGATCTATGGCAAGCCAACTGGCATCGGTTTCGGTTAATCCTTTAGGAGGCGCTACTCTTGCTCCGGATGTAAACCACTATGCATACAAACAGGTTATCGGTGACCCGGCTGCCAACCAATTTTCCTTAAAAATCGCTGATCTCGCGGGGATGGCGCCGGTAGAATTTACAACTGGCTCATTCAACTTTGGCGAGTGGGCGCCCGATTCCAGTCACTTCTATTTCACCAATTTCGACCCAAGCACAACATACATCGGTCAGGTCGGTGTTCCGGGAGTAATCGCTCTGGATGCCACCCCGGTCAGTTCTATCCACTGGATTACTAACGAAAGCTTCTTCTTCGTTTACCAATCTGCCGGCAACTATCAGTTACGCTGGGGTACACTATCCACACCCAGCGGGGAAATCGTCAATCTGGGATATGGCGATCGCCAACCCTTCTATACTTTTGTCACCCCGTAAATGCATTGTAGTAGAAAGACCTGGGGCAAATGCCCCAGGTCTTTTTCATTACCACGAATACCAGACTACCAATGCAACCACAACCCCTAAGAAAATGCCCCCAAACACCTGAGCGGGCGTATGACCCAGCACTTCTTTCAGCTTTTCTATCTCAATCGGCTCCCCATGCAAAAACTCTTCAAACAGTTGATTGATCTTCTGCGCATGAATTCCGGCTTGCCGCCGAACACCGGAAGCATCATATACCACAATCATGGTGATGGCGAAAGCGACCGCAAACAGCGCCGAATCAAAGCCATAATTCAAACCGGCGGACAAAGTAACCGAAACCATCAACGAAGAGTGTGTGCTCGGCATCCCACCGCTGCTAAACCACAGACCCCAGTTTACGCGATGATAGATTAAATATTCCAGGGGCACCTTAAAAAACTGGCCTAAAAACCAGCTCATGAAACCTGCAAAAAATACCTGGTTATGAAGGATTTGCGCCAGCATGGACTGTCTTAATCGTCCTCTGGGTTTTGATTTTCCAGGCGCAGTTGCTGCACACGCAATTCGGCTGTCTCCAGCAAAGTGGTACAACGCGCCGCCAGAGACTGCCCGCGCTCATACAAACTAAGCGATTCTTCCAGGCTTAATGTTTCCGCCTCCAGGCGATTGACAATCGCTTCCAGTTCCGCATAAGCCTGCTCATAATTCATTTCTTCAACCGGGGTATTTTGCATGCGCTATCCTTTTGATTTATATCTGGAATAAAAAATTATACTATGAAACCTGGATCATCTGCCGCAAATAACGCAATTGAAAAAAGAGATTGAGGTAGTTGGGTAGGGAGTGAATCTTTTTTATCTATCACTAGATTCTGCTTATTTACGAAACTCACTGTAATGTTTATTTGAAAAAAGATATCATTCCTGTCATACTAAATATCAGCTAATAGCTATCCTCAGACAGTCAAACCGGACAGCATAGGGAATGGGGATCCACCGAACACAAACAACCATATAACCCGGAGAAGGAAATAGCAACAGCAGATTATTTTGCTGAAGCTTTTTCATTAGGGATTTATGCCCCCTCAGATGTTCCCATAAGGGCATTTGTTTGGGTCAGGGTTTTGATTAGCTTACAGGTTAGCCAGTAAAAACGAAAGGGATGAAATGAAGAAAATATTTAAAACTTGTTGTTTCGGTTTTTTAATTCTTGGACTCTCTTTTGTGATTATTGCAGGCATATTAATGAGTATTTACTCAATCCAGAAAATCAAATTGAAATCAAAGTGTGAGCTACCCTGCTGGCATGAAATTACCGTTGGTGAAACACAGGAGGATGACGCAATTAAGGTGATAAGCAATTTACCTAAGGTTGATTATAAATTAAGCACTAATATTAATCACAGGTTTTATGGCCAGATTGATGTAGTAAACTTCGGAGCATATCCATGGTTTAACCAGTTCTCAACAATTGATGGTTCAATTTACTTTAAAGAAAACGAAACTGTTTACATGTGGCTAGGAGGTGGGCTTGGTAAGAATGTAGGACAGGTGATCGAAAAATACGGTGAACCTGAATATGTGTATGTAAAACCGATAAAAGGGTTTATTGTCGCCACACATTTATTTTACCCACAAGAGGGCTTGATATTTATTGCGCAAAAAGGGTTTAATTACGATAGAATAGAAAGCAAAACAAGGGTTACTGGAGTAATGATACTAAAGCCGGGGGATTTCCAGGCTTATGTCGATGAGGGAACCGATTATCCTTACAATTCTCCTTCCGGTTCGATATTTGTACCCTGGAGTGGGTATGGTGAATTGAAAGGGAAATATTGGTTTCCGGGTGGTCAAGATAAATACTAGGTTTGTTAATTAGCAGAACATTAACATCCAAATAATTCAGTAAGTTTCTTCGTATGATTGAATTTCCACATTATCTGGCAGGGAAGAGAGGCAAACTATATTCAACTTCAGGATGCGGTAGTAAAGAATTAACTCCACCAGCTCAAGCAGAATCGCCACCCGGGAGAATAACGAACTCACCTTCCTCTTGCACGATCATCTGGGCAGCACGGTAGGGACCGTCAACAGCGCTGGAAATCTGACCAGCCAGACACGCTACACTGCCTTTGGGGAGACGAGAGGGGCTGCCACTACCAGCACGGATTACCTCTACACCGGGCAGCGACAAGAGGGGGAGATTGGGCTGTATTTCTACAACGCCAGGTGGTACGACCCGGCGTTAGCGCGCTTCATCTCTGCGGATACCCTTGTGCCCGACCCGGGGAATGCGCTGGCGTGGGATCGCTATGTGTATGTGTATAACAACCCGATCCGGTATAGTGATCCGAGTGGGCATTGTCCTGAATGTCTGGTAATGGGTGGAATCATGGGGGTTGGTGCATTAATCGGTTATGGCACTCAAGTTTATAACAACTTTCAAAATGGACTAACTGGCTTTTCAGCTTTTTCAACCAATATTCAATTGGAACCCATTTGGAAGGGAGCAATTGTCACGGGAGGGATTGCTCTGGTTGGCGCTGCAGTCATAACAGCTGCCCCAACCATAGGAGCACTCACCGGCGCCGCTTGTGCTGATGGTGATTGTACGAATGAAGGAAAAAATGTTGTAAAAATAATAAAGGATAGCAATAAGTATTCACCTGGTAAAAATGTTGATGGATTTAACTCTTTTTATGAATTTAAGAAATTTTTCGGACCTGCAGGCCCAGGTATGTCTTGGCATCATATTGTCGAGCAAAATTCGACCAATAATAGAAATTTTGGTGCAAATTCGATTCATAACTCCACTAATATCATTAAATTACCAAGTGGAAAAGGATCTTTGCATGCATTAATCTCTGGATTCTATTCTTCAATTCAACCGATGATTACAGGCTCTGATCGGCTTACAATAAGGCAATGGATACAATCTCAATCTTTTGACCAACAAATGCAATTTGGTATTGAAATTATTAAACGTTTTGGTGGCGAAAAATATATAATAAAATAATAATGAGGCCTAATGGAAAATTTAATGATTAAATCAATAATTGAATTATTTTCTATTTCAGCGAAAAACCATTATTTGGCCACCATTAAAGGGGATTGGAAAACTGCAAATAAAGAGATTTCTAAACTTAGGGAAGTTTATAAAAAAATATGTAAAATTAACGGTTCTGCTCGAAAAGAATTATTAATATTAACCGAAAATAATGATCTGGCAATTGCATCGATGGCTGCCTTTTATTCCCTTAATTATGATCCTGAGAAATCTATTTCTATCCTTGAAAAAATTTCAAATGAACCTGGAATAATTGGTTTTCAGGCAAAACAAGCAATTCAAAGATGGAATGAAGGTAAATGGGATTTAGAAAAATAATGAAGCACCAAAATCAATTCCTGTGCAGTTACAACAGCGCAGGGTTGCCGGAGAGCATCACTTATCCGGGCGGCAAAAATGGGCAAGCCGGGGAAACGGTTACCTACAGTTACAACCACCCGCATGCTGCTGTTCAATTTGGAAACAACAGCTATGAATACGATGCGAGTGGTAACCAGATAGCACGTGAGGTTGACAACAAGAGTTATGATCTGACCTATGATTCCGAGAACCGGCTGGTGCAGGTGGAATCTGATCAACCATTCCCACCTCAACCGACTGCTACCCCCTCACCGACGCTTACGCCAACCTTTACATCCACGCCAACTCCTACACAAGCAACACCCACTCCGAGTGCGACAGCGACCAGTCTCTATACCCCCAGTAAGACCCCAACCGCAACAAAGAAACCAAGACTTTTTCCAACTTTTGTAATTCCCCCTACTTATACCCCCACCGGTTCTATATACATGAGCATACCAGTAACGCAGGCGGTGCACCAGCAGCCAGAATCACAAACACGCGCGTTACTGCAAGAAGAGGATTTGGCAACCTATACCTATGATGGCGATGGGAAACTGGTCATGTCACAGGTAGGTGAAACAATCACCCTGTATCCGAACGCTTATTACGAAGTACAGGGTACAACCAGTAAGAACTTTTATTTTGCCGGGGCAGATCGAATCGCCATCCGGGA
>DAOUFM010000052.1:0-16838 GCA_034429975.1 Anaerolineaceae bacterium | reverse complement strand
CGCACTTTCGGGCATCCGATTAACATGCTGTATCAGCTGTTTTGTGGTTTTCGTTAATCCCTAAGTGCAGCGCACTACTTTTTGTTAACTAAGTGCAGAGCACTGGAAAGAAGTTTCTTCTACTTCTTCTCAACTATCACTTTTGTTTTCTCGGACTTCACGGTGATTTTCCTTGGTGCCGGGTGAGTGATCGTTTTGGTCTGAGTGCGGATATTGCTCTCGACAAACTGCTTCGCAATCTCCACATACTGAGGGCACCGCGAACAATTTACCAGATGGTAAGAGGCATGGCGGGGGTGAAATGTTTCAATTACGAGCACGGGATGTTCATTAATCTGTACTACTTTTACTTCTGCAAAAGCATCAGGAATAAAATTTGGTTTTTCCAGGATGGAAAAAGCATCGATGATGGCCAATTTGGCGTAATACCCCTGCGTGATGATGATATCGGGGTCAAGAATCCGGACTTCTTCCGGGATGAATTCACAACAGTTGTTAAACAAGATGGTTTCTGCTTTTGAGCATTGAGGATTGTTGATGCAGCATTTGGCACTGTTGGTGTGGGCGAAATAGTGCCTGACATCTTCGAACGCTAATTCTGGCTGGAACTGGCTTAAGATGGTATGGGCGAACTCATGCGTTCGATACCAGGGTTTATTTTTGGAGATGCGGTGGATGTTTTCTTTTTCTTCTTCCCATATACGAAGACCTTCCACAGTTTTCAGGTTGGGATCTTTCTCTTCGCGGCCTGGATCGGCAGATAGAAAAAGGAGGCGTGGCAGGGTATGCTGGATGTAACCACTGCTGACGAAAGCTTCTTTCGCAGTGATGAAGGTCGCAGGGGAGGTCTGTGAACATTCAGGAAAATGCGGGCAGTTAAAATCGATTGCTGAAATTCCCTTTGATTTGTAATAGTCGTTTAGTTGGTTATCCATGTTTTCTCCTTGTTGATGAACCTGGATTTTTTCGATGCTTTTTTGCTTTTCGAGAAAGGCTTAATAAGTACGGTGGTCCAGGTTGGTTCTGCTAAAGTCATTTGTGAAATTTTTCATTAATAGTTTAACAGAAAGCAAAAATATTTGGAGTGAAAATAGGAGAAAAGGAAGAATCACCAGAAGAATAGTGATGAAAGGCAGAAGTAAATGCAGCGCGCTAAATCAGCAAATATCTTGTAAATCCAAGTTCAGACAGGTGGCCATCCACGAAGCAGGCCATCCACGAATTAGGACACGAATACACGAATGCCCTGGGGCACAAGTTACACGAATGCCCTGGGGCACAAGTTACACGAATGCCCAGGGGCACAAGTTACACGAATGCCCAGGGGCACAAGTTACTCGAATACTATCTATCGCACTCCAATGCTTCAGCCATACCAATGAAGCATTATTTGTATTAACCTTTGAGCTCACAGCCAATTCAATCTTCATTCAGACTATTTTTGATTTTCTGTTAGCAGAAATTAATCCCAGTAGAATCCTTCTTCTTCGAAGAATCTTTCAACCGCTCTTATCAAGACAAATTTTTTCACGCGTTTTCCGCCTTTTAGCCATACCCATGCCTGGCGGTCAGCTTGAACAGGGCGGTTACCTTTATCACCGCCAAAAGCGTTGCAAGCAAAGCTGCGACTTTTACCAAATTTTTCAGATAAATTGCACAATTGCACCATGGACATAAAAGTAAATCCTTCGCAGTCTGCTTTTGATGGTCTATCATTCGCAGGGTAATCAGGGTACTCATTTAACTCTCGATAGCCAGTTACTTTTTCATCGAATCTGGTAGCCAATTTTTTCCCTTTCACAACAATTGCCTTTGTTTTCTCAGGTTTCACCATAATTTTCGTTGGTGCTGGGTGGGTGATGGTTCTGACCTGCACGGGGAATTTTTTCTCCATAAATTTTTCCGCGATCTCTACGTATTGTGGGTAACGCGAACGGTTTACCAGATGGAATGAAGCGTTACGAGGGTGAAAGGTTTCAATCACCAAGACGGGATGCTCATTGATCAGCACGACTTTTACTTCTGGCAAAAAATCTGGAATAAAATTCGGCTTTTCCAGGAGGGGGAAAGCACCGGCGATGGCTTGTTTGGCCCATTGACCCTGAGTGATGATGATATCAGGGTCGAGAACCTGGATTTCCCCCGGAATGAATTCGCGACAATTATTAAACAGAACCGGATTAGCCTGTGCGCGTTGGGGGTTATTCATGCAGCATTTAGCACTGTTGGTGTGAGCAAAGTAATGGCGAGCATCGTCGATTTTCAACCCGGGCTGGAAATGGCTTAAGATGGCATGGGCAAATTCATGTGTTCGATACCAGTGCTTATTTTTAGGAAGTCGGTGCACATTTTCATATTCTTCCTCCCAAACACGGATGCTTTCCAATGTTTTCAGGTTAGGATCTTTCTCCGCACTGCCTGAATCCAGAGATAGAAAGGCGATGCGGGGCAGGGTGTGCTGGATATATCCTCTGCTGACGAAGGCTTCCTTGGCAGTGGTGAAGGTGTCGGGGGAGATTTTTGAACATTCAGAAAAATGGGGGCAGTTAAAATCAACTGCCGAAATACCTTTTGATTTGTAATACTCAGTCAGTTGGTTATACATGGTCGCTCCTAAAAAACTAATTCTGATGATTTTTGTTCATGTAAATAAGTCAAGCGCAGTCCAGATCATATTCTTGTTGTAAACCAAGCCAGAATTCAGCCGTTGTTTCCAATGCTGCAGCTAATCTCAGAGATGTATCTGCTGTGATACTACGCTTTCCTCGTACGATATCATTAATTTTTTGCTGGGTTTTCCGCATCGCCAGGGCAAGTTGATGCTGGCTAATCTGCATGGGGATAAGGAATTCTTCTAAAAGTACTTCTCCAGGATGTAACGGCCCAAAATCACGAGTTTTCATTATTTCTCCTAGTGATCGTCCACAATTTCAAGATCGTATGCGCCCTGGTGTTCCCACCAAAATCAATCTTATTAATATAAGTTTAGCAGAAACTGAAGTACTTAAGAAATATTACGTATAGTTTTCTGTAAATAGGAGAAATAATTAGTTTTTGTTGTAACTCTGATTTTGGAAATGACTACGAACTACCAGCGAAAAACTTTTCCACTTCTCCACTCTCCGCCACTACGCCTGGTTGGGTGCGCGCCATCATCTTCAAGGCAGCCTGGTGAGTCTCATCGTCGGTGGTGGCACAACCGTCGGAGACGACACGGACATAGAAATCACGGGCGTGGGCGTCCATGGCGGTCATGAGGACACAGCCATCTGTGATCATGCCCGTGACCACCACAGTGTCCACCTGCAGGCAGCGCAGCAGTACTTCCAGATCGGTATTGTAGAAGCCGGAGTAACGGCGTTTGATCACTTTGTAATCTTGTGGGAGACGCTCCAAGCCGTCAATGAGCTGGGCGCCGTAACTGTCCTCAACACAATGAACCGGGCTGATATCGGCTTCACGCCCAAAGTCTGTCAATTGCCGGCGATGTTCCTGGCAGATCCAAATCACTGGTAGGTTGTGAGCCCGCGCCGTGCTAGCCAGACGGTTGATCGTTGGGATCAGTTCGATAGCGGCGGGACAATACAGGCGTGAATCCGGATTAATTCCATCGTTTTGCATGTCAATAATCAGTAATGCTGGTTTCATATTACCGTCCTTTGATAAATATTTGGTTTATTATAGTCTTTGCAGCCTTCTATCCGGGATGGGTTATTTCTTCTCCTGCAAATATTTAAAATAGCCGGCTTTACGCAGAGCGATCAGTGTCAGACCACCCAGCACTCCGCCAATGGCGCCAAAAACGATGTAGCCGACGATCGCTTTGGTTAATCCCAACGCTACAAAGCCTACTGGAGCCCCGGTAATTGCCCCGAAGCCCCATTTCACCAGGAACTTACAGAAATGACCAACTGATCCGGCAACGGCTGCTACCAGGAGGTTCTCCGGGTTACCGAGTAACCACAGCGCCAGGTCAGTACCCACCCCAATGGCGAAGTAGGAAAGGAGGGTGTTGATGGCTCCAAAATCGCCCAGACCTAAAAAGGCAGCCAGAATGCCGGAAAGCAGGGCAATAAGACTGGCAGCCCCAACTTTAGGCACCACCCGCGCTCCAACGATGATGATCGCCATCCAGAACACGCCGGAATGCCCAGAAAGCTGCAGGGGTAAACGCAGAGCGATTTTAGCTACCACAATCAGCACCGCAAACAAGGTCATTAAAAAGAGTTGAAAAGTAGAAAAGTAGCGTTTTTTCATTTTGTATTAATCTCAATTCGATCTGTGTCCTGAATCCACTCGTCACGAGTGTCCAGTTTTTCAAGTAATGAAACCAGCTTGAGGGTGCCGCGCCAGGAGAGGTCGAACATCACCATATTATCCGGGTTGGCAACTTCAGCCCAGGTTAATTCCACCGCTTTATTTCGGCTGCTGCTGCTCACAGTGATATGTGTGCCATCTTTGAATTGATTTTCCTTAAAATACAGCAGCAACACATCCTTCAGCAACCAACCGTCCTGAGTCTTTCCTTCTTCCGCGTCAATAAATGAAGCCTGGGGTAGTTTCTCGATATCCGTTGGGGAGAAACCTGCCTTTATGGTGCCATTCCAGTATACCGGAATGTCCCCGGGTTGTAGAGCGATATCCAGTTGGTTCGCGAGACGCTGCCCACGGAGTTGTTCGATGCCAATTACTGCTCCAGCCAGCACGATGATAACTAGCACAACCAACAAAATTCGTTTGTTTTGAGACATATTTACCTCCAAAGAAAAAATGCTGCCATGATCGCAATCACGGAACCCACGAAAATCCAATCAAACCAGTGCATCTGGAGTTGATAATAAGACTTGCGTTGCGGCGAATCGAAACCGCGCGAATAAGCTGCTTCGGTAATGGCCCAGGCGCGTCGGGTGGTCAGGACGATGGCCGGGACCGTTAATGCGATCAGATCGCCAACTTGGCGAATCAACTGCCGCAGCCCTTCAAATTTCATCAAAATTCCACGACTCTGCTGAGCTTCACGGATGGCTTGCCATTCTTCCTGCAATAATCCGATGCTCTGAAACGCCAGGTTGATCGAAAAAGCATAGCGATAAGGAAGGTGCAGGCTTTCCAATGTCAGGCTGAGCTCATTGGTGGACGTGGTCGAGAAGAAAAGCGAAAAAACCCCGCTGATCAGAATCAGGCGCAGGGTAATCACAGTAGCCAATTCTAAGGAAACCAGCCACCAGTCAATCAGAAAGAGAAAGAGCAGCAGCCAGCGTAAAGACCAGATTTGCCGCAATGTTTCTGGTACCAACCGTGCCCAGATCAGGAAAAGAATATAGACCCCCATAAAAAAACCCAGTTTCTGCAAAGGCAACATAACTGCCAATGAAAGAGCTATGCTGATCAACAACTTCGTTCGCGGGTCAAGCATTCGCAGGGGAGAAGCCTGATTGAGCTGAATGGAGCGGGTCTTGCCTTTTTGGCTGAGGTTAAACATTCAGCACCATCCAATCCGGGCGTACCAACCCGATCCGATTCCAGGCGCTGCGATCCTCCAACACCGCGTGGGTAGGGCCTTCTGTCAGGATACCATCCGGTTGAAGCAAAATGAGATGGTCAGCATGGGCTGCCAGCTCCAGATCGTGGGTGCTGAAAATCACCAGAAAACCGGCTTTGGCCAATCGCTGTAACAGATCAACCAACACCGTTTTGTGCTCCTGATCCTGACCCAGCGCTGGTTCGTCCAGCAAGATGCCGTGTTCGCCATTCTGCATCAGGGTTAAAGCCAGCGCCAGCCGCCGTTTTTCACCCTCGCTCAACAATAAGGGGGGCGTATCCTCATAACGCAGCAGGTTGAGCGCTTCCATCAACCATTGATAACGCTCTAGATTGGGGTTATGGATTTTGAAGAGAATCTCATCGCACACGCTGGCGTTGAAGAGCTGCATATCCGGATTTTGGAAAACCATCCGGAAGCGCGGTTTTTGCGGTGCTTTTCCGTTTTGAACTCGCATCTCGCCTGTAAATTTCTGTAATCCCACCAAGGAGCGCAGCAGGGTGGTTTTTCCGGCCCCATTACGGCCAACAATGGCTACAATCTGGCCAGAGGGTAACGAAAAGTTGATGTTGCGAAGAATGGATTGCCCAGATTTTTCAACTGCCAGATTTTCAACCTCCAAGATAAATGGCTCCTGGGTCTCCGGGTAAGCCGGATGGGAGGAAACAGGTTCTTCCTCCGGTGGATGAATACCGGGTAATACGAATTTCCGAAAGAAGGTAGATGGTTGCAGGTATTTGTCGCGATGCTCACAAATTACCGCTGATTTACCTGCGTTTATCAGGCTTTCGATATGAGCAACCAGCTCCAGAGCTGAGGTGGTATCCAGCATGGAGAGTGGTTCATCGAAGATAAAAACGTCTGGTTGGCGGGCCAGAATGGAAGCCAGAGCCAGCTTTTGTTGTTCTCCTCCTGAAAGGGTATGCGGCGAGCGGTCACGAAAACGCTGGAATTGGAAGAGGTTCAGCGTGTCTTCCAGGCGCTGATTCATTTCACTGCGGGGTAACCCCAGATTTTCTAAGCCAAACAGGATTTCAGTTTCCACGGTTGGTGCCAGCATCTGATGAGCCGGGTTCTGAAAGACCAGCCCCACCCGTTGTGAGATTTCCCACATCAGCAGGTCAACTGTCGCTTGACCATTGAGCAGCACCTTGCCAGAAAATTCTCCCCGGTAAAGGTGCGGAATTAATCCACTCAGGCAACGGGTAAAAGTGGACTTCCCGCTGCCGGAATTGCCACTGATGAAGATTCCTTCCCCAGCGTTCACGGAGAGTGATACCGGTGCTAATCCAAGATTATTCTGGGGGTAGGTGAAGGCGATCTGATCTGCCAGCAGAACTTCGGACATCTTCGCTTAACTCAGTCCAATTTTAATGGTTGCCAGGTTCCATTCTCTGGCTGCACATACAGAATTGGTTTGCTTTCCCGCCGGGCCGGGCGTACTTTATCCGCATTGACCAGACCGCTGGTAACCGGAGTTTCATCCAGGGTGCGTACCGATTGGATGCCCGCCTGCAGGATTTTCTTAACCGGCTGCATTCCGCTCAATTCGCGAATGCTACCTACCTGGATGTAACGACCATCCTGCCCGGATTGTGCCAGTCCTACAGAAGAAAGCGCTCCGATGACGCCATCCTGAGTGCCCCCCAGTCCTTTCAACAATATGTGATGCTTGGCTGCCAGGGCACGTGCTTCAGATTGCTTTACCAGATCACGCTGGGCAAGGCGTCCAAACTCGGTGATCACCTCGGGGACATCCATCGCAACGCATAGACCTGGGTCGCTACCGGGCTGGAAATTCGCCAACATGATTGCCTCTACCTGTGAGAAGATTTCTTCCAGGTTGGGCAGAAAAGTGGGAGTTAATATGATGGTTGCACTGCTATTTTTAGCTGTGTAAGGGACCCGCGGATCGAACAATAGCTGGTGACGCACAATTCCCAGTACCGGGTAGCGGTCAACCAGCTTCCCGGCGATAACCCGGGCTAAATGCCCCGTTCCGCGCGATTCTTTATTGTCGGTATCATCAATGCCAATATATATTTCCATGCTATCTTCCTTGTTTGCTGTTTGAATAAAAACTTAATACCAAAGTGAAAATAAGATTGTTCAATTAATCTGTTACAAGTATAGAATTTTTTATGACCTCTGTCCAGTAGACTTCAGAGCCTCTCTCCCATGCATTCTCCTTTTTTTCGGCCTATTCAATCTATTTTTTATCCCCATTCCTCAAAACTCAAAACTCCATACTCCAAACTCCAAACGAACCCCTTGTATCTTTTCCAGCAACCTTGCATCTAATCTCTTGGACACGAAAACATTGAAGATTGAGGAGATTGTGAAATATGGAAATGGTTGTTGATTTCCCGGGTGGGGCAAGAGTGGATGCGCATTTTGGACCGTATACGATTATGACAGACCAACCGCCAATGGGTGGCGGCAATGGTGAAGCCCCAACCCCATTTGCAACTTTTCTGGCATCGCTGGTGACCTGTGCGGGAATTTACGTGCTTGGCTTCTGCAAACAGCGAGGTCTGGATACCACCGGAATTCGATTGGTTCAACGCTTGAAATCGAACCCATTTACCGGGATGCTGAGCAATGTGGAGATTGATATCCAGGTCCCACCTGAATTCCCGGAAAAATATTACAACGCGCTGGTGAAATCAGCGGAACAATGTGCGGTCAAGAAACACATGGAACAACCGCCACAATTTAATGTACATACGACAGTGGTTGGGTGAACCACTGATTGTTTGACTCCTTTGTTGATTGGGTTTTTGGATATGAGAGCGCGGCGTAAAAGCCGTTCCCTTACAATGTGGAATAAAAACGTTGGATTTCGCGGGCGACGCCGGGCGGGTCTTCGAGCATCAATAGATGCCCATGTTTGGCAAAGCGGACAAACTCCCCGTGTGGTAATTTGCGCGCCAGGTACTCGGCTGTGTTAACCGGCACGAGAGGATCCTGGCTGCCAGACATCACCAGGGTGGGCGCCTTGATCTTCGAGAGGTGCGTTCGCAGGTCGAACTGGCTTGCAGCCTGAAAGTCCGCATACCAGAGACTGTTGCGCACCCCTTCTACAGATTTAACGAGTGGAGGAAACCACTTGGTTTGCCCGTGCCGGGGAGCGAAATAGGTTTTCAGTTGTTCGATATTTTTGCTTTGAATCGGAGGAATGCGGAAGAGATCTACAAACCCCGGGTCAATTTGAAAACTGGCAGCCCCGGCGATGCAGATCAACCCGGCAACATGCTGAGGATGATCCAGAGCGAATTGAAGCGCAATCGCCGCGCCTAATGAATGTCCCACAAATACTGCCTGGTAAAGATCCATATGGGCCAGAAAATTAATTAGCACTTCTTGGTATCCTGATACTCGATGCTGGGCAGTACCGGGTGATTTTCCATGCCCGGGTAAATCAATTGCAATGACGGTGGTCTCTTTCAACCGCCGAACTTCCGCTGGCCAGACCAGATGATTACTGCCGGCGCCATGAATCAGAAACAAAGGGGGACGTGAATAACCACCCCCCCGATAATGAGTGTAGTAAAGCTTTGCCAATAATGGCATACGAACCTCGATGCTGAGTGTTACGATTTCTGGAGGTCAATCTTTCCGGATTGAATTTTTTCAATTGCTGCGGTAGATAACGGGATGAAAATACAAATTCGCGAGCCTTTGCCGGGCAAGGAATCAATATGCAATAATCCGTTGATCAGTAGCGTTCTTTCATTTAAGTTTACCATGCCCAAACTATCACGCTGGCTATATTTCTGACTCACCTTCTTGACATCAAAGCCAATTCCATTATCGATAATCTCCAAAACTGCGATATCCGGGTCCGCTTGCGAAGATTTCAGGCGCACCAGAATCAGATCGGCTTGAGCGTGTTTTCGGGCGTTGGTGACAGCTTCTTCCACTAGGTAAAACACCATGGAGTGTTTATTCGGATCGAGTTGTTCAGCCACCTTCTCGTCCACATCCAGGCGAACTTTTTGCTGGTAGGTATTCATATTCTTATCGGCGATACTCTGTAACCCGGCGATCAAACCATCCGTTTCCAGAGAAAGAGGGCGCAGGATAAAAAGCATATGCCGTAATACGCCGGTTGTATCCCGAGCCAGCGTTTCGATGTTGGCCAATTCAGCTTCGATTTCCAGGGGTTTGTGATGCAGCAGACGTTGGGCAACACTCAGACGCATGGCGATAGATGCAACCGATTGGATCGGCCCATCGTGCAAATCTCTGGCCAGCTTCTTGTTGGCTTCTTCCTGAGAGGTGATGATGGCTTGCTTCTCCTCTTCCACCTGTTGGTAAAGACGTGCATTTTGAATTGCGATCACTGCCTGGCGGCTGATCAGGTTTAATGCTTCAACTTTTTCCTCACTGAAATAATCCTCACTCGGGTGACCAAAAAGCATGATCCCGTAATCATCAATTCCTCTCGAAAGCGGATATGAGACTGCTACTTTGCAATTCTGCAGTGCATTAACTTTCCAAAGTTCAGGATCGCCAGCAGGATTTCTAATCATTTGTGTTTCAACTTTTTTTAAGGTCTCTGCAAGCAGTCCTTTTTCACCAGGAAATTTAATCGTGATATCCGTCGGAGAGAATCTCCGTGAGTTGGCTACGATTAGTTTCGATTCTTCAAAGAGAAGGACAGCCGAGGTCATTTTTTCAGAATTGGAATCGATAATATCCATAGCGGATTGGCTCAGATCGAGCATCGTGTCCAATACGACCGTGTAATCCAGGGAGGAACTTAGTGTTTCCACCAGACTGGAGAGCGAATTCATTCTTTTTTGGTATTGTTGATTAGCACGAACTTCAATTGCCAGTAATTCTTTATCGGTGGTGACATCCAGTTCTTGGGTGTGTTTGAATATCAGCATGCTTCCCAGACCGGCGGCGGTGGCAATTCCCAGGTTTAATGCCAGGACAACCGCGAATGGAATCCAAGCGTATAAATTTCCAGGGTTGAGAGCGATAGTATAGCCGACCTGACCAGCAGAGATAATTAATGCCAGCACGAAGGCTCCCCGCCATTGGTAAAAGATGGCAGCATTGACGATCACGACCACGCCAATCCAGACCAGGGAGCCAGTTATACCCCCTCCGACAACAAACAGTGCCCCTGAGAATGCAAAATCACAGAATAAATTAATGAGCCGGTGTGCTGGCATGCGGACATTAATAATCGCCATGGCTGACATTGCCAGGTTCCACAGAGCAATTAATACCAACAATGCGGTTCTTAACAAGTCGAAGCTCCCTTGCATCCAAAAAGATAATATTAAAAGGAAGAGAGCCAGCCAACGCCAGGAAATGACCAGCCAATCACTCAGGTATGGGTAAGGTTTTTTCATACTGACATTCTAACCCTTATTCGAATTGCCTGAAGAAAACTATCATTTCTATAATGATATTATATAGTCCAGGAGTGAATTGTAAGTTGTAAAAAGTAAACAGATCTTATTTTTGTTGTAAATAATGGAAGGTTGTTTTCAACGATAATATTTTTTCTCTATGCTAGAATCGAGTTAACAGGATTTACTAAAGGTGTAATCATGAACCTGGCTTTTGAGACGATCAAACAATTTTTCTCTGAAGATGAATGGTTTTTTGTAGAGGAAGAGGATAAAAGTGTGTCTGCTCTACAATTACGCATGAATCATTGGGGTGAAAATGGTCGTTTTTCCTGCATGGCAGAATACAATGAAAAACAAAGAATTTTTTATTTTTACAGCTATTTTCCCATCAATATTCCGCCAGAAAAAAGAGCTAAAATGGCGGAGTTTATCACCCGTGTCAATTATGGGATGCGCATTGGTAACTTTGAAATGGATATTGAGGATGGAGAATTGCGATTTCGGACCAGTATCGATTTCGAAAATAGCGACTTAACCTATCCTTTGGTGTCGAACCATGTCTATCCCAACGTATGGATGATGGACCGTTACCTGCCGGGATTATTCTCAGTGGTATACAGCGAAAAAAGCCCTGAAGAAATATTATTAACCATCGAAGGATAAAAAAATGGAAATCATTGAAGCCTTAATGACACGTCGCAGCGTGCGAGAGTTTGTTTACCAGCCGGTAAATGCAAAAACGATTGAAATAATATTAAAGGCAGCCATGCATGCCCCTTCCGCTCTTAACCGGCAACCCTGGCAATTTTTTGTCATCACAAATCTGGAATTGTTAAAAATGATTCCTGAAATTCATCCTTATTCAACCATGACTTTGAAGGCCAGCCTGGCGGTGGTGGTGTGTGCTGATGAATCGATTGTTCCTAACCCTAAGAGTTGGGGGATAGATTGCTCAAACGCCACAATCCAAATCCTCCTGGCTGCTCATGGTTTGGGATTGGGCGCGGTCTGGTGCGGGATTTATCCAAACGATGATTTGCAAAAAGGCTTCCAAAATCTGCTAAAATTGCCAGAGACAATACATCCTTTTTCTCTGGTACCCATCGGCTATCCGGCAGAACCTTTGCCAATCATTGACCGATTTTTACCGGAGAGAATACACACCAATCAATGGTAAGGAGAGACCATGGTAAAAGCAAGGGCAATGCTGGGTGCGGTAAGAGAATATCGGTTTTTAGGCAGCGAATTATGGGTTGATTGCGGTGATCCGCACATGCGGGTGACCTTTTTAAAACCGGAACTGGTACGAATTCGAATTGTTCCAGGTGGGGATTTTGAAGAAGCGCATAGCTGGGATGTGCCGATGGCGGATGAAGACTTTCATGGTGTGGATGTAAGCTTGCAGCAAACGCGCCATGCCCTCTTCTTAAATAGCTCTGCTTTTACAGTCCGAATTGATAAAGATACCGCCTTTATTGAAATGTTAACCACCGATGGAAAAAGTTTTTTTACCGATCTGACCTCCCCGGTGTGGGAGGAGGATCGCTACTGGTTTACCAAACGGATTGAAGCGGGAGAAAAATATTACGGCTTCGGAGAACGGGGCGGTCGCCTGGAAAAACAAGGCCAGACGATGAAAAACTGGGCAACTGATCCGGCGGAACCGCATACCGCCTTTGTAGATCCGATGTATATGGTAATCCCGGTTTACCTGGTGGTGAAGCAGAATTTCTCGTATGGTGTTTATGTAAACAGCACCTGGGAGAGTAAATTTGATTTAAGTCATCCGGGTGAATTGCGCTTTGAATCCAAAGGGGAAGAACTGGATGTCTATATTGCCTATGGGCCGCAACCGATGTCAGTGATTGAACATCTAACAGAATTGCTGGGACGCATGCCCATGCCACCTAAATGGGCATTAGGTTATCACCAAAGCCGCTGGAGTTATAGCAGTGAACAGGAAGTGCGGCGGCTGGTGGATAATTTTCGGGAAAAAGAAATTCCCTGCGATGTTGTTCAACTCGATATTGATTACATGAATGGTTACCGGGTTTTCACCTGGAATGAAGAAAAATTTCCTGACCCTAAACGCTTATTGGCTGACTTAAAAGCTCGCAATTTCCGCCTGGTGACTATTATTGATCCGGGGGTCAAAGTTGATCCGAATTACACGTTATATCGCGAAGGGGTTGAAAAAGGATATTTCGTACGGGATGCACGTGGAAAAATTTGCTCCGGTTATGTCTGGCCGGACGAATCTGTCTTTCCGGATTTTAGCCAGCAGGAAGTACGTGAATGGTGGGGGAACTGGCAAAATAAACTGGTGGAAGTTGGGGTAAGTGGGATCTGGAATGACATGAATGAACCCACCGTATTTGAAAAACCTTTCAGCCTGGGTGGCGGCCGCGGAGGAACCTTGCCATTGAAAGCAGAACAGGGTGCACCCGTTGAAGTGACCACTCATGCTGAGTTACATAACTTGTATGGCTCCCAAATGGCACAGGCCTCCTATGAAGGAATGCGCAGCTCGAAACCCAATGAACGCTCATTTCACCTCTCCCGGTCGGGTTTTGCCGGAATTCAACGCTGGTCAGCTTCCTGGATGGGAGACAATGGCTCCTGTTGGGAGCATTTGGAGATGTCGGTTGGGCAGTTGTTGAATATGGGCATTTCCGGGGTACCGTTCGTGGGAGTGGATATTGGCGGGTTCTTTGGTAATGCCACACCTGAGCTGTTTGCGCGCTGGATGCAGATTGGGGCTTTATATCCTTTTAGCCGGGGGCATAGTTGCGCCGGGACTTTGCCAAAAGAGCCCTGGCAGTTCGGGGAAGAAGTAGAAGCAATTTGTAAAGAGTCCTTAAGTTTGCGGTACCGCCTGATGCCCTACCTTTACTCGGTGTTTTGGAAGGCCAGCCAGCGTGGTTACCCCGTGTGGAGAGCGCTATTTCTGCATTATCCCAGAGATCCACAGACTTACCATATTGATGACCAGGTGCTGATCGGGCGTTATTTGATGGCTGCGCCAATCTTAAAGCCGGGGCAGCGGGCTCGTCAGGTTTATTTACCGCAGGGTACCTGGTACGATTGGTGGGAAGGGACTCGCTATGAGGGCGGGCAATACATTCTTGCAGACGCCCCACTGGAAAGAATTCCCCTCTTTGCCCGCGCAGGTGCTGTTATTCCAATGGGGCCGGGGATGCAATATGTTGGTGAAAAACCATTGGACCCATTAAGTCTCTATCTATTTCCGGGAGATTCGGCTGAATTCACCTTATACGAAGATGATGGGCTCAGCATGGATTATCAAAAAGGAGTATTCGCAACCACCCGTTATCAATTGCGGGGTGATGATCACAAGGTTGAGCTGGAAATTTCTGCACGCGAGGGAGAATATGAAGTGCCCGTGCGAGCCTTGCATGTGGTGTTACGTGATGGGCGACATTTCCAGCAGAAACAATTTGTGGATAGTGGCAATGAACGGGTCGTTCAATTTGAGAAAACATCTGACTAAGCTGCCGATCAATACTTTTGAAAGATCAGGCTCCCAAAGCGTTTTGGTTTATATAGGAAGGAATTGAGAAATGAGCGAATTTATTACGCCTGAGTGGGTGCATCATGCCGTTTTTTATCAAATCTTCCCGGATCGTTTTGCCAGATCCAGAAAATTGGTAGAACCAAACCATTTGGAGCCCTGGGATTCCGCTCCCAGCCCGTATGGCTATAAAGGTGGGGATTTGCTCGGTGTTATAGAAAAGCTGGATTATCTGGTGGATCTGGGTATCAATGCGATCTACTTCAATCCAATTTTTCAATCAGCTAGCAACCATCGCTATCATACCCATGATTATTTTCAGGTAGACCCGATGCTGGGCGGGAATAAAACGTTTAAAAAGTTACTCAAAGAAGCCCACCGGCGCAATATTCGCGTGGTTCTGGACGGCGTTTTTAACCATGCCAGCCGGGGATTCTTCCAATTTAATGATATTCTGGAAAATGAAAAACATTCGGCTTATTTAGATTGGTTTGATATTCGCGGTTTTCCTTTAAACGCTTATCATGGGGAGCCTAATTATCGTTGTTGGTGGAATTTGCCGGCTTTACCGGAGTTCAATACCAATAACCCTAAAGTGCGTGATTATATTTTTTCCATTGCCAAATATTGGGTAGATGAAGGGATTGACGGCTGGCGATTGGATGTGCCTTTCGAGATTAATGACGATGATTTCTGGCGTGAATTTCGCCGGATTGTCAAAAAAGCCAACCCGGATGCTTACCTGACCGGTGAAATTCCTACCGACGCCTCACGCTGGCTGGCGGGGGATCAATTCGATGGCGTGATGAATTACCTTCTCACCTATGCCGTCTGGCTTTATTTTGGAGGAGCAGATGTTAATAAGCATCTGTTCGGGAGCTGGATCAGTGCCCATGCTCCGCATCTGCAGATCAATAGCGCCCAGGAGTTTGCGGTTTATGTGCAGGGGCTTTTAGAAAAATACCCCCAGGCTGCCGTGCTAGCCCAAATGAATTTATTGGATAGCCATGATACCGCCCGGTTTTTAAGCATTCTGAATGGACACAAAGGCCGGATGTTGCTGGCAGTTCTTTTCATGATGACCTATCCGGGGGCGCCGATGGTTTATTATGGCGATGAGATCGGAATGACCGGTGAGATGGACCCGGATTGTCGCAAAGCATTCCCCTGGGACAATACGCACTGGGATTCGCAGATGCTGGGCTTCTACCAACGCTGTATCAGCATGCGAAAAGCCCACCCGGCGTTAAGGGATGGGGAGTTTAAGGTGCTCTATGCTCAGGATGATGTAATGGCATATATGCGCAGTAAGGGAGAGGAGAATTTGCTGGTGGTGCTCAACCGCTCGCGAGAAACCCGGCATGTAGATATCGATGGAAAGGGGTATTTACCGGACGGGGTGTGGCAGCATGTGCTGGCATCCGGAGAGTTGGTCGTGCAGGGGGGTGTTATGCACGGGCTGGAACTGGAACCGGTTGGGGGAGTGGTATTGAAGGCGGTGAGAGGAAATGCCTGAACTGGGATTTAGAGGATGGCGAAAAGCTGAAAGCTGATGGCTGATGGCTGATGGCTGGTGGATGGTTAACTGTCTGAACTGGGATTTACAGGATTTTAAGGTTCTGGGTTAACGGAAATGAAATTGCATTTAAGGATAATTGGGAATTCGGATGAGTTAACAGGATTTTCAGGATTAGGGGATGGTTGATGGATAGGTTAATTGTGCGTGCAGGGGGATTCGTGTATTCGTGTCCTAATTCGTGGATGGCTTACTTTATGGACGGCCACCTGTCTGAACTGGGATTTAGAGGATGGCCAAATCGTTAAATAATTGAGGTTTCCAAGAATTATTTTATGATTGAATGATTATATAATTATTTGTAAATTGATTTCAAATTACTTTGAGGGACGCATGGCAGTCAGCAAAAAGCTTTATTGAGATATTACACAAAAGATTATTGGTTGTGCGATGGAAGTTCATAACCGAATAGGGGCAGGTTTTCAAGAGGTTATTTATCAACGGGCATTGGCTATGGAATTCGAAAAACATGGTTTATCTTTCGTTCGAGAATTAGAAACACCAATTTATTATGAAGATAGTGAAATCGGTTCACACAGGGTTGATTTCTTTGTTGAAGAAAAGGTCATGGTCGAGATTAAGGCAATCAGTCGTTTGGAAAATGTTCATTTAGCCCAGACAATAAATTACCTCGAAGCATTCAATATGGATGTTGGTTTGCTCATTAATTTTGGCGCTGCAAGCCTTATATTTAAACGCCTAACGAATCCTCATAAATAACCAACTAAATAAAAAAGATTACCTGACATATTCATATCCTGTAAATCCCCGTTCAGACAGTTAGCCATCCACGAATTAGGACACGAATACACGAAT
>DAOUFM010000051.1:0-3171 GCA_034429975.1 Anaerolineaceae bacterium | reverse complement strand
ACTCGGCTGTCGTACACTCGCACGAAACGCTTACTTTTTCAATAACAAGATCTGCGTTGCCAGTGTTCCTCACTTCAAAAACAAGATCGATCAGTTGCTGAGGTTGAGTCCCTAAATCCTGCAGAGGAGGCTGGATGCTGATCTGCGGAGTCTTATTGTTACAGGATGAAAGAAGACCTGCGACGAGCAGCACCAGGAGGTACAGAATTGGTCGCAAACGAGATAGTTTAATTTGCATAATATGCATTTAGTAATCCTTTGTAGGCTAAGGGCTGGTTTCCACTGGATAACCGGCTTTTTCCCAGGCTCGAAAACCGCCCAAAATGGGAGTAACCTTCTTGAAACCGTTGTCCAACAGAATGCGCGCCGCACGGGCGCTCGATTCTTCGGCCGGTCAGGTACAGTAGGTAATGATCCAGGTCTCAGCGCCAATTTTTTTCAGTTGATCTTCTAGCTGAGCTAGGGGGAATGATTTTGCTCCTGGAATGTGTGAGTTTGTGTAAGAGTCGGCATCACGGACGTCAATGAACACGGCTGACCCACCCTGGAAAGCTGTGAAGGCATCTTTTAGGGTAACCCGTGGAATTTCGGGGAAAGTTTCTTCCTCGGAAGTCAATGGCTGAGGAGCTTGGGATACGGTTCTAAGATTGGTGTTGATATATATCGCTGATAAAATGAGCACAGTGCCTATCCCTATTATTAGAAGGGGTAAAACAGGTCGTTTTTTCATGAGGTCTTTTCCCGATTGAGAATCCAAATGTACAGCCGCCAGGATCGAACAACAAAAGTTCTGGTAAATGGCGGGGTACGTTAACGTAACCACAAGCCTCGATGAAAATTCAAACGAGGTTTTTAAACGTTAACTATTCAGTTGTATTAAGCAATTGGGGGGTGTGGAATATCAAATACAAGACTAAGAACCAAAGACGGATTTCCTGGCGAAGAACAACTTGGCTTTGAAGCCATTTCGATTATCAAAGAATGGGGCACCCATGTGCCTACTTGAAGTGTGCAAGCCAGGCAATCGGTATCTCCTGCATAGTTCGTGTTGTCCTGTACAGTACAGCATTGAGTAGGCGCGGTGATATGTCCAGCCAAATTAATAGCCGTTAAGATTAAGATTAATACTAAGAGTGATCGTTGGATTGTTGTTACCATTGACGGAAGAAGTGTACCTTGGTTTTATTGGACTGTCAATTATTTGCATTCTACTGTTGCATTCTACCATGTGGCTCATTCAGTGTTGTCCGAGATTTTTCTATTATATGATTCGATAATCAATGCAATTCATATTATTACGTATAACCTAGAAATGTTAGACCAATCACTCTGTTCCCCCTTAAGACTCTAGAGGAACGATGCAGATAGAACGGAGCGCACACCGTTCTATTTTTCATTTCCTCTCCGTTGAGAAAACCAGATGCTTCCATCCTTTCCTGCACGCTTCCCATTTCGCAATCCATGGAGATTTGTTAGGAACGAGTTGTAATTTAACCCATTTAAAGCAAGATTGATTTCTCCCTGAATAGCTCTCTGGCAGTTTTGGTTGTCGCAAAATACATACAGGTTTCCGTTCGATGCTTCGTAAAATTTCATCCATTTCTGTTTTCTGGAGACTTGATCTTTACTCACATCCCGCTCCACCTCAATAAAAATAACTTCACCTGTTTTGGGATTGACAGCAACAATATCCGGGATATAGGTTTCGCCATTGGACAGATTGATAGACTGTACCCGTCCCCGAATTTGGTAACCTTCTTCTACTAGGATTTCCCCAGCCTGAATATTCAGAATGGTATGTTCCGGTGAAGAATGGTGTCTTATTAGGGAATCAAATTCATTCTCATTGGGAATTTTGCCACTTAATACCTCATATGCAACTTGACCATCCCGAGTCAAATGCAGCACCGCAGGCTGATTTCCACCAGAACTTGATCCTTGCTCAACAACACCACTTATCTGTTCAACCAAGATTGGGAAGTCATTTCCTTCCGGTGACATTAACCAATTCAAGGCTTCATCCAGGTTTTTGTTTGCGGCTGATAAGGAAAGGCGTTTTGCCATTTGCTTTATGATGGATGGTCGTAAAGCAATCCCCATTTCACCCATCACAAAAATTGCCGCCGATGTTTTTTCGTAGTTCTTGGTGGACTGCCAGGTTTTTACCCAATCCGGAACAGGTGTAAGGTCCTTCGATTCTTCAGTACCCGATTTTGGGGATTGAATGTCCTGGGCAACCTCATCTTTCTGGATCTGTCGAAGGGCAGCTAAGTGGGCTTCCAGTGCTGCCTTCTCTGCCTGTGTGTTCTTTTTCGATTCCTGTGTGGCAATGAGCTCACGTTCCAGATCAGAATATTTCTGATTGAGTTCTTTCAAGCGCTGTTTTAAATCATTTATTGCCTCGGGCTCAATTTTCTTCGATGCTGGCCCTTGCAAAGTTCGCAGCCGAACATGAATCAGATATGCAAGGTCATTATCGTTAAATGATTCCAATGGTCGGGTCGCTTTTTCGCAGGATTCGTCGTAATCCTGATCCAGAAGCCTTAAAAGTGCGACAAGATGTTTGTGGGCATTTTCCCATAATTTCTGAGCATTGGCCTGCATTTTTTGCTCGTGCTCCTCGCTTTGCCTGATGATTTCTCTGGAGATTCGAGTAGACTGATTGCGTTGGAATTCTTCTAACGTGAGATCAACCACTTGTTTTTCTCCAATTCCGATTTCATCTGGCGAGAATCTTCAAGTAATTGGACAGCCTGGTCCTGATTTTCTTGCTCTGGCGCGCTGACCCACTGTAGAGCGCTTCGAGCAGCTTCAAGATAACTCAGCGTTGTCGAGAGCATTTGCTCATGCATCCCCATCCCAATTGGGGGTACTCGGGTCCGATCAACCTGTTGAGCGAGTTCAACAGCGTGCTGGAGGGTCTGTTGGGCGGATCTGGACTGTGAAAAGAGATCACCTTGTTGGTCCGCAGCAATAATATGAGCGATCTCGCCATCCAAAATGTTCAACTCAGATATCCATGATTGTGCAGATTTTCTGTAATCTTCCACTGCTTTGACCTCTGGCAAGAGAAGAACTGGTTTTCCCTGTTCATCCAATGGGGAAACGAACGTACCAATAATGGTAAAAAAAACCGCAAGACCGAACAGTATCCAACCAAGCTTTTGCAGT
>DAOUFM010000050.1:0-161980 GCA_034429975.1 Anaerolineaceae bacterium | reverse complement strand
GACCAATTCACTTCTCAGCCAGAATATTGGCAGGATGTTGATAAAATCGTGGGCGATTGTCCTTCAACTTTAAGAATGATACTTCCTGAGGTTTTTCTCGAAACAGAAAATGAAAAACAGAAAATTGAAGAAGCCAAAAAAACAATGGAGCAATACCTTCAAAAAGGAGTTTTTCAAACCTTCAATGGTTGCATTTTAGTTGAGAGACAATTAGCCGGTAAAACCAGATTTGGTCTCATGATCGCGGTAGACCTTGAAAAATATGATTTTTCGAAAGGTTCGCAAACATTAATTCGGGCAACAGAAGGAACAATTCTTGACCGTTTACCGCCTAGAATTCGTATCCGTGAAGGGGCTAAGTTAGAATTTCCGCACATTATTGTTTTAATTGATGATCCTGAAAAGACAGTAATTGAACCGTTGGTAACCGCAAAAAATGATTTTTTCAAACTATATGATTTCGATCTAATGAAAGGAAGTGGACATCTAAAAGGCTATGCGATTGATCAGGAACCTGAACTCCAAGCTATTGAAAAGGCCTTCAGACAACTAGCAGACAAGGAAAGTTTTCAAAAAAAATATCAGGTTTCGGATAATTATGGCGTTTTATTATTTGCGATGGGAGATGGAAATCATTCTCTGGCAACAGCAAAATCCGTTTGGGAGAAAATCAAACCTACCGTTGGGATGAATCACCCGGCAAGATATGCTTTGGTTGAAATCGAAAATATTCATGATGATGGCTTAGAATTTGAACCAATTCACCGTGTGTTATTTTCTTTAAAAAGAGATATTCTTAGCGAAATGCGCTTATTTTGGAAAGATGGCGTTCAATTAAAAAAAGTAGAAAATTTTCAGGAACTGGTCAACGAAGTGGATGATCAAATTGATTCTAATCAAAAATTCGGCTTTATACTCGATGATCAGTTATACGTTGTTGAAATCTTTTTTCCGGCGACCAATCTACCGGTTGGTACACTACAACTATTTCTGGATAAATTTATGAAAGCAGAGGGTGCAGATAAAATTGATTACGTCCACGGAGGTGAAGTGACTTACTCACTTGGAAGGAAGCCAGGTAACTGTGGTTTTTACCTACCGGCTATGCCAAAAAATCAATTATTTAAAACGGTGATTATCGATGGCGCCTTACCGCGAAAAACTTTTTCAATGGGAGAAGCCCATGAAAAAAGATTCTATTTAGAAGGTAGAAAAATCTCCGAATAAATTTGAATTAATAAAGATGCAATCATTTTTTAAATTATGCTAGAAATATAAAAATAATTTTTGAGGAAAAATGTTTTCATTAAAATTTAAAAATTTTCAAAATCCATTGCCCCCAACTGAAGTTAAATTTATTGATTTAAGTACGGAGCCATGGGAGGATAAAAAAAGAATTAAGATCTTCGCAAGAATAACTGAATTCACAACTCCTCCAAATTTAACCTTTACCATTGTTGATAATGGAAATCATGTACTATCAGAAGTTACATTAATCGAAAATATTGATACAGATATTGTCTTCACCATGCATTTGCGCAATCCAAAAAATCAAGATAAATTGCAGTTACGGGGTCATATTTTTTATCCTGAAGAAATTGGAACAGTTGATCAAAAAATTTTCGACTTTGCCCTATAAACTTAAAAGAAATGGGAAATAATAAATTTAAAACTTTTTTCTTTTTGATCATAATTTCAATTGTTTATTCAGGGTGTTATAAAGTTAATGAAGCGGTAGTGGCGCTTACTAAAAAACAAGTTCCGACAGCGATCTATACTGAGAATGATCAAATTTTACCAACCGTGAATCGATCACCCACCTTATCAGAGTCCTCAACTGAAACAGAAATTCCGGACCAGATAGTTGATTTTGATCCAACGGTTACATTCTCAACAAATCAAACAGCAACACAAACATTAAATAAGGAATTAATGGAAATTTCTTCCCCCCTTAAGGGGATTGACCTGGCAGAACTTTCTGAAATCATTTCAAATCCCTTTCAATATACCAGCCCAGGCAGAGATGACGGGCACCACGGAACCGATTTTTCTTTTTATCGTTATAAATCTTTTGATAAAATGGATAATATCTCCATTTTATCCATCCTTCCAGGTACAGTTCGATCTGTTATTGTCGACCGACCTCCTTATGGCAATATGATTATGATTGAAACTCCTCTTGATAGATTTTCAAAAGAATTCTTGAGTGATATTTTTTCTCAATTACCTGAAAACGAACCCCCTTTTTTTACAGATCTGTATTGTCCAGACAAAAGTTATTTTGAATACTCAAAAGACGTTGAAAATCGATCGATATATTTACTTTACGCTCACATGGCAGAACCTGCTACCCAAAAAATTGGCGACATTGTTTCTTCAGGTGAAACGCTTGGTTACGTTGGAAACACTGGAAATTCCGGGAATACCCATCTGCACCTCGAAATGAGAGTTGGGCCTGCCAAGCAGGTATTTGATGGATTAGCCCACTATGATAATTCTGCTACCGAAATGGAAATGGAAAATTATTGCGCCTGGCGAGTATCAGGCTTCTTTAATCAGTTTGATCCGATGATCCTTTTTCAATATTATTTACAAAACCGTTAACTTTGAAACAAACTTCCCCAAGAATTAAATGCTACAATCAGGAAAAGTTATCAACATTCTAAAGCAATGATAAAACCTGATTCAAGCAACAAAAATAGAACTTATTTAATTTGGCTAATTCTGGCCATTATTAATTTAGTGCTTATTATTCTTCTCGTTGATTTTTTTATGGAAATCAATAATCCTTTAAGATATTCATCCGTTGTAAGGACCAATACACCATCATTATCTCTGGCTCAACCATCACCATTTATTTCTCAAATGAATACAAAAGAAAGCTCAGATAATAGCCCATTTAATAAACAATCAGACGCTCCAATATTGATTTTATCGGTCTATACCAATCAAAAATCTCAACTATACGCATATCAACCCCAACAAAATACTTTTACCAGAGTATTAACAGGTCCTTATGAAGAAATTAACCCGAGTATTAGCCCAGATCAAAAGAAACTAGCCTATAGCGCCAAGAAAAACGGTTATTGGGATATCTATATACTAAATTTAGAAACAGGGCTGGAAACAAAAGTCACTGATACACCTGAGTACGATGGCTCACCTACCTGGTCATCGGATAGCCTTTTCCTGGCTTATGAATCCTATAAAAATGGAAACCTTGATATTTTTATACAGGATCTCCAAAACCTGGCTTTTCCCCCAATTCAATTAACAAACAGTGATTATCCTCAATTCTCACCATCTTGGAGCCCACAAGGCAGAAAAATCGCCTTTGTATCCACACAGGATGGAGAAGAAGAAATTTGGATTGCTAATTTGGACGCGATTGACAATAGATTTCAAAAAGTCATGGATCTACCCTCCCAGGTTGATCTTAATCCACATTGGTCAATAGATGGTGAGAAATTATTATGGACCACTGAAAAAGATGGTTATCCAATCCTCTTACAGGTTGATTATTCAAGTGAAAATCTTTCTGTTTCAGAACTTGGCAATGGTGAGTGGCCAAATTTATCAGGAAATTTGCTTTCCTACATTCAACCTGAAGCAAATCAAAACTTTCTTATCATTAAAAAACTGAATGGGGATTTACTTTTTCCATCTGTAAATCTGCCAGGTTCGGTTCATGGGCTGACCATGATAACCTCAATTCAAGAAAAGAATTTATTATTACAAAATTTACTCAACCATGAAACCCTTTTATTCTCAGAAGCGGTGGAATTAGATCATTCTGTTTCAAGAAATACGAAACAAAAACTTACCAGATTAGACAATGTAGAAGCGCCATTTCCATATTTAAGTGATGCTGTAATTGAACCCTTCAATCAACTGCGTTCAGAGATATCAAATGAAACAGGTTGGGACTTATTAGGACAATTAGATAAAACATTCATCCCTATTACTGAGCCTTCTGCCCCTGGGATGAATGACGATTGGTTATATACTGGAAGAGCCTTTGAATTTAATCCATTAACAATCCATGCAGGATTAATTACAACCATGAAAGAAGAACGAAACGGGCAAACCTATTGGCGCATTTACATCAAAGCCCGTTATCAGGATGGTTCCCAAGGGCGTCCTCTAAAACAAATGCCTTTTGATCTTTCAGCCAGATACAATAATGACCCGACCACCTATGATCTGGGAGGTAGCTACATATCTATTCCCAGCGGTTATTGGATTGATCTGACTGAATTAGCCTTAGGACAATCCTGGGAGCGTTTGCCTGCCTTGGGAACCTGGCAAAAATATTTTTATTCTGCAAGATTTAATCAATTTGTATTTAAAAAAGGGCTGGATTGGAACGATGCTCTCATGGAACTTTACCCTTTTGAAGCTTTCAAAACTCCGACTTCAATCCCGACCAATATCCTGACTCCTACCACAAGCCCAACTATTCGTTATTTTCGATCCCCTACGATAACACCCTCACCAACCTTAACACCAATACCTACCCGTAGACCAACCTGGACTCCTTACCCATAACATGACGAAAAAAAAATTATTCTTGCTCATTTGGATAATCTCATTAATCGGTGTTTCCGGGATCCTTTTTTTTGGAAAAAAGATTTATGCGTCTCCGGGTCAAAATGCTATCAAGGATTTTTTAAGTTCTATTGAAGAAAATCAAACACCATTACCAGACCTTTTTCCTGACATAAAATCAGAAATGAAAGATGAAATTGAAATTCAACCCGAAGCACCAATCTCTCTGGTTTTACCTCCTCCTGGAGACCCACCCATATCTCTTTGGCGGCCTCCTCTTTATCCAACGCCGTGGGCCTTATCTCCACATGATCATTTTTTCTTTGCCCGTCCAATCGCTGCAGATGAAATAAACTGGCCATTGGCAAATTATAGGTTTGGTTATTTTTTTCCGGATACCGATATTATTCATACTGGGGTCGATATTCCTGCCAGAAGAGGTACTCCGGTAATTGCTGCTGCCCCGGGAACGGTCGTTTGGGCCGGTTACGGCTTGTATTATGGGACTTACAACGAAGATGACCCTTACGGATTGGCAGTAGCCATTGAACATGATTTTGGCTACCAGGACAAGAAGTTGTTAACCGTATACGGACATATGGATCGGATTGATGTGGAGAAAGGGCAAAGAGTTGAAACAGGAACTCAATTAGGAATTGTAGGCCTCACCGGTTTTACAACCGGTCCCCATCTTCATTTTGAGGTTAGAGTCGAGATGAATAGTTATTTTCGAACTAGAAATCCCGAATTGTGGCTTTCTCCTCCCCAGGGATGGGGAGTACTGGTGGGGCAAGTAAAAACATTTGATAACTTGTATATTCATCTGAAAGAAGTCTACATACGGAATTTAGACACTAACCAGTCCTGGATGGTCTTAACTTATGCATCCAACAGCATAAATCGCGATGCCTATTATCAGGAAAATCTTGTTTTAAGCGATTTGCCAGCGGGCAAATATTCAATTTCATTTACTCTGGACGGGACCAATTATCGAAACGAAATTGAAATTTATCCGGGAGCAGTTTCATATTTTACCTTCCGGGAAAATATAGGCTTCTCTCACGCATTGCCTTCGAATAACGAACCAAAAAATTGGCAAAATATCGTTTTATCTGAAGAATTTCTTCCTTGATCAGAATCCAAACCTTGACAGAATGCTGGTATTCAATTGAAAATGAATAGGTATAATAATTAATTAAGAGAGTAATGCAATTTGGAGGTACAAATGGATCAAAAAAGAAAAAGAGCCCGTTTCGGGGTATTTACTATATTAATTTTTGCAATTTCACTTACTGCTTGTAAACCTGCTGTCCCGGCAGAGCCTACACTTGACGCAAATGCAATTTTTACTCAGTCAGCTCAGACGATGATTGCTCAATTAACCCGCACGGCTTTAAGCCTTCCTACTGCGACAAACACCGAACAACCAACCCCAACCCTGACACCCACACAAGAACCAACTTTTACACCCGAAACCCAAACAACCAGCACCACGCCTGTCTCATCTCCGGTTGTTGGTTCTACCCCTAATCCAAATAAAATGGTCTTTGTCGCTGACATTACAATACCTGATGGTCAGGTAATTCCTCCTGGAACTAAATTTGTTAAAACATGGAGATTAAAAAACACAGGCACAACCACCTGGAAAGAAAATTATAAAGTTCGTCTATGGGCTGGGCAAAGCTTTGGTGCTCCGACATCGTTTTTATTAGGTCAAGAAGTAAAACCGAATGCAGAGGTAGATATTTCAATTGAATTCACTGCACCTACTCAACAAGGAGAATACTCATCATACTGGATATTATCCGATGAGATTGAAGCAAATTTTGGAACAGTATTCAACGTCACGTTTGTGATTGGTACACTGGCTACTTCTACTGCGACAACCACACCTGAACCGGAGCCTACTGCAACTCCCTAATGATGAATTATTCCAATACCTTTCTCACTCAATTAAAAAAAGATATAAAAACCGAAGCGAAAAGCCTCGGTTTTTCTAATATAGGCTTTACATCATCTGCAAGACCTGAAAACCTACCCATTTTTCTGGATTGGCTTGAAAAAGGCTATGCAGCCAGTATGGAATATTTGAAAAGATCTGACACGCTCGAAAAAAGAAGTAATCCCGGATTACTTTTGCCTTCTTGCGAAACAATCATCACATTTGCTTTGCCTTATACCCCTTCAAAAAATGAAAATTTCGATCCTGTAACTCCAAAAATATCAACTTATGCAATTGGTGTTGATTATCATTTAGTAATACCACAACTTCTGCAAAAAATCGTTGAATTTATTAAAGTAAGGATTGCGCCTGAATTACTTGAGTATAAAATTCTTACTGACTCGGGGCCTGTTTTGGAAAGAGAACTGGCGTCAAGATCCGGTTTGGGATGGATAGGCAAAAATTCCTGTTTAATTAACCCCGAAACAGGTTCTTACTTTTTCCTGGCAGAATTATTTTTAAACATACCATTTGAGCCGGATGTTCCTTTTGTTAAAGACTTATGTGGTACATGCACCCGTTGCATTGATAATTGCCCCACAGAAGCCATTTTGACTAATCGTACCATTGATTCAAATCGATGTATTTCATTTCTAACGATAGAAAACAGACAAGAAATTTCAGAGCATTTACGCCCGAAATTAGACGGTTGGATATTTGGATGTGATATTTGCCAACAAGTATGTCCATGGAACATTCGCTTTGCAGAACTGCCCGAAATTAACTTCTTTCAAGAGAGCGAGATTATCACCAATTTCAACCTTGCCGAAGAATTAATGATCACGAAGCAGGAATTTAAAGAAAAATATGCCGCCTCACCTATTTCACGAGCTAAATATGTAGGCTATCTCAGAAATTTACTGGTCTTTTCTGCTTCTCATTTTTCAAATGCTCTAATTGAACCCATTAAAAAAATCTTAAGTAATGTAGAAAACTCCGATTTACAAAAATTATCTCTTTGGGTCTTGAATTCTAATAATATAGAAATTCCCAAATAAACATTACAAATTTTTCAAATATTTTTGAACCGAAACAATTGGTCTAGAATAAATTTAAAAAAAACTGGCTCAAAAAATATTTTCAAGCCAGTTATTTATGTTGTTTACTATTTTTTTATGGAGTCGGAGTAACAGTCGACGGCAATGTTGGTATAGGGGTGACCAGATTAACACGAACTTCCAGAACTCGTCCAGCGAAAATTTCGTTGGAATTTTCTAATTTGTTCAGCTCCATAATATCCTCAACAGTACTTAAGAACTTCCTGGCTATTAAATCCAGTGTATCTCCAAATTGAACAACATATGTCAGCTTAGTTCCTCTGGGAAGATTGGTTGGCCAGGGAGTCTCTGTCGGTAATTCCTGATTAGGAGCGGGGATAATTATTTTATCCCCTGGTTTTATGGTGGAATTGGAATTGAAGTTATTAATGGCCATCAAAACCATCAAATCAACATCAAATTTTACTGCAATATCATATAGAGTATCGTTTTCAGCAACAGTATATTCAACCGGACCTGATCTGGTTGGCGTCATCGTTATTGTAGGTGTTTCTGTGGGCGTTAGCGTCATTGTGGCAGTCGCAGTGGGAGGAATTTCTGTAGGAGTAAAGGTTGAGGTTACCGTGGGAGTCTCAGTTGAGAACAGGTTTATCTTAGAAGTATTTGGGCCAATTAACCAAATAACCAAAATAACAACCCCTACGATTACCAAAATTAAAGCAAATCCCCAAATGATAAAAGGAAGCATTTGTTGTTTTCTTTTATATGAAGCGATTAATTTTCTTGGATCATCTCTTTTCATAATTATTCCTATTTTTTATTGATTCCCTGGTTTTTGATGATTGTATTCTTATTTCTTTATTTATGCAATTACCACATGTTATAATGAATTCTACTCAAAAAATTTTTTCATCATAAATCCTGACCTAAATGGAGGTTATGTTATGGAATTATCAGTAACACAATATAAGCGATGTGACGTCATCAATGCAGAAGGCAGAATTGATAGTAGTAGCGCTCCTCAACTCCATGAAACTTTCTCTCGTCTTATGGATGATAATCATTTTCATCTGGTATTCAACATGAAAGGCGTCAACTTTATCTCCAGCGCAGGGTTAAGGGTTCTAATATCAACTCAAAAGAATTGCAAAAGGTTTAACCGGGGTGAATTGGTTTTGGCAGAAGTACCAGAAAATGTTAAAGCAGCCTTCGATTTAGCTGGATTCACCTCTTTATTTAAATTATTTGATAGCGAAGTCGCAGCTGTTGGGAATTTTTGAGCAATCGATTGATTACCATGAAGACTTTAATTTTTCCTGGTAGTTATTCAAGTTTATCAAAAATCAGCGAATTCGTCGCCCAGGCTGCAAAGTCACTCGGGTTTGATGGTTTTGACCTTTATAAAATTGAAACAGCGGTTGACGAAGCTTGCTCAAATATTATTGAACACGCTTATGGCAAAGAAGGAATTGGGGAAATTGAAATTTCAATAACTACTGATCCAGAGAAAATCACAATCACACTCGCTGATTCTGGAAAACCTTTTAATCCGGATAAAATTAAAAATCCAAATTTAACCTCTGACTTAAAAGAACGCCCTGATCACGGATTAGGTATTTATATGATGAGACAATGGATGGATGTTGTTAAATACGAGACCCGAAACAAAAAAAACATCCTGACGTTAGAAAAGATAAAAAAGGATTAGACTTGGCAACATCTTTTGAATCCCAGTCAATTCCTGAGTGGAAACATTACCTTTCTTTAATTGAAAAATTAATCGATCAGCCGACTATCGATAAACAATGTCAAACAATTCAGACCATTATTCAAGATTATCTAGGTGCCAGATCTACGGTTTGGCTTGCTAAGCCTTATTTTCCTCTAGGCGGGGATTCGGATAAAAATGTCCTTCCTGGGGCTAGAGTATCCAAATTGGTTCGCAATAGTTACAACCAACAATTAATAAAATTAGGCAAAAAGAACCTCAGCACAAGAACAAATAAATATGAGCCGGATGATACAAACCACTTGGTTTTTCCTTTGATAAGCCAGAATAATTTGTTAGGAATACTTGAAGTATCAAGAATTCAAGGAAATTCATTTAACCAAAATGAGATTGATTTTTTGGAAGCATTTTCTGCTCATGCAGCCGTTTCGATACAAATTTTTCGCCAGGTAACCATTAAAAATTGGCAATTAGAGCAATTATCACTGGTAAGAAAAGTCTCTGAACAGGTTGCCAATATTTTTGATCTCAACACTTTTTATGAAAAAATTGTCACCCTCATCCAAACAACTTTTAATTATTATGCTGTTTCAATTTTTTTGTTAAATGGAAAAACAAAATCACTGGACTTGAAAGCCTCCTCCAGCCCTGATCAGGTAGACCAAACTGGATTACGGACAACTATTTCAATTAATGATGGCATTATTGGCTTTGTTGCCCGAAAAGGTCAGGAAATTATTGCAGCAGACATTCGAAATGAAAGCTTATTCAAACCCAACAACAATTATCCAAACACAAAAAGTGAAGCAACATTCCCTTTGAAAATTAATAAAAAAACTTTAGGCGTTTTGGATATTCAAAGTGATCGCTTATCAGCCTTTGATGAAAATGACGTAATTGTTTTGGAAGCTTTAGCCAATTCAATAGCGCTTGCTGTTCAGGATGCAGAATTATACGGATCACTTACTCAACGCGCAGAGCAATTGTCGAGCATACTTGAGGTTAGCCAGGCAATCAATTCATTCTTAGCCTTGGATGAACTTTTGGAAAAAATAATTCAGATAATCGTGAAACGTTTTGGTTTTAACTCGGTTCACATTTTTACTGTTCATAAAGGCCGCAGAAAAATTTTTTACCAGGCAGGTTCTTTTACAGAGAGTAAAGAACTTGTCAAACAAGGTTTTAATTTTGATTTTGATGATGAAGGCATTATCTCCTGGGTCACTCAAAATGGGATTATTGCGATTTCAAATGATACATCTCAAGACCATCGATTTACAAAACAAAGATTATCTTCGCAAATTTATTTATCTGAATTAGTTGTTCCGCTAATTTATGTTGGAGAAATATTAGGAATTTTAGTTATCCAGAGTGAAGATAAAAACTCAATTAATGAGCATGATTTATTTATTTTTGAGGCTATTGCTTCAACAATCTCCTCAGCCCTTAGAAATGCAAATCTTTTTCGTTCTGAGCAATGGAGATACCAGGTTGCAGAATCATTTCGCTCCGTGATCAATATGATTTCTTCAAATACCGAACTTGATCAATTATTGATGAATATACTAGAAAAATTGAACGAGATTTTACCATGTGATGTTTCCGCAATTTGGTTAATGGATCATCAGCAAGAAAATATCGAAGACCTAGATCCGGAATTGTTTTCACCGGCAGCGACCTGGAATATCACCAAGGAAGAATTAACAGACGCATTAAAGCAAGATCCTGCCTCATGGGATTTATTAAAGCTAGCTTTGATAAATGATGAGCCCACTATTCGAACCGATAACAAAGTTAATTGTCCCTTTGGGGTAGCCTTAAGTTTTCAGAATGATTATTCATCGATTGCCACACCCTTAAAAATTGGCGAACAACTTCTTGGGATATTAACTTTAGCGCATCATACTTCCAGGCGATATGGTGAAGAAGCAAAAATCATGAGTTCTACTTTTGCTAATTATGCTGCTGTAGCAATTCATAATGCCAGATTATATTCAGAAGCTCAGGAACAAGCCTGGATTTCAACTGTGATGTTACAGGTATCTCAAGCCTGTCAAACCAGCGAAACAACAGAAGATTTATTGGAAACCATGGTCAGGTTGACTCCTATGTTAGTTGGAATCAAAAAATGTGCTTTTTATTTTTGGAACCCGTTTGAGAATTATTTCTTCCAGAAAGCTGAATATGGATTTAAAGTGCCCCTAAATCCGGTTTGGACAATGGAAATGCCGATTGTAAACCAAGCGCTAAATTCTTACAGTCCCATATTCATAACCAATACTCAGGAAGAAATTTTTATGGCTCAAACAGCTGAAAACATCCCGGAGTATGATGCCATTCTTTTACCCATGCGTGCGCGAGGAGATTTATTAGGCTTTTTCCTGGTTTTTCATGAAGCACGCACAGTCACAGATGAAAATAATAGCTCGGATGAAATGATCTCTATTCTTCAGAGTATTGTTCAACAAACCGCAGTTTCCTTGGATAATATGCGGTTGCTGGAAGCACGCCAGGAAGAAGCATACGTTACTGCGGTTTTACTTCAGGTTGCTCAGGCTGTTGTCACGCAACCCAATTTATCAGACACGTTTGACACAATTGTTAATCTGCTTCCTTTGCTCATCGGGGTTAACGCTTGTATTATTTATTTACCGGATGATTTGAATGAAAATAGTTTCAAGGCTGCGGGTATTTATACAGACAATGAAATCCATTCATCAATTTTTACTTCCCTGGAATTTTGTGAGCAAAATCCCTTACTTAATTTTGTAAATAAATATAACCAAATTGCCTATGCTCATATAACAAATGAAGAGTTAACAAATGAAAAGTATCACACTATTCAGCCGCTTCCCTATATTCAAGAAATCAAAATGGAAGCAACAGATCATCTTTTAATAGCCTTTCCAATTAATTTAAAGGGTGAACTGCTTGGAATTTTATTGACAAAAGAAGATAATTTATCCCCGCAATATTTTGAAAAACGGATCGAGTTATTAAATGGGGTATCTCAAGAAATAGCACTGGCAATTCAAAATTTTTTCCTGCAAAAGGACATCCTTCAAAGGAAAAAATTGGAGCAAGAGATATTATTGGCCAGACAAATTCAAAAAACATTTTTACCGGATTCCTTGCCGATATTACCTGGTTGGCAAATCCAAACACGCTGGGAAACTGCCTTACAGGTTGGGGGTGATTTTTACGACATCATTTTAATATCTAAGCAGCGAATCGGCTTAGTGATTGCAGATGTCGCCGATAAAGGATTGGCTGCATCACTGTATATGACAGTTGCACGCACCCTCATTCGCGCATTCGGGCAGACAATCGCCGACCCCGGTGGAATTTTGTCTGCAGTAAATAATTTGCTTGTCGGAGATACGCCCAACGGAATGTTCGTTACGGCTGTTTTCGCAATGCTTGATCTGCAAACCGGGAAAATATATTATTCTAATGCCGGCCATAACCGACCAATTATTATCAGAGCTCATAATAATGAGACGGAAGAATTACCCCAGGGAGACATGGCTTTGGGGGTCGTCGAAGATATTCAATACCGAAACATGGAAGTTTCCTTAGAACCAGGAGATTTTATCCTGTTTTACACAGATGGGTTAACTGAAACTTTTTCAGCCGATGGTGAGCAATATGGAGTTGCACGCACCATTGATTTCTTAAAAAATAATCATCATATTGATGTCAATTTAATTTTAGAAAATCTTGATAGAGAATTATTCGAGTATAGAGATGGGCAATCGCTAAGTGATGATTTAACGTTAATCGGGCTAAAACGCGAGCAGAGCAATTAATGCTGGTCTGAAAAGAATAATTCGTACCAGATTTTCCAGTTTGGGAGCCTTTCAGTTACAACTGTAGGGACTTTAACCGGTGTAGGCGTTATTTCGTTTTTGGAATATGGTACTATTAGAACTTCCCCTGGCTTTACCATATATCCTTTTTCCCGGGCGAATTCTTCTACTGCGATCTCGGAGGTTGCATAACCAATTTCGGTTTCAATAAATATATTGGTGGCTCTTAAGGCAGCAACCTCGGTTTGCATTAAATAATGTTGTTCCGTTAATTTCGTCAACTCATTAAACCGGGTGCTCAATCCCATCAATATAAAGAAAATGGTAATTAATGCAATGTATATAGCAAACTTTCGATAATCTATATTTAATTTCTTCATTTCACGACTTGTTTCTATCTGACAATTATTTTATCAAAGATACAAATATCATGCCATTTAGGTTGATTGTTTTATCTTTTCAGAATTTAAATAAAAAGAGTGCCGAAGGTGGGATTTGAACCCACACGAGCGTAAGCCCACTACGCCCTGAACGTAGCGCGTCTGCCAATTCCGCCACTTCGGCTCTCATTGAGCGCTTTGAATTTTATCGGAAACAAAATTTTTGTCAACCTTTTAAAAAACTATTGAGAAAATTAATTATTAGGTAAAATCGGAACTATTGAATAAAGTAATACGTCAAAACTTAGTGTTGTTTTTGTCACTTTGGATTATAAATAATAAGCAATATTAATTCGGACATCAAAGGCTACTGATTCATAAATATGAGAAAAAAAATAATATTTAGTTTGTTAATCATTGCTTTACTGGTGGGTTGTAATTTGCCAGCTCAATTCTATAACACACAGTCCCCATCAGGATTTTCGAATATAAAATGGATCAAAAGCGATCCAAAAGCAGCCCCAACAGCTACTCCTTTTTTACCTGTGATGGAAAATATTGCTACACCAGGACCAACACAGGAAGCCAATCAACCGGAAATTGTTCCTACAGAAATTAAGTCTCAGCGCCCAGACGGACAAGTCAATATTTTAATTTTGGGTTCTGACTACCGGCCTGAATCAGGTTATCGAACCGATGTTTTTATGTTGTTATCCATCTATCCAAATGAAGGTACTGCATCGATCCTATCTTTTCCTAGAGACCTTTACGTTTATTTACCAGGAATAGGCAATCAAAGAATCAATGTAGCACAACCATTTGGTGGATTTGCCTTGAGCAAGGCAACATTGGAAGAAAACTTCAATGTAACAGCAGATTACTATATTATGACTAATTTTCAGGGTTTTATGGGGATCGTAAATAGCCTGGGAGGTATTACAGTGAATGCGGGTGGTTATCTCTCCGATAAGTGTGATTTACCTCAGGCTGACGCAGAAAAAAATTGTACTGTATTTGGCGGACCAACATACATGAATGGCGAAACTGCCCTGTGGTATGTTCGCTCAAGATATTCAACAAGCGACTTTGATCGCCTGAGACGTGCACAGGAGGTTGTTTTTGCAATTTTTGAAAAACTCATGTCATTGGACGCAATTTCCCGGGTTCCAGATCTCTACAATATGTATTTAAGTTCCGTAGAAACAAATTTGTCTCTTTCTGATATTCTTCCCCTAGTGCCAGTTGCCAGTAAAATTCTTGCTGATCCATCCAGGTTGCGTCGCTATGCCTTAAGTGTTGATCAGGCTGTTCCCTATGTACTTCCGGAATCAGGTGCAAATGTACTAATCCCCAATTATGAACTAATTCACCAAACTATCATTGATTCTGCCTATACTCCATAATTTAAAATTTTTCGGGAATACTTAAATCAGAAAATCTGATTAATTTGACAAACCAAAAAAATAGGTGTAAATTCATAATATCTATACGAAATTTGAGGTGATTATGAACACGCCATCTGATACAGGGTTCCACATCCAATCAAATACTCCCTTAACACCAGCCATTCAAGCCTGGGAGATTTATTTACAAGATCAAGATAAATCTCCTTTTACCGTTAAGGCATTTATTAATGATTTGAATTTATTATCTAGTTTTATCGCTCCTGATAAATCTATTGGGGCAATTGGCACGAATGACTTAAATTTATTTCTTAAATGGCTTGAAAAAGGTCGCGGAGTGCCTTGCAGCCCTAAAAGTCTTTCAAGGAGAATTACATCAATCAAAGCTTTTTTTCGCTGGTTGCATACCAATGGCAGAATTCCTTTTGATCCAGCAGAAAAAGTAATTCAAAAATCAGTCATCAGTCCCCTTCCAGAAATTTTATCAGAGGAAGAAACAAATAAAGTTTTAGAAGTTGCTAACAATTATCGTAATGCTTTAAAGCCCGATACCCGGTATTACACATTGGTGAAGTTATTACTGGAAACCGGGATTAAAAAAGGCGAATGTTTATTATTAAGTGTTAATCATATTGATTTGAATTCTAACGGTGGCCCATTTATTTTTGTCCGGTATAACAATCCAAACTACCGCAATAAAGAACGAAAAATTCCTGTATCTCTAGAATGGGTCGCAGCTTATCAACAATATTTCTCCCAATTTGAACCAAAATCTCAGGTATTCCCCTGGTCTCCCAGGCGTTTGGAATATCTTTTGGAAGACTTGAGCAATGAAGCTGGGCTTACGAAGCATTTATCTTTCGATATGTGTCGTTGGACTTGCGCTGTCAATGATTACAATTCGGATATGGAAAAAGATCTTATCCGTCAAAAATTAGGAATCTCAAAAATTCAATGGAGAGAAATTAACACGAAATTAATGCAATTGTCATCTCAATAATGCATTATTTCCTAAAAATTGACAACTTCAAAATTTTTGAAGTTTGATCTGTAACCCGAAATGCATGATCCTGCCGAAAACCTGGAACCCAGGCAATTTTTTTATTTGAATTCAAGATAAGTGGCCAATGATCCCGGGCGACTTTCAATAATTTGAAATTAACAAAGAAATCACTAATTTTCATTGTTCCATTAGTCATCCCTAAAGGCTGGAATTTATCCCCTGGAATTCTGGTCCTTATGAAAATAAATAATCCTATTTTTTCAGCATCGAAATATGCCTGATAAGGACTTTCTTGATTCAAAGTATTAATTTCTGTTTTGGTACAAAAATCTAGTTCTAAATACCAATTGGAAGGAAGTTCAAAAATCCTGAATTGATCTGCATTGACCCGGAATTCTTCATAAACTTGTGGATAAAGAGTATCAATCCACCGGCTTTTCTTGTCTGCAATTATGATTTCATCGTTACCAATAATGGAGTGCAAGTTTTCCTGCAAATAAATTTCGCCTGGTTTTTCCACTGAAACAAATTGAAGGAGGTTTTCGACATTTTCAAAGGATAAGTCTCGTAGATCCGGTTTTAGAATAATGGCTACTTTTCGAATGAGTCTCCGCTGGATTGCCAAAGGTTGTTTTGAGAGTTCTTTTTTATTGAGTTGAATAAAATCTTTTTCAATACGATCACAAACTAAATCTAGAATCCTACTGGTTTGTTCATCAAAAAAATCATCTTCTTTCTGAATTATTTCAGCCATATTGAGAATCCGCTGATTCAGTTTGTTATATAGTTGGTTTAAAGCAGGAATTGTTTCATTACGTAAACGATTGCGTTGATAAATATTCAATGCATTGGTTTCATCAACCACAAAACTCAACTTTTTTTCCTCGCAATATTTTTCTATTTCCGTACGCCAAAATGTGAGTAAAGGACGAATAATCTTAACGTGCGGACTAAACTCGTGAATAATGGAGATTTCTCGCATTCCACTTAGGCCAGACAAGCCACTGCCCCGAAACAAGTGCATAAATACTGTTTCTACCTGATCATCAGCATGATGACCAACGGCAATGTATTCAGAACCATAACCTTGAGCCACCCGATAAAGGAATCCATATCGTAATTTTCTGGCAGCTTCTTCAATCGAAAGCCGTTTTTCATTTGCATAGGCAGTCACATCTGCTTTTTCTGTAACAATCGGTAATTTTAATTCCTGAGCTGTTTTTCTTGAAAAGATTTCATCACGCTCTGCGGTATCTCGTAAACCATGGTTAAAATGAGCAACAATTAAATTTTTGTTGTACTTCCAAAAAAGATTAAGCAAACAAACACTATCCATACCACCTGAAAAAGCAATAACAATCGGCGTCTGATTTGCGATTTTCAACTCTTTCTTTAATTTACTGTAGAAACGTTTTTCCATATTCGATCTTTGAAACTAAAACGAATTATCTTTTTATTTTATTTTGATTTTAAGCTATATTTATATCAGCAACATTATTATTGATTAATTGAGGAATTTTATGGCAGAAAAAATACTAATTATCGACGATGATGCAGAAACCCTACGACTTATCAGTTTAATGCTTCAGCGGCAAGGGTATCAAACTATTACTTCAAACAATGGAGATGAGGGTGTTGCTCTTGCTAAAAATGAATTACCCGATTTAGTAATCCTCGATATCATGATGCCCAATGTTAATGGGTATATGGTAGCTAAGTATCTACGCGCAGATCCTACTACAACCGAAATTCCGATTTTAATGTTTACTGCCAAGAGTCAGGTCGATGATAAAGTTGCCGGCTTCGAAGCAGGAGCCGATGATTACCTTACCAAGCCAGTTCATCCGGTTGAATTGGTTGCCCATATCAAAGCTCTCCTAACCAGGAGATATGCTCGGCAAACAGATAAACTTCAGCTTCCAAAAAATGGATTTGTGATTGGTGTTATCGGAGCCAAAGGTGGGATTGGTACATCCACTACCGTTTTAAATTTAGGAATTGCGCTGTCAGAAAAGAATGATGCAGATGTAATCTGTGCTGAAATTTTTCCCGGTAATGGAACCTGGGGAATGGAACTTGGTTTGGCGGATACGGAAGGTCTTGAAAATATTCTGCTCAGCAAGCCGGGCGATATCAACATTGATTTAATAGAAAAAAATCTTATTAAAACAGTCTATGGTGTGCGTTTACTTCTTACGAATTCTATGTTCTCAAAGGTTAATTCAAAGGAAAACTTGAAAAAGCTTCAGTTGCTCCTGGATGGGTTAAGCAGAGTTTCCAAAACAGTCATTTTAGATTTAGGTGTCCCCACTGAGGAATATTATTCTGAAATAATTGCGAAATGTGACATGGTTATTTTGGTCACTGAACCTTATCCAACCTCTATTGAAAGATCAAAGAGAATTATCCAACAATTAGCTTCAATTGGTTTTGGTAAAAATAAACTGATCCAAACGATCTCATTCAATCGTGTAAGAGCGGATATCCAGCTTACCCAAACCCAAATTCAGGAAAGAATTGGAGTTTTACCAATTATCACCATTCCATCAGCCCCTGAACAAGCCTTCCAGGCTGCCATCCACTTTCAGCCATTAACAAAAATCCAGCCTGAAAGTTTTGCTTCCCAACAATTCCACCGTTTAGCAGAGCAATTACTTACCAACATGAAAAAATGACCGACGAATTTTTACGAGACATACAACTCGCTGCTTCTTTGATAGAAAAATCTGATTATGTTGTAGCCATCACCGGAGCTGGTATCTCCACCCCTTCCGGAATACCCGATTTTCGCTCACATAACACAGGTTTGTGGGAAAAAAATGATCCGATGCGAGTCGCGTCGCTCAGTTCGTTTCTGCACAAACCGATGGATTTTTTCAATTGGTTTCACCCCTTGGCTAAACAAATTTATTTTGCGAATGCAAATGAAGCCCATCAGGCATTAGTAAAGATGGAGCAAGCAAACAAACTAAAAGCAACAATCACCCAAAACATTGACCATCTTCACCAAAAAGCAGGTTCTCAAGCAACTATCGAAGTACACGGGGGTACTTCAACTCTTGTTTGTTTAGATTGCCAATCAACTACCCCTTTTTCAGACGAAACTGCAATTAACTTTATTGAAAATTTTGAAATTCCTAAATGTGAACGCTGCAAAAAATACCTTAAACCAGCGGTTACACTATTTGAAGAATTACTACCCATGGATGCCTGGACTCAGGCTTACGAAAATCTAGTAAAAGCTGATTTGGTAATCGTAATCGGTTCATCCTTGGAAGTATCCCCGGTAAACCAACTCCCATTAATTGCATTGGAGCGAGGTGCAAAATTTATCATTAACACTTTCTCCCCAACTTATCTCGATCGCAAAACAGATATGTTATTGCGTTATGATGTTGTTCAAGTCTGGCCAAAAATTGTAGAAATGTTAAATTTCTAATGATTCTTCAGGAATTAAAGGCTACCTTTCCTTCCGAATTGTTTCTCCAACAAATCAACAGATAAATGAATCATTGTAGGCCTACCGTGTGGGCAGGTACGGGGAGAATTACAGCGTTCAAGATTCTCTAATAGAGTTTTTTGTTCTTCTTTCGATAGAATTTGTCCGCTTTTTACTGCAGCCTGTTTACAAACTCTTGCTGCAATGATCGCCTCAATAGCCCCACCTAATGGTTTTTCATCATCTTCAAAATCATTCACCACTACCTGAATCGCTTCTATGGGATTAATCCCAATTAAAAGTGCCGGGATCGCTCGAATTTGAAAAGTATTTGGGCCAAACTCAACAATATCAAAGCCAAGTTTAGCCATCACTTTCAATTTATCATTCATGATTAAGGTTTGATGGGGGAGAAGTGTAACAACCTCAGCAGCCAATAATGGTTGTGAAGGAATTGTTTCTTGAAGCTGGTCTATCATTTTTTCAAACAATATTCTTTCATGAGCTGCATGTTGATCGATCAAATAAAGGCCGTCTGGTCCCTCAGCAACAATATAGGTAGCGCCTATTTGTCCAATTAATCTAAGTAAAGGCAGGAATATTTGTTGGTCTTTTTTTTGATATTTAGGTTCCTCAGCTGATGAAGCTTGAAGGTGAGTAGTTTCCTCATCTGAAGGTAAAACTGTAGCTGGTGACCAAATCGTCGTTTGTCCATGTTGGCTGGGTACTACAGATCCAGATGAGCTCAAATAAGTTTTAGTAATTTCCGGCACCGGTGAGTAAGCCAGCAGTGCTCGCCGGCACGCCCGTTGAACCATATTGAATACCTGATCCGGGCTCGAGAATCTCACTTCGGCCTTAGTCGGATGAACATTCACATCAACAAATTCAGGCGGAAAATCCAAAAACAGCAGGCCAATAGGGTATCGCCCCACCATGATCATTGTATGGTAAGCCTTCAACATTGCTGAACTCAAAGCAATATCCTGCACCCAACGACCATTTACGAAAAACGTCATTTCTTTTCTGTTCGATTTGGTGATCGCAATTGGGCTGATGAATCCTTGAATTTTGTATGGATGATCTTCAAATTTAACTTCCAACATTTGCTTGGCAATTTGCAATCCATAAATCCGGTTAAGAATTTCTCTCCTGTCGCCATTGCCAATCGTTTGCAACAATAAATTCTTGTCACTTAATAATTTGAATTGAATATTTGGGTATGCCAGGGCAAATTTGGTCATCAAATTACTAATTTTTTGTTTCTCATTAAGGTCTGACTTCAGAAACTTTAATCTGGCGGGTACATTGTAAAACAAATTTCTAACAATGACGGTTGTTCCAGTTGGATTACCAACTTTCTTTAGATTCATGCTTTGATTTTCAGAGATTTCTAAGTCACCGCCGACATCTTCGTTAATATGTTTTGATATAAGTTGAAACATAGAAACTGAGGCAATTGAAGCCAGCGCTTCCCCTCTAAAGCCAAGCGTTTGAATTTTGAACAAGTCCTGGGCGGATTGTAATTTACTGGTTGCATGCCGGGTAACCGCCAATTCTAATTGATCAAATGGAATTCCAGAACCATTATCCGTAACTTCAATAAGACTCTTTCCGGCATCTTTAATCTGAACTGAGATTTGATCAGCTCCTGCATCAATCGAATTTTCCACCAACTCTTTAACAACGGAACTGGGTCTTTCTATTACTTCTCCAGCAGCAATTTGTGAAGCCACCTCATCGCGTAGAATTTTAATTTTTCCCATTATGCTTCCACAACCATTCAGTTATTTTACATCTGATAGATGAATGCGTCTAATTAGAGTAAAATCATCCTATGAAAATTGATGTTATTCTTTTCGACCTAGATGATACCATCTATCCGAATTCTTCCGGGATTTGGACAATGATTCGTGAAAGAATTGACACTTACATGATTTCCAGATTAGGTTATCTTGAAGAAAATGTTCACTCAATACGTGAAGACTTCTTTCGTCGCTTTGGAACTACCTTAAGAGGTCTGGAAGCCACTCACCAAATAGACCCGGTTGAATATCTTCAATTTGTGCATGATATACCTTTAGAAGATAGATTAAAGCCTAATCACCGTCTGGTAGAAATGCTTACGCAACTTCCACAAAAAAAAGTAATTTTTACCAATGGGGACCGCTGGCATGCAAAAAGAGTAACCGATAAACTCCAAATAACACACTTCTTTGATCGAGTTATCGACGTTCTTGATATTAGTCCGTATTGTAAACCGATGGTCGAAGCATTTAATATTGCTTTAGATCTTCTTCAAATAGAAAACCCAGCAAAAATATTGCTAATTGATGACAACCTCCGCAATGTTCAAAAAGCTAATGATATAGGTTTGAATTCTATTTGGCTCACCGACAATCAAGAATTCACTGACCATGAACTCAATAAACTGTCCCATCTGGAAGACTTGTTGTTGATATATCCTGAAATTGGTAGTAAATAAGGGCGCTGAAATGGACCTTTCTGAATATAAAGAAATTATCTTGTATTCATTCATTATCGTGATCGTTCTTATAAACTTGGTATTATTTAGTTCTTTTAAGAAAAAAAAGTCGAATAGCTCCTTTGAAATAATTAAAAAAACAACACATATGATGCGTGATCCTTTTAAAAATGAAAATGAAAAACTGGAAAAACTTTCACGAATGGTTAATGATTTTAAAAAAGAAGAAGACATCAATATCGAGGCAAATAAATGAATTCTAAACATATTAAATATCTTATATTAGCTCTACTGACCATTGTCATAATTATTGGAGCTTTTTCTGGAGGGTTTCTGGTTGGCCAGTCTTTCCCACTAAGAATACCTGGAAATACACCCACAACACCTTCAGTTCAAACGAATCATTCAGGACCGACCTCTAATTCAGCCAATTTAGATGAATTATTCAAGCCTTTTTGGGAGACATGGAATTATGTCGTTGACCAATATGTCGACCAGCCGGTTGATCAAACGCTGATGATGCGTGGCGCGATTTCCGGAATGCTTGGTTCATTGGACGATCCTCACACCTCCTATATGGATCCGGATATGTTTCGGCAGCAAAATACGCCGTTAGAAGGTGAATATGATGGAATTGGCGCCTGGGTGGATGTGACCGGAGAATACGTAATTATCATCAGCCCTATGCCTGGCTCTCCTGCTGAAAAACAGGGATTAAAATCCGATGATCAGATAAAAGCGGTCGACGGAGAAGATATGACCGGAATTGATGGGAATCTGGTTTTACGAAGAGTTTTAGGGAAAGCCGGCACGAATGTAATTTTGACAATTTATCGTCCATCGACCAATGAAACCTTTGATGTAACCATAACCCGGGAAAAAATCACACTGCCAAGCGTTGAAGGAAAAATGTTAGATGATAATATTGCCTATATTCAATTAATCAATTTTGGGGAAAAAACTCATGATGATTTACGTAAATTGTTAAAGGACCTAATGAAAAACAAGCCCAAGGGAATTATTTTGGATTTGCGCAACAATGGTGGTGGTTATTTGAACACCGCAATTGAAGTAACTTCTGAATTTGTCGATCAAAGCCCAATAATGTATGAAGAATTCGGTGATGGAGAACGGATCACATACAATGCAAAAAAGAATGGTATTGCGACCGAAATTCCACTGGTTGTTTTGATAAATGAGGGCACTGCTTCAGCCTCAGAGATCACCGCTGGAGCTATTCAGGATTACGGAAGAGGTGTTCTGGTTGGTAAAACTAGTTATGGAAAAGGCTCTGTACAGAATTGGGTTACCCTCCAAAATGATCAGGGTGCGATTCGTGTTACAATCGCTCGTTGGTTGACACCTAAAGAAAGACAAATAAATAAATTAGGACTTACCCCGGATTACGAAGTTGAAATTACAGAAGATGATATAACTCAAAATCATGATACACAACTGGAAAAAGCCATTGAATTATTGATGGATAAGTAGAAAAAAAAGAAAAGGTTGGAGTTTGACAGTTCTACCTGCGGGTATTATAATCATTCTCCGCTGCAAAAAACTTGGGAGAGTGTTTAATGGAACAAAATTTATCAGCGGATACAAGCCGCAAGCCGATTTCTGAAATCAAACAAAAGATGAAATTCACCGGAAAGGTATTAAAAACGACCCTGGCTGGTGCAGCCATCGACATTGGTGCAGAAAAACCGGCCATGCTGCATGTGTCCCAAATGATCTCATCTTCAAATGCGCCCATCCTTTCGGTGGCTGATGTGCTTAAAGAAGGTGAAGAAATCGAAGTTTGGGTAAAAAGAGTTCGTGATCAAAGAATCGAATTAACCATGGTCAAGCCTTTGGATCTTGAATGGCGCGAAGTCAAGACAGGCCTAACCGTCAAAGGTAAAGTTATCAGATTGGAAACTTTTGGCGCTTTTGTTGAAATCGGCGCCGAACGACCTGGGTTGATCCATATCAGTGAGATGGCTCATGGTTATGTCCGAACTCCGGCGGATGTTATGAAAGAAGGCGATGAAATCGAAGCTGAAATTATTGATTTCAATCGAAAAAAGAAACAAATTAAATTATCAATAAAAGCATTAACACCTGAACCAGAAAAAGAAGATTTTGTTGAGCAAACCACTTCTATTCAGAATTTCGAAGAGTTGCAAACCAAGAGAGAAAAACCTGTTCGGAAAAAGCGAGAAAAGAAAAACTCAAGGAAAGAAACAACAGAATTCTCATCTTTGGAGCTTGATCTTGTTGCTACCGATCAGGCAGAAGAAGAGCCAACAGCTATGGAATTAGCAATAAGAGCGGCGATGGATAAGGCGAATGCCAAAAAGCAGGAGTCGAAGAAGAAAACAGCAAAATTTACTGCTGTTCAGGATGATCTCCTCGCTCGCACATTAGATCAAAAAGCAAGCTAACTCGAATTTCTCTCCCATAGAAAAAAATAAAAAACCGTCTCGTTAGACGGGTTTTTTTTTTAAAAGGTCGGAGTTGAGGATAAAAAGTTTACGTTACTTTTACTTGCAGACACTACCCTTTCCAACGACATTTCTGCATCGATAATAATGGTAAAATTTTATTTATTATTTTTCTTTTAAAAAATTATTAAATATCTCCATCTTTTCTTCAGGAGCATTTATGAACACCAAATATATCTTTTTTACTGGCGGGGTCGTTAGTTCTGTTGGGAAAGGAGTGACGGCAGCAGCATTAGGTCGTCTCCTTAAAGAACGGGGTTTCCAAATTGGGGTACAAAAATTAGATCCCTACATTAATGTTGACCCAGGAACAATGAGCCCTTACCAACACGGTGAAGTTTTTGTGACTGATGATGGCGCCGAGACCGATTTAGATTTAGGTCACTATGAAAGATTTATTGACATCCATTTAACCAAAGAATGTAACGTAACCACCGGACAAGTCTATGCAGAAGTAATTAGCAAAGAACGTAGAGGCGATTATCTTGGTGGTACCATTCAAGTCATTCCTCATATAACAAACGAAATTAAAAGACGCATTTCGTTGGTTGCTAAAACCGCAAATGTTGAAATTGTTCTTGTTGAAGTTGGAGGAACTGTCGGTGACATTGAATCACAGCCATTTCTCGAATCCCTTAGGCAATTACGAAGTGATTTAGGAAGAGAAAATACTTTATATGTTCATGTAACCTGGCTACCAACGATTGGAGCAACTCGAGAGATTAAAACAAAACCCACTCAGCATTCAGTCCGCGAATTGAGGAGCACAGGCATTTCTCCGGATATGATCATCGCCAGATCAGATTATCCAATTCCTGATGAGCTCTGCGATAAAATCGCTTTATTTTGTGATGTGAGCCGCGAAGCAGTCATCCCGATGCAAACTGCCGATAATCTATACGAAGTTCCATTACTTTTGGAAAAAGCGAAGGTCGCCGATTTTATCATAAAACGGCTTGAACTGCAGCCCAAAAAATCACCGGATTGGAAAGAATGGGAACGAATGGTTCATGTTGCATCCAGTAAAAGAGAAAAACTAAAAATAGCTCTGGTTGGTAAATATGTGGAATTACATGATGCTTACATGAGTGTCCGTGAGGCTCTCAATCATGCAACGATATCAGAAAATTTAGACCTTGATATTGATTGGATCCATTCATCCGATCTTGAAAAAGGGAGATTTTTAGATAATTTATCGGCAGCAGATGGAATTATCATTCCAGGTGGGTTTGGAAGCCGCGGTGTTGAAGGAAAAATCACTGCAGTTCGCTTTGCTCGTGAAAACCAGAAACCTTTCCTAGGGCTTTGTTTGGGAATGCATCTCATGGTTGTAGAATTTGGCAGGTTTATCTTTAATGATGAGTCAGTGAACTCCTCAGAATTTGACCCTTCAACTGCTTATCCAGTCATTGATCTCCTCCCGGATCAACAACATTTAGCGGATATGGGCGGCACAATGCGTTTAGGGCTATTCCCCTGCAAAATTCAAACTGGAACGAAAGCGTTTGAAGCTTATCAAACAAATTTGATTGAAGAACGACACCGGCATCGTTTTGAGTTTAATAATCGTTTTCGAGAAACATATCAACAAAATGGAATGGTTTTTTCAGGTCTTTCCCCCGATGGTAAATTGGTTGAAATCGTTGAACTAAAAGATCATCCGTTTATGCTGGCCACTCAATTTCACCCTGAATTTCTTTCCAGACCCAATCGCCCTCATCCTCTTTTTATAAAATTTATTCAAAAGGCAAAAAAACAAAAATTATCTTCCTGAAGAATAAATTGGTTTTATATTCAAATCTAAAAGCGGGTATACTATCGCTTTGAACTGAATTATTTATAAGAAGAGGTAAAAATGGATACAACAATCGTTTCACTTTATGGTCAGGAAGTTTTGGATTCGCGTGGAAACCCAACCGTCGAGGTTGAGGTTGTTCTGGCAGATGGCAGTTGGGGACGTGCGGCCGTTCCATCCGGCGCCTCAACCGGATCCCACGAAGCACTTGAACTTCGAGATGGCGATAAAGATCGATACAATGGCAAAGGGGTATTAAAAGCAGTAGAGAATGTCAACTCTGAGATTTATGATACCTTAATCGAATGGGACGCTACCGAGCAAAGAGCTATCGACATGGCAATGCTGGCTTTGGATGGAACTGAAAACAAATCCAAATTAGGTGCAAATGCTATTCTGGGTACATCCCTGGCAGTTGCAAAAGCGGCAGCCAATTCAATGGGATTACCTTTATACCGCTACCTGGGCGGAGTACACGCTCATGTGCTTCCTGTCCCAATGATGAATATCCTTAATGGTGGCGCACATACCGGCTGGCAATCAACCGACGCACAGGAATTTATGGTAATGCCGTTAGGCGCTCCGAATTTCAGTGAAGGATTACGCTGGGGAGCTGAAATATACCATGCCTTAAAATCTGTCCTAAAAGCAAAAGGTTATGCTACATTGGTCGGTGATGAAGGCGGTTATGCGCCTGCTTTAAAAGCCAATGTTGAAGCTGTTGAAGTAATTTTGGAAGCAATTGAAAAAGCGGGTTACAAAGCTGGCGAACAAGTTGCAATTGCCCTTGACCCGGCTGCTTCGGAATTGTTTGATTCAGAGACAAAACTTTACAATCTCCGCCGGGAAGGGAAAAAACTCACTTCCGAACAAATGGTTGCTTTCTGGAAAAACTGGGTGGACCAATATCCAATTGTATCAATTGAAGACGGACTGGCGGAAGATGATTGGGAAGGTTGGAAACTATTTGTCAATCAGGTAGGTCACAAACTCCAGATCGTTGGTGATGATCTTCTGGTTACCAACCCCGAAAGAATCCGGCGCGCAATTCAGGAAAATGCAGCAAACAGTGTCTTGATCAAACTCAATCAAATCGGCAGCCTTACTGAAACCTTAGAAGCCATTGAAACAGCCCACCGAGCCGGTTGGACAGCAGTGACTTCACACCGTTCCGGAGAAACAGAAGACGCAACCATTGCCGATCTGGCTGTGGCATTAAACACCGGACAAATAAAAACAGGTGCACCAGCTCGTTCAGACCGGGTGGCTAAATATAATCAACTATTAAGAATCGAAGCTGAACTTGGTGAAACCGCTGAATACGCAGGCTGGGACGCATTGCATATTCGCAGGTAATAAAAAACTTTTATACGAAAAAACAGCTCCTTTTTAGGAGCTATTTTTTTTTATCAGCTGGTTAACCTTTTCCCAAATATGATCAAACATTTCTTGAGTTAACCGGCCTGTTTGGGTATTTTGCCGGCTAGGGTGATAAGAAGAAATTATATATGGAAAATCTCCTGGCAATTTATCCACTCTGCCATGAGTAAAAGGAAAAATAAGTTTTTTACCCGATAATTCAGAATAAATTTTTAACACATGACTTTGGGCAATTGATCCTAAAGCCACGATCACTTGAAGATTATTCATACAAGAAATTTCATTAAGAAGGTAAGGTAAACAATTAATTATTTCTTGGGTAGTTGGTTTGTTTTGAGGTGGAACACAGCGACAAATGGAGGTCAAATAAAAATTTCGTAATTGCATCCCATCATCAAGTGAATACGAATTGGGCTGAGAGGCAAACCCCGCCCGAAATAAGGCAGCGTAAAGAAAATTTCCGGAAGAATCGCCGGTGAACATTCTTCCAGTTCGGTTCGATCCATGCGCTCCAGGAGCTAATCCTACTGCCATCACCTGACCATTCAAATCACCGAAACCTGGAACAGGTTTTCCCCAATAATCCCAATCCAGATATGCTTTTTTCTTAATTCTTGCCACTTCTTCCCGACATGCAACTAACCGATCACACAGACGGCAATTGAGAAGGTCATTTTTTGAATAGTCCAAACTTAATTTCTCCTTAATTCCTTTATCATTATTCAATAAACATTGCATCCCCAAAGGAATAAAACCGATAATTCAGTTCAATTGCTTGCTTATACAAATCCAGGATTGCATTTTGTCCAGCAAATGCACTTACCAGCATAATAAGGCTCGATTTTGGAAGATGAAAATTGGTAACCATTGCATCGACTACTTGAAATTTATAACCTGGCAAAATAAACAAATTTGTGGGTCCAGTAAATGCGCCGATTGTATTTCCCTTCGAGGAAAATTTTGCTCCAGTTTCTAAAGTTCGTACACTTGTTGTTCCCACTGCGATAACTCTTTGATTCATCCTTTTTGTTTCATTGATAAGAGATGCAGCTTGTTCAGTTATTTCACACCATTCAGTATGAATTTTGTGGGTTTCAGCGTCTTCTTCGGTTACAGGTGCGAAGGTATCCAGACCAACATGTAACGTTATCTGGCAGAATCTCACCCCTTGGTTCTGAAGTTTGATCATTAACTCATTTGTGAAATGCAAACCTGCTGTTGGAGCAGCAGCAGAGCCGCTATCCGTAGCAAAAACCGTCTGGTAACGTTCTTGATCTTTCAATTTTGTGTGAATATACGGAGGAAGTGGCATTTGACCAATAGCCGAAAGATACGGTTCAATCTGTCTTGAGAATTGAATTAATCTTTGCGGTCCTTCCAGGTTTTTTATTACCTCTATATCAACATCAACTTCAGTCGATAAGCGTATACCCGGATTAACTCGTTTTCCGCCTACCAGGCATTCCCAGGTTGTTTCGTCTAATTTTTTTAGTAAAAGAATCTCAACTTCTCCCCCACTTGGTTTTCTGGCAAAAATTCTTGCTGGTATGACCCTGGTTTTATTAATAACCAACAAATCGCCCGGTAATAAAAATTCACTAATTTCATAAAAGTTTTTATGAAATATTTTTCTTTCTTTTCGATTCCAAACCATTAACCTGGAATGATCGCGCGGTTCAATTGGTGTTTGGGCAATTCGATCTAATGGAAGCTGGTAATCAAATTCTTCTGTCTTCAAAGTCGTTTTTTAAAGTAATCTAGGTTGATGTTCATTTTCTGAATACTCAAAGCCAAGATGTTCATAAGCAAATTTCGTTGCAACTCTACCCTGGCTGGTCCGATCCAAAAAACCAAGTTGCAAAAGGTAGGGTTCAACAACATCCATGATTGTATCCGGCTCTTCGCTGATTGATGCGGCGATTGTGCTTAGACCAACCGGTCCTCCGTTATATTTCTCGATAATCGTCAAAATTACTCTGCGATCAATCTCATCCAGACCCAATGCATCTACATTTAGTAGGTTAAGCGCATCAATGGCTGTTTGAAAAGAAACAACCCCATTCGAGCGCACCTGGGTGAAATCACGCACTCTGCGTAGCAATCTAAGTGCGACCCTGGGGGTTCCTCTCGCACGACGGGCAATCTCACGGATACCATCCATTTCAAAAGGAACTGCCAACATATTTGCAGCTCTTTGAACGATCTTTTCCATTGAAGCCTGATCATAATAATCCAGACGATATACAGCGCCAAATCTGGCTCTTAATGGTGCCGTAACGAGTGCTAATCGGGTTGTCGCACCGATCACTGTAAAACGTGGGAGTTTTAATCGTATTGATCGGGCGCTCGGGCCTTTTCCTATTACAATATCCAGCGCGAAATCTTCCATGCCAGGGTATAGGATTTCCTCAATTGCACGCCCCAGGCGATGAATTTCATCAATAAAAAGGATATCTCCAGCTCGTAAATTTGTTAATATTGCCGCCAGATCGCCTGCTTTTTCAATGGCAGGTCCTGATGTTATACGAATATTAACGCCCATCTCATTTGCCAAAACGTGAGAAAGGGTGGTTTTACCTAAACCTGGGGGGCCGTAAAAAAGAACATGATCTAAAGATTCATTCCGTTGTTTGGCAGCATCAATTAAAATAGCCAAATTCTCTCGTACTTGATCCTGACCTATTACTTCACTCAGAGACGTCGGTCGCAGCGTTTGATCTAGGCGGTCATCTGGTTTCGCTTCAGGACTTATCATTCTTTCATCGCTCATGTGTTCGATTATACCTTCAAAATCCTAATCACCGAGATTTTTTTATATAATTAGCCCTAGTGTACCTATGAGAAAAACTTCATTAATCGCCAGCCTTATTTTTTTTACAATTATGCTAGTTTCTTGTTCCGCTCCCCTTAATTTTGACCATCCCATTGGTTTTGGACTGGCTTCAAAAGCAGATGCGCTTTTTTGGGCAAAGCAACTAAATGCGCAATGGTATTACGATTGGAGCACAAAAAATATACCTGTCAATAAACAGTTAGAGTATTGGCAAACAATTCGGGTCAATCAAAATGGGTATTCGCCATCAAAAGAAAACATAATCCAAATAACAAAACATCATAAAGGTTACACCTGGATCATTGGAAATGAACCGGATAATCAGCATCAGGATAATACCACCCCTGAAAAGTACGCAGAACTCTATCATGAACTCTATTATCTGATCAAAAAATCAGACAAAAAAGCCAAAATTGCAATCGGAGGTGTCAGTCAAGCCACTCCAATTCGGATGGCCTACTTAGATGAAGTATTAAAAACGTACGAGCAACTCTATCATGAAAAAATGCCGGTTGATTGGTGGAATGTCCATGGCTATGTCTTACGGGAAGAAAAAGATGCCTGGGGGGTTGGCCTACCGGTGGGCATTACGAGTGAAGAAGGGATCTTGTATGATATCGAACACCATGGAGCGATCGATACTTTCCAAAACAATATCATTGGTTTTAGAAAATGGATGAAAGTTAATGGTTATCAGGAAACTCCCCTGGTAGTTACGGAATTTGGAATACTGTTTGGTGAAGAGTTAGGATATTCGGATGAAATAATCGCGGATTACCTATCCCAGACTTGTACCTGGCTACTCACTTATCGCGATCAACAACTCGGTTACTCTGTTGATGATTTTCGATTGGTTCAGAAATTTGCCTGGTTCAGTTTAAGTGACCCTAATTTTCCAGCTGCTAATCTTGCAAATCTTGATAACAAAACGCTAACAACTGTTGGAGAAGCCTTTTCTTTGATTTATAAAGTAGAAAATTCATCTTCTTCTCAAATTCCATAATTATTAGTCACATGCTATAATGACGGCTAATTATTCATCAGGAGTTGATTATGTCCAATTTGATGATTTCCAAACATCCATTGTTAGCCCACAAACTATCAAAATTACGAAATGTAGAAACAGAACCGAAAAAGTTTCGTGAATTAGTGCGGGAAATGGCTGGTTTATTGGCATATGAGGTAACCGCCGATTTAAAGGTTGAGCCAATCCAGGTCCAAACCCCATTAGCCACGACAGACGGTTTTGATTTAAAAGAAAAAATTGGTCTGGTGCCGATCCTAAGAGCCGGATTAGGAATGGTCGAAGGAATTTGGGAGCTTATGCCCTCTGCCGAAGTATGGCACATCGGTATTTATCGAGATGAAAAGACTTTAAAACCAGTCGAGTATTACAATAAACTTCCAACTGAACCAACGGTCAGCGTTTGCTTAATTCTTGATCCAATGTTAGCAACCGGTGGATCTGCTGTGGCTACGGTAGACGTTTTAAAAAGATGGGGTGTCAAACGAATAAAATTCGTAGGTCTTATTGGCGCTCCAGAGGGTGTAGCCAATTTACAAAAAAATCATCCAGACGTTCCAATTTATTTAGCTGCCCTTGATGACCACCTCAACCAAGTCGGTTACATTGTGCCTGGACTGGGTGATGCTGGTGATCGTCAATTTGGTACTGGATAAAAAAAGCTGAGGAATCTCAGCTTTTTTTTGGGGGTCAGTCTCTTTTTGATTTTAAGAAATTTAATTTTCAAGCGACGGATACATTTTTTGTTACCATCAAAAATTTTCTTATTAACCAAGCGGGTAGGAGCAGAAGTAAATGGACCAGGATGGCGCCAATCATAACAAAAGAGATAGATAATAACCTTTGATTTAACGAAGGCAAAAGGTTTTCTGCCATCCATTTTCCAAACCCGGCAATCAATATCAAACAAAATAACCCAATAATTACTACAAGAATCATTTTCCATGATTGCCGGTCAGATTCTGATGGGATCATGGTTGTGCTGATTGCAAATGACAGGTAAAACCAAAGGCCAAAGTCTGGCACTTGAATAATTTGTTTAAGCATGGTTAAAAATGGTCGATTGTCTCCTGAATAAATTTCTTTAATAGTTTGGGTTATCCCAAGGTGGGTAGAAGAAATTAGAGCAACCAGTAATAAACCAGAAAGAAGAGGTGCTAAACCGATTAATGCATCCCGAACAACATCAGTTTTTAATGTCTGGACAAAACCAAGCCGGATTTTTCCATTTTTAGATACTTCTGGAATCAAAGATATCTTTTTTACAGGGACTTTTAAGATAAATGCCATGAATAAATGGCTTAATTCGTGAATTAATACACCCGGCAACAGCAGGATTGAAAAGATGCCAATTGTTAAATTGGGGTTTCTAGTTATCAAAAGCAGAATAATCTGGATTTCTTTTTGTAATACTCGTTGAAAAAAAATCAATCCGAGCAGGCTTAAGCTGAAAATTAAAATTCCATCAAATTTCAATCGAAACCCTGGCAGCAGATTTTATAATATCAATGAAGTCTGATTTCAAGGAAGCTCCTCCAACCAGTGCACCATCGATTTCACTTTGTGAAAAGTAGTCAAACGCGTTTGTTCCAGTTACTGAGCCACCATATTGAACTCGAATCATTTTTGAATTTTCTTTGCTAAATATTTCTTCCAAAGGTTTTCTGATTGATCGCAGGATGATATCGTTAGCAGTGTCAGGGTCACAGGCCAATCCAGTACCAATTGCCCAAACTGGTTCATAGGCAATGACAAGCTTCGAAGAGATTTCTTTTGAAATGTTTTTTAAACCAATTTCCATTTGACGAATAATAACTTTTTCTGTTAATCCTTTCTCTTTTTCCTCAAGAGTTTCTCCAACACACATAATCGGAATAAGTCCATTGGATAAAGCAGAAATAACACGTTTATTGACCGTTTCATCTGTTTCACCAAAATATTGTCTTCGCTCTGAATGTCCAATAATGGCGTAATCAGCAAATTCTTTCACCATTAACGGGGATATTTCCCCGGTAAAAGCGCCCTGTTTTTCCCAATGAACATTTTGAACACCCACACCAATAATGCTTTTTTCTAATAATCCTGAAACTTTGCTTAATGCGGTAAAAGGAACACAAAAAACACTTTCAACAGAATTAATTTTCTCAATTTCTCCACGCAATTCATTTACTAATACTTCTGCCTCTTTTACTGTTTTGTTCATTTTCCAGTTGCCAGCTACTATTGGTTTTCGCATAAAAATACCTCTCTAAATTTATATTCACCGAATTATAGTACGAAATAAAAAGTTTTGAATTTATTTAATAAAAGTAAAGTAGATCATTTGAAAATCGTCAAAAAACGCTCCATTGACGCATAAAGTAAGACGTATTATCATCAGATTGCCAGGTTGACCAGATGATCGCGGCGTAAAAAATGTCGAGGAAAGTCCGCACTCCACAGAGCAAGATGCCGGGTAACACCCGGAGCGGGGATGCCTTTCAGGTAACCTGCTAGATCGGGCCACAGAAACATACTGCCGATAAGGCGATGGTGAAAAGGTGGTGTAAGAGACCACCGGCGTTTGTAGCAATACAACGGCCAGGCAACCCTCATCTGGAGCAAGGCCAAGCAGGAACAAAGCCATTGGCAGGAGATTGCTCGTCTCCTTCTAAGTTCCGGGTAGGCTGCAAGAGTGGATTGGTAACAATTCACCCAGATAGATGATCATCGTTCATATTGCCGTCCGTCCAGGATACCCAATATGATAACAGAATGCGGCTTATCGGTTGACCTGGTATTTTTCTAATATATTTCTGGAACAAAAGTTTGGTCGGTGATTGGTGGTCTGACATACCCTTCACTTTTTTGCCTGGGTGGGAGTTCAATGGGATCAGGTGTTAAATCCTCATAAGGGATCAAGCTTAACAAATGGTGAATACAATTTAAACGCGCCTTTTTTTTGTTATCTGCATTTACAACATACCACGGTACCTGCTTGATATCGGTGTATGCAAACATCTGGTCTTTCGCCTTTGAATACTCCAGCCACTTTGTGCGAGACTGTAAATCCATAGGGCTTAGTTTCCAGCGCTTGGTAGGGTCATTAATCCGATCCGAAAATCTTTTTTCCTGTTCTTCGTCGCTTACTGAAAACCAATATTTGATTAAAATAATGCCTGATCTTACCAGCATCCTTTCAAACTCAGGAACAGACCTTAAAAATTCCTGATATTCATTTTCCGAACAAAAACCCATTACTTTTTCAACACCTGCACGATTATACCAGGAACGATCAAACAAAACCATTTCACCGGCTGCTGGTAAATGAGCAACATATCGTTGAAAATACCATTGCGTTCTTTCACGTTCTGTTGGTGCTGGTAAAGCCACCACCCGCACACTTCTGGGATTTAGGCTTTCTGTAATTCTTTTAATGACACCACCCTTGCCGGCTGCATCTCTACCTTCAAAAATTACAACTACTTTTAATCCCCGATCTTTAATCCATTCCTGTAGTTTTACCAATTCAATCTGTAATCGTTGAAGTTCTTTTTCGTATGTTTTATTATCCAGTTTTTTCTCATTCCTGGAGATGTTCTCAACTTCTGGTTTTTCAGGGTCAGAAATTTCTTTATTTTTGTTTTTTTGATTTTTATCCTTTTTTGCCATTCGTTCCTCGCCTTCTAAAAAAACGAATCAATTTATGCTTATTTTACAGATTAAAAATTAAAAAAATAGTTTAAAAATCAAATTTTAGTTGCCGAGCAGGCCTTTTTCCATCAACTAAGACGTAATCTCTGATTTTTTCAGGCAGTATGAATAATGAGCGCAACTCATCAATGGCTTTTATTTTTTGTTTTGTTCGATATTTTGAAATTAATTCCACTCTTTTTGGCCCAATTCCAGGTATTCTTAATAATTCCTCCCTGGATGCTGTGTTTATTTCAATTGGCTTTTCTCGAAAATTTTTATCTGCCCAAAGCTTCTTCGGATCTATATCTAAAGATAATCGTCCATTTTGAGAAAATTCAATATCCTCGAATGAAAAACCATAGTCTCTCAGCAGGAAAGAAGCCTGGTATAAACGATGTCCGCGAACAGGATTTTCTGCAGGAAGATTTTCAAAAGGTGTATCGATTACAGGCTTAAAGGTCATAAAATAAATTCTTGCCAAATTGAAGTTTCTAAAAAGATAATCACTGGTTTTTAATAATTCAAGGTCGCTTTCACCAGATGGACCGACGACTAATTGTGTGGTTAAAGAAGGCCATTTATGTTTCCAATTCCTATAAGCGTTCTTAGATTTTCGAATTTCTTCAACCCATTTTAATCTCGAAAATAATTCTTCTGCAAAGTTTTTTTTTGGTGCAAGCATTCCTAATCTTTCAGGATTGGGTGCTTCGAGGTTAATTGAAACCCTATCTGCCCATCTCATTAGTTCGATAATTTGATCGCTTTCTGCTCCTGGCATTATTTTCAAATGCAGGTAACCAGAAAAATTATGTCTCTGCCTAAGTATTTGTGCTGTGTCAATAATTTTATCCTGGGTCCGAATTCCACCACCTGCAATTCCAGAACTAAGGAACAACCCCTCAATAACCTTTTTTTGATATAAATTGATAAAGGTATTAGCCATTTCATCCGGAGTAAATGTCACTCTGCGAAAATTTCTTCCAGCTCGGAATGCACAATATTTACAATTTCTTTCACAGGCAGAAGTAATAACCGATTTTAATAATGCAATCGACTTTCCCCCAGATATTTTTGCATTTGTTACCCAGGGTTCATTCTTTAACTCCGTTTTGTTTGGGCAATGATCGATGGATGTCTCCAGCTCTTCGCCATCTTCAACATCCATATTATCAGACACCAGACTTAATTTCTTTAACAGGTCCATTTTACCAATTATAGAACTATTGTTCTTGTTTTTCAAGTACTAATCTTGTGAACTAATAAATAATGAGGTAAGATCAATTTAATTAAGGAGTAGCAAATGTCCTGCGGGAAAACCAAATCCTTTTTTTTCTTTTTAATCCTGACAATTTTCCTGATTCCACCACCGATTGCAAATGCTCAATCTGACGACTATTCAAATAACCTTGCTTTTGTCGTTTACTCCCAACCTGTTTATTATGGGTTAAATGCTGGTTCATCAACGCAAGAATTAAGATTTCGCTTTAAACAGCAAAAAGGTCAGAGTGTCCTTTTTTTCGACTTGTTTGAAAGAAATCAATTTTATACAATTGGCGCCTATAATGCAAAAGGTGTTTTGGTACTCATTTTGGATAATCCGGATAGTTTCTCCAGAAACCGATTAACAACTACACAATTTGAAGACCGTTATAGAAAATTACTTTATGAATCCTCACAAATTCCAGATGAAAATTCTGATGATTACTCCTTAGGAAAGTGGCTTGTTCCTTATTCAAATATTTTGTTTTCCGATAAACAAGGTCATACCCTTAGTTTTTTAACCGATGGTGCTTCAAAGCAGATTCTAAAAATTAATGATATGCCTTTTTTTAGCCTGACTTATTTATTCCCTTATAACCAAACTCAGGAAAATTCCGTTCAAGACGAATTATCTGCTACTCACAAAGAATTGATGGAAGCTATTAACGAGGTTGATGATCATTTCAATGTTGAATTAGGGATGGATATTCTCACATCATTCCAAAAAAATGATCAAATCCTTACCTCCGTCATTATCTCACCCCAATCCAACCAGGTTTATTTATCCTTAGACAAAAATGCAGTTGAGATTTGGAAATTTGATATTAATGGCGGTACCGTTGAGACCTATGCAGGATTTGATCAGAATCATAAAGCCAATATCCCAAGTCTTGGAATTACCACGAATGATCTTAAAATATTAAATTTCAGTAATGAAGATCTAACACTTGGGATCATTACAATTGGATCTGTAATTATGTTCATCATTATTGTTTCAGTTTTGTTTAATCTACCAAATTTAAGACAAGAAACTCGTAAAGAATAAGCGAATTAAAAAACGCTAAAAAATCGTTTTCTTCTGATATTTTGAGAATTGAAAATAACCATTTACTTGTTGGTGGTGATATTTTCTAATTTATTTTTTCGAAACAAAGTTCCAACTGCTGAACTGATATGAGCCCCAAACAATATTACATAACTGGAAAGATAAATCCATAATAACAGCGCAATAATCCTTCCAAGCGAGCCATAAACTAATTCATATCGCACCCATTGACTTCTCAAATAACAACTCATTATAAAAGTGATAGATTCTGTTAAAACAATAGAAAAGGTTGCGCCCCAAAATGCTTCAATCGGTTTGACCACCGCTTTTGGAATCCACTGATACATGATCCAATAGATTATGAATCGAAATATTTTCGGTAGAAGATAGGTAAAAATATCATATAGATTTGTCTTAAAAATCGAAATATGAAAATAAGCAATTAATTGCTCAATAATTTCCAGATTAAGAATTGTTTTAAAAGCCCAAAAAATCATTATTAATAAAGACAATCCGGCAATAATGATGATACCAATCAACCTTCTTTCTAAGAAATTGTGAGATCGTTGATCAACCCAGGCTCGATCAACATTCAAGGCAACAATATTAAACATGGAAGTAGCTGACCAGACCAGGCCAATAATTGCCAGCCACCCAACAGTTCCGCGTTTGGCTAGAACATTATCAATATTATTAACAATAATTTCTGGACTAATCGGTATTAAATCCATAATGAATTGATATACCTGATCCTGGACAAATTGAGATTTTAAAACAAAGCTGGCAAAAGAAATAATCACCAAAATTAAAGGGAACAAAGAGAAAAAAGTAAAATAGGCCATCGAGGCGGCTGCCTCGGGAGCCCTTTCTTTTGTGAAAGTCTGCCCAGCCAGGCGGATAACATCTAATCCACCATGCAATTGTTTGTTAATCCAATGATAAAGCGGCCTGGCCCTTTTCTTGGCCGAATGTTTATCAATCTTCATTTTGAACATATTATCATTTTACCTTGAAGCCAATAATAAGCATGTATTTAATGTCATTTTAGACTTTTATCCTCTGTTATTATAGTATTCACCTGTTTCATTTTTTCTTGACAAGTATCCTACCCAATAATATAATTTTTCCATGCGAAGTTAATCGGCGGGCATAGTTTAGCGGTAAAACGAATGCTTCCCAAGCCTTAGTCACGGGTTCGATTCCCGTTGCCCGCTCTGAAAAATCATTACGGGGATTGAAAACAAATAGAAAAATTAAGGCATCTTTTTTAAATCGCATGCTAAAATTAGCATATCATTTTTTATACGAAAGACTTATATGTTTGATTCTATTCCAGACAGATCTACTGAAATAAATACAAATAATGGCAATATAAGTGCGATATCTTTGAAAGGCTTGTCGGTATTAGTGGTCGAGGATAATGTATCCAATTTTGTGTTAATGGCCAGACTGCTAGGATACTTGGGCATCCACTGTGAGTGGAAGACTTCAGGTTACGAAGTTGTAGAATTTGCAGATAGTTTGCCAAAACTGGACTTGATTTTAATGGATATTCGGTTACCCTATGAGGATGGGTATAGCGCCTTACGCAAAATCCAAAAGTCAGAGCGTTTGAAAAATATTCCTATTGTTGCAATTACTGCTGAGGCAGACCCAGCTCAAATTGAAAAAGCAAAAGCAGCTGGTTTTAATGGGTTCTTAGGAAAACCTCTTAATCTTGATCGATTTCCTGATCAAATGAGGAAAATACTTTCCGGTCAACCGGTATGGGAATTATAAGAGATGATTAAAAAGGGGAAAACTGAAGATAAACCAAAAAATATTTTTAATAAAATATCTTTTTTAAAAGGGAAACCTAATCAGAAAACTTCAAATAAAAATTTGATTAGTTGGGAATTTATCATTGATCACAATGGTAATTATCTGAATATTAGCCCTGAAGTAACCGAATGTCTGGGAATCCCCTCACAGGATTTTTTGGATCAATCAGTTTTTTCTTTTTCAATTAATCTATCATCTGGAGAAAAGCTGCAGGATCTCTTTTTAGCAAATTCCTTCCCAATCGAACAAGATGTAATTTTCATTGGAAAAGAAGGAGATTTATTTTTTTGTAACTTGAAATTAACCAAATTTTCAGAAGAATACCACTCTAAACCTACTTATATTGGCTTTGTTCAAACGGTTGATAGTTATGAAGATCAGGATCTTAATTCATCACCAGCGATTACGAAACCAGATGATTATTCTGAAAAAATCAATGAAAAATTAAATGACCCTCTTCCTACAGAGAACGTAGAAAATAATAATTTCTTCGTTTTCAACCAACAACCCGATCCGAACCTTGACGACAACCAGCTTTTGACAAAAATTTCTCAAGATCTGGAAGACTATTCACGGGAAATAAATCATCTAATCGATCCTATTGATATTTACCAGGAAACACACCTAACCATAAATAAATTTGTGCCAAACAAAAACCTTATCTTCGGGATTTTACAAAAACAAAATTCCGAAATTATTACACCAATTTTTAAAGTGAATGATGAAATTAGTTATTATCCGAATAGTCATGAATATTTACCAATCATAAATCAAATCATAACTTCTAATGAGGTTTTATCACAGGTTGAACAACTCAAACCTGATTCAATAAATGTAGTAGAAACAACCAAAGCAATCACTCCCAAATCAATAATTGGGGTCCCAATTCGATCTGGACAAAAAGTGTTCGGTGCAATCCTTGTTTATGATCATCAGAAAAAGAAATCCTTTTCTAATAAGTCCAAAGAATATTTACTAGCTATCAGCACAAAAATGGCAAATGCTCTTGAAAATGCATTCCTGTTTCAAGAAATGCAAAATGCTCTTTCTGCAATTGAAATCCGCGAGCAATATCAAATTCTTATTTCTCAGGCTATTAAAAACATAAATATCCATGGAAGTAGTAAATTAAAGGAATCTCTCGAGCTTATCGGAAAAGCGGCCAACATCCATCGGATTTCTTTTGCTAAATCTAACTTTGGCAATAATGTAAAAACATGGACAATCCAAACCGAATGGTATAGTCAGGAAAAATACAATCCCTTTCATTTGAGTAAAGAAATAAAATTTGAAGTTTTTAATGATTTATTTTCAACCTTTTCCGAAAAAGGTTATTTACACGCAAATAATGAAAAACTGGATCAATCAATCGATAAATGGATGGACAATCGAGAGGCGCAATCCTTATTAGTCTTACCTGTTCAAACAAAATTAGAATATCCGGATCTGATCTTATTAGAGGATCTACACCAAAAACATTTTTGGAACACTGATGAAATTCGCTTCTTAGAGCTGGTTTCTGCAACAATTTCGAGTTCATTAACCAATGAGGAAACAATCCATCAAATTAATGCAAAATTATCAGATATCGAAAAAACATCCGTTATAAAAGAACGAATTTCCCAGGCTCTGATGCCTGAAGACCTCCTTCATTCTTTAATGGAATTTTTCTTTCCTAAAGAGATTTTTGAAGGGTTCTTATTCAAAAATGTGACCGATTCATCATCTGATCAGTCTCAATTCGAATTAATTGCCAAAGTTTTTCGTGAATCCGATAAATCGAATTCTCAGGCAAGCGAATTACTTGATCAATCTATTATCAATTTTTTGTGTCAACAGGAAATCCCAACTTATTTTTCGAATTTCCAAGAAGCAAACTTACCCAAAAAAATATTGGCTCTTTTCGCTGAAAAAGACTTCCAATCTTTTGCTATCTTGCCTTTAAAAATAAAACGAAAAAAAATTGGATCTATAGCCTTTTTCTCAAATAAGGTTTTTGATTTTACGAAAAACGAGCAAGGGCTAATAAAAGATTTATTGCCAATCTTAACCACAAAATTAGATAAATTTATTAACCAAGATAAACCAGCAATCGATCAAGAAGAAACAGTAATCAGTTATAAAAATAACTCATTATTAAGAATAAATAATTTAACAGATCTTGTGCTTTTTCTTTCAGAAAACATTCATCGAACATCAAATTCTCAAAATGCTCTATTCATTGTTGAAAATTCAAATACTTCTACCACTACCCAACCCTATAATGTTCTGCCGGATTATTCAGTCTGTGAAATTGAAAGTTTATTGGCTCAATGGGGCACTCCAGAATTTAATGATTTAATTGCTGATTTACTGAATCTAAATGTAGGAGAGTTTGTTATTAACCAAACGCCTGCTTTAAACAACCACACACGTCAATCGTTAACTGATTTTACGATTAAGAGCGGTTTTTTCTTTCCAATTCAAAATCGGGAGGGTGTGATTGCCCATTTAGTCTTATTGTCCAACCAAGAGCTAATCTTCTCTAATGAATTAAAAACATTGTTTTTAGATTCATTAGATCTTATTTCTTTATTGCTGGACAATCGGAATTTGTCAAAAGAATTGTCGGTTTTAACAAGAAAATATGATAAGTTTTTGGAAATTATACGAGAAACAGCTACTAATTTAGATCCCGATTCATTATTACTTGATCTTGTTTTGAAAATAAAAAGTAAGTTCAGTTTTTTGGATGTCAATATTCTCACTTTTACAAACGATAATGATCAAATCAATAAAGTGATATCTGCCTCCGATGGAAAAATTATCACCGGATTAGAGTTATTAAAGCTTGATGAATATACGACTAACTTAGCCTTAGATGTATATAAAAATGGTCAAACAGTCATTCAACAAAATAGTCAAACAAAAAAATTGACTCCACTCAACTTGTCTCATCTCAAACCAAAATCCCAAATATTTTTACCAATAAAATTGGATACTGAAATTAAAGGTGTTTTAGCGATTTATTCAAATCGCCAAAACGATTTCGCTTTAAAAGACATCCACTTTTTTGAAATGCTGGCAGATCAAATAGCGATAGAAATTGATAATGCAATTTCCTTTACCCAATCAAAAACTCCTAAAGAAAAAAAACCTGAACTTGATCAAATCAAAAGCCAGTTTTTAGCCAATATGAGTCACGAGTTTAGAACTCCGTTGAATTCGATCATTGGTTTTTCAAAGGTAATCCTTACAGGCATTGATGGTCCTATTAATGAAACACAAAAGCAAGATCTAACCGCCATCCACAATGCCGGTCAATATCTCCTACGATTAGTGAATGATATTCTTGACATAACAAAAATTGACGCCGGAACAATGAAATTAAATATTTCAAAAACAAAAATACCAAATTTATTATATTCTCTTTTACCAGCTTGTAGAAATTTGGTGACCGATAAAGTAATTGATTTTGAAATAGACATCAAAGAGGATATCCCTGAATTAATGATTGATAAAGATAGGATATCTCAGGTTGTGATGAATCTGGCATCAAACGCGGTTAAGTTTACCGATTTTGGAAAAATAACAATTTCTGCTTCCGTTAAGAACGGAAATAATCAGGTAAAAGAAGTTATGATAACGGTTTCCGACACCGGAATTGGAATCCAACCAGCCGATCAGGAAAAATTATTTAAACCTTTTGAACAGCCTTCTGCCTTGGAAAAAAGTCGCATTTTTGGAACTGGTTTAGGACTGGCACTTAGCAAATCCATCATGACCCTCCATCAGGGACGGATTGGGTTATTAGAAAGCACACCAGGAGTAGGATCTACTTTCTTCATTGCACTGCCTGTCGAAAATTAAATAAAAAAAATTCATGAAACCATGAATTTTTTGGGTGCCTGGACGGTTTCGAACCCTCAACCTCTTCATCCACAGTGAAGCGCTCTGCCATTGAGCTACAGGCACCATAACGATCGAAATTCTATCACAGAGCATTTGCTTCTGCAAGTTGTGAATTCACATAAGCAACGAGATGTTCCACGTTGATATTCTCTTGATTTCCATTAATCAAATTCTTCACTGTCACCAACCCATTATCCTTTTCTTCCGGTCCTAAAACCAAAACAATAGGAATGTTTATTCGATCAGCAAATTTAAACTGTTTTTGAAGCTTTTGATCGTCATTTATCAGAATGGTCGCAATACCAGCATTTCTCAGGAGATTGGTTATTTCCAAAGAATCTTTATAGAAAGAATGATCGAATACTGTGACCAATACTTTAGCTGCGGGCTCCATTTTCTCTGGTAAACATTTATATTTTTCCAGCACTAACCGTAACATAACATCACCCATCGCAAAACCAACCCCAGGCAAAATATCACCTCCAACGTCCCCTACTAAATTCCCATAATGGCCCCCCCCCAGGATTGACCTACCTTCTTTATCCATATCTTTTGCCTCAAAAACAACCCCGGTGTAATAATCCAGCCCGCGAATAATCTGGGGATTGAATGTCACATAATCGTCTAACTTCATCACTCTCAGTATTTCCATAATTAATTGTAATGATTCCGATTCCTGCCATAGATTATTATCATTGAGTTTGAGGATCAAACCATCCAGTTGAGGAGAGGATAAACCTAAAGATAATCCATAATCTTCCCAGGCTAGTTGGGAGATTTTCTCTTTCCGATCTATTAAACGAAAAACAGCAGTTTTTAATTCTGCCGGGATATTTAATCTTTTTAAAACAGAATCCATCAGTTTTCGATTATTAATAAAAATCTTTACTTGATCTGGTTTTAAGCCGACTTTCTTGAAGAAAGTGGCACAAACAGCAATTAATTCCGCATCACTTTCAGCGGTATCAGAGCCCAGCATATCAACATTCCATTGGAAGAACTCCCGGGTTCTGCCTTTTTGTGGTCGTTCATAACGCCAAAACGGTCCGAAAGACCACCACCTTTGCGGAAAAACCAATTGTTTTTGTTTTTGTGCAATCATTCTTGCCAGAGATGGAGTGAGTTCTGGTCGTAGAGTGATTAACTCCCCTCCTCGATCAGGAAAAACAAAAGCTTGTTCTTTTACAAGTTCTTCGCCAGATTTGGCTGCATATAAATCAATTTTTTCTAGAAATGGACCATCATATTCAACATACCCAAACAAAGTAGCTACTTCGAGCATTTTTTGGTATATCCAATTTCGCACCGCCATATCTTCCGGATAAAAATCCCTTGTTCCCTTAACCGATGAAATTATTTGCGCCATAATGATCCTCTATTAATTTTTATTAGGAAATCATATCATAATCCGATTTACTCTATAGTTGTTTTTTCTTTATCCGTCATCCTTTTATGATGAAGGTCATCTAACTTTGTATATTAATGACGCAATAATAGTTATTAATGAAAATTTTCACAAAGTCAATTCTAGTGTACAATAACCTTAATATTGGATAATTCCTGGATTGTAGGTGAAAATGAATTTAGGCGAATTGATCGATTTAGTGGAAGGCACAGCTTTAACAAATTCTATAAATTTTAAAGAAAATATTTTAGGCGGTTGTGGTGCGGACTTAATGAGTGATGTCCTGGCATCCATTGAACCCGGAGCAGTTTTACTCACTGGTTTATGTAATCCCCAAGTGATAAGAACAGCTCAAATGGCTGATGTTGCCGCTGTTGTACTGGTGAGGGGAAAACAACCTCCTGTGGCAACGATCGAATTAGCCAATGATGAGGAAATTCCGTTAATTATTTCTCCTTTTGGAATGTTTGAATTATGTGGCCGTTTATATAAAGCCGGTCTATCCAGTTTGGAAAAATCAGTCTCTGACCACGCAGATTGTGGTTTTGAGGAATTGAAGTGAGTTCGAATGGTTGCAAATCACCCGCAGAAAAAACGAATTATCACAGATCAAGAAGCTGAAAATATCTCTCGGGTGGAAGAACTCGCTTACGAAATTAAAGTTAGCGAGGTAATGACCAGTAATTTATTTTGTTTTTCCCCAGATGGAAAAATGGAGGAAGTTCTTGAAGTCTTTCGTCAGAAAAGAATATCAGGTGCTCCAATTATTTCGAAAAATGGTGAGCTAATTGGAATTATTTCTATGGAAGATTTAATTCGCTGTTTGGTTGACACTGACCTGCAATCAAAAATTGAGAAGTACATGACGAAAAAATTGACCTCTATACTCCCTACTGATCCGGTGATCGAAGCTTCGAAAAAATTTGTCTCAACCAACTTTGGACGTTTATTGGTGGTTGACAAAAACCAAAAATTGGTCGGTATGATCACCAAGGGTGATATCAATCGCGGATTACTACGTGCTTTAGAGACTGACTATCAGGAAGAAGAAATCCGTATTTATAGAGCCAGTCATTTATTCGAAGATATCGAATCGGATCGGACAAGCTTAATTTTGCGATATCAGATCCACCAAGGAGATTTTGATAAAGGCGGACAGGCTTCATCGAACATTAAAAGAGCCTTGCTCCGGTTAGGTGCCTCTAAGCAAATTGCCCGCCGTTGTGGAATTGCTATCTATGAAGCAGAAATGAACCTCATTATTCATACAACTGAAGGCGGCGTCTTAAGAGTTGAAATTGAACCTCACCAAATTTCAATTGATGCCTATGACTACGGCCCTGGAATTAAAGATGTTGATCAGGCAATGAAAGCTGGTTACTCGACAGCCACCGATGCAGTCCGGGAGATGGGATTTGGAGCTGGTATGGGATTGGTTAACATTTCACGCTGTGTTGATCACATGAAATTAGAATCGGTTTGGGGAAAAGGCTCTCGTTTAAAAATGAGATTATTCTTGGATGTTGAAAATATTAAAAAGGAAATAGCGGAGGACTAGAATTATGACTGATCTCGCAAATATTATTAATGCCCTTCAATTAAATGTATTAACCAAGCAAAAAGATTTCTCTCAAATTCAAGTCGAAAATGGATATACATCCGATCTCCTGAGTTGTGTAATGGCAGGTGCTCCCCATAATTCAGTTTGGGTTACTCTCCAAGCTCACCAAAATATTATTGCGGTTGCAGCTTTATTAGACTTGACTGCCATTATTATTACCGAAGGAGCAACACCCGAACAAAACACGATCGACAAAGCAAATGAAGAAGGTGTTAACTTACTACAAACACAATATAATTCGTTTTTTACTATCGGGAAACTTTGGGAATTAGGTATTCGGTCTGGAAAATAGAGATTACCTTGAAAAGATTTCGATCCGATTTGCATGTCCACACGGTTTTGTCGCCCTGCGCTGAAATTGAAATGCTTCCCCCCCTTATCATTACTGAAGCCATCAGCCGGGGAATAAACCTGATCGCAATCACCGACCACAATGCCTCAGGGAACATAGAAGCCGTTCAAAAAGCAGCATCTGGAACAGATTTAACTGTTCTTCCAGGGATGGAGCTGCAAACAAAAGAGGAAGTCCATGTTTTATGTTTATTTGATACCCTGGAACAGATTAGAGAATTTCAATTATTCGTTGATGAAAAACTCCCTGGCATAAAAAATCGTCCGGATTATTTTGGCGAACAATTATTCGTGGATGAAACTGGTGATTTTAAGCGAATCGAAGAAAGATTGTTGATCACATCAGCTTCACTTACTTTAGAAGAAGCATATTTAAAAGTATCTGAGTTAGGTGGAATTCTAATTCCGGCGCATGTAAATAGGAAAGCGAATGGACTCCTGGAAATTTTGGGTTTCATCCCTGAAAATATTCCTTTCATCGCATTAGAGATTTCCAGACACCTATCCCCTCAGCAAGCGAAAGACAAATTTCCAGAGCTTAATTCTTATACTTTAATTCAAAATGGAGATGTTCACCGTTTGTCAGAGTTTATCGGAACCACCGTTTTTGAAATTGAAGAACCAACCATTCAGGAACTTAGCCTTGCATTAAGAAACTTAGAAAGGAGAACATTTTTTATCGAACCTATTCAAAATGAGTAATAAAAATTTTTTTAATTTTTATTTGTGAAATTTATCTCAAATCAAGCGCTTTTTCTAAAGTTATTATGACATTCAGCAATTTCGAAATTACACACCCTTCGATAAACTTGTACAAGGATAAAAATATTTCCAAAATCATTAATGGAGCAATTCATGGCAAAATATTTAAAGAACATACCAGCTAATGACCCCTTATTAATTCCAGAACAAAGAGAAATTATTGACCAAATTATTGAGGAAAATGCTCAAAAACCAGGAGCTGCTATGGTAGCTCTGGGTGAAGTTCAAAGCAAAATCGGATGGGTTTCTGAAGCCACACAAGCTTATCTGGCAGACAAATTAGGCATTCCTGCTTCTACTGTACACGGCGTGGTGACCTTTTATTCATTTTTTACAACCAACCCGAAAGGAAAACACACCATTAAGTTCTGCATGGGTACAGCTTGTTATGTTGGCGGGGTTCCCCAACTTATGGAAAAAGCCAAACAAGTACTCGGTATTGATATTGGAGAAACAACGGCCGATGGAATGATCACACTAGAAATTTGTCGCTGTGTAGGAGCATGCAGTCAGGCTCCTGTAGTTGTGGTGGATGAAGAGGTTTTAGGAAGAGTAAAACCAAATAAATTACCACAAACCATCAAGCAATTACAAATCTGAAAGATTGTTAGTGAATGAAAGAATTATCATTACATATTCTGGATATTGCAGAAAACAGTATTAATGCCGGTGCTTCCCATGTAACGATTACTGTTATCGAAAATTCAGAAGCTGATCTTTTGAGAATTTCGATTAAAGATAACGGTAAAGGAATGACACCTGAAATGGCTCAACAAATTGTTGACCCGTTTTTTACCAGTCGCACCACTCGCAAAGTTGGACTGGGAATTCCTCTCTTGAAGGCTTCTGCAGAAATGTGTAATGGATTTCTAAACATTCATTCTTCTCCCGGTCTTGGAACCGAGGTGGAAGTTGAGTTTCAAAATAGTCATATTGACAGAATGCCTCTCGGTGATTTATCAGGTACTTTTCTTCACCTTGTAATTGGTTCTCCTAATGTTCACTGGACATTCCAATATAAACTCAATGATAAAAGTTATATTTTTGATGACCAACCCATTAAAGAAGAATTAGATGGGATTCCATTAACGGAGCCTCTGGTTTTGTCGTTCTTGAAGGACGAGATTACTTCGGGGATAAATCTTTGCCAAAAAATTGAAGAAAACCAACTTTAACAGGAGTAATAACATGCCCGCAATAAAAAGTTTAGAAGATTTAAAAAGATTACGAGAAGAAGCATTAAAAAAACAGGAATTAAAAAGTGCTTCCGGACAAAAACAAATAATTGTTGGAATGGGAACATGTGGAATTGCTGCCGGAGCCCGAGACACAATGAAAGCTATTCTTGAAAGAATAGAAAAGGATAACCTGAGCGGTATTGTTGTGACTCAGACCGGTTGTATCGGGATTTGCGAAATGGAACCAATCGTACAGGTTCAAATCGGCGAAGGTCCTAAAGTGACTTATGGAAAGGTAACCAAAGAAGTAGCTGAAAAAATCATTACTGAACATGTTTTATCCGGAAATGTTGTCAAAGAAAACTCAATAAATTTATAAAAAGAACATATTAACGCTGTAGAAAAGTAGGTTTACTGATGAAATATTTTCGAACTCACGTTTTAGTATGTGTTGATCCTGAATGTCTCTCAAAAGGAGCTCATGACATTTTAGATGCTTTAAATGATGAGCTGGTGGCAAATGGATTAATCGACGAAGTTCAGGTGTTGGAAACCTCCAGAATCGGAGCATGCTCACAAGGGCCTGAAATGATGGTTTATCCGGAAGGTGTTCATTATGCCGGAATGAGCACGGATGATATTCCATACATTGTCGAGGAACATTTCCTGAAAGGGCGTATTGCTAAAAAATTTATCCTTCCAGTAAAAACTGTAAAGGATGAGGAATTAAGTGCACCTTCTGCAAAAGAAATCCGGGTTGTTCTTAGAAATTGTGGTGTTATCGATCCTGAAAATATTGAGGATTACATTGCGCACGATGGTTATATGGCTCTGGCAAATGTTCTCACAAACATGTCTCCGGAAGATGTCATTAACGAGATAAAAAAATCCGGCCTTCGTGGTCGTGGAGGAGCTGGCTTTCCTACCTATTTGAAATGGAACCTGACAAAACAGGAAAAAAGCGACCAAAAATTTGTCGTCTGTAATGCAGATGAAGGTGACCCTGGAGCATTCATGAATCGCCGGGTTCTGGAATCCGATCCTCATTCTGTTGTTGAAGGAATGACGATTGCAGCTTTTGCGATTGGCGCTAAACAAGGCTATGTGTATTGTCGTGCCGAGTATCCAATTGCTATAAATTCCTTAAACATTGCCATTCAACAAGCAAAGTCTCTGGGTCTGTTGGGCGAAAATATCATGGGAACTGATTTTTCCTTTGACCTGGAAGTCAGAAAAGGTGCAGGTGCTTTTGTTTGTGGGGAAGAAACAGCTCTGATGAACTCTATTGAAGGCAAACGCGGAGAACCTCGCCCCCGGCCGCCCTTCCCTTCTGTTAAAGGTTTGTGGAATAGTCCAACAAATATTAATAACGTTGAAACCTATGCGAATGTACCCCAAATTATCCTTAAAGGCCCCGAATGGTTTGCCAGCATGGGTACGGAGAAAAGCAAAGGTACTAAAACATTTGCGATGGCAGGTGACATCAATCACACTGGTTTGATCGAAGTTCCCATGGGCATCACGTTAAGGGAAATAATTTTTGATATTGGCAAAGGAATTCGTGACAATAAAGAATTTAAAGCCATTCAAACAGGCGGTCCGATGGGTGGTTGTCTTCCAAAAGAATATTTAGATTTACCGGTGGATTATGAATCGCTAATGCAGGCTGGCTCGATGATGGGTTCTGGCGGTATGATCGTAATGGATGAAGGCACCTGCATGGTAGATATTGCCAGATTCTTTATGGAATTCACCCAAGATGAAAGTTGTGGAAAATGTACCCCTTGCCGAGTTGGAACCAAGCGAATTCTTGAAATTCTAGAGAGAATTTGTGAAGGTCATGGCCGGGCTGATGATATTGCTCAACTTGAAATGCTCTGCCGAGAAATTAAACAGGATTCTCTGTGTGGCTTAGGTCAGGGAGCCCCCAATCCAGTCGAAAGTACACTGAAACATTTTCGAGATGAGTACGAAGCTCACATTTTCGAAAAAAGATGCCCAGCCAAGGTGTGCAAAGCGCTAATTCGTTATCAAATCATCGAAAGTGCTTGCACTGGCTGTACTGTTTGCGCTCGCAATTGCCCGGTTAATGCAATTACAGGAGAAAGAAGGCTACCACACACAATTGATGCTGATATGTGTATCCGCTGTGGAATTTGTGCCCAGGTATGTAATTTTAATGCGATTGAGATTGTTTAACTTCAAACAAAAAAAATAAAATTAAATTCATCCAGACGAAGGAGTAATACATGCCGAGTAAAAATGGGAAAAATCGCCAGATAAAAGAAGCAGTAAATTCAGCCATTGATAAATATGGTGATAGCCGCGAAGAATTAATTCCTATCCTGAATCATGTTAATCGGATCCTGGGTTATTTACCAGCAGAAGCATTGGAATCTATCAGTCAAAGACTGAAATCCCCCCGTTCTCAATTGTTCTCAGTTGCGAGTTTTTATCATATGCTCTCCACCAAACCACGTGGAAAACATGTAATTCAATTTTGCGAAAGTGCCCCTTGCCATGTAGTTGGGGGAAAAGAAGTTTGGCAAACATTACAGGACACATTGGACATAAAGGATGGCGAAACAACCTCCGACGGTCAGTGGTCTCTGATCACAACCAGTTGTCTGGGACTGTGTGGTGTTGGCCCGGTTATCGTGGTCGATGACGATGCGTACGGAAATGTCACTCCAGAACAGGTCAAAGGAATTTTAGCTAGGTATGTTCAGTCGGAGGAAAAATGAAATCAACACGCTCAATGGTTTTAGTATCCAGTGATCCGATCAGTAAAGAAAGAGGATCCGATCTGGTATTTGACAATTTACAACAAGAAATCGATGCGTTCGGTTTGAACGAAGAAATTTCATTAACAAAAGTTGGAGATGTTGGGCGTCATGACGCTCTTCCGTTGGTTATCGTTTACCCGGAAGCCACAATTTATGGTCCGGTCAAACCGGATGATGTTCGTTTCCTGGTGGAAGAACATTTATTGAAAGGTCGCATTGCACAGGAACTGCAAGCTTCTTCAAAAGAGTTAACTGGGAAAATTGCCTGGGTACACGCTAGGAAAGGTACTCTGCCGGCTGAACAACGAATCGTTTTACAACGCGCTGGCATTATTGACCCAGAAAACATTGAAGAATACATTGTTAATGATGGATACCTGGCACTTGGTAAAGTTTTGAGTGAAATAACCCCAAAACAACTGATCGAAGAAATTAAAAATTCAGGTTTACGGGGAAGAGGTGGTGCTGGTTTTCCAACTGGTTTAAAATGGAGTTTTGTTGCTGGCAGCCCCGGGAAGAAAAAATATGTGATTTGTAATGCCGACGAATCTGAACCAGGTACATTCAAAGACAGGTTGATCTTAGAGGGAGACCCTCACAGTATTATCGAAGCAATGGCGATTGCCGGCTACGCTGTTGGAGCAGATGAAGGCTTTATTTACATTCGCGGTGAATATGTATTAGCCCAGGAAAGGCTTCGTAAAGCCATTCTCCAGGCTCATGAATATGGGATGTTAGGAAAAAATATTTTTAATTCTAATTTTTCTTTTGATATTCATGTTCATAGTGGGGCCGGAGCATATATTTGTGGTGAGGAAACAGCCTTAATTGAATCAATTGAAGGAAAACGTGGTGAGCCAAGACCGAGACCACCTTTCCCAACCACACATGGATTGTGGGGCAAACCAACTTTGGTAAATAACGTTGAAACTTTGGCGAACATTCCTCCAATCGTTCGTAATGGTGCAAAATGGTATCGCAGTATTGGAACACCTTCCAGCCCCGGAACGAAAGTTTATACCATCCTCGGTAATGTAAATGTTACTGGTCTGATTGAGGTACCAATGGGGATCACTTTGAGAGAAGTAATCACCATTTATGCAAAAGGCATGAAAAATAATATAAGTTTTAAAGTAGCCCAGACAGGTGGCTCCAGCGGCTCTATTATTCCTGCCAGTTTGCAGGACACGCCGATGGATTTCGACTCCTTCAAAAATGCTGGTGTAGCCCTTGGTTCTGGTGCATTATTAATTTGCGATGAAAATACCTGTGTAGTTGATTTGGCAAAAGTACTCCAAAACTTCTTTAGAAAAGAAAGTTGTAGTAAGTGCAATCCCTGCCGAATCGGGAATGAAAGAGCATTTCAAATTCTTGAGAACATTTCTCAAGGAACAGGTACCTTGGAAGACCTGGATGATTTGGCGCTTATCAGCAAATATATGACGGAAATGTCAAATTGTGGACTGGGTCAAACAGCCGGAACTCCTGTACACGATATATTAAATCACTTCAGAGCAGAAGTTGAAGCTCATATTCGTTTAAAAGTTTGTCCATCCGGCGTCTGTCCGATGAGTGGCAAAAGAATCTAAAGAATTTTTGTAATCAAACGAAGGAGAAACGCAATGGTTAAAGTCAAAATTGATGAAAAAGAATTAGAAGTGCCGGAAGGAACAACTGTATTAAATGCTGCCCGTTTAGCGGATATTGAAATTCCTACGTTGTGCGATCATCCAGCGTTAGAACCTTATGGAGGTTGCCGGATTTGTCTGGTTGAGGTGGAAGGTGCCCGGACGTTACAACCAGCTTGCACACTTCCAGTTTTCGATAAAATGGTTATTAAAACCCAAACCGATAAGGTGAAAGAAGCCAGAAAATTCGTTCTTTCGATGATTTTCAGCGAAAGAAACCATTTTTGCCCGTATTGCCAGGTCAGCGGAACAGATTGTGAGCTCCAAAATGCGGCTTATGCTGAAGGAATGACCCACTGGCCCATTCAGCCAAACTGGCAACCCTATCCTGTAGATGCTTCCCATCCATATTTTGTTTTGGAACACAATCGCTGCATTCTTTGCCGGCGATGCGTTCGAGCTTGTGCAGAATTGGTTGGAAATTACACGTTGGGTATGGAGGAACGCGGTTCGAACACGATCTTGATCGCCGATTTGGGAGTTCCTCTAGGCTCAAGTTCCTGCATCTCTTGTGGGGTATGTGTCCAAATTTGCCCAACCGGCGCATTAATTGATCGGTGGAGTGCTTATCGCGGCCAGACGAAAGATGTAACCACCACAAAATCTATTTGTGTTGGTTGTTCTTTAGGCTGTGGGATTGAAGTCATCCATCGTGACAATAACTTAATAAAAATTAATGGCGATTGGGATGCGCCCATCAACGGTGGCGTCCTTTGTGATGTCGGACGTTTCCTGCCTATGGATGAAAAACGAAGTCGGATCGTCACACCACTTGTTCGCAAAAATGGTGCTTTAAAAGCATCAACCTGGGACGAAGCATTGAGAGTTGTGATGGATAAACTGAACCCATTAGTCGGGAAAAAAGATGATGGTGTCGCCAGTATCATTTCTACTCGCTTACCGGCTGAAGCATTATTCTATTTCAAACAAATTTTTAAAGAAAAAATCAATAGTGACATGGTCACCAGTACAGAAGAAGGCCGCTATACTGCTGTTCTATCTGAAATAGCTGCAGATAAAGGATCTTTTGAATCGAAACTCAGTGAAATCTCCAATGCAGATGCAGTTTTGACTATTGGTTTAGACTTAACGAAAGATCATCAGGTAGCCGGATTCTTTGTAAAAAGGATTATTCCTAAAGGTGTGAATGTAATCCCGGTGAGTTATGAAGCCAGTGGAATGGATGGTTTTACCCCTTACTCAACGGTTATTAATCGATCAACAGATTTGGAGTTCCTGCAGGCGCTGGATGCAGAAATCGACGGTAAAGATGTTTCTTCTCTGGCATCTAAAGCTGGAGTTTCCGTTGATCAATTGGCTCAAATTGCAGAGATTTTACGAAAAGCCGAAAGCTCGGTTTTTGTTTATGATGCAGAATTTGATTCCAAAAAGAAAAAAGAAACCATCGCTACCTTAATCAAATTGGCAGAAAAAATCAATGCAAAATTAATCAGTCCAAAAGGCAAAGCCAATAGTCTGGCGGCAGAACAATTAAGATTGAATAAATCTTTTGAATTAAATGGTCATCAAGCTGTCTTTGTAGCCCTCGGCGATGAAGAGCCTTCCCAAAATCTCCTCAAAAAACTGGATAATTCACCTTTCCTGGTTGTCATGGCCAGTTACGAATCTGCATTAACTGCTAAAGCTGATGTTGTATTACCAGTCGCAAATTGGCTCGAATACAGTGGAAATTATGTCACCAGTGATGGGCAGGTTCAAAAGGCTAACAAATCTCTGCAAGCCCCAGCAGATGTTAAAACCAGTGAAGAAGTTTTGCTCGAAATTGCTGATCGGTTAAGAATGGTTATAAACCCACTTTGGAATAAAGCCATTAAAATGGAAACATCGGTTATTGAAATTGACTAGTAGAAGCTAGCTAGAAATGAGGAATAATAATGAGTAAACCAAAAATTGCGACGGATTGGATGGCTGGTTGTGCAGGATGCCATATGTCTTTATTGGATATCGATGAAAGGATCCTCCAGGTATTAGACTTAGTGGAATTACGAGCCTCACCAATAACTGATTTAAAAGAGGCTGATGAAACTGGTGTCGCTGTGGGAGTTTTAGAAGGAGGTATCAATAATTCAGCGAATGAACATCAAGCAAAATTGATGCGCTCCCGCTGCAAAATTCTGGTCGCCCTGGGTGATTGCGCCGTTTTTGGCGGAGTTCCTGCGATGAGAAACTTCTTTACCATCGAAGAAACCTTAAAACGAGCTTATGTCGATACTGAAAGCACCGTGGACGGTTTCATTCCAACCGACCCTGAATTAGCAGTTCCTACGAAAGTCCGAGCGGTTTCTGAAGTGGTTCCGGTTGACATTCATGTCCCTGGCTGTCCGCCCAGTGCAGATGTGATCTTTCATGTCTTATCTGAATTGGCACAGGGCAGAATTCCGGAAATTAAAGATGATAATTTACATTGGCATTAGGAGATAAAATGGTCGCACAAAAAATAACAATTGAACCAGTAACTCGCATTGAGGGACACGCAAAAATCACTATCCACATGAAAAATGACAATCAAGAAGTGGATCATGCCTACCTGCATGTCAATGAATTCCGTGGTTTTGAAAAATTTTGTGAAGGCAGAATGGTATTTGAAATGCCGCTAATCACTCCAAGAATTTGCGGCATTTGCCCGGTCAGTCACCATTTGGCTGCAGCCAAAGCAGGTGATGCTGTCCTGGGTGCCCCCCCACCTCGCCCAGCATCATTATTACGTGAATTAATGCACATGGGTCAAATCATTCAATCTCATGGAATGCATTTCTTTGAACTGGCAGGTCCGGATTTGTTATTAGGTTTTGATGCTGACCCAGCCACCCGTAATGTTGTCGGACTGGTCCAAAATGCCCCTGAAATCACCGTTAAGGCGGTTCAGTTACGAAAATATGGGCAAGAAATTATCCGCATTTTGGGTGGTAGACGTGTCCACCCAGTTTTTGCAGTGCCAGGTGGCGTCAACAAAGCATTAAACCAGTCTGAAAGAGATTTAATCCTTTCCGGGTTGGACCAGGCGATCGAAACAACCCAATTAGGACTCAGTATCATGAAAGATTGGGCTGTAAAGAACCTGGAGGATATTCAGAAATTCGCTGTTTTTTCAACTGGATATTTTGGCCTTATTACCGAAGATAACGCTCTGGAACTTTACGACGGGAATTTAAGGTTAGTAGACAAAAATGGAGATCAGTTAGAGCGTTTTCCGGCTTCAGATTATCTGGAGTTTATTGGGGAACATGTTGAGAATTGGTCGTATTTAAAATTTCCATTTTATAAGAAATTGGGTTGGCCTGGCGGGGTTTATCGAGTAGGACCATTAGGGCGTTTGAATATTGCTGAAAAGATTAATACTCCTTTAGCAAATGAAGAATTTAAAATTTATAAACAAATCAATACCGGTAAACCTGTTGAAAATACATTGTATTATCACTATGCCAGATTAATCGAAACTTTATTTGCAGTTGAAAGAGTTCAAGTTTTGTTAGATGACCCCGATATTTTATCCACTGACATAATTAACACTCGTCATAATTTCCAAGGTGAAGGTGTCGGTGTTATAGAAGCCCCCAGAGGTACGCTGTTGCATCATTACTGGGCAAATGAAAATGGTCAAATCAAGAAACTTAATTTAATTGTTTCTACCGGTCATAATAATTATGCGATGAGCACAGCAGTGGATATGGTCGCAAAAACTTATGTAAAAGGTCCTGAAATTCATGAAGGATTGTTAAACCGGGTTGAAGCGGCCGTCCGGGCACATGACCCCTGTCTTTCCTGTTCAACCCATGCCATTGGGCAAATGCCAATCATAATTGATGTGCTGGATGCCACGGGGAACACGATCAAAACATTACGACGTGATTAATGAATGAGTAATAATTCCGAGAATACTTCAAAGCGTGTTCAAATTGAACACGCTTTGAAAAATAAGCCAAAAACATTAATAATCGGTTATGGCAACCCTGATCGCGAAGATGATGGAGTTGCCTGGCATATTCTACGAGGGGTGGCTGACAATTTTTTCATTGATATCGCAGATCCTATCGAAGAGGAATTGATCCAAAATAACGAAACACTTCATTTCTTTTTCAGTTTGCAATTGTTACCTGAGATAACATCTGAATTGGTTGCATATACCAGAATTTGTTTTGTTGATGCTCATACAGGGGCATTGGTAAATGATCTCAATATTCAAAAGTTGGAAGCCAAGTTTCAGAACTCTCCTCTTACTCACCATATGACCCCGCAAACGATACTGTCAATTCTGGCAACTGCTTTTAACAAATATCCTGCATCTATCCTTGTATCGGTAAGAGGATATCAATTTGGATTTGAAAATAATTTATCCCCAAAAACGAATGCCTTAGCGCAAGAAGCAATTGATTTAATTACGAAATGGATACTGAACGCATAATAACGCGAAGCAAGACCAAATAAAACCCCCGTTCGTTAAAATTCAAAAACTAGCCAAAAATAAATTTGCATTTACTTGATGACAATTTACGGATTGTTCAATGAGTTTTTCCACTTATTTATTTATAGCTTCAATGATAAAAATGATAGACAACTTTTTCTTTAAAAAACAGGTAGCCTGATGAACGATAAAGCCAATTTACGAACTATATTGCAAAGTATCCCCTGGCTGATGGATTTAACTTCAGATCAAATAATGGAGTTGGAGAAAATCTCAGGGCTTCGTTTTTTATCAGAAGGTGAATTCCTGTATAAAGAAGGAGACAACGACAACTTATTCTATATTGTCTCCGAAGGCTCATTAGGAATTGAGATTTACATTCCAGGCTATGGGCAGATAAAAACTTACAACGCAGAACCTTTGGATATTGTTGGTTGGGATAGTCTCACACCTGTTGCCAGACATCGAATAACGACAATTAAAGCCCTCCAAAATAGTAACCTGATCTATTTTACAGGGAAGGCTCTCTATGAATTGTGTGAAAAAGATAAACTATTGGGCTATGTGATTATGAAAAGGTTGTCGAACGTGATTGCAACCCGAATGCTTACGATGAGATTGAAATTAATTGATTTACTGATGCAAAAATAAATAACCATTTAGTTTATCGCCCACAATTCAGATAAACCATAGATAAATAAATGCATGAATTAGCTGTTACAGAAAGTGTTTTAAAAATTGCAGAAAAGCACGCTTTATTAGCCAATGCAAAAAAAGTTACCGATATTTTCCTTGTTATAGGTAATTTATCCAGTATTGTAGATGAAAGTGTAAGTTTCTATTGGGATATGATCTCGAAAGGAACGATCTGTGAAAATTCAAAATTACATTTTAAACGTATTTCAGCCAGCATGCTCTGTCTGGCTTGTAATCAAACCTATGATTTACCTGGCGAGCTAATTCCTTGCCCTAATTGTGGTTCGTTTCAGGTAAAAGTTCAAACGGGTGATGATTTTTACCTTGAAAGTATTGAAATCGAAAGGACATAAGATGACAACACAAAAAGTTCAGGTTGTTGAAAAAATATTTGAGGCAAATGACCAACTGGCATACCAAATTCAAGATCAGCTTACAAAAGCTGGGGTATTTGCTATTAACATGATGGCCTCACCAGGGGCTGGAAAAACAAGTGTTATTCTAAAAACGATCGAGCAACTCTCATCTAAAATAAGAATGGGCATAATTGAAGGGGATACTGCCCCGGTCACAATCGATTCTGATAAAGTGACGGCATTGGGCTTACCTGCAGTTCAAATCAATACCGGCGGACAATGCCATCTGGACGCAGTTATGATTGATCGAGCGCTTAAACACCTGGATTATGAAAACCTGGATTTGATAATCGTGGAAAATGTTGGAAATTTAATCTGCCCGGCAGGATTCAAAATCGGAACGCATGCGAATGTCGTTATTTCCAGTATTCCTGAAGGGGATGATAAACCTTACAAATATACCAATATTTACCGTGGAATTGATGTGCTACTTATTAATAAAATTGACCTCCTCCCTTATATTGATTTTCGGATGGATTATTTCCAGCAAGGTGTAGAAATCTTAAATCCGGGTTTAACAACCTTTTCTATTTCTTGCAAAACAGACGAAGGCATTGAACAATGGGTTGATTGGGTGGCAGATCAGGTTGTAAAATTTAAAAATCAACTAAATGCATGAAATAATAGCCAAAAAAATCCATATTCAAGGTATTGTTCAGGGAGTAGGCTTTCGACCGTTTGTTTATTCGCTGGCTATCAATTACCACTTAACCGGCTGGGTAAGAAATTCTTCGAGTGGCGTCGAAATTGAAATTAATGGATCTGCAAACAATATTAACCAATTCCTATCAATGTTGAGGAATAAACCCCCATCTTTAAGTCGCATTGATGAGATAAAAATCGATGAGATCGCAGCAAATGGTTACCAGGATTTTAGGATTATTTCCAGTCAGGCGGAGGAGGGAGAATTTATTCCAATCTCACCCGATTACAGTATTTGTGAGGATTGTTTAAAAGAATTATTTGATCCACAAGATCGTCGCTTTCGGTATCCTTTTATTAATTGCACCAATTGTGGTCCGCGTTTTACCATCATAAGGGACATTCCGTATGATCGTCCAAAGACAACCATGGCAACCTTCAAATTATGCGAAGAATGTCAGGCTGAGTATGATGATCCCCTAAATCGAAGATACCACGCTCAACCAACCGCTTGCCCAAATTGTGGACCGCAAGTTGCTTTGATAGTTGGGAATCAAATCATTGCCAGTGGAGATGAAGCCATTATAAAGTCTCAACAACTGGTGGAAGAAGGAAAAATCATCGCCGTTAAAGGTTTGGGAGGGTATCATCTTGCTTGTGATGCCAAAAACTTCACCGCTGTTGAGAACCTGCGCGCAAGGAAAAAGCGCTCTGAAAAACCTTTTGCCTTAATGGCTTTTTCCATCGAAAAGATTCGAGAATATTGTTCCATTTCTCCAGTTGAAATAGATTTACTGGAATCCAGGGAAAAACCCATCGTTTTGTTGAAAAGCAGGAAAAGGAGTGATCTTTCACCTTTATTGGCTCCTCAACAGAATTGCCTGGGTTTTATGTTGCCTTATACCCCGTTACACTACTTATTATTAGAACCCTCAGAAAATAACCCCGATATCTGGGTGATGACCAGTGCCAATATCAGTGATGAACCGATCGCTTACAAAGATCAGGAAGCCCGTCAACACCTGGAAAATATTGCAGATGGGTTTCTTGTTCACAATCGGGAAATACACATGCGCGTGGATGATTCTGTTCTCAGAGTCATCCAGGGAAACTACTACCCAATCCGCAGAGCTCGTGGTTTTGCTCCCAATCCAATTGTTTTAAAGCATAAACTGCCCCAGATTTTGGCAACTGGTGCTGAATTAAAAAACACATTTTGTTTAACACGTGATAACTATGCCTTTCTCAGCCATCATATCGGAGATTTGGAGAATTTAGAAACCCTTAATTCATTTACCGAAGCGATTGATCATTATCAAAAATTATTTCGAATAAAGCCTCAACTTATCGCCAGCGACCTGCATCCCGATTATTTAGCCAGCCGATATGCAAACCAGCGTTCAGAGAAAGAGAAAATTCCTAATATCCAGATTCAACACCATCATGCTCATTTAGCAGCATGTTTAGCCGAAAATCATTGGACCGAAGAAGGTGAAGTTATCGGTCTTTGTTATGATGGCACGGGCTTCGGAACAGATCAAGCGATTTGGGGTGGCGAGGTTCTAGTTGGTAATTACAGCCATTATTCACGATCCTACCACCTGCGTTATACACCCCTTCCAGGGGGAGATATTTCAATCCGGATACCCGCCAGAATGGCTTTGTCTTATTTGCGAGAATATAATTTGGATTGGGATACTTCTATTCCTGCTGTTCAGGCGCTTTGCATGGAAGAGCGCACAGTTTTGGATATCCAGTTGAATAAACAAATTAATACGCCTAAAACTTCCAGCATGGGGCGCTTATTTGATGCAGTTTCCTCACTGATTGGAATCCGTCACCGGGTGAGTTATGAAGGGCAGGCAGCCATCGAGATGGAAGCATTGGTCGATCCGGATGAAACGAAGATTTATCCAGTTTTCTTAAATGATAATCTCATTGATCTGAGTGGTTTATTTCCGGCGATAATTGCGGATATTTACAAAGCTGTTCCAGTCTCAAAAATTGCTGCCGGATTTCATAACAGTATCGTTCAAATCTCTGAAGAAATTTGCGCAAAAATCAGGAAAGAGCACAATATCAACACTGTTACCCTGAGTGGTGGTGTTTGGCAAAACAAGGTATTATTGGAAAACATGATTCAGCGATTGAAAAAAGCTCATTTCAGTGTTTTTATCCATAAAAATGTTCCCACTAATGATGGTGGGATTTCTTTAGGGCAAGCTTTCATTGCTTCAAAATTTGCAAATCATTTTTAGATTGAGGTCAAAATGTGTCTGGGAATTCCAGGAAAAATAATTGAAATTGAAAATTCTGTCGGTATGAGAATGGCGAAAATCGATTTTGGCGGAGTGATCCGATCAGCCTGTATTGAAGCCATTCCGGAAGCGAAAGTAGGTGACTATACCATCATTCATGCAGGGTTTGCACTCAATATTCTGAGTGAAGAAGAAGCTCATGAGACTTTGTCTCTCCTGCAGGAAATTACAGACCTGAATGAAGAATTAAATACCCATGACTAAAATAACTGATTTTTCGAAATCTTTTCGCAATTCAAAAATTGTTTTGGGGATTGTAGATGAAATTAAAAGAATTACAAGCCAAAAATGGGTTCTTATGGAAATATGCGGTGGTCAGACGCATGCAATCATGCAATATGGGCTTGACCAATTGCTCCCTCCTGAAATTGAATTGGTTCATGGGCCTGGTTGCCCGGTTTGTGTCACACCTTTGGACCAAATTGACCGGGCGCACGCCATTGCCAGTCTACCGAATGTCATTTTCTGTTCATTCGGGGACATGCTCCGGGTTCCAGGATCTGATACGGATTTATTTGCATTAAAAGCAAATGGCGCTCAGGTGCGGGTTGTATATTCGCCTCTGGATGCTGTAAGAATCGCTCAGGAGAATCCGGATAAAGAAGTAGTTTTTTTCGCCATCGGATTCGAAACCACAGTTCCTTCGAATGCATCCAGTGTTTTACAAGCAAAAGCTTTAGGTGTCACCAATTACTCGATCCTTGTATCACAAGTATGTGTACCGCCAGCTATGCACGCCATTCTCAGTTCTCCACATAATCGCGTCCAGGCTTTTCTGGCTGCCGGTCATGTTTGCGCAGTGATGGGCTATTGGGAATATCATCCCATCGCTGAAAAATACAAAATTCCGATCGTGGTAACTGGTTTTGAACCATTGGATTTGTTACAGGGAATCCTTTTTTCCGTCCGCCAGCTTGAAAATTCTCAATACTTTGTTGAAAATGCCTACTCCCGGGCAGTGACAGAAAAAGGAAATCAGATCGCTCAGAAAATCATCCACCAGGTTTTTGAACCTTTTGACCGTAATTGGCGTGGAATTGGAAGGATACCAATGAGTGGTTTATCTTTACGGGAAGATTTTGAATTTTATGATGCAGAAAATCGTTTTCAAGTAGATCATATTCAAACCCGCGAACATGAAATTTGCATTGCCGGTGAGATTCTGCAAGGATTAAAAAAACCAATAGATTGCCCAGCTTTCGGCTCCTTATGTACTCCCAACAATCCTTTGGGAGCCCCTATGGTAAGCTCAGAAGGCGCCTGTAATGCTTATTATCGCTATTCAACTATCGGATTTTCAAAAGAAGGACTGTAAATGGATGATAATATTTCCATTTTCGAAGGGCCGGTTTGCCCGGCACCATTAAGTCATCATGATACGATCGTTTTAGGTCATGGCAGTGGCGGCCTGATGACTCATAACCTGATCAAGCATGTTTTTAAATCTGCTTTTTCTAATCCAATGATTGATGCTGGTAATGATTTTGCAAATGCACCGCTTCCAGAAACGTTAACAAAAGGCCGATTATCGATCAGCACGGACAGCCACATCATTTCTCCTATCTTCTTTCCTGGCGGAGATATTGGAAAATTAGCGGTGTGTGGGACTGTTAACGACATGAGCATGTCAGGTTCCACTCCACTCTATCTAACAGCCAGCTTTATTTTAGAAGAAGGATTACCCATAAAAGAACTTGAAATTATTGTTAACTCCATGCAGAAAGCAGCCGAAGAAGCCAATGTTGCTATAATTGCCGGCGACACCAAAGTTGTTGAGAAAGGAAAGGGAGACAAAATATTCATCTCAACTACCGGTGTTGGCTGGCTATCAGACCATAAAAAAATTGGTGGTGAAATGGCACAACCAGGAGATGCGATATTAATCTCTGGTGATATTGGCGACCATGGTATAGCTGTCCTTTCTGCCAGAGGTGATTTAGGGTTTCAAACAGACCTTAAATCCGATGTCGCCCCACTAAATCACTTAATACAATCTCTGGTCAATAAAATCCCCAATATCCATGTTCTTCGAGATCCAACGCGTGGAGGATTAGCGACCACCTTGAATGAAATTGCAAAACAAAGCTCGGTTGGCATGCTAATAAAAGAAGAATTAATCCCAGTCAAACCGGTCGTTCAAAATGCATGTGAAATGCTCGGCTTTGATCCTTTATACGTCGCAAATGAGGGGAAAGTGATCGTGATCCTCCCGCATGAATTCAAAGAAAAAGCGATTGAAATAATGCAGCAAAATCAATACGGCGGAAAAACAGCTTATATAGGAGATGTAGTTTCAAACCATCCTGGTCATGTGGTTTTACAGACCATTTTTGGAACGACTAGAATGTTGGAAATGATGGCTGGCGAAATGCTTCCCAGGATATGCTAAAATATTGTTCAAGAATTGATTTCTTGACACAAGAATGATCTCTTTTATACTTACGAAAAATTAATAATCACTGGAGAGAAATGAAAATCGATTATCGGGAAACAACAAACGATTTATTAAAACGAATAGATATCCACTCTCAATATGGCGCTAAAAATATTGATGAATGGATGTTAGATCTGATCAAATTACAAAAAGGGATGAAAATTCTGGATGTAGGTTGTGGAGCCGGAAAACAATGCTTTTCCTATTACGATTTCTTACGTGGCGATGCAGATATCACCGGCGGCGATGTCAATCTTGAGTTGTTAGCCCAGGCCAAATCAGAAAATGAAAAACGCGGTACCGGAATGACTTTTATGGAATTGAATTTCAATCAGCCTTTTCCTTTAGAAGAAAATCAATATGATTTTGAATCCTGTTGTTTTGCTATTTATTATGCCGAGGATATTCCATTTACCATTAAAGAAATGCACCGGGTTTTGAAACCTGGCGGCCGCCTTTTCACCAGTGGACCAATGCCTGAGAATAAACTATTCTTTTATGACATTATTCGTGATGCCACCGGGAAAGAAATTCCACCGATGCCCGGTAGTTCAAGATATTCCACCCAAATACTTGATTCAATGAAGGCTACTTTCAAAAATGTGGAAATTCATATTTTTGAAAATCCTCTTGTGTTCGAAAAAGTTGAACCATTCATTGCATATACCCGTGCGTCCTTGTCTGAGGACCGAAAATTGTGGAGTAGCTTTTTCGAAACTAAAGATGATTTCGAAAAAATTATGAAAGCAATTACTTCGGTCAGTGAAAAACGACTCCAGCGGGATGGTAAACTGGTCATGACCAAGGTCGTTGGTGGATTCATCGGTACTAAATAAAATGAACCAGAATCTTATTCTTTTCGGCAAACGGGTTTGTTTTATTGGTGCTCATCCAGACGATATTGAACTTGGTTGTGGTGCTTTAATTTCCAATATTGGTAATCGCGCAGAAATTTTATGCGTAACCCTTTCGGATAATAAAAAGAATCCTGATTTACAAAATTTGGTTAACGAACATAAATTAAGCATGGCCGTTCTTGGAATAACCGGTGACCAGGATATTGTTAAAGATTTCGAAACCCGCCGGTTTCCTGAAGCCCGCCAGGAAATCCTGGAAACCATGCTCGAAATTAAACGAAATTTTAAACCTGAGATTGTTTTTGTACACACAAAAAATGATATTCATCAGGATCATGTTACGATCACTGATGAAGCTTTACGAGCTTTCAGAGGGACAACTGTTTTGGGATTTGATGTACTTAGAAGCAGCTATGGCTTCTTCCCACATTTCCTTTTCGAGGTGAGTGAGCTGGATGTAGAAAGAAAATTAGCTGCATTAGCAGAATACAAAACTTATGAGAACCGATATTATTTTGATAATCAAATTATTCGTGCAACCATGATTCGACATGGTGCCCTGGCAGAACGGCCTTTCGCAGAAGGGTTTGATATTTTGAGAGTTGTTGCTCAATTTGGTGAAGATTAAGAAAATAGGCACCTGGTCAAAATAAACAGGTGCCTTTTCAATTCAAATTTATTCCGAAATTGGAATTCCAATTTCAATTTGATTGTCAACAACCCTGGTGGGAAAATATCTGGTCGGCAAAATAGCAGGCAAGGTCAACGCTTTTCCATTTCGTACATCGAAACGAGCACCGTGCCGCGGACAAATAATCTCGTAACCCTCCAACTCTCCTTCCCCCAAAGGGCCATTATCATGAGTGCAGCGATCCTCGATCGCGTAGGTATACCCGGCAATATTGAAAATCACAACCGTCATATTGTCTACTTCAATAAAAATTCTCTCACCAGGCATCAGATCATCATTTGAAATCACCGGATAATATTCATATTCAATATGATTATCTTCCATCATTAAATCTCCAACAATTCCTCTTCAATGTTTCCAATCCCGTACAAGCCTGCTTTTAGCACTTTTAAAGACAATAAGGCACACTTTAGGCGTACTGGTCCTAACTCAATACCTAACAGGTCCAATACCGTCTCTTTTGTCATTTTTTTTACTTCCATCAAAGGCTTACCAATCACGGTTTCCATCAACAGGTCAGCACTGGCTTGTGAGATAGCACAGCCATGTCCGCTAAATTTAGCATCTGTAATGATGCCGTTTTCATCTACGCGCAAATCGACGCGAATTTGATCACCACATAAGGGATTTTCATCTTCATATGTATAATCATTGGGTTCAAGTTTCCCTTTAAATCCAGGGTTTTTATAGTGTTCAACAATTAATTCTCGGTAAAAATCATCCATTTTTCAACCTAATTATGCAAACATCTCATTAACGTGTTGTAAAGCGATCACCAATAAATCGACTTCTTCGAAATCATTATATAGATAAAAGCTGGCGCGTGAGGTAGCTGTAATTCCAAATTTTTCGTGCAATGGCATTGCACAATGATGTCCGGCTCTCACAGCTACTCCATAATGATCAAGAATCTGAGCAACATCATGAGGGTGAACAATCCCCATCTCAAAGGATATTACTCCACCTCTATCTTTTATGTCCGGGCAAAAGACTTTTAAGTTATCAACAGTTTGCATCTTTTTTAGTGCATATCTTGTAATTTCTTTTTCATGAAGAGCTATATTTTCCATCCCAATTGCAGATAAATAATCAACCGCTTGTCCCAATCCAATCGCTTCTGCAATGGAAGGTGTACCGGCTTCAAATTTGTGTGGTAAATCATTGGGTTTAAAAGAACGCAGTTGAACCTTCTTGATCATGTCACCGCCACCTAAAAATGGGGGCATCATCTCCAAAAGTTTTTCCTTAGCATAAAGTACACCAATCCCAGTTGGACCAACCATTTTGTGGGAAGAAAACACATAAAAATCCGCATCCAGATCAGTTACATTGACCGGGAAATGGGGAACCGATTGCGCTCCATCAATTAAGACCAAAGCACCAGCATCATGGGCATTGTTTGTCATCTCCTTGGCTGGGTTGATGGTTCCCAAAACATTTGACATGTGTGTAAAACCAACTAATTTGGGTTTTTTATCCAATAATTCATGATAATGCTGTAAATCTAATTCACCATGCTCGGATACTCTAATAAAATCTAATTTGATACCTATCTCGTCTGCTAACATTTGCCAGGGAACCAGATTCGAATGATGCTCCATTTCAGTCAGAACAACCAGATCTCCGCTTTTTAAGAATTTCCTTCCCCAGGAGTAAGCCACCAAATTGATGGATTCAGTAGCATTACGGGTAAAAATGATTTCTCTCGAATTACTGGCGTGGATAAATTTTGCGATTTTTTCACGGGCTAACTCATACATTGATGTAGCTTCTTCTGCCAGTTGATGAATACCACGGTGGATATTAGCATTATGTTCCAGGTAATAACGATTCATGGCCTCTATAACAGCCAGGGGTTTTTGTGAAGTTGCAGCGGAGTCTAAATAGATTAATTTCGTTCCTGGTCTAACTTCCCGGTTTAAGATTGGAAAATCAGCTTTAATTTTTTTCGTCTCGAAGCTCATTAAAGACCTTTCTGGTTCAGCGGTTTAATCAATGGAAACTGGTCTTTTCCTTGGTTTCCGTAATTGATTGGATGTTTGTGGAAACCAAAGGATATGATCCGGTACCATCCAACCGTCAGTCAGGTAAACACTTGTTTGAAATTGAACAGCTACCATTTTTGAGTCTGTTTGCACTACAATGCCACGCAACCAACCACGGACACGTTCCCCTTTCCGATCATGATCACATAAAACTTCAACTGTATCCCCAACTACAAAAGCAAATTCAGGGTCAGGCGGTCGCAAAAAAGGAGCTGCCATTTGTCCTCCTAGAGTGAATGAGGTAATCTTTTTATTCTAACATAGTGTATAAATTACTTTTCTCAAAATCAAGTAATTTATACAAATCATCCAATAAATGAACCCATTTTATCTTCAATGGCTGTTTGGAAACGTTTTTTTACTCCCTCAAAGGGAATTCGTTGCATAATAGGATCAAAAAAACCTTCTACAATTAGCTTTTCGGACTCTCTCTTTGAAATACCTCTTGCCATTAAGTAAAAGACTTGATCAGCATCAATCTTCCCGACTGTAGCTCCATGAGTGCAACGCACATCATTTGCTAAAATTTCCAGTCCTGGGATCGAATCAGCTCGAGCTTGTTTACTCAATAACAAATTCCGGTTAGCCTGATAGCCATCTGTTTTATCAGCGCCAGGAGCAACATAAATCATCCCTTGCCAAACTGAACGGCTTTGATCAACCAGGGCGCCTTTGAATAATAGGTCACTGGTTGTCCTTGGTGCCAAATGATTTTGTTGTGAATCATAATCAAGATGTTGATCTTTGTCTGTGAAATAAAAACCAGACATTTTTCCAATTGCTCCGGGTGCAATTAAATCTAATTCAGCAAAATTTTTCGTGAGATGCCCACCAATTGCGCCAAAAATCCAATCGAGTTGGCCATCAGCATCAACCTGAACGCGTTCATGAGTAAAATTCCAAACATGTCGACCCAGGGACTGCAACTCCACAAAACGCAAATTTGCCTTAGGACCAACATAAACTTCGATATTGTTTGTAATCAGTGATTGACCATAATTTTCAGTTTGGGACGCAAATTCAAGTACATAAGTGGCAGTTGCCCCTTCTTCGAGATAGACTACTACGTGAGATATTTGCGCAACATTTATTTCAGCTCCCCATAGTAAACTATGGACGGGTGTGTCTATTTCATAGTTTTTGGGAACGTAGAGAAATACCCCATTTTCGGATAAAGCGGCAGTCATTGCGGCAAATTTACCTTCCTCCGGTTTGACTACCTTTCCCATTGCTTTTGCTAACAATTCCGGGTATTCACGCTCGGCTGTTAAGAGGTCACAAAACACAACACCGGCTTGCTTTAATTTTTCATCAAAGTGAGTGATATGTTCGCGACCATAAAGAATGATTTGACCACCATGATCTCCATCTGCCAATGGTTCTAGTAAATGAGCAGGAATATCAGCTAAATTTGCTTTGTGCTGCTGATCGAGTAATTGGAATTGTCCAAATTTCAATCCGCGAAGATCTGTTCTTCGCCAAGCTTCGTCCCGGGTGGTTGGCATGGGAGTATTGGTATACGAATGCCATGCCTTTGCACGAAAATCGTCGATTAACGGATTGCCAGTATTACGGACTTGATCCTGGGAGAATGTAAAATCATTTTTTTCATCACTTTTTCGGGATGTTGTAATTACAACAGGCTTTTTTAATACCATAAAAACGAAATTCCTTCCTGAGTTCCTTACCCTACTGATCCTTCCATTTGCATTTGAATTAAGCGATTCATTTCAACTGCATATTCCATCGGCAATTCTTTTACCAGTGGTTCAATAAAACCAGATACTACCATGGTTGTGGCTTCTTCTTCGCTTAAACCACGGCTCATCAGGTAAAAGAGTTGTTCTTCTCCAACCTTTGATACGGAAGCTTCATGTCCAATACTGACATCTTCTTCATCAATTTCTATGTAAGGGTAAGTATCAGATCTACTTCTCGGACTTAATAATAAGGCGTCACAAACTACATTAGAGCGTGAGTTTACAGCGCCTTTATAAACTTTCAATAATCCCCGATAAGAGGAGCGACCATTTCCTTTGCTGATTGACTTTGAAATAATTTTGCTGCTGGTATTGGGAGCAAAATGGATTACTTTGCCACCAGCATCCTGATGCTGCCCTTCAGAAGCGAACGCCACCGAAAGGATCTCTCCATGCGCCCCTTCGCCCATCAGATAACAGGATGGATACTTCATTGTAACCTTTGAACCGAGGTTACAATCAACCCATTCCATCGTTCCACCCTCTTCCACTTTCGATCGTTGGGTAACCAGGTTATAAACATTCATAGACCAGTTCTGAATGGTGCTATAGCGTACTCTGGCGTTCTTTTTAACGATAATTTCAATTACGCCACTATGAAAAGAATCGGTTAAATAAGTTGGAGCAGTACATCCTTCTACGTAATGCACCTGGGCGCCCTCATCTGCAATAATGAGGGTTCTCTCAAATTGACCAATATTGGCTACATTTAAACGAAAATAGGCTTGCAATGGGAGGTCAACTTTGACACCTTTTGGCACATAAACAAAAGACCCTCCCGACCATACTGCACTATTTAAAGCTGAAAACTTATTATCTTCTATCGGAATAACGGTGCCAAAATATTCTCTGAATAAATCAGGGTGTTTTCTGAGACCGTCTTCAATACTCAGAAAAATCACTCCCTGTTTTTCCAAATGCTCCAAAATACTGTGGTATATCATTTCTGATTCGTATTGGGCACCAACCCCTGCCAAAAATTTCTGTTCTGCTTCCGGGATACCTAACTTGTCAAAGGTTTCTTTAATATTTTCAGGGACATCATCCCAGGAACGGCTCATCGATTCAGATGGTTTTACATAGTAGATAATATTATCCAAGTCCAACTGCGAGATATCAGCACCCCAGGTTGGCATAGGACGTTGCATAAAATGTTTCAGCGCTTTCAAACGAAATTCAAGCATCCATTCTGGTTCTTGTTTCATTTCCGAGATCTGTCGGACTACTTTTTCGCTTAGTCCTTTCTCAGTTTTAAACACAGAAACATCAGGATCGCTAAAACCGTATTGGTATTCATCTAATTGCTCAAGGAAAGGATCCCGAACATCATCACTCATTGTTAACCTCCAGATACAAATTGCTCGACTTTATTTCGGGATAAATTAATCGCCATTAACCTTTTCGCGAATCCAGTCATAGCCATGTTCCTCAAGATGTAAAGCCAGATCACTTCCACCTGATTCGACAATGCGTCCATCCATCATGACGTGAACTACATCTGGTTTGATGTAATTTAAAATACGCTGATAATGGGTAATAATGACCGCGCCTAATTCTGGACCACGTAAAGTATTTACTCCGTCTGCCACAATTTTCAGGGCATCGATATCAAGCCCTGAATCGGTCTCATCCAAGATAGCAATTTCAGGTTTCAACATTGCCATTTGAAGGATTTCAGCTCTTTTCTTTTCTCCCCCGGAAAAACCATCGTTTAAGTATCTTCCGGCAAAGGATGTATCCATTTTCAGAAGATCCATTTTTTGTTTAACTTCTTTTCGGAACTCCAATAATGGAATTCCCTTATCCTCAGGGTTAGTGGCTCTACGGCGAGAATTAATCGCTGAACGGATAAAATTCGCAACGGTTACTCCCGGAATTGCAACAGGATATTGAAATGCCAGGAATATCCCTAAGATTGATCGTTCATTTGGTTCCAATTCCAGAACATTTACCCCTTTGAACAACACTTCTCCGTCTGTTACTTCATACGCCGGATGGCCCATTAAGGTATAGGCTAATGTGGATTTTCCAGTTCCGTTAGGCCCCATAATCGCGTGAACTTCACCCTTTGGTAAAGTGAAATTTAAACCCTTTAATATTTCTTTTCCATTAATATTTACATGCAGGTTTTTGATCACCAAATTTGACATGAATGGTTAAGGCTCCTTTGAATTAAAACTGCTTCGATGGTGGAAATTTTTCCATGAAGGTGTTGGAATTATATCACGTGAAAATAATTGGGTCAATATTTATTATAATAATCATAAATATTGACAATTTCAATTTATTCATGCTATACTGCTTTAAATTATTTTTTACTTTGGTAATTTTATGAAAAGTACACGAGAAAAAATTTTATTATTTTTACTAAAAAATCCAAAATCTACGATCAATGATCTGGCTGAGGCAGTAACCATTAACACAATTTCGGTCAGGCATCATGTAAATAACCTGCAAGCCGATGGGCTTATTCTGCTTGAGGAAGAAAGGCACGGAGTCGGCAGGCCAAGAATTGTCTACTCTCTATCTGAAGAAGGACTGGAACAATTTCCAACCCGTTATTATCGATTAACAAATCGAATTCTGGAGCATTTCAAAGAATCTTTTTCGCCAGAAATTCTCGATAAAGTTTTTTCTGAAATTGCAAAAGATATCGCTTCCTCATATCGACAAACGATTAAAAACCTTCCCTTAGAAGATAAGTTGAATTTTGTGCAGGATTTATTAGAAGAAGAAGGCTTTTCTGTTGAATGGGAAAAGAAAAAAGACCATTATTTAATTCATCAAATTACCTGTCCATACTTTCATGTAGCTCAAGCACATCCTCAGGTTTGCCAGCTTGATCAAACTCTTATGTCGGAAATGCTGGATATTCCAACAAATAAAATGAATTGTATTTTAAAAGGCGATAAACGTTGTAGTTATCAGATTTCTATCGATTAAGAATTGGAGTATATATTATGAGTGAAACACCAGGAACCAATCGGCCTATTTGGCTTTCAGAAACAACACACCCAGAGTTAAGTGAAAAACTTAAGCAGGGGCTGGAAGAAATAATTGATCCGGAAATTGGATTTAATATCATCCAATTGGGTATGGTTAGAAATGTTACCATTGATGAAAATCGGGCGATCGTCAATATGATTTTGACTACGCCATTTTGTCCTTATGGACCAGCTATGCTTGAGTCAACGAGAAAGAAAGCTGAAGAAATCCTGGAAAGAGAGACTTCTATCGACTTCGGTATGGAACCTTGGGATTTTTCGATGGTTGAAGAAGGGTTGTTGGACGACTGGGGGCTTTATTAGTCGAAAAAATTAATCAAAATTTTTTCTTTTGAATAACAAAGAAAAAGTTACTTCCCTCTTCAAAATATCTCAATGTAAAGCGATCACGATCGATCCACTTTTCAATTTCATTGGGTTTTAGAAAATGGCTTCTCATTAAAAGCGCCTTTTCTAACAAAGCAATTAATTTCACCGGGAATTTTCGGATATCTGGTTCTTCTAAAACAAAAATACCGTTTGGTTTCAGCACTTGTAGAATCTTATTTACTGCCAGATTCTGGTTTTTTATGTGATGCAATGTATCAACCATGATTGCCATTTCAAAGGATTCTTCTGAAAAAGCTATCGTTTCAATTTCCCCACATATTCTCACAATTTTGTTTTCCCCGTCTTTTAATTGTTGTAGCATAGGTAAGGAAACATCATAGATTACGATAGTCTTAAAGCATTCTTTCAGAAATTTAGCCACCCGGCCAGTTCCACCCCCTACGTCTAAAAGTTTATTGTTTGTACTTGTAACACAAATAAATTCTTTCCACGGAATATCACGTTTAGGGTGGATGATCAAATCAAAAAATTTTGCCAGGAAGCGAAAGTCATCTTTCATATCGCCCCATTTAACCACAAAAATAGAAATATGGGCAAAATAAGATTGCCTATTGACAAAATAGTACTTTTGTTCTATTATTATCAATAGAATATGTTTTCTATATGGAGGTAAACATGATTAACACAAATTCATTTACATCAAATTTAAAATCGAACATAAATTATTGGGTATCAAATAACCGTTTGTCTCTAACAACATTAATTTTGTTAGTAGGGCTGATCGCATTTGAAATGTTTAATTACAGCACCACTGAATATGCTTTAAATGATTTATTAGGAAATTTAGAGTTTGCCGGTATCTTTTGGTCAACTATTTTGGCAATTGCTTTTTGTTTTATTGACTTTGCTGGTATCGCCCGATTGTTTATCCCAGGTCATAAAAGATCGGATATAAAAGAAGATTGGTTTTTATTTGGAGCCTGGTTATTGGCAGCAACAATGAATGCTATTTTAACCTGGTGGGGAATTTCCATGTCGCTTGCCAATCACTCTATCATGAGTTCGAAAATAGTAAATCCAGAGACTATTCAATTAGTGGTTCCTATCTTCGTAGCCATCATGGTTTGGTTAACCAGAATTTTGTTAATTGGCAGCCTGACATTAACTGATGAGAAAATCCCAACCAGTCGCACTCGCCAAACCTTCAGCTCAACTAATCATCGTCCTGTTACGACACATGCCTCTATTGGAAACACCAGAATGGCTATGCGTAACAATCCATTGCCTACAAATAAATATTCACAAACGAGTCAAAGAACGTCCAGGATAACAAGTCGCCCTGAGCCAGAATATGTCTCTGATCCAACCGCAACGAATCATCAACCTGCATTTCTTCAGAATAATTCAGGCAGTAACTCAGTTCGTCGATTCTGACCGTATTTCAATAAACCTTGAAAATGCCTCATTTATTGTGGGAAAAATGATGGCATTTTCCTTTTTTAAAGCGTTTGTTTTTCTATTGTTGCTGGAGATGCCAAAAGCATTATCGGTTATTTCAAGACCATCGAGGCGCAAGGCTTGACAGGCTTTTCTCAGCGATTGAATCCCAATGGTGGAATCTTCAAAGACAAAAACGTGAATTGGTTTTCGTAGGTTTTTAAAAAATAATAAAACCTCTTCTTTTTGTTGATTAAACAAATAATCATAAGCAGAATACAATGCTTTTTGAAGATCTAATCCCCCACCCACCAACATGGCAGATAATGCATGTAAGGGAGATGGTTTAATAAAATCGACCTCTCTTCCACCTGTTAATTCCGCCAAATAATTCATTGCTCCAAAACCAACCACTGGCGTTTCATTCAGACCAACACATTGAAGTGCTAGTTCAGCTTCAGGAAAGCTTATTCCTAATTCACCCGGTTTCTTACCATCCGGATACCTGGATGGTCTAGCAGTAATTACAGCTGTGAAAACTTGATTTCCACCTCTAAGTTTTTCTATTTCATTGACGATACTCTGGTAGATCAGTGGTCGATCATACTTCGTTAAATAAGGTTCAGTTTTGATAAAACTTTGGGTGGGGAAAAATTCACGGAAAAGTTTATCTCCGAGGGTTAAGTTTTGAAAATATTGGAGTATTGTTGATTTATCAATATTCTTAGACTGAGCTATCCAATCATTCAGGAGCCATGGCAAGTGGTTTATTACATACGGAAATATTTCGTCTAATTGGTGATTTTGGAATTTCTGACTAAGTAAATCACAAGCGGAAGGACCACCGAGTTGTAAGGATTCCAAAGCTATAATAAATTCAATAATCTCATCCTCACCTGGAATAATTGTATTGGCGGGAACAAGGAGAAACGGCTCCTGACCATTGTTGTTTAGAATATTTCCATTATTTTTTTGAAAAATTAATTCAACGGATAAAAGTAGAAAAATCGGGATCATATCCCATTCAGAAAAAATCCCGTTTGTTTCAAAAGCACTAATAATTTCTTCCGTAATCTGGACTTTTGAAAGACCTAGCTTTTTCAAAAAATGTGATGCTGTATCAAAGACAGCTTTCCGGTAACCATAGGGTTGGACCAGAACACTATCAATATCGAAAAGCAAAAAATTAGTTGGCAAGTTATTCCTAATCCCATTGAAATGCATACAACTTCGATATCAGGACTCTTTTTGTCCTTAGATTAAACCCATTTGCTTGCCTATCTTCTCAAAAATACTTAAGACCTGATCTAATTGATCATCCGTATGAGTAGCCATATAACTGGTTCTTAGCAATTGCCTTCCAGGAGCTACAGCCGGGCTAATCACAGGGTTGACAAATACCCCTGCTTCAAATAATAATTTCCATGTCAGGAATGTTTTTTCGTCTGAACCAATCAAAATAGGTACTACCGGTGTTTCAGAATGACCGATATTGAAGCCAAGTTCTTTAAAACCACGACGCATTCTTGCTCCAACCTGGTTTACTCTTTCAATACGTTCGGGTTCTTCTCGCATAACTTGTAATGCTGCCAGAGCGGCTGCGGCGTTCCCAGGTGGGATACTGGCTGAAAAGATGAGTGCTCGGGCAAAATGTTTAATATAATGTACTACATCCGCATCTCCTGCAACAAAACCACCTAAAGAGGCAAAAGATTTACTAAAGGTAGACATGATTAGATCTACGTCTTTTGTTACCCCAAAATGATGTGAGGTTCCATGCCCTTTGCCAATAACGCCCATACCATGTGCATCATCAACCATTAAGCGGGCGGTGTATTTCTTTGCCAAGGCAACAATCTCAGGCAACGGGGCTAAATCACCCTCCATACTGAACAAACCATCCACGATAATAATTTTCCCATGATCATTCGGCAAAGATTTAAGCACTCTTTCCAGATGCCCCATATCATTATGCCGGAATCGCTCAATTTTGCCATAACTTAATCTCGCCCCATCCACAATCGAAGCATGATCATCTTTATCAAGGATGATGATATCTTTGTTGCCAGCCAGAGCAGAAACTGTCCCGAGGTTGGTCTGCATCCCAGTACTAAATACCAACGCGGCTTCTTTCCCTACCCATTCCGCCAATTCATGTTCCAATTGCTCGTGAAACTCCAACGTCCCATTTAAGAAGCGGGAGCCTGTACAACTGGTTCCGAAATGTTCAGTTGCTTTACAAGCTGCCTCTTTAACTTTAGGGTGGGTTGTCAATCCTAGGTAATTGTTAGATCCGCACATAATTAAGCGGTGGCCCTTGTATTCAACAACCGTCCCTTCGTTTTCGGTTAATGGAATAAAATAAGGATAGAATCCTTGTTCCATCGCCTCCTTGGCAGTGGTGAAGGAATAGCATTTTTCAAAAATATCCATAATATCCTCATCAATTTTTATAATAATTGGAATTGCATAGAGATATTATTATACATGATAAGGGCAATGAGCTATCAAAGTTTAATTTTTCAGGGAGAAGGTATGAGAGAATATTTTGGCGGAATTGAAGCTGGGGGAACAAAGTTCGTTTGTGTAATTGCGAATGATCCAAATGATATTTTAGAAGAGCAACGCTTTCCAACTTCAAATCCTAAAGAAACAATTTCAAAAGTAACGGCTTTTTTCAAAAACGCAAAAGACCATCATAATATTCGGTTATTATCCATAGGAATTGGAAGTTTTGGACCGGTAGATTTAAATCCATCCAGTCGATATTACGGTTTCATTACTTCAACACCCAAACCTGGATGGCAGTTTACCAATTTAGTAAAACCCATTCAGGAAGGGTTGAAGTTGTCTGTAGCCTTTGATACCGATGTTAACGCTGCAGCAATCGCTGAAGGAAAGTGGGGTGCTGCTCAAAATATCGATGATTTTTTGTATTTCACAATAGGAACCGGTATTGGCGGAGGAGCCATCATCCACGGCAAACCATTACATGGTTTAATACACCCGGAAATGGGGCATATTTATCTTGTTCAGAATAAAGAAAAAGATCATTACCAGGGGAAGTGTCCATTCCATAAGACTTGCTTTGAAGGGTTAGCCAGTGGGCCTGCCATTGAAGAACGCTGGAATTTACCTGGGTGGCAATTAGATGATAATCATCCTGCCTGGGATTTAGAATCAGACTATATTGCCCAGGCAATGAGCAACTTCATCTGTACTTTCTCTCCGGAAAGAATAATTCTGGGAGGAGGTGTTATGCAAAGACAACACCTCTACCCAATGATTCGAACGAAAGTCCAACAATATCTCAATAATTATGTCGTTTCAGATATCATCACAGCGGGAATTGACCATTATATTGTCTCACCTCAACTTGGTAACAGGGCTGGGATGTTAGGTGCGATTGCTTTAGCACAATCACTTTGCTAAAGTAACCAATCATGAATACAGACACTTCAAATCAGAAGTTTTTAAATGTATTCTGATAATTCTTCTTCCTCGGCTCACCAATGCTTCATAATCTCCTAAAGCCTGGGCTAATATTAAGGTTTGAAAAGATAGGTTAAATCCGGGTATTTCAAAATCATTTTGTGTGAGATTGACCAATTGAATAAACAAACCAGTATTCTCTCCACCTTTATGAAGTTGACTGGTTGAATGCAGGAAGCGCGGCCCAAAACCTAAAGTGGTTGCACTTCTGGTTTCAACAATTACCTTCTCACGAAATTCTTGTAGCTTTCTTTCCACTTCAGGAAATCTTGGTAGATAAGCATTTATCGCAATGTAATCTCCTTCTCTACGATTTTTTAGAAAATTAAAAACGACTTCTTTTAGATTCTTACCGGATAACTCAACACCATTACAATAAAAATCTGCATCACTTAAGGAGATATCTGGTTTCCCTAAATTAAAATTTCCAGTTTCATGAAATTCATTGATTTTTTGTTTGGTACGATTTTTACTATCCTGCACATCTGGTTGATTGAATGCATTTACTCCTAATAACCCGCAAGCAACAGCCGTTGCGAATTCCCATTGGAAAAATTCTGTTCCGATATCATAAGGATCTGTCATTTTAAACGTCAAAACAGGAAACCCGGCTTGTTCAATTTTTTCGATTTTTTCCTGAAAAATTCCATCATTTTTTAAGTAGACGAATAACCTGTCATTCGAATAATATTTTGGGTCAACCAATGGTTCTACATCAACCGGAATAATTCCTTTACCTTCTTTTCCGCTTGATTCAGCGATTAATTGTTCTTGCCAGGAGCCAAACGACCGGAAAGGTTCTTCAGCAATAAAAGTAACTTTATCTTTTCCGGATTTATTGGCTTCTGCCAGGAGGACTCCTAACACCACACCAGGGTTTCTTCCGGTTATCATTCCTGGACGGTAAAACTTAACCATTTTTTTAGTTTTTTCAAGCAAGGTGGTTAACTCAACCCCCATCAAGGCCGCCGGCACCAAACCAAAGGCTGTTAATGCGGAATATCTACCACCTACATTGGGGTCAGCAAAAATTACTTGCCGAAATTTCATTTGGACAGCTTGAGAAGCTAATTCAGTGCCAGGGTCTGTAATTGCTATAAAGTACTTACCAGCCCCATCCCCAGCAAATTCCTTCATCATTTGGTAAAAATAACTCAAAAAGACCTGTACCTCGGTGGTACCCCCGGATTTACTGGAAACAATAAAAACTGTTTTCCCTTTCGGATTCATATCAGCGGCACGTTTCACTTGATCGGGATTTGTTGAATCCAAAATTGAAAGGTGCAAACCATCTGCTACACCACGAAAGGAAAGACTTAGTACTTCTGGTGCCAAAGAAGAGCCACCCATACCCAATAAAAGCGCATGAGTGAAACCTTCTTTAATGAGATTGTCTCGTAATTGATAAATTTCATCCAGAAATTCCTGTTTTACGAAAGGTGCATCCAGCCAACCAAGTCGGTGCTGAATTTCATCAAAAGCCTCGACATCTGATGTCCACAGCGTTGGGTCTTTTTCATATATGCGGCTGACAACATGCTCATTTTCAACTAGCTGGACAGTCTCCCTGACTACGGTCGACAAAACACCTAATTGCTTTTGCAGATTTAATTTTCTCTTTGTGATCGTAGCCAGTAGAGAATCAAATGCTTTATCAAAAGCCTGTACCCCTTCATCTTCCAAGGTCTGGGTTACATCATCAATATCAATCCCAAAAGATTTTAACTTAGGAAAAATATCTTTTGCAGCAGATAAATCATCATAAATTCGAATTTTTGCTTTTCCATGATCTTTAAAAGCTTCCAAGGTATGGGGTGGAATTGTATTAATCGTATCTTTTGCGATCAAATCCTCGATATAAAGGACATCATAATAATCTGGATTCTTTGTAGAAGTGGATGCCCACAAAGGCCTTTGAATTCGAGCTCCTTTTTGCTCGAGCTTTTTAAACCTTTCTGACGCTACTGATTTTTCAAAAACCTCGTAGGCTATTTTTGAATTATCAATCCCTGCTCGTCCTCGTAAATTCATGAATTCTTCCTGGGTGATCTTCTTTTCAGCAACCAGTTCCTGCAAAGGTTTATCGACATTCGTATCAACCCGAGAAACGAAAAACGAAGCAACAGAAGCAATGTTATCGATAGGTAGATTATTCTTTAAGCGATCCTCTAAACCAGAAAAATAAGCATCAATGACTTCCTCATATCTTTTTACTGAAAAAATGAGGGTGATATTAATATTTATTCCTTCTGCAATTGACTTTCGAATTGCCCATAAACCCTCTTGGGTTGAGGGAATCTTGATCATTAAGTTTTTACGATTTATTCGTTTCCACAATGCCTTAACTTGCTCGAATGTTCCCTGACTATCGTATGCTAATTTTGGGCTGACCTCCATGCTTACAAAGCCATCACCACCATTTGTTTTTTGGTAAAGGTCGGAAAATAAATCTGCAGTATCCTGGATATCTTCAATCGCTAATTGAAAGAAGATGTCTTCCGCATTCATATCTGCCCAGGCCATTGGCTGCAGAGATGTATCATAATCATTAGAATTCTCGATTGCTTTTTGAAAAATGGATGGATTTGAAGTAACACCGCGAATTTCTCCTGCAAGAATCATTTTTTCCATCTCGCCATTTAGCAACAACCGGCGTTCAATATTGTCAAACCAAACAGATTGTCCAAGTTCGTGAAGTTTATTAATTTCGCTCATTTTTACACCTATTTCTTACAAATGCCCAAATTCTTCTAATTTTTTTACTTTAATCATCCGGCGCACAAATCGTTCACCATAATCCTCTTTGGCATACAAAAACGCATGTGTCAATTCCTCAGCTAATGCCGACCCAATGACCCTGGCTCCCATACATAATACATTCATATGGTCATGTTCAACACCCTGGTGCGCAGAATAATGATCATGACATAAGCCTGCGATAATCCCTTTCATTTTGTTTGCAGCCACACTGGCGCCAACCCCAGAACCGCAAATGATGATTCCTCGTTCAGCAACCTCTCTTTGGATTGCATCACAAACTTTATAAACATAATCTGGAAAATCAACACTGACTTCCCCGTTGTCCGTTCCAAAATCAATCACTTCGTGCCCCAGTGATGCAATTGTTTGCATTACCACATTTTTTAATGGATACCCCCCATGATCACATCCTACAGCTATACGCATTTTCACTCCTTAATTAAACATCTCTAAAGCAGTATTGACAATATTTTCTACTGAAAAACCGAGATGCGGGTAGATATCTTCGAACTTGCCAGATTCGCCAAAACGATTCATACCGATTATCTTTCCATTTTGGCCAACCCATTTTTCCCAACCAAATTTGGCGCCTGCTTCAACTGAGATCCTTTTGGAAATTTTAGGAGGTAAAACAGAATCCTGATAACCTTGATCCTGATGCTCAAATATATACCAGCTTGGCATAGATACCACTCTAACACTCAGACCGGATTCATGTAATTTTTCAGCGGCTGCTACAGCTAAACTAACTTCAGAACCTGTAGAAATTAAGATCAATTCTGGAGCTTTTTCCCCATAATCTTTTAAAACATAGGCTCCTTTAAGAGTGCCTTCTGCAGAATTAAAATAATCACGATCAAGGGTTGGAAGATTTTGTCGTGAAAACACCAATAAAACCGGTTTGTCTTTCGTCTCAATTGCTATTTTCCAAGCTTGAACCACTTCATTTGCATCTGCAGGTCGTAAGTCCACCAAATTTGGCATTGCCCTTAATGAAGCGAGTTGTTCTACCGGCTGGTGTGTCGGACCATCTTCTCCTACCCCAATTGAGTCATGGGTGAAAATCCATTTTACCGGATATCCCGATAAGGCCGAAAGCCGAATTGCTGGCCGCACATAATCTGAAAACACAAGGAATGATGCCCCGTAAGGAATAATCCCTTTGTGGGTTGCGAGTCCGTTCAAGATTGCTCCCATAGCATGTTCTCGAACACCAAAATGTAGATAACGACCTTCACGATGACCTGGCTGAAAATCAGTATCTCCATTTATCCAGGTATCATTTGAGGGAGTTAAGTCAGCCGACCCACCCATTAATTCCGGTAATTTTGCTGCTAACGCATTAATAACTTTTCCAGATGCGACTCGTGATCCCATCCCTTTTTTATCAGCAGAGAAAACAGGTAAATCCTTTTGCCAACCATCCGGTAGTAATCCTACCATTCTCCTTAAAAATTCTTTCGTTAATTCAGGATTTTCTTTTTGATAGCTTGCTAAAGTTTTATTCCAATTGTTTTCGAGCTCTTCACCACGTGTAATCGCTTGACGATAGAAAGCCAAAACATCGTCAGGAACATAGAATTTTGGTTCAAGCGGCCAATTTTCATTTAATTTTGCCCCTTGTAATTCAACCTCTCCAGGAGGTTTTCCATGTGCTTCAGCGGTGTTTTGCCTTGTTGGCAAGCCATAACCAATAATGGTGCGGCAAATAATTAACGAAGGACGATCATCCAATTTTGCTTGCTGGATAGCTTGATCAATTTGTTCAACATTATTTCCGTCTTCTACGTGAAGTACTTGCCAACCATAGGCTTCAAACCTTTTTCCCCGATCTTCCGTAAAGGCCAGATCAGTGGAACCGTCAATTGAAATACGATTATCATCATATAAATAAACCAATTTTCCTAATTGCAAATGTCCGGCAAGTGAAGCTGCTTCCGAGGCAACTCCTTCCATTAAATCGCCATCGGTAACAATTGCATAAGTTGTATGATCGATCAATTTATCTAAATTGGAAAGATTATATTTTGCAGCCAGGTGTGCTTCAGCAATTGCAAAACCTATTCCGTTTGAAAATCCCTGACCTAAAGGGCCAGTGGTAATCTCAACCCCTGGCGTTGTCCCGAATTCAGGGTGTCCAGGAGTAATTGAGCCTAATTGACGAAATTTCTTGATCTGCTCCATTGGCAAATCATAACCCGTTAGATACAGCAAAGAATAAAGTAACATGGACCCATGCCCGCCAGAGAGAACGAAACGATCTCGATTAAACCAACCAGGATTTTTGGGGTTGAATCTTAAATGTTTTGTCCATAAGGTATAAGCAATTGTGGCGGTACCCATCGGCAATCCTGGATGACCGGAATTTGCTTGTTCAATAGCATCTGCTGATAAAAATCTAATCGTTTTTATGGCTTTTTGTTCAAGTTCTGAATTTACACTCATTTTTTTAATCCTTCTTTTTTATAATCCGCTTCTTTTATGTCCATCACTATTTTAAGATAATGGAGTTTTTAAAACAATCAAAAGATAAACCTTGTTTTATGCTATCGAAAAATGTTGACATGAGGTTTTAATTGGGTATCATCATAGCGATGGTCCCAAAAAGCACAAAGTCAATTTTTACTTATATCTTAATCTTAATTTTTTCATTTATGTGGATTGTTTTTACCTGGTATCAAAATCGAAGTTTATCCAGCGATTTAATTCCTGCACCCCAAAAGGGCTTTTTAGCACCAAATTTTCGGCTACAGGATATCAACCAGGTTGACCATGAACTAACAAATTATCGAGGAAAAATTGTCATTGTTAATATATGGGCCAGCTGGTGTAAACCTTGTCAATATGAAATGCCTGCTTTAGAAAATATCCACGATCAATATCGAGACGAGATTGTTCTCCTGGCTGTAAATAATTTATATCAAGATTCCTCAACGGAGGTTATGGCTTTTGTAAATGCTAACAAGCTAACTTTCCCAATCCTTCTGGACCAAACCGGTGAAGTTTCGAAACTTTACCAGGTACAGGCTTTGCCTTCAACTTATTTTATTGATCGAAGTGGAAAAATTTCTGAAATTATCATTGGAGGTCCAATGTCAGAAACCCTAATTAAATCTATTCTTGAAAAAATTGAGGAGTAAATGTTTCCGATCATCAATATCGGCCCATTAGCAATTCAAGCTCCAGAATTATTGCTTGTCATCGGAATTTATTTCTCCATTCTCCTGGCTGAAAAAACAGCCACTTCCTTTGATGAAAATCCCAACCAAATATCCAATCTGGTTTTTATTTATTTTGTTTCGACCATAATTTTAGGTCGTATAGCGTATATATTGCGTTTTTCTGCATTATTTATAGAAAAGCCATTATCAATAATCTCAATTGATAAAAATTTATTTGATTTTAATTCTGGATTAATTCTTTCAATTATCGTTGCAGTAATATATATTCAAAAGAAAAAACTCGTTCTTTTCAAGGTAATGGATGCTTTAGCAATACCCTTATTAAGTTTTCTGCTTTTCTTTTTCTTAGCTCAATATGCTTCCGGGAATCTTTATGGGAAACCATCAGATTTACGCTGGTCAATCTACCTATGGGGAATGCAAAGACATCCACTGCCGATTTATTATATGATTGGGGTTGCCACCATTTTGGTTTGGGCTTTCCGCTTTTTTAAAAACAAGTATTCACCAGGTGTTTTTTTCACAATCACATTAGCGAGTTTATCCATCTTAACAGTTTTTCTGGATTATTTTAATGGAAATCCGCAAAATTTATTTCAGGGTATTAACATCCTTCAGGTGATAGCCTGGGTTGTTCTGTTTTTTTGTCTCTATATCATCTACGATAAAATTGGGAAAACTAAACCTCAAAATTTTTCAGGATAACGATTTTTACTCTTTTCTTTGAATTAATAAAGACGTTAATTCAATTAATCCATCAAAGGCATCCTGATTTTTTCTTTCAATTTTGTTTAATGCCGATAAAGATTCGTTGGTATATTTCCTGGCTAATTTTTCGGTATATGTTTTTGCTCCTTCTGCTTCTAATAAAGAAACTAACTGATCAAAATTTTCTTTTGACACCCCTTGTTTTAGATAGACTTCAGAGAAATCACCTTTTTTGTCTAATGCGTATAAGATCGGCAAAGTCTTTTTACCAGTTAACAAATCTGACATATTCGATTTACCGGTTATTTCTTCTTTACCCCAAATACCCAGCCAGTCATCCCATGCCTGAAATGCTAACCCTAGAGCTTCCCCATACTTTTTGAATAATTTTATATCTCCCTCAGCAGCTTCAGCTAGGATAGCACCAATCTCACAGGAAGCAGAGATTAACGCAGCCGTTTTCCCCTGGATCATCGATAAATATTGTTCAAGAGAAATAATCCTTTTATTTTCGAAGGAAATATCCAAACTTTGTCCGCCGGTTAACACCAAACAGGTTTCGTTAAGCTTCGCTAACGCTTCGAACCCAAGCATCTTGTTTATTGAATCTCCAATTTTCAGCATGTTTATCTGAGCCAGAGAAAACATCGCATCACCAGCATTAATGGCTTGTGAAGTACCGTAAACGACCCAGGCTGTTTTTCTTCCATGACGGAGATCTGATCGATCCTCGATATCGTCATGAAGCAATGAAAAATTATGGATCAGTTCAATAGCTATGGCAGCCGGCAAAGTTTTTTTCCAATCACCACCACAAACAATATTACTTAATAAAAGCAAAAGCGGTCGAATACGTTTACCATGAGAACCTTGGGGTCTGTTCTTGTCAAACCAGCCAAAATGATACAACATCATTTCTTGCAGTAATGAGAAGGTTTCTGGAATATCCTTTTGAATAGTTGACTTTAAACCTGAATTAATTTCAGGAATTAATAACTCAAGATACTGCTGTAGGACCATATTCAGTCTCAATTCTTTGAATTTTCCCTTTCTTGAAATCTGACAAATCTTTTGATCCGGTCGCAAACATACTGATTCTTAATATTTTTTCGAATTCCTGTACCGTATTAAAAAGCTGTTCTAAAGAATTTGTCGCCGCTTTTAGAAAAACAGATGCCATTCCAGCTAAATCAGCACCCAGGGCAATGCTTTTTGCTATATCCATTCCCGTTTTTAATCCCCCACTCGCAAATACTGGGATCTCCGGGATCTGTGCTTTTACAGCGATTAAAGCTTCAGTAGTTGGTATTCCCCAATCTTTAAAAGCATCAGCTACGTGAATATCATGCTGATTACTTAACCTAAAACGCTCAACTTGCGACCACGAAGTACCGCCAGCTCCGGCAACATCAATACCGGCTACCCCACAATTTACCAGCTTTTCTGCTATCTCAACGGAGATTCCCCATCCTACTTCTTTAACAATCACGGGAACCGCCAATTCTTTGCAAATTTTCTCAATCTTCTGCAACAAACCCTTGAAGTTGGTATCGCCTTCCGGCTGGATAGCTTCCTGGAGTGGGTTTAGATGTAGCAGAAGGCAATCTGCTTGGGTCATATCAACTGCTTGTTTACATTCATCCAGTCCATATCCGTAATTTAGTTGTACAGCACCTAAATTGGAAAAAATTAAAGCGTTCGGCGCAAACGCACGCATGTTAAACGTCCTTGATAGTGAGCTATCTTCAATTCCAGCTCTTTGTGAACCAACTCCGATGGCTAATCGAAATTTTTCGGCTGCCAGAGCGAGTGATTGATTAATTTCAAATGCTTGTTCAGTTCCACCAGTCATTGAAGAAATCAGTAGTGGAACTGATACTTGGCGGCCAAACAAGGTTTGAGAAAGGTTAATTTCTCGGATATCCATTTCAGGTAATGCGCAATGAATAAAGCGATATTTTTCCAAACCATTTATTAAAGAAGAACTTACATTCTCTTCTAAATTAATGCGAATATGATCATCTTTTCTGGATTTTATGTTTCGATCTTTCATAACTTTTCCATTTGATAAGTGTTAGTAATTAGTATAACAGAGGTCATTTAAAGGGAAATGATCAGATTGAGAATAAAAATAACTTTTCATTACTTGACAATTAAATAATGGAAGTTAAAATTTTGAATTACAAATACTGTGGAATTTACAGGAGGATTAGATGAGTGAAGTTTTTGATCAAGTGAAAACAATTATCGTAGACGTTCTAAAAGTCGATGAGAATGAAGTAGAGTTAGACACACGATTTATTGAAGATTTAAAAGCAGATTCCATGGACCAGTTTTTCTTAATTGATGGGTTCAGTGAGAAATTTGATTTAGAAATCCCGGATGACAGCGCAAGACAGATCAAAACAGTTGGAGATGCAGTTTCATACATTGAATCAAATTTAAAGTAATAAAAGCGCCTTAAAAAAAGAGGCTGACCCCTTCTCTTTTGGGTCAACCTCTTTTTTTTTTACCTATTAATAATTTTTGCGACTTCTTCCGGATGTTTGGCAATTTGAACTCCTGCCTCGTGCAATGCCTTGATTTTTTCTTCCGCAGTTCCGCATCCGCCCTCAATTATTGCTCCAGCATGCCCCATCCTTTTTCCAATTGGAGCAGAAAGCCCAGCGATGTAAGCAATAATAGGTTTTGTCATAAATCTTGAAATATATTCCGCTGCTTTTTCTTCTTCATTACCACCTATTTCACCAATCAAAACAATCTGGTCTGTTAAAGGGTCCATCTCAAACATTTCTAATAATTCAATAAAACCTAATCCCCTAATAACATCTCCGCCGATGCCCACACACGTACTCGTTCCAATTCCCATTAAAGTCATCGCATATAAAACTTCATAAGTTAACGTACCCGATCTCGAAATTACACCGATATTACCAGGAATCGTGATATTTCCTGGAAATACTCCAACATTAGCCTCTACTGGAGTAATCAACCCTGGGCTATTTGGGCCAATTAATTTCGTCCCTTTTTGGTCTAGATAACTCCTAACTTTCATCATATCTTTAATTGGAGCCCCTTCAGTTACACAAACAATCAATTCGATCCCAGCGTTGGAGGCTTCCAACACAGCATCAACAGCGAAATGAGCTGGTACAAAAATTACTGAAACATTCGCTTCGGTCGCTTCTTTCGCGATTTTTACAGAATCAAAAATTGGAATTTTCCCTTCAAACATCCATTCTCCCCCTTTACCAGGTGTAACCCCTGCAACAATATTTGTCCCATATTGGAACATTTGCCATGCATGGAACATTCCTTCATTGCCGGTAATTCCCTGTACTAAAACCCGACTATTTTTATTAATAAGAATACTCATGAATTACTGCCATTCGCTAATAAAACAGCGTTTTTCACTGTTTCCACCAATGTTGATCCGGTTTGCACTTTTGCATGGGCAAGTATTTCCCGTCCTTCAATTGCATGTGTTCCGACCAGCCTAACAATCACAGGTATTTGAATTTCCACATCATTCAAAGCAGTTAATATACCTTTGGCTACTTCATCACATCGGGTTAGCCCTCCAAAAATATTAACCAGAATTACTTTCACATCCGGATCAGACAAAATTATCCGAAAAGCTGTCGCCACCTTTTGAGCCCCAGCCCCTCCTCCAACATCCATAAAGTTTGCTGGTTTTCCGCCAAATTGAGTAATAACATCCATCGTTGCCATTGCCAAACCAGCTCCATTAACAAGACAACCGATATTGCCATCTAAATAAACATAGGCCAATCCATATTTTTGAGCTTCATTCTCGGCAGGTACTTCAATATCCGGATCTTTTAATTCCATCAACTCAGGGTGACGAAACAAGGCATTATCATCGACAATTAATTTTGCATCCAAAGCAATCATTTTCTTTTCTTTATTTATTACCAACGGATTTATCTCAAACAGTGTTGCATCAAAATCTCTGTATGCTTTATATAAGCCTTTTATGATTTGGATAAATTGTTTCCAATATTCTCGTTTTAAATCGATACCCAGGGCAATATCTCGAATTTGGAATTCCTGTAATTCTAACAATGGGTCAATCGGTATTTTAAAAATTTTTGCTGGATCTTCACAGGCAATTTTTTCAATATCCACGCCACCGTCAGCAGAAGCTATTATTACTGGTCGTTGAATCGCACGATCATTAACAATTCCTAAATAAATTTCCTGATCGATATCAATAACTTCATCTACCAAAATTTTTCTGACTGGTAAACCTTTAATTTCCATTCCAAGAATTTCAGTAGCCAATTCTTTTGCATGTTTTGGGTCTTTAGCTAAGCGGATGCCTCCTGCTATTCCTCTACCGCCTGCCAATACTTGAGCTTTTATTACCACCCGGCCACCCAATTCCTCAGCAATTTGTTTTGCTTCAGAAGCCATGTTTGTCGCTCTTCCTTTAGGAATCGGAACATCATATCGATCTAAAATCTTTTTTGATTGGTATTCATGAAGTTTCATTAAGAAAACTCCCTATAGTAGCCTATAAATGAAATTTCAATATTTATTTTCAACCATTCTTTTAAAATGGAAAAAACCGGGATTTTCCCGGTTTTTTTACTTTTTTCCATTATCCCTTTAGAAATTCATCTAAAGCTTGTTTACTGATCCGGTAGGCATTTCCAATTTTTCTAGCTTTTAAATCGCCGGCATTAATCGCCGCAATCACATCCTCTTCCGATACTTTTAGGACGGAAGCTGCTTCAGAAGGTGTCATGACATCTGAGCCGGTTGCTGCTTGTGCGGTTGGTTGAGCAGAGGATGCCTGTGTGCCTGTCATTCCTTGTAAAGACTGTGAGATCACCCCTCCTAAACCAACCCCAGCTCCAATTCCAGCCGTTAATCCTGCACCGCCACCTTCATTACGGGCAGCTTCTCGCAAAGCATCTGCTGCCTGTAATTGAGTGTAGGTCTGCATATCCAACATACCCATTGCTCGCAACTCTTCTGCCGATTTTTCACTGGGTTTCAGATTAGAAATGTAGAAGGATTTCAATAATAAACCTAAAGCAGCAAAATCATCCTGTACCTTGGCGCGTACACCTGCTCCAAGTTCTTCGGTTAATGCGATTAATTCGGCGACACTCTTTCCGGCTGCTGTCTCGCCTAATAAATCCTGTAATTTTGATAGCAGCATGGATCGCAGGCGGTCTTCAATATCTCCCATTCGGTAAACACCGCTTGCTCCTACAACTTGGGTTACAAACTGTTGTGGATCACTCACCTGAAAACTATAATTTCCAAAACCCTGTAACAAAGCAACGCCCAGCCCCATACCAGGGTTTCGAACAAGAATTGGTTGAGGTGTTCCCCATTTACGATCGACAAATTCTCGCATGGAGACAAAATAAACTTCTGCAGTAAAGGGCGTTCTATCGTTAAACGCTTTTCCAATTAAATCAATTACTTTTGGGATGTTGGCCGTGATAATTGTGTGTCGGCCTGGTCCAAATTGGTCCAATGCTTTCCCATCTCGAAAAAATATCACGCGCTGGGATTCTCTGACAATAATTTGTGAGCCAATACGTAAGTCAGCTACTCCGGTTTCTGGAAACCGGCGCACTATCTCATCTTTCATTTCACTGGCATATTCAACTACATCAAAAATTCTAGCCATGGTCATTCTCCATTTTCATTTTTAAAATTAAAAAATCTAATTTCCTTCAGCATCAACACCACCCATCATAACTTCAGATCGGCGGTTAAAAGTATCAACTGTTTGTTGGGCAAGACTTGTTAAGTTCCGAATTGCTGCTGGCAATCCATCCGTTCCAATAGAAATCTCTACATTATCAACTGCTTTACTAACAACATCTACGTTCTCTAAAAGTGCCAGATCAAATTCGTAAACTTTTGATAATTCTTCTTCATTAATCTTAGTAGCATTAAAGAAGGGAGAATAACCATAGGAAGCATGTCGAATACGATCAATGAATTGGCGGATTTTTATGGCTGCTCTTTCTAAATCATCAATAAACTCAAGTCCGCCTGAACTGATCAAATCGGTTTGGAGACTGGATATTTGCTTCCAAAGTTCTTCAAATCGATCTGCAATTGCATCACGTAAAATTTTATCAGCAGCTCTGCGATTTTCACGCTCAACATACCCACTAAAGCCTGGAATTTTACTGAACAATTTTCTGATAGGATCTTGATCGTCAGTAATTCTAGTAAACAAGTCGCTCATATTACCTCCTCACAAAATATCTAAATCTGATTATTTCATTATAACTTAATACAAACATAAACAGGTTTTTATTTCAAATGGTAATTATTTACAAAAAAAACATATTTTGTTAGGTATTTGTAATTTTTACAGCTTGATTTAAAATACAATTAATATATAATAACAATCATAGACAATTAAAAAAATTGCATTGAAAGGAGGAAAATCCAATGTTATTTGCACCAAAAGAAAAAGGTCAGGGTCTTGTTGAATATGCATTAATTCTTGTTTTAGTAGCAGTTGTTGTTATCGTAATCCTTGCATTACTTGGCCCGGCAATCGGTAAAATCTTTAGTAATATTGTTACCGCAATATAAATTAAAGAAACAAGTGGATAAACACAAAAGGTCTTTTCCGAGGTCTTTTGTGTTTATCGTTTAAAAACATATTTCAAAAATTTTTTTTACTAAAAAGTAGTTGCATATTTTTTAAATGTAATTAAAATGATAAGTATGGTTGGGAAATATTTGATAAACTGGTACTGTAAAACATTTTCAAAAAGAAATCTATTACCGTATAATATATAAACAAATTTGTTTTCCTATTCCAAATTTAAGGAGACGTAAAAATTATGGCTACTAGAGGAAGTAAAGGCGGAAGAGTATTAATTATTATTGCGTTATTGTTAATTGTTGTCGTCGTAGTGGGCGTTTTTCTGTTTTTAAGGTTTAGACCTTTATTACAACCTGCTGCACCATCGGTAAGTGAATCACCGCAGCTTCAAATTGAGGAAATGGTTGATATTGTGATCACTTCTCAATCTGTAGAACGGGGGGATGTCCTTGATTCAAGTGTAGTCACGATGATCCCATTTCCTAAAAAGGAACTTGTCGCTGGGACCTTTTTTACGAATTTAGATGAGGTAATAGGAAAAAAGGCAATTTACCCGTTACAAGCCAGAATCCCACTGACACCTGGAATTATTTTTGATAGTGCCACCAGTGGTTCTATCGCTGCATTTGACGTCCCGGTTGATAAAACAGCTTTATCAGTTCTTTTTGATAGAGAATCGATGATCGCATATGCTCCTCAGGCTGGGGATCATGTGATGGTTATTGGATGCATGACACTGGTGGATGTTGATCCTGAATATCAAACAAGATTGCCTAACTACACTGGTTCTGTTACCAAGCAAATCCTTTCAGCAGAAAGTGTCTCAGAATCTCTTACAGTGATTATCGCCAGTGGCGGAGAAGAATCGACACAGGGAAGAACAGAATTAGACCCAACTCTCAACGAACCAGTTTATGTTGTCCCTTCTGAAGCTCAAAGACCCCGTCTGGTTTGTCAAAACGTTGTTCAGGATGCGATGGTCTTACGGGTAGGAGATTTCCCCTATGAAGGTGAAAAAACAACCCCAACAGATGAAACTCAGGCTGCTCAAACTGGTGAAGAACAGGCCCCACCCCCTCCCCCAGCACCTGACATCGTAACATTGGTTGTTTCTCCACAGGATGCGGTATTTTTAACTTATATGCGCAAAGCGAATGTATACCTGACATTGGCTCTTCGTAATCCTAACAACACTCAGACGATTGTGACAGATGCAGTGACACAACAATACTTAATGGATCAGAAAAATATTCCATTACCTACGAAACTTCCATTCGCAATAGAACCTAGAATTGGTTTGTTTGCACCAACCAATGAACAATAGTTTTGTAGTAGTTTTTTAGAATGGAATTAAGAGGAAAAAATGGCACAGCCAGATAAAATTCGGGTACTGATCGTCGATGATATCACTGAAACACGGGAAAACATTCGCAGAATGTTGCAATTTGACCCGAAAATTGAGATCATTGGTGAAGCCAGAACTGGAAAAGAAGCAATTGAAATGGCAGGGAAAATCTTGCCTGAAGTTATCGTAATGGATATCAATATGCCGGATATGGATGGTCTGGTAGCCACTGAAAATATTCGGAAAAAACATCCTCATATTCAAGTTGTGATTCTTTCTGTTCAATATGACTCAGGCTACATGCGTCGTGCCATGCTAGCCGGTGCCAGAGATTTTCTATCAAAACCTCCTTTGATTGATGAATTAACCAATGCCATTCGTCAAGCTGGAAAATTAGCCTTTGAAGAAAAAGAAAAAGCACAACTGGTAACGGAAAGCGTGGAAGCTACCGGAATTCGGTTAAGCAAGCTTGGTAAGATTATTGCTGTTTATAGCCCCAAGGGAGGAGTTGGATGCACAACCATCGCAACAAATCTCGCTATTTCACTTCAAAATGAGACCGAATCGGTCGCAATCGTGGATGGCAATCTACTTTATGGTGACATCGCAATATTTCTAAACAAACAAGGCAGAAACTCAATCCTCGATCTTGCTCCGCGAGCAGACGAACTGGACCCTGAAATTGTTAATGATGTTTTAATCACTCATCCACAATCAAAAATAAAATTCTTAGCCGCTCCACCAAGACCGGAATATGCCGACCAGGTTTCTTCTTATCAATTCCAGAAAATCTTAGAATATTTGCAAAAGATTTTTGACTATATTGTTGTGGATACTACTCCTTATCTTACAGATGTTGTTCAAGCCGCCCTTGATATTTCCACGATGATTGTCCTGGTTGCCACACAAGATATTCCTTCAATCAAAAGCGTAAATTCATTCTTAAATTTATCTGATCAATCTGGAATTAGTCGAAAACGTATTCTATTTGTTGTTAATCGTTATGACAAACGAATTGCTATTTCACCAGAACGGATTAGTGATAGTCTTAAACTTAATGTCGATGCAGTGATCCCGCTCGAAGAACGGATTGTTATCACTTCTATTAATCGAGGTATTCCTTTAATCATTGAAAACAAAAATACTCCGGTTTCAAAAAGTATTTACTCCATTAACGAAAAAGTAAAGGAAAGAATTAATAGTCTAAGCGAAGAACCAGTTTAGTCACAGAAAAAGTTGAGGAAATTCTATGTCGATATTACGACGAATTCAAAGTGAAAACTCCAGTAGCCCCCCACAAAAATCAGGGGAAACTGAAGTACTGCGGAATCCAGTACTTCAAACCAGGCGGGTTTCTGCACCTTTATCTTCAACCGCCAGTAATACGTATCAGGATCTCAAAAATCGGGTTCAGACAAAACTGTTAAGTACTCTGGATCCAAGCATGGATGTCAGTCAAACTGCAGAAGTTAAAAAAACGATACAGGAACTTTTTGAACAGATTCTGAATGAGGAAAACATTATCCTTTCAAGGCCTGAACGATCCAGAATGTTTGAACAAATTACGGCAGAAATTCTTGGGTTCGGTCCATTACAACGCTTGCTGGAAGACGAGACCATCACTGAAATCATGGTCAACGGAGCCAAGAATATCTATATCGAAAGATTCGGAAAAATTGTTCGTGAACCAATGGCATTTGAAAATAATGACCACGTGATGAGGATTATCGAAAGAATTGTCTCTCCTCTCGGAAGACGTATCGATGAATCAAGCCCTTATGTGGACGCTCGTTTACCCGATGGTTCGCGTGTCAATGCAATCATTCCACCATTATCACTGGTTGGACCGGTTCTAACCATCCGAAAATTTGCTAAAACGCCTATCACAGTAGAGAACCTGATAAATTTTGGATCCATTACGCCTGAAGGCGTTCAGTTCCTGGACGCTTGTGTACGTTCCAGAATTAACATTGTTATTTCTGGTGGAACAGGTTCAGGAAAAACAACTTTGTTAAATATTCTTTCCGGGTTTATTCCTTCAGATGAAAGAATTATTACAGTTGAAAACGCAGCAGAACTTCAGCTAAGGCAAGACCATGTGGTCACCTTAGAATCTCGTCCCGAGAACATTGAAGGAAAGGGCGAAGTCACCATTCGACAATTAGTAATTAATACCCTCCGAATGCGTCCCGATCGTATCATCGTAGGTGAAATTCGTGATGAGGCAGCACTGGATATGTTGCAGGCCATGAACACCGGTCACGATGGTTCAATGACAACCTTGCACTCCAACAGTCCACGGGATACATTAGCCCGTCTTGAAACAATGACTTTAATGGCAGGAATGGACCTCCCTGTCCGTGCCATTCGAGAGCAGGTAGCTTCTGCTATTGATCTGGTCGTTCATCAATCTCGTATGCGTGACGGTACCAGAAAAGTAACCCATGTTACTGAGGTATCAGGAATGGAAGGCGATATCATTTCTATGACTGACATCTTTTCTTTTGAACAGGCTGGTTACGAAAATGGGAAAGTCGTAGGAAGATTAAGACCAACCGGACTTAGACCAAAATTTATTGACAAAATCGAGCAATCCGGAATTCACCTTTCACCCTCAATCTTCGGAATTGGTGAAAGGCGCAGATAATTTTTTGAAAGCAGGTACCAATGGATTTCCTCCAAATAATTAACCAAATTAATCCTATATTAATTTTGTCAGTTGTTGGTAGCTTTGCAATCATTCTTCTCATCGTTGGAATTGTTGTATCTATTTCTGCCGATAAGCGAGCCGTTGAAGTAACCAGGTTGGGAAAATATCTGGAAGGCGAGGAACCACTCACAGAAAAAGAAAGAGCTCGTCCTTTGACGGATTGGCTGAACCGTAGAGTTGAACGATCTTCCATTGGAGACAAAATTTCTAACAGTCTATCTAGAGCAGACTTGAAATTTAAACCAGGTGAGTACATTTCTTTAATTGTAATCAGCTCTGTACTGGTAGGATTTGTCCTATGGTTCGTAGGTGGAAAAAGCCTGCTCGTTGGTGTAGTAGGTGCAGTAATCGGTTTATTCCTGCCTAATATGTATGTGAAATCCCAACAAAAGAAACGGTTAATAAAATTTGACCAACAACTACCAGATATGTTAAATCTAATGGTAAATGGTTTAAGGGCTGGCTTTTCTACCATGCAAGCGATGGAGGCGGTCTCAAAAGAATTACCTGCCCCTCTTTCAGATGAATTTCGCAGGGTAATTCAGGAAATTCAGTTAGGGATCAATATGGAAAAAGCGTTGGAGAATTTGTTGATTAGAATTCCCAGTGACGATCTGGATCTTACAATCACTGCTATCAATGTTCAACGCGAAGTTGGTGGTAATTTAGCAGAAATTCTGGATTCAATTTCATACACAATTCGGGAGCGTATCCGAATTAAAGGTGAAATCCGAGTATTAACAACTCAGGTTATGTATTCCGGTCGTTTCTTGTCATTATTACCATTGTTCGTAATTGGCGTTTTGTATCTTTTAAATAGAGAATATATTATGCAATTTTTCAAACCAGAAAGCGGAGTTTGTGGAATTGCTGCTTTGATTGTTGCTGGTTTATTGATTATCTCAGGTTATTTTGTGATGAACAAAATTGGTGAAATTGAAGTTTAAGAGATTTCTGGAGGACCGATTATGACCATATTAATTATATTAATTGTTGCGATCATTATCATTGCAATCGTTCTCACAGTTATTGGTGTGCGAAGCCAAAATTTTGATGAAAGCCGCCTGCTTAATGAGCGCCTGGGAGAATTAAATTTGGATGATGCACCGGTAGAATTGCGAAAACTGGAATTATCTCTACCTTTCCAGGAAAGAGTAATTTATCCAATTGCCAGAAAATTGGGTGAATTCGTAATTCGCTTCACACCTCAAAATGCCATGTCATCGATTGAAAAGAAATTAGAATTGGCTGGTGTTTCTTCCAACATCGATCCAACGATCATTCTAGCTACCCAATTTATTGCTTTATTCTTTTTTGGGGGAATCATTCTCTTTGTCCTATCCATTGGTTCTTTAGGATGGCCTTTTGGAAGGAAGTTATTGGTTTCGCTTTTGTTTGGATTTATAGGTTTTTATTTTCCAAATATGTTTTTGACATCAAGAATCAATCGAAGACAAAAAGAAATTCGAAAAGCTATGCCTGATGCTCTCGATTTACTTACAATTTGCGTTGAAGCCGGTTTAGGGTTTGATGCGGCTATGCATAAAGTCAGTGAAAAATGGGAAAGCCAACTATCCATGGCCTTTGCGCGGGTAATTCAGGAAATCCAGTTAGGAAAAGTGCGTAGAGATGCATTAAGAGATATGTCTAACCGGATTGGCTTACCGGAGATGACAAGTTTTGTGGCAGCAGTAATTCAAAGCGAGCAATTGGGTGTTTCTTTATCCAAAGTTCTTCGTATTCAAGCAGATCAAATGAGAATTCGAAGGCGTCAGTTAGCTGAGGAAGAGGCGCACAAAGCCCCAATCAAAATGCTAGTTCCAATGGGACTTCTAATTTTTCCATCATTAATGATTGTGCTATTAACCCCTGCAGCATTGCGATTAATGCAATCCGCTTTAGGCGGAATGTTCCAGTAAGAAAGGAATATCATGACATTCTGGGTTAATCACCCTTCTTTTAGCATACCTTTTTTTAAATATAGTTGGAAAATTATTGATTTTATTTTTCCTCCTCGGTGTGCAGGCTGTAACACAATTGGAGAAAGATTTTGCAAAAAATGTGCTGATCAAGTTCAAATGCTTGATTCGAATATTTGTCCGAAATGTGGAGAGCCAATCTCTTACCTGAAACATGATATTGATGAATGTAAAAATCGTCTCAGTAATATCTCGATAATAAGATCTTTTTCCTATTATCAACCTCCTCTATCATCTGCTCTCCGAAATTTAAAATACAATCGTGATATTGGTATAGCCGAAGTGCTGGCTAATTATTTGGTTGAACTGTACAATAAAAATAAACTGGATATTGATATGGTAATACCCGTACCATTAAGCTCAAAAAGGATCCATGAACGTGGTTACAATCAGTCTTTTTTGCTTGCATTACCGTTTTCAATGTCTACCAAGTTATTAATTAATAAGCAGTCGCTGCGTCGAGTAAAAGACACTCAGTCCCAGGTGAAATTAGATCGACACGAGCGTTTAACCAATGTAAATGATGCGTTTATCGCTGATTCTAAAGTGGTGAAAGGTAAAAACATCTTACTTATTGACGATGTATCCACAACAGGAGCCACATTGGAAGCTTGTGCATCAGCATTGAAAAAGGCAGGAGCAAACGATATAGTAGCGTTTACCGTTGCTCGTGCAGTCCATACCCGCACCGGGTTTAGTGATCATTTATAAGACACTGCTCTGCGTTAAAAATTTTTCCAGGAGGAATAAAATGGCAACCAAAGTCGATATCTTTACTAAAAATCTTAAAATGTCCGAAAGATTGGAAGAATATGTAAACAAAAAAGTTTCTAAACTCAATCGCTATTTAAATGATATTGATGAAACCAGAGTTGATTTGACTTATGCCAAAGCTGCCAGGAGTGCTTCTGATCGGCAAGTCGCACAAATCACAATTCGTGGAAAAGGCTACATTTTACGAACGGAAGAAAGGTCCGATGATATTTTTGCAGCGATTGACGCTTCAATTGAAAAAATGCAACGGCAAATTGCCAGGCTAAAAGGGAAAAGAGATCGTGGGCGGGGAGATGGAACACCCTTATCGGAGTTAGCTGCTGAATTGCCGGAAGTTGAAGAACATGAAGTTCCGGAAATTATCCGCCGAAAAACTTTTTCTTTAGATCCTATGGATGAACTCGAAGCGCTCGAACAAATGAAATTGTTAGGTCATGAAAATTTCTTTGTTTTTTATAACATGAGGACTGAAAGTATTAATATATTGTATCTTCGAAGGGATGGGGGGTACGGATTAATCGAACCGAAATTAAGTTAATCAATACAAAGTCCGGGTTGCATCACAACCCGGATTTTTTATTTTATGGTCACTAAGCTTCCTGTCAACTTTTTTGACCTTGCCACCCTTTAATGCCTGGACTATAATCAAACCACTATTTTTTTATTCTGATAAAAGGTGTTTTATGATTGATGTAAATGAACTTAGAAAAGGTGTTACATTTGAATTGGATGGGAATTTATATAAAGTGCTGGATTATGGACATAACAAAACCGGTCGTGGCAACGCTACCATTCGCATAAAAGCAAGAAATATGATTACCGGAGCAACGATTGAGAAAACATTCAACTCTGGTCAACAAATTCAGGATGTACGTCTTGAATACCATAATGCTCAATATTTGTACAATGATGGTGAATTTTATTATTTCATGGATAATGAGACTTTCGATCAATATCCTTTACAGGCAGAAGCCCTTGGGGAATCAACGAATTTCCTAAAAGAAAATATGGAAGTAAAAATAACCTTTTATAATTCCAAAGCAATTGATGTTGAGTTACCAATAACTGTGGATTTAGAGGTTACATATGCAGAAATCGCAGTAAAGGGCGATACAGCCACTGGTCAGACCAAAAAGGTCGAGGTTGAAACTGGTGCATCCGTTTTCACCCCTTATTTTGTTTCTACTGGGGATGTTATTCGGGTTGACACAAGAACTGGTGAATACGTTACCCGTGTAACCCAATAAGAATGCGCACACCTTATGGCCAGGAATGTCCTTACTTTTTTGGGGATTATTTCCGAGGGAGAAATTTTGAAGACTGCCGGCTTTTAACTGACCAAAAATCAAAAAGAGACTGGACGAACAAACTTTGCAAAACTTGCCCAGTTCCGTCCATCTTACAGGCGAATGCTTGTTCATATATGCAGTTATCTGGAAAAGTCAAAAAATATTTTTGGATCAAAAAACAAATGCACATCGAAGCTTATTGCATAAAAAATAAAATAAAAGTTAAAGAGCCACATATTGGTTGTGGGCAATGCCACCCATTACCAGATATTTTTCTTGAGGATAAATAATTGATAATTTTATTTGATTTAGATGATACCCTCCTCGAAAATCCGATGGAGAAATTTTTGCCAGCATATTTAAAAAGTCTTGGAAACTCGCTTTCAGAGTATATACCTCCAAAAGAATTGCCTGCCTTAATTTTTAGAGGGACAGATTTGATGGTCGATAATATTGACCCAACAAAAACGTTGGAAGAGTGTTTTGATCATTATTTCTACCAAAAAATTGGAGCATCCAAGGAACTCCTTGCGGAAAAAATTTACTTTTTTTATCAACATGAATTTCCAAAATTATCCCCCTTAACTGGTGAAATCTCCCACGCTGCAACCTTAATTCAAGAATTAATAAAGGAAAACCACAAAATAATTATTGCCACAAATCCTTTATTCCCAAGAATCGCCATTGAACATCGGATTAATTGGGCTAATTTAGGAATTGATCTGTCAAAATTTCTATATATAACCAATTTTGAAGAATCCCATTTTACAAAACCCAGGCCGGAATTTTACGCTGAAGTACTTGGAAAGATAGGCTGGCCTGATAACCAAATGGTTATGATTGGAAATGATTGGGAAATGGATATTATCCCGGCTGAAGTTTTAGGTATCCCTACTTTTTTTCTCGGAAATCCACCGGATCATAATGGGGTAATTTTCCATCCGAAAAGTTCCTCCGGAACCATTGATCAAGTAATCGAATGGATAAGTAAGTTAACACAAAATCCATTTACGATTGATCTTAAAACAACAAAAAAGGCATTGAAAGCTTTTTTGCTGGCAACTGTAGCAAATATTGATTCACTTCGGAGATCTTACCGATCCTATGATTTTTACTCAAAAAGACCCCAACCATCCGAATGGTCTATCGTTGAAATAATCTCTCATGTAGCAGATGCGGACAGTGAAGTAAACATCCCGCGATTACGCCTTATTAAAAATGACTCCCACCCCTTTATTGAAGCAGCTCTAACCGATGAGTGGGCAGAAGAAAGAAAATATATCCAAAACAACCCCTTTACTGAAATGGATCGCTTTATCCAAAACAGACTAATTTTGATTGATTTAATCAATGAATTTGATGATGAGCTTTGGAACAAAAAAAATAATCATGCAATTTTTGGTCCTACCCCAACCTATGAATTAATAAAATTCATCGCACAACATGACCACATTCATCTTAACCAACTATTCAAAACGATAGAGCAAATTCAATCATAAATATAAATTAATCTTTAAGGTTTTTTAGTACGATATTAAATTTAACCAGCTTTTTTGTCATTTTTTTATATTAATTATTAGAAATTCATTAGATAAAGCTAAAAACTATATGAAAAATTAGCCAATAACAAAGTAGGTTGGTATAATTTTCAAAAATACTGGGAGTTTCCTTTTTGGGAGGCATTAGTGAATTCAAGAAATCAATCGTATGTAATCTACTTGCTGTTATTCATCGCCATTATCGTCATGGCTTTTTATAGTTTCAGTCAGCGAAGTAGTACAGAAACTCTAACGATTAATCAGGTAGCCGCTGATATTAAAGCGGGCAAAATTTCGGAAATTGAAGAAAACGAAAATCGATTACGTGTAAAGTATGTGGAGAATGCTCGCGAGGCATTATCAACAAAAGAATCAACCGCAACATTGGTTGAGCAATTATTGAATCTGGGTGTCACCCAAAGTGATCTCAACCCTGATAAGATTAAAATCATAATCAAAGTTCCAAGTCCCTGGATTGGAGTAATCACTGCTCTTGGTTATATTCTTCCATTTTTAATTCTTGGTGGGGCTTTCTTTTATATCTTTCGACAGGCGCAAGGCAGTAATTCCGCAGCGATGTCATTTGGAAAGTCAAAAGCGAGAATGTTTACCGGCGACCATCCAACTGTAACTTTTGTGGATGTTGCAGGTGTAGAAGAAGCAAAAGAAGAGCTAAAAGAAGTGGTCGAGTTTTTGCGGGAACCACAGAAATTTATTTCTCTGGGAGCACGCATCCCTAAAGGTGTATTATTAGTCGGCCCTCCCGGAACTGGAAAAACCTTATTAGCGAAAGCAGTGTCTGGAGAAGCAGGTGTTCCTTTTTTCTCAATTTCAGGTTCTGAGTTTGTAGAAATGTTTGTGGGTGTAGGCGCCAGTCGTGTCAGAGATTTGTTCGAGCAAGCCAAACGTCATTCACCTTGTATTGTTTTTGTCGATGAAATCGATGCAGTGGGGCGTCAACGCGGCGCCGGTTTAGGCGGCAGTCACGATGAACGTGAACAAACGTTGAACCAAATGTTGGTTGAAATGGATGGCTTCGATACAGATACCAACATCATTATTATGGCAGCCACCAACCGTCCCGATATTCTCGACCCAGCTTTATTGCGACCGGGACGTTTTGACCGCCGGGTGGTTTTAGATCGTCCGGATGTTCGCGGCCGAGAAGCGATATTGAAAGTCCATATTCGTGGAAAACCATTGGAAAACAACGTTGATTTGAGCGTAATAGCTCGCTCCACGCCTGGCTTCGTCGGAGCAGATTTAGAGAACCTGGTAAATGAAGCAGCCATTCTGGCCGCACGAAGAAATAAAACTTTAATCGGGCAAAGTGAATTTGAGGAGTCTATTGAGCGCGTTATTGCTGGTCCGGAACGAAAAAGCAGACTGATCAGCCAGGAAGAGAAAAGAATTGTTGCATATCACGAAGCTGGACATGCTGTTGTCATGCATGTTCTCCCCCACAGCGATCCGGTGCAAAAGGTATCGATTATCTCTCGAGGTATGGCGGCTGGATATACATTAGCATTACCACAAGAAGACCGTTTACTTATGGCAAAGAAAAAAATATTTGCTGATATGGTTGGCCTTTTAGGCGGACGTGCAGCCGAAGAGATTGTCTTTGATGATATCACCTCCGGGGCGTCTAATGATATTGAAAGAGTTAGCAAATTAGCCCGCACTATGGTGATGCGCTTAGGAATGAGTGATAAACTTGGACCGATGGTATACGGCCAGAAAGAAGAATTAATATTCCTGGGGAGAGAAATTTCGGAACAGCGTGATTACTCAGAATCTGTTGCGGAGAAAATTGACCAGGAAGTAAGGTCGATTGTAAACGATGCCTATCAAAATGCTAAAAAAATACTGATCGAATATCGCGACAAATTAGACGCCGTGGCAACAAAATTATTGGAAGTTGAAACGCTTTCAAAAGAAGAATTTGAAGCAATTTTTCCTGCACCAAACCCAAAGAAAAGCGGCGTTCCCGAGTTACAAATCGGGTAAGAAAAAACAAAAAATAAGAGGTTGGTTCCTATAACCAGCCTCTTTTTATTTGAAAATTGATATAGATAAATTGATAAATCCTTTTATTCTTCAGATCTACTCCACCCATCATCCGAGTCAAGATATAACAAAATCTCTTTCAGATTCATAACCTTGCCATCGAACCATCTAATATCCGGGTCATTCACTTTAAACCAATTAGCCTGTCTACGTACATATTGTCTTGAGTTTCTTTTCATCAATAGGATGGCTTCTTGAAGGGAGGTTTCTCCCAGGACAAAGTGGGCAATCTCCCGATATCCAATGGCGGACATTGCCGGCATTTCAATGGAATAGCCCTTTGATAATAAAGTTATTACCTCACCAATCAATCCTTGGGTAAGCATTTCTGCTATTCTTTGATCAATCCTTGAGTACAATTCTTCTCTTTGCCAATGAAGCCCAATTATTTTTCTGGAGTATGGTGACTGTTCCTGAAGCCTTTGCTCAGAAAAACGATGACCTGTTTTTAAAACGACTTCAATAGCCCGGATTGTTCTGCGTACATTACGATAATCAATAAGTTTGGCTCCTTGAGGGTCAACTTTAACCAGAAAATCATACAACTTTCCCTTTCCATGATATTCAGCATAATCTTCCATGACTTTTCTTAACCTCAAGTCCGGTTCAATAGCTGGCATTTTCCAATTGTGCAAAATAGCATGTATATATTGCCCGGTTCCCCCAACCACAATTGGAATTTTTTCCTGGGCATGGAGGGTACCAATAATTTTTTCGACCTCATTTTTATAAACAGCCACACTAACCGGTTCATCCGGCTCAGCAATATCAATCATATGATGAACAATTTCGCTCAAATCATTTGCACTGGGTTTTGCTGTTCCAATATTCATTCCTTTATAAAAATACTTTGAATCCGCAGAGATGATTTCCGATTTTAAATGCCTGGCAATCTGGATTGCCAAATCAGTTTTTCCGCTGGCTGTTGGTCCAACAACAAAGATTACTGGTTTTTTCAGTTTATGCTTCCACATTCTTAAACCACTTAATTTGGAATTTCCCATTGAACGGATTCCGAATGATTGCAATCGTGTCAATTCTCCAATTCTCATTTTCAAGTTGAAATAGATCCATGTAATCATTCGCTACCAGCTCAATTTTTTGAATCTTGGTGGAATTGACTGCTTCTTCTGGGAAACCAAAACTCGTTGAAGATCTTGTTTTTACCTCAAAGAACACCAGATCATCTTGATCATACCCAATGATATCCACTTCCCCAGATGATGAACGGAAATTTGTTGCAAGGATTTGGACGCTTCTCTTTTCAAGAAATGATCGGGCTTTAGCTTCACCCCAATCGGCAAGTTCAGTTTTGTTCATTTTTTTAATCATAAAGGTAAAAAAATTTTATCATGTTTGACCAGCGTATCTATTATTTTCATGCTAAACTAATTAATAAATTTATTTCACTAATTAAGAGAAACAATAATAATTCGGAGGATTCTTGCCATCTGCTGAAATCATTACAATCGGTACTGAACTCTTACTTGGGGAAGTTCTTGATACCAATACAAGAAAAATTGCACTTTTTTTGCGAGAAGAGGGAATCGATCTCTATAGAACAATCACCATTGGGGATAACGAGCAAAGAATAGCAAACGCTGTTAGAGAAAGTATTTCACGCGCCAATCTCATAATTACCACTGGTGGTCTAGGTCCCACTGTGGATGATCCAACCAGGCAAGCGATCGCTATAGCTGTTGATTCGGAATTAATATTTCTCCCCGAATTGTGGGACCAAATTACGCAACGGTTCTCAAAACAAGGGCGTATCCCTCCAGAGAATAATAAAAAACAAGCCTATATACCCAAAGGTGCTGTTCCGGTTGAAAATAAAGTTGGAACTGCGCCAGCTTTTTACTTTAAAACAGAAAACTGTTTAATAATTTCTCTGCCCGGAGTTCCAGCCGAATTAGAATATCTGCTTGAAAACCAGGTAAAGGGAATTATCAAAAATAATTTGGATAATCCTTTCGTGATTCACTCATTAGTCATTCACACCTCCGGAATCGGTGAATCAATGATTGATGAGAAAATCGCTGATCTGGAAACCTTACCCAACCCTACCGTTGGCATTGTTGCTTATCCAGCTCAAACTGATATACGAATCACAGCCAAGGCAAAAGACTTGTTGGAAGCAAAAATGATGATATCCGAGGTTAGTGAAATAATCCATAAAAGGTTGCCTGGCCATATTTATGGCTATGATTCGGATTCACTTCCATTGATTGTGACGCAGTTAATAAAACGTAAACAGAAAAAAATATTTTTTTGGAATACTGAACTTAATAACCATTTATTAAATATGTTTCTTACCATTGACGGTACAATTGATTCAGCCATGTTACCGAATAATGTAACGATGGACACTTTAGTAAACAATAATGAGAGTTTGGATAAAAACAATAATAATTTTCTATTATTGTTTTCCAATTTATCTGAAGATCAAGAAAACCAGGCTGTATTACAGTTAAAACTAAATTACCAAAATTTTAAAGATGAAAAGTCATATTTCTTTGGGGGACACAACAATTTGTCTGAATTATGGGCAATAAATACTACTTTAAATTATCTAAGAATTTTCCTGGAAAAAGCATAACTGGAGGAGTTCATGAAAAAAGTATCCCTGATCATCAAGAACGCCAATATATTAACGATCGACGATGAGTTTTCGCAGTTTAGCCCTGGAGCAATTGCTATTAATGACGACACGATTGAAGCAGTTGGCTCTGAGAGTGACATACTCAGCGAGTTTACTGCTGAAGTCGTTATAGACGCGGGTGAAAAAATCTTGATGCCCGGATTAATTAATGCCCACACACACGTCCCAATGACACTCCTGCGCGGTCTGGCTGATGACCTGCGTTTAGACGTCTGGTTATTAGGCTATATGATGCCAGTGGAAAGAGAATACGTGACTCCGGAATTTGTCAGATTAGGCACAAAATTAGCCTGCGCTGAGATGATCCGATCTGGTATTACCTGTTTTGCCGACATGTATTACTTTGAAGATGATGTTGCAGAAGCTACAGCGGAAGTTGGCTTACGGGCTGTTTGTTCTGAGAGCATTTTAAAATTCCCAACACCCGATGCCCAATCTTTTGATGAATCGCTTGCCTATTCAAAAAAATTTATCGAGAAGTGGAAAAACCACCCACTGATTGTGCCTGCTATTGCTCCCCATGCTCCTTATACCTGTACACCTGAAATTATCAAAAAGTCAGTCGACATTGCTACGCATTATGATGTCCCTTTGCATATCCACCTGGCGGAAACTAAAAATGAAGTGGACACAATGGTCTCAGAAGAAGGTATGCCAGTTATTCCTTACATGGATAAGTTGAATCTTTTCAATGCCAAAGTGATTGCTGCTCATTGCGTTCATATTGACCCTGGGGAAATACGTTTATTGCAAAACAAAAAAGCAGGAGTTGCCCATAATCCATCTTCGAACCTGAAGCTCGCATCTGGAATTTCACCAGTTAAGCAAATGATGGATAGTGGGATAAGTGTTGGGATTGGAACAGATGGTCCAGCTTCTAATAACGATCTTGATATGTTTGAAGAGATCCGTTTAACTACGTTTTTAGCTAAAGGTTCTTCCGGGGACCCAACCGCTTTGCCGGCTAAAACAACCCTCGCCATGGCTACGCGAATTGGCGCGAAAGCTTTGCATTTAGACCAAATAACTGGCTCTCTAATTCCAGGTAAAAGAGCTGATTTAATTATGATCGATATTGATAAAGTTCACAATTCTCCTTGGTTCAGGCATTTAAAAGAAAGTTTTTATAGCCAGGTGGTTTATGCCGCCAAAGCCAACGATGTCACGGATGTAATGGTAAATGGGAAATGGTTAATGAGAAATCAAAAATTATTGACCATTGATGAAGAAATTCTAATGAAAAAAGGTCAGGAATACGCTCTACAAATTGATTCTTTTCTTTTTCAAAGAGAATCTTCTGTATTATCCAAACTGGTTGCGGTGGGTGGAACCCATGAAGAGGAAAGTTTTGAAGTCCAATTGAAAGTAGAAATAGATGATGTAACAAAAATTATTGATTTTATCAATAAAAGTGAATTGCCCATCCTAAGGAAAAGACATTATCACGAATATGACACCTATTTCTTCTTTGAGGATGACAGTCAAGGAAATTTACGATACCGTGAGGATCACTTTGTTTCTGAACAGAATGAAATCTATAATGTTCGATCACGATTAACTCTTATCGGTAAAGAACGTGAGCAACAATTTCCACAGGAAGTTATGTTATCTCGTTCCAGATTCTTCGCACCAGCGACACAAAGCTTGAGATTCTATAAAGAATATTTTAATCCCAAAAATACCCTGGAAATCGAAAAAGGCAGAATACGCTATCTTATTTCCTATAAAGGTACAGAATTCTTCATCAATATTGATACATTTATTATCCCCGAACTAGGAAAATATCTTGAGATTAAAAGCCGTACTTGGAGCCGACGAGACGCCGAATACAAGTCCACCTTAGTTCTTGAACTAATCGAATTCTTGGGTTTACAACCGAAAACTAGTATTTCCATGGATTATTTGGAGATTATTGCAGAAGGTGCTCATTAGGAGAATTAACTTGAAACACACACGAACTATTAATGTTTTGTATGTAGCTTCAGAAGCCGCTCCATTAATAAAAATTGGTGGACTGGGTGATGTTGCCGGTTCATTACCAAAAGCATTAAAAGCTTTACATCCCGATCAAATTTCAAACTCCGAGGTGGATGTTCGTCTGGTAATTCCCTTTCATTCTTTGATCAATCAGAAATTAGATGATATTCAATTAATTTCCTTTTTTTATATCAATCATGGTCATGGAAAAATCCCAGCCCGTGTTTTTCAAACAACGGTGGAAGGAGTTATTGTTTACCTAATTGAAGGCGATTCAATCCTCACAGATAAACATGTCTACTCTTCGAACTCAATTCATGATGCTAAAAAATATATCTTTTTTTCATTAGCAGCGCTGGAGTTTATAAAAAACATTAATTGGCAAGTTGATATTATTCATGCCAATGATTGGCATACTGCCATTGCTTTATATGATTTAAAACAAAGAAAAATAACTGATCACTTTTTTGCAAAAACAAAATCTGTTTTATCACTGCATAATGTTCCTTATATGGGCGCAGATTCAACCAATATTCTTCCTGAATTCGGCCTGCCAAAATGTCATTGTACAATGCTTCCGGATTGGGCAAGATCATTACCTCTGCCGATTGGAGCATCCTCAGCCGACTTTCTTTTAACCGTCTCACCAAATTATTCAAATGAGATCCTTACTCCTGATTATGGTTGTGGCTTACAGGATTATTTTATCTCAAGGGAAGATACCCTTTCCGGGATTTTGAATGGCATTGATGAAACAAAATGGGATCCTGAAACTGACCAAACAATTCATTTTAATTACTCCAGTGGTCAATTAGAAAATCGATTGAAAAACAAACTGGCGCTTCAAATTGAATTTGGGTTGGAAAAAAATGAAAATATTCCCCTTTTCATAATGATCACCAGAATGGATCAACAAAAAGGCGTCGATATTGCCATCAGCGCTTTACGAATGATTAGTAACAAACCCTGGCAAGCGATTTTACTAGGTACGGGGGATCCTATTATTGAAACTTCTTGCCGCAGTTTAGAAGTAGAAATGCCAGAAAAAGTGAAAGCGGTGATACGCTTTGACTTAAATCTATCGAAACGCATGTATTCCGGCGGAGATGTTATTCTCATCCCTTCTCGTTACGAACCTTGCGGTCTTACACAAATGATTGCAATGCGCTTTGGGTGCATACCTTTAGCCAGATCAACCGGTGGCCTACAGGATACCGTGATTGAAAACGATGATAACAGCCGAAACAATGGTTTTTTATTTCAAAATCCAAATCCGGAGGAGATGTCAGCGGCTATGCTCCGTGCTTTAGATTTATTCGAACAAAAAGCAAAATGGAATATATTACAAAAAAATGGTATGAAAACGAATTTTTCGTGGGAAAGATCAGCAATTCAATATGCTCAAATTTACTTAAAATTGATTGGAGGTAACCAATGAAAGTGCGTGCAGTTATTTTAGCCGGCGGTGAAGGGACCAGGTTAAAAGTACTTACTTCAAAACGAGCAAAACCTGCTGTCTTTTTTGGCGGTAAATATCGGGTAATTGATTTTTGTTTATCTAATTGCGTAAATTCAGGGATAAACGACGTAATGGTATTAGCCCAATATCGACCACAATCTTTAATCGAGCATATCGGTTCAGGCGCACCTTGGGATCTAAACCGAGATATAGCCGGGGGGATAAAGATTTTAACCCCTTACAAAGCTTTGGCTTCGGATTGGTTCGTTGGAACCGCTGATGCAGTTCAACAAAATTTCACTTTTATTAAACGCGGAAACCCAGATCATATTTTAGTATTATCCGGCGACCATATTTACACGATGGATTACAAGAAAATGATCGACTTTCATCTTGCCATGGATGCAGATCTAACGATTGCAACAATCTCTGTGCCAATCGAAGAAGCTTCCCGATATGGGATCATGCATTATGATGAAAATTATCGGATTGTTGAATTTTTAGAAAAACCTGAAAATCCACCATCCAATTCAGCTAACATGGGTGTATATATTTTTAAGCAAAACGTTCTCAATGAGGAATTGTGGAATGATCATTTTCGGATTGGTTCTCATCATGATTTTGGTAAAGATATTATTCCAAACATGATCGAAAATAAATCCAAAGTGTTTGCGTTCCCTTATGACGGATACTGGGTTGATGTGGGTACATTAGATTCCTATTGGCAAGCTCATATGGATCTATTGACTGACCCTCCTTCTTTTCATATCTATCATCCTGAATGGGTTATTCATACACGTACAGAGGAACGCCCGCCGGCATTAATCAAAACAGGCGCTGTGATTGAAAATAGTATGATCTCAGACGGCTGCGTTATTGAATCAGGCGCAATCGTCAGGAATTGTGTTTTCTCACCTGGAGTATATATTGAAAAAGGCGTGGAAATTACTCAATCTATTCTTTTTACTGATTGTAAAGTTGAACAAAACTCTAAAGTAAACTGTGCAATTTTAGACAAGAAAGTTGTTATCGGAGCTGATAGTCTCATTGGGGAAATTCATGGTCAATGCCAAATTACAGTTATTGGTAGAGAGTCCATTGTTCCACCCAGGTGGACAATTCAACCAAATGCGATTATCGGGCCCGACATAATTCCCAGTGATTACGGCACAAATATAGTAAAATCAGGAGAATTTGTTCAAACAAGGAGATTACCTTATGAAATCTAATCGCATGTCCGGTATTCTTTTGCACCCGAGCAGTTTGCCAGGTCCAGATGGGATTGGGGATATTGGCCCTGAATCCTACAACTGGGTCAATTTCCTGGCACAATGTGGATGCGAATTATGGCAATTATTGCCATTAGGACCTACCGGTTATGGCGATTCTCCTTACCAATGTTTCTCTGCATTTGCAGGTAACCCTTATCTGATCAATTCAACCATGCTAATCGACGAGGGTTTATTGTCGCTGGAGGATTTAAAAGATCGTCCTTCATTTCCGATTGAGAAAGTTGATTTTGGAGCCGTTATTCCGTGGAAACTTGATCTACTTGCGAAAGCTCATCAGAACTATCGTAAGAATAAACCGAAAAAAATCACTCGTCAATTTTCAAGTTTTATTGAACAGGAAAAGGACTGGCTGGTTGATTACAGTCTTTTTATGGCGATTAAGCAGGTAAATGGCGGCTCCAGTTGGAATAATTGGGATGACAACTTGAGAAAAAGAGAAAAAGCTGCTTTGGAGAGTTTTAAAAACAATCATTCAGAATTAATAGAAGCGCACATGTTTAACCAGTATCTTTTCTTTTCTCAATGGACAGCCTTGAAACAATATGCTAACCAACTGGGTATTAAAATTATTGGGGATATTCCAATTTTTATTTCATTTGACTCCTCCGACGCCTGGGCAAACCCTGAACTATTTTTCTTCGACAAAAATCTAAAACCAACGGTCGTAGCAGGTGTTCCACCAGATTATTTTTCTGCTACCGGGCAACTTTGGGGGAATCCTCTCTATCGTTGGGATGTTCATAAAAAACAAAAATATTCCTGGTGGATCAAGAGAATTAAAGCAACCCTAAAATTATTCGATTATATTCGCCTCGATCATTTTCGTGGCTTTGTCAATTATTGGGAAATCCCTGCCGGTAATGAGACTGCTGAAATCGGGAAATGGGTTCCCGGTCCTGGCGCTGAATTCTTTGAAACCATCCTTTCCGAGTTAGGGAGCTTACCAATCATTGCCGAAGATTTAGGGGAAATTTCTAATGATGTGTATGAACTCAGAGACCAATTTAATTTACCCGGTATGAAAATTTTCCAATTTGCGTTTACCAATGATCCCGATGATCCATTTCTTCCGCATAATTATCCAGTTAACTGTGTTGCGTATTCAGGCACACACGATAACGACACCGCTTTAGGGTGGTATTTAAATGCTCCTGTTAAAGAGCAGGATTTCTGCAGAAGATATTTATCAAGATCGGGAGAAAATATCTCCTGGGACCTCATCCGGGCTGTCTGGGCATCGGTAGCAAAAATTTCAATTGCTCCTTTACAGGATTTTCTAAGTTTAGGCTCTGATTCAAGAATGAATTTTCCAGGACAGTCAAGCGGTAATTGGAGCTGGAGAGTTTCATCTTCCCAAATTAATTCTGGATTGGCGCAAAAAATTAAAGAAATAAACTATTTATATAGTCGCTTGTTAAGTCCGTAATTTCATTTTTAATTATTTGGAGACAAAGAATCGTTATTCCTTTTTTTGATTTAGAAGAGACACTAAAACAATTCCTGACAGGATCAGCACCCCTCCGCCAAGTTCAAGAATTGTTGGGTTTTCATGAAGAAAAAAGAAAGCCAGAATGACAGTCCCAACCGGTTCTCCTATCAGAGCTATTGAAACAAATGCAGCCGGTAAATGACCTAAAGTCCAATTAAAAATGGAATGACCTATCAACTGGGGAACGATCCCTAATAGGATCATCCATAGATATGTTTTTTCAGAATAACCCCACAATGATTGGCCAGAGACGAATGTAAAAAATAATAAAAAGATTGTAGAAAATAAATATACGTAAAAAATATATAATATCAATGGTGTTGAACTTCTAACTCGCCTGCCAACCATTAAATATCCAGCAGCCATCCACGCACCCAGTAAAGCTAAAAGATTTCCAATCAATGAAAATTTATCGAATGACATGATTTCCCTTTGGCAGACAAGCAAACCGGTCTCAGAAATCCCACATTGATTGCTGAGGGCAACCAGGCTACTGCCAACCAGCGAAAGGATTAACCCATACCAGATTCCGGATTGATTTTTTTCTTTAAGAAAGATTGGTGAGAAAATAGCCACCCACAATGGTGTTGTTGTTACCAATACCACGGAGCTTGTAACGCTGGTAAATTCAAGCGATGTGATCCAGGCAGAAAAATGAATAGCCAAAAAGAAACCCGAGAGAATTAACAACCCAATTTCTTTTTTTGAAAAATTAAAAAGTTGGTTCCTATACTGTATTATTGCTAAAGGTGCAGTCAAAAGAGAAGCCACCAATAGCCGAATCGTTGCTATAACCAGTGAAGGCGCTTCTGATTGAGCAAATCGGATAAAAATAGAGGCTGTAGAGACAGCCAAGATCCCAAAAAACAAACTAACTACTGAATAAAACCTGGAATTAATCATAATCTTATTATCTTCATCACTTGACAAAATAACGTTGCTGAATAAAATGGATCATGTAAAAGACCTGCCAAATATTATCATATTTATCAAAACTAATTAGTAATGTGATTTCCAATCGCTAATAATTTACCGAATTAAAAAAATTAGAGTTAGTTTAGGAGGATCTAATGACCCATGTAATAACAAGTTTATGTCTTCGTGACGGCAGTTGCGCAACTGTTTGCCCGGTAGAGTGTATTGTTCCAGGACAACCTGTAGACGAGTACCCATTGTTCTATATCGATCCAGATACCTGCATTGATTGTGGCGCCTGTGTTCCGGAATGCCCATTCGAAGCAATTTTCCCGGAAGATGAGATTCCTAATCCTTACGTTGCAAAAGGTGGAGAAAGACAGTCCATGCCGGTTGGAACTCCTGGTTTTGCTGAAGTTTACGATGGAACCGATCACAATGGTGATGATGTTCATCTTGAAGGAACAAAAACGCTTGAAGCAGGCGAAGAAGTTGATTTGATGCCGGACATTGAGGTAAATGCCAAATACTTTACCGATGGTCCCGGGTATAGCACTGCTTTATAACCAATTATTACACCTTGAAGAGGAAGTCGGCTGACTTCCTCTTTTTTTATTATCGCAGAAAAGGACAGGAAAATGGAAGAATTCAGAACTGAAAAAGATTCTTTAGGTCCATTGCAGGTGCCAAAAACAGCCTATTATGGGGTTCAGACGCAGAGAGCGGTAAACAACTTCCCAATTTCAGGCATGAAACCTTATTCGGCTTTTATTTGGTCAATGGCAGCCATAAAAACAGCAGCCGCCAAAGTTCACCTGGATCTGGGTCTGTTGTCAAGTGAATTTTCAAATGCGATCATCCAGTCCGGGAATGAAGTTATGAGTGGGAAATGGAACAAGGAATTTGTGGTTGATCCATTTCAGGCTGGAGCAGGAACAAGCCACAACATGAACACCAATGAGGTGATTGCAAACCGGGCAACCGAATTGCTTGGAGGAAGTTTAGGCCAATATTTAATTAACCCCAATGATCATGTTAATATGGGTCAATCTACCAATGATACGATCCCAACCGCTATTCGCTTAGGGTGCTTGTGGAGGTTAGAAGAACTTCTTAATACAATTCAGGCATTAGTCAATGCGCTTCAAACAAAGTCTCTGGAACTTGACGGAATCGTCAAATCAGGAAGAACTCATCTGCAAGATGCCGTCCCGGTTCGTTTAGGTCAAGAATTCGGTGCCTATGCCCGAGCGGTTGATCGAGACAGGGAAAGAATTTTACGCTCCGCTCAAGGGCTTCGGCGTTTAGGCATTGGCGGAACAGCGACAGGATCAGGTTTAAATGCACATCATGAATATCATGCACGTATGGTAGCTGAATTAAAACGAATTACCGGGCTCGAACTTACCACTTCTGATAATTTATTCGAATCCATGCAATCAATGGCGGATATGGTCGATTTTTCGTCCTCCTTGCGCACATTGGCATTAACTTTAACCCGGATCGCCAACGATTTCAGATTATTATCTTCAGGCCCAGCAACAGGATTGGATGAGATTCGTTTACCCGCCGTTCAACCAGGTTCAAGCATCATGCCCGGTAAGGTCAACCCCGTTTTAGCAGAAATGTTGAATATGGCGATGTATCATGTTATTGGCAATGATACAACAGTTAGCCTGGCGGCTCAGGCCGGTCAACTTGAATTAAATGTGATGATGCCCATTATTGCCCACAATTTATTTGAAATGATGCAGGTCATGATCGGGAGTATTTCTGCTTTTACGACCAAATGTGTCATTGGAATCAAGGCTAATGTTGAAAAAGCGCAGGGTTGGTTGGAAAAGAATTCTATTCTGGTGACGGCATTGAACCCTTTAATCGGATATCAGGTTGGCGCTGAATTGGTGAAAGAATCGAATGCTAAAAATATCTCTATCCGTGAGCTGGCATTGGAAAAGGTAAAATCGGGTTTACTGATAAATAAAAATACCAATCAGCCTCTTTTAGAAGCGGATATCAATCACATTTTTAGTGATTTACGAAAATTCACAGAAGGCGGAATTTTATCCTAGTTTTTTGTTTGATTAGAGGCAAATAACGCTGCCCCAACAATGCCCGCTTGATTCAATAAATAAGCGGGTATTGTTCTGGTTTGAACAGAAAAATATTTAGAAAACTTTTCAAATTTTTTACTGATGCCACCACCCAGAACAAACAAATCCGGTGAAAATAATTTTTCGAGTTCTAATAAAAATTCATCGAACCGCCGTCCCCATTTTTTCCAGGATAGATCTTCTGATTGTCTCATGGCATCTGAAGCCCGATGTTCAGCATCCTTCCCCCTGATTTTTAAATGACCAAATTCAGTGTTTGGCACCAAAACACCATCAGAAAAAATAGCAGAACCAATTCCTGTTCCAATAGTCAATAAAATAACAACCCCCTTTTGATATTCCTGACCTACTCCAAAAGTCATCTCAGCAATCCCGGCAGCATCAGCATCGTTTACACTGAAAATTGGGTTACCCGTCCTTTGGGATAAAAGAGCATTAATATTCAAACCCATCCAGTTTTTTGAAATATTAGCAGTTGATAGGACAATCCCATGTTGAACGATCGCAGGAAAACCAACCCCAACCGGACCAATGTACTCAAAAAACTGACAAATTTGATTGACAGTTTGAGCAACATCTTCCGGTTCAGCTCCTTCCGGTGTATTAATTCGATGCCTTTCCGTTAGCAGGTTACCGGTATCTGTATCCACCAAAGCTCCTTTTATCCCGGAGCCACCAATATCTAATCCTAAAATTTCCATAACTATTCCTTACGGACACGCTTTATTCAGGTGTTCCTCATAAGTTTCAGAAAAATTGTGATTTCCTGATCCATCACACTTGGCTCGAAAATAAAAATACGACGTTTCTTCAGGAAAAGCAACTCCTTTGATTGCGTTTAGGCTGGGGTTACAGATTGGGTGAGGAGGTAAGCCCGTGTATAAATAAGTGTTGAAAGGTGAATCAGTCTGCAAATCCGCACGGCTTAAAGGATTAGTCCACCAGGTAGCTTGATTAACATTGTAGCCTACAGCATATTGGACCGTGGGATCACTATCCAGTTTCATCCCGATTGAATACCGATTTAAAAATACCGATGCAATCAATGGCATTTCCGCAGTATTTACAGCTTCACGCTCAACCAATGATGCCAGGATAATAGCCTGTTGAACTGATAAACCCTGTTCATAAAAAGACTGGAGTATATCACCGGTAACATTTTTACTAAATTCATTCACCAAGGTTAACAGAAACTCTTCGGTTGAAATATTACGATTGAGAACATATTCTCCCGGAAAGAGAAATCCTTCCAGTGAGTTTAATCCCTGAAAATTCGCTGGTAACCATTCACCAGACGGGTTACTGGCGGTGTAAGTAAATTCTTCAGAGTTGATATCTAATCCTGATCTTGGTAAAATGGCAGCGATTTCTTCCAGTCTCCATCCCGGAAGAATAACCATTCTCACTTTATCTGGAATAGGATTGATTATTTTTTCTGCAATTTCGATGCCGGTCATTTCAGGTTCGATCAGAAAATAACCAGATTGAACCTTACGGTCAAACCCCCGGTATACCAGATAATCATTGAATAGTTGTGCATCATTGATTAAATGATTCATTTTTAGACGATAAGAAATTTGTCCGACTGACTCGCCAGGAAGAATCTCAAAATAATAACCTTCTGGTAAATCATTGTGGTCAAATAGAAGTTCATTTCCGGAGAAATACAATTTAGTCGAAAGAATTATTTTTTTATATAGATTCAAGTTCGTTGCCGGTTGTCCATAATTGATTCTTACATCCGTTCTAACCCATTGAAATAACCAAAATAAACCAATCAACAAGCTTAAAGAAAAAAAAATGAATAAAATCCCCAGACAGCTCTGTAATTTATTTCTCTTATTCTTCATGCTCTCTTCCCTTTTGTGAGTCGGAAATGTGTAAATCATTATTTTGAGAATCCAAAAAACTTTGCAAAATGATTGTTGCAGCCAGGTCATCCATGTGTGATCGTAATTTTTTCTTCCCGACACCCATTTCTTTCCTGGTTTTTCTCGCTAATTGAGTACTTTCGAATTCATCCCACAGGATAACTGGAATGTTTGTAATCTGATTCAGAGCAGCGGCAAGCCGGGCTGCTTTTCTTCCAGAAGGGTTGGGAGTTCCATCAGAAAATAAAGCTTGTCCAATTACAATGGTATCAACATTATTTTCCAGTGAAACCCGCAGAATTTCTTCCGCATCCTTTTCTCTTTGAATATGATTAATAATCCCAAAAGGATTAGCAATCGTTCTGGTTAGGTCACTAATTGCAATTCCAATTCTTTGATCACCAGGATCAATAGCAAGGACTCTTTTCATGCGTTATCAACAATCAAATTTATTTGAAATGGCAGGAATGGGATCATCTTCCAAAATTTTGGTTTTATTTCAACCCAACTTTCTTTACTTTGCGGCACTTGTTGGTTGAGAATTTCGAGTGCAGTATCCATTTTTTTCCCTAGTATACTTTGAATAATTGTGTTTTTATTTACGTTCGGATGGATCTCCCGGGTGGCATAACAGTCCCATTTCAGTGAATTATCTTGAAAAACAATTGAATTATTATCAATTGAAAATGTAATCGAATTGTAATCAGCGGAAAAATTATCTGGAATTATTCTATCCATTCTCAGATTGATTGAATTTTCAATGTCATCTTGAGATATTATCCAGGCTGAAATTTCAACTTTCATTCTTAAGACAAACCGCTCACCAGGGCTACCGATTTCCGGAGTTTTTTCTTCATCCTGTATTTCAATGATTTTAATCCCTTCAATCGGAATTAAAACTGCTTGAGAATTATATTGTTGAATTTCTTCTATTGCTATTTCTTTCAAATTATCTAATAATTTCTGTCTTAAATTTTTGTAATCTGTTTCACTGGGAGAAAAAGTCTTGATGTCAATTCCACCAACAGTGGGTTTATTGTTAATAACAGTTAAATTACCCCCAAAGTTATTTTCAATTGAGACAATTTTTCCTTCAGGAATGTTACCAATCGATCCTCCAAGTAAGCATTCGATTGGAACGCTAACCTGAGAGGTAACTCCCGGTTCTAGCTCCACTTTTTTTGTGGTTTGAAAAATTATCGGAGGAGTGTCCAAAGTTTGGACGATTGTTCCTTTTGGGATTTCGATCATTTTGTCGGATAAATTTTGAAAAACGACTTCGCCGGTAGCAGACTTATCAGGAATTCTGATAATTCCAGTGCTCTCTCCTTCCAGTTGTTGCTCAATAACAGTTTTATAAAGATGCACTGGAATGGAACCTAAATTATCAGTGACCTTAATCATCGGTTCAGCTTGAAAATTAAAATTCATATGCTGATTTTGAGTTTTCGGATAAACAATAACCTCAGCACTGGGAATAAAAAGTAAAACGACCAGAAAAACTGAAACGATCCCTATAGAGAACAAGAACCAGCGTAACCCTTTAGGCAATTCGCTTTTTCTTTGGGATTTTTGTAAATTTAAATAATCTGACAAATCTTCTATTTTATGCGCACTCTGGAACTTTGATCGTTTTTTAATTTTTGGTTTTCTCCAGGGCTTTTTTTGAGATTCAGGAATACTTGAAAAGACCGATATTCCCAATTCCTTCATTTGTTTAATGAGCACTAAATCATCACATACCACCGCAACCTGGGCTCCTAAATCTTCTGCATATCGAAGAATCAAGATAATTTCTAAAGGTTTTAATTGAATTGTTCCTTTATTTGGCCAAACCAATAAAATTCGCTGAGTTTTACTCCAGACCAATTTTTCTTGTATTGAGATTACATTATCAAATTTATCTAATTGAACAATTGCTGTTTTCATGTATTACGTTAATTATAATTTACCAATTTTGTTATGGAAAAATCTGCGATATCCTCTTATCAGGATAAATTTCATTATACTTAAAGAACTTACAAATCAATACTAGACTATAATTATCGCAAAACTTTCAACTCTTGGAGAATAAAATGTTGAATAAACTTGCAGGGATCCTTTCATTTATACTATTCACCTGCCTGACAGGGTGCAATCTCCCTAATTCAACGCTCCCAACCCCTGATCTGGTAGCCTCACAAGTAGCAGCTCTCCTGACAAATACTCCAGCTATTGAGATAAATACCCCAATTACAGAAATTGAAATACCAACAATAACCATCTTACCCTCAACAGAAACTCCAAAGCCAACAGATACTGAAATTCCAACTCCTCAGCCTTCTTTATCTCCCAGTCCGATTACACTCGATATCCCAACAGGTTCACCAACCTGGATAGATACTTTTGCAGATGGAACTCGCTTTGGAATCACTTCTGCCGGGTATGATGATGGACAAACGAAGATTGTGGTTTCAGGAAATTCATTTGTTATGACGAGCATTACGGCGTCAGGCTGGCGAGGGTGGCGACTTACCAGTCAAAAACCAAACAATTACTATCTCCAGGCAAATTTCCAAACTTCCGGCTGTAGCGGCAGCGATCAATATGGACTGGTTGTTCAGGCACCTGATTATGAGAGTGGGAACGGACTGTATTTCGGCGTAACTTGTGATGGTCGTTATGCTTTCCAAAAATGGTCAGATGGTACACTCAGCAACCTACAAAGTTGGGCCAATGACTCTAACATCCATTCAGGATCTGATCAAACTAATATGTTAGGTATCTTAAAATCGGGTAATCATTACAGTCTTTATGTGAATAATGGCCTTATTACGAAATTGGAAGATGAAAATTTTTCGTCCCCGGGATTTTTTGGCCCTTTTATCGCTGGTGTGAATACACCGAATTTTACAGTTGAATTGTTAGAAATTTCATATTGGCTTATTCCATAGATCACAAAAGGATTCCTAAATTTAAATGTACTACCAATCGATACCCAGAAACCAAGTGGTTAATTACGCCAGAAAAATTATTAAACAAAATCCCGTCTATTTGGATACTGAAACTACAGGTTTAGAAAACACTGATGAAATCATTGAAATCGCCATTGTAGATTCCAACGGGATGGTGGTTTTTGAATCCTTTATAAGACCTCAAAAACCAATCCCTCCAGCAGCAACCGCGATAAATAAAATTACCAATCAAATGGTAGCAAATTCTCCTTTTTTAGCGGATATTTGGCCAGAAATCAGAAATTTATTGGTTGACAATCACATTGGCATGTATAACGCTGAGTTTGATATTCGCATGATTTTGCAATCTTTAGCAATTAATAAAATTCCGAATGATACAAAATTTTTAGCCTTTGATGTCATGCGGGTTTATTCCGATTATATGGGGGCAGACCGCAGGTATCGCCTGGAACAGGCTGGGAAAAACCTTGGTATTTCAATCCCGAACTCCCATCGATCTGCGGATGATACCTTGCTAACCCGGGCAGTTTTTCACACCATTGCCGGTATCCCATATTGATTTCATCATTCTTTGGAATTCAGAAAAGAACACTCAAAGCAGACCTCTTACAAAGATCTACCTTTGATAACGATCCTGGTTTATGCTTGTTGAAGTGATGATGGCAATACAGAAAATTTTATTCAAGTTCCGATTTAAGTTCAATCGTTTACAATGGTTTGTCCACATTGGTTCCTTAGTACCTCTCTTTGTTCTATTTTTTGATGGTTTTACAAATCAGTTAACTGCAAACCCTATCCAGGAGATTACCCAAAGAACCGGCAGAATTGCCATTATTTGGCTGCTTTTTTCTCTTACCTGTACACCATTAAACAATATTTTCGGCTTAACTCCCTTCGCACAAGTCAGAAGACCATTAGGACTTTATTCTGCTTTTTACTCAGTTCTGCATGCAAGTACATATTTCATACTTGATTACGGATTAAATTTTCAATTAATCCTGAAAGATATACTGGAAAAACCTTTCCTGGTTTTGGGTTTGCTAGGATTCATCTTCATCCTGGTTCTCACTTTTACTTCCACAAAAAAGTCAATGAAAAAATTAGGGAAAAAATGGATTACAATTCACAAATTGGTATATCCGGCAGCAATCATACTGGTGTTTCACTATATACTGGCTTTAAAGTTTATTAATTCTTTGGCAATTACTATCTCTCTTTTTTTATTTGCCTTGCTGTTGGTTCGGCTTCCACTAGTTCGGAAGTTATTTAAGCAAAGGCGACCATCCTGGATATCAAATGTTAATACCTTCATCACTGGAAGGAAAAGAAAAACGATTGTTATTACGAAATAGCTTTTTCACCAAAATCACCTAATTCTTCGAATCGCTAATTTGATATAAAATCACACTAAATAGGTTATTTCAATTGAGAAATGGTATGTTATTAACTCAAGAGCAAGTGAATATTTCCCAAAAAGCCTGTGAAGAAAAAGTCTTTCTCTCAGGTTTCGCTGGCTCAGGAAAATCCACTACAGGGGAAGCATATTTAAAATCGCTGCTTGCAAAGAATATTTCTGGAAAACGAATTCTCATCCTGGTTCCTCAAAAATCATTAGGGCTCACCTATCAGGATTTTTTGAGCAATTTGGATGAAGGGTACAGTAACCATCCAGTTATTCAAACCATGAGTGGCATCAGTCAGAAAATCATTCGTTTATTTTGGCCAATCATTGCTCCGCAATTTTCTTTTTCTTCCGGGAAACACCCACCAACATTTCTAAATATTGAATCATCTCAATATTTCTTAGCAAAAATTTGCGAACCTTATTTTGAAAATAATTACTTCGTTACTATTAGAGCCGAAAAGCCTAGAATTCTTTCTCAAATTTTGGACAACCTCAACAAATCTGCTGTTGTTGGATTTCCTCATGAAGAAATTGCTGATCGCCTAAAATCTGCCTGGAATCAGGAAATTAAGCATCTGGTCGCCTATGATGAGGCTCAAACTTGTGCAAACGCCTTTCGAGATTATTGTTATCAATTCAATTTACTAGATTTTTCTTTACAATTTGAGGTTTTTAACCAAATAATTAATTCTTCATTCCTTGTGCGCCAATATCTCTACTCTCAGTATGACTTTCTTTTATACGATAACTGTGAAGAGGACACGCCGGTAACTCATGATGTGATACTTAACTGGTTACCGAATTTTAAAGGCGCTTTGGTGATTTACGATCAAGAGGCTGGTTACCGATCTTTTTTGGGTGCTGACCCTATCAGTGCAAAAAGGTTAGCTCAACAATGCAATATTTCATTTGAATCAAGAGCTTCATTCAACCAGGATGAAGAATTAGCGACAGTAATATCTCTTTACAATAAAGCTATTTTTCGAGAAAAAATGCCCCCAAAAAGAAAACCGGTGATTGAAAAAATCAATTTTCAACACAACAAATTTTATCCGGATATGATTAATAAAATCGTTGCGGACATAGAAGCACTAACTCAAACAGGGATTAATCCTGGAGAAATAGCGATTCTGGCGCCATTTGTCAGTAATTCCTTACGTTTCCAAATTCAACAGCGCTTAGAACAAAAAAATATAAAAATCGTTTCTCATCGCCCTTCAAGAAGTTTGAGAGAGGAACCAATTACCCATGGGTTAATCACCTGGATTAAATTGGCTTTCCCTGAATGGGGTTTCACCCCCTCTATTTACCAATTCCGAACAGCTATTCACCAGGCTCTCGGAGAATTAGACCCAATTCGAGCTGATTTGTTTGCTAGAATAGTGCTTTCAAGAAAAGATGAGTTTCTTCTTCGTCCAGCGGATGACCTCCAGCCAATGATGCTGGAAAGGCTAACCTTACAGGCCGTCATTCAATATCAACAAATTTATAAATGGCTGTTAAATTTTCAACAGAAAAAAACAGAAATGGATGTTTTTCTGGCAAGTTTCTTTGGAGAAGTTTTATCGCAGCCAGGATTTGGTTTTCATCATAATTATGAGGGCGCCGAAATCACAGGAAAACTAATCGAATCAATGCAGAATTTCAGAACCAATACCAAATTCCATTTCCAGCAACCGGAGGATAACTGGGCGATGGATTATATAAAGATGGTTGAAAATGGTTTGATTTCTGCATTGTATTTGCAAACCTGGGAATCTCCTCCTGAAGATGCAGTTTATTTAGCTCCGGCCCATACATTTTTAATGCAAAATCGCTCGGTTAAATATCAATTCTGGCTAGATATTGGGAATCTAGGTTGGTGGCAAAGGCTAATGCAGCCTTTAACTCAGCCTTACGTCTTATCAAGAAACTGGAAGGACGGTATGAAATGGACAGACTTAAACGAGTATGAGCACAATCAAAAAAACCTTGCCAAATTGGTGAGCGGTTTGATAAGGCGCTGTTCAGGAAAAATATCGCTGTTTACAACCAGCTATAATGAAAATGGAGAAGAGCAAGCCTGCCCACTTTTAAAAGCGACTCAAACTATCCTGCGAGCTTATCAACATTCTGGGGGACCAAATGTTTAAGCCCAGGCCGAAACAAATTGAGATCCTGAAATATACCCATGGGAAAATGGGCATTTCAGCAGTTCCAGGAAGTGGAAAAACCCAGACTCTATCCTATTTGGCAGCCAATTTATTGTATGAAGGAAAAATTGATGACGATCAAGAAATATTGGTTGTAACCCTGGTAAATTCCGCTGTAAATAATTTTTCATCCAGAATCTCAAGCTTTATGCAAGATTTTGGTTTATTGCCCGGGGTTGGTTACCGTGTGAGAACCTTACATGGTTTGGCTCACGATATTGTCAGAGAAAGACCCGACTTAGTTGGTTTGAGTAATGATTTTGAAATAATTGATGAAAGAGAAGCTCAACAAATTGTAGATAGTTATGTTGAAAGTTGGGTAAAGAGAAACCCTGAAATTACCAACCGGTGGGGAAGATCAAATGAATACAATGTAAATCAAAAAAATAGTTTGTTTAATTGGCAAAAATCTCTTTCTTCTGTTTGTACCAGTTTTATCCGTACAGCAAAAGACCTTCAGTTATCGCCGTTTGATATTCTAGAGAAAATAAAAAAATTGAAAATTAACGATGATTTATTGAACCTGGGGGCAGAAATTTATCAAGAATACCAGCGGGCTCTGAATTATCGCTCGGCAGTCGATTTTGATGACCTGATACGGCTGGCACTCCTGGCTTTACAAATTGACACAGATTACTTAACCCGACTGAGACGCCAATGGCCTTATATTTTGGAAGACGAAGCTCAAGATAGCAGCCGCCTTCAGGAAATTATTTTAAAAACATTATCCGGTGAAAATGGAAATTGGGTCCGAGTTGGGGACCCTAATCAGGCGATTTTTGAATCATTTACAACCGCAAGCCCAGAATTTTTAAAATCATTTTTACAGCAAACTGACGTAATCTCCAGAACTTTGCCGAATTCGGGGCGCTCTACTTTCTCAATCATCAAATTAGCTAATGAATTAATTAGATGGACAAATCAGATGCATCCAATAGAGGAGCTTCGGAATTCATTAACCTTGCCTTTGATTGAACCAACCCCACCTTATGATCCGCAACCAAACCCGCAAGACCGTCCTGAAAAAGTTGTTCTTTACAACAAACCACAAACTTCTGATCAAGAAATTACCTTGGTTATGAAATCACTCCATAAATGGCTGCCTGAAAACCCTGAGTCAACAATCGCGATATTGGTTCCCCGAAATGATCGCGGCGCAAAAATTGTCGAGCGGCTGCAAAAAGAGAATATTCCTTATATTGAAATTTTAAAAACAAGCCTTTCCACCCGCAATGCAGCCGACATTTTATCGGCGATCATTAATTTTCTGGAAAACCCCAATCAAACAAATCGAATCTTGAGTGTATTTGATCTGCTTAATAAAAAATTTTTTAAGTTATCAAAATCTAATCAGGAAGAAATAAAAAAGTTGTTTAAATCTTTGGTTAATTGGGAAGATTACCTGTTCCCTAAACCAGATCATGATTGGTTAGAAAATCTACAAAACAAAAAATTTGATTTACATAAAGAGGTAATTCTTACATTAATTTCCTTTAGAGATTATCTTTCAAGATGGATTAAGGCTGCTGATCTACCCATTCATCAAATTGTCATTACGATTAGTCAGGAAATATTTGCTGATCCAACCGATTTGGCAATTGCACACAAATTAGCGCTCATGCTGGAACAATCCTCAAAAAACCATCCGGAATGGATGCTGCCAGAATTTGCAGGTGAATTAACCTTAATTGCTAAAAACAAACGAAAATTGTTAGGTTTTTCTGAAGAAGAAACTGGGTTTAATCCCGATCTGCATCAGGGGAAAGCGGTAGTTACGACTTATCATAAAGCCAAAGGATTAGAGTGGGACCGGGTCTATTTATTATCCGCTAATGATTACGATTTTCCATCCGCCTCTATTGGAGATTACTTCATTTCTGAAAAACCTATTTACAAAGAGAATGTAAACTTAGAAGCTGAAAGCATCCACAAACTTAAAGCGTTGGCCAAAGAGAAAGTGGAAGATCTATTTCTTGAATTGGGTTACGCCACCCAACAGGCACGAATTGACTATGCCGCCGAAAGAATTCGATTATTTTTTGTCGGAATAACCCGAGCAAAGAAAGAATTAATTATCACCTGGAATTCCGGCGATACTCACCATAAAGACCATAAGAGAGCCAACCCAGCCTTACCTTTTCTGGCATTATCAGCTTTTTGGGAGCAAAGAAATGAAAATTGAATATTCACAAAATAAACTACACGATTATTTGGAATGTCCGCGCCGTTATGAATTGAAATACCAATTACAGCAAATCTGGCCGGCAGTTATAACAGAGCCTGTTTTACAGCATGAAGAATTCATAAAGAATGGAAAAACCTTTCATCTATGTGCCCAACAATTTTTTCTAGAGATTGATCCTCAACTCATTAAAGATCAAATAGAAAACCCTCTTGTGCTTTCCTGGTGGAATCGATTTTTGGAATTTGCATTCCCTCTTTTATCCTTACAACATCAAGCAGAAGTTATCGTCCAGACGCGAATAAACCAATCCAGCTTCATTGGAGTTTTTGATTTGTTAGTTTACATCCCAGGGGAGAAATTTATGATTATCGATTGGAAAACTAACCATCACAAACCTAAACGCAATTCTTTGAAAGATCATACACAAACCCGGCTTTATCCCTTGTTGCTTACTGAAGCGGGCGCAGCCTGGAATAATGGGCAGCGAATCCTTCCCTATCAAATTGAAATGATTTATTGGTTCACAAACCAGCCTGATTCCCCGGAATCATTTCAATATTCTGAACAACAATATCAACTTGACAAAGAATATTTTCAAAATCTGATAAATGAAATTGAAAGTAGAAAGCCAAATGAATTTCCATTAACTGAAGATCAGCGCTATTGCAAGTTTTGTAATTATCGGTCTTTGTGTGGAAGAGGAATTAAGCCAGGATTAATTGACGAATGGGATGAAATGGATGACGAATTCCTGTTTGAAGAAATTTTAGACATTGACATGAATCAAATTGCTGAGATTTCTTTTTAATTATGATCACACTGAAATGGGTTGAGAAAAAAGAATTACCGGTTTCAAAAGAAATCCAAAATTCCTTTTCGAATCCTTTTGTTCAACAAATCTTAGCTCGCAACCAAATTTCTTCAACTAAAACCGCGAAGGAATTTATTAATTGGTCCTTTTATCACCCAACAGGTGGAGAGGAAATCCCAGATCTTGAAATTGCAGCAAACCGCTTATTAGAAGCAATTTCAAAAAAGGAAAAGATTGGAATTTGGGGAGATTTTGATGTAGATGGTCAGACCTCCACTACCCTTCTTTACCAAGGATTGAAGAAGTTGGGTGCCAATCTTGTTTTTTATATCCCCATTCGAGCGAAAGAATCTCATGGAATAAAAATCGACTCGCTTAAAGAGTTTCTTAAAGAAGATATTTCTGTCTTACTTACCTGTGATACCGGGATCAGCGAACATAATTCCATTCAATATGCAAAACAGCAAGGTGTGGATGTTCTGGTGACCGATCATCATAGTCTGCCAGATACTCTCCCTGCTTCGTTGGCAAACGTAAACCCACAAAGGCTGCCATCCAACCACCCTCTTGGGACATTATCCGGGGTTGGGGTCGCGTATAAATTAATTGAATTTCTTTTTGAGCAAATCGGTAAGGCGGGAGAATGTAATGACCTTCTTGATCTGGTCGCTTTAGGCACAATTGCTGACGTGGCATTATTAACTGGCGATAACCGTTATCTGGTACAACGGGGTTTAGAATTATTACAATCACCTACACGAATTGGATTACAAGAACTTTACAAAATTAAAAGATTTGGAAGCTCAAAAATTAATGAAACTCATATTGGGTTTTATCTAGCTCCAATGCTAAACGCCTTGGGAAGACTTTCAGATGCTAATCAAATTGTCAATTTTTTGACCACAAACGATCTGCAAATAGCAAAAGTGTTTGCTTTTCAACTTGAAAACCTCAACGAACGCAGAAAACTATTAACTGAACAAATTACAGATTCCATCCTGTCTAGAATCGATAGAAATAAAGAATATTTAGAAGAACCTTCCATTATCATGCATCATCCCGAATGGGAAGCCGGGGTTTTAGGAATTGTGGCTAACCGTTTGGTTGAACTTTTTCATAAACCAACAATTTTATTAACTGGCGATGATCAAACTGGTTATTCTGGTTCAGCCAGATCAATTGACAGCCTTAACATCATCGAAACAATTCGAGCATCCTCTACTTACTTAAGACATTTTGGTGGTCATGCCATGGCTGCCGGTATGTCAATGAGTGCTGATAATTACCAGAATTTTAAAAACAATTTTAACAAAACTGTCCTTCATAGTTTAGGTTCGGAAATCACAGAAAAAGAATTACAAATTGATGGGGTAATTGACTTTGATGTTATCAACCTGGAATTTGTACGCGAGATTGAAAAATTATCCCCCTTCGGAGCTGGAAATCCTGCCCTGGTTTTCGCCAGTAAAAATGTAACGGTTGAAAATTTGAGGAAGATTGGAAGAAAATCTGAACATCTAAAAATTGTTGCTTCGGATAAATCCGACAACACTCAGGAATTCGTCTGGTGGCGGGGAAAATTCGACCAGATACCGGAAGGTAAAATCGACGTTGCTTACAATTTACACAGTACTGTTTATCAGGGGCAGGAAACCATACAGGTAGAAATTGTAGCTGTTCAACCATCGGAAACAACCTTGATTGAATTATCAAGATCTACCAGAGAACTGACCTTTACTGACTTTCGAACAAATTCACCTAAAAATCTCGATTGGCTCTATGAATACCATGATTTTCTCTGGTTTCAGGAAGGATTAAACAAGAATTTTGATCAGACGTATAACCGGACAAATTTACATCCATCAGCTAACTTAATACTTTATACAATTCCACCAACGCTGTCGGATTTCCAAAAAATATATACAATTGTTCAACCAGAACAAATTTTTTTGTTTAAGAACTACCCATTGAATCATTCCATCAATACCATCATAAAAACCGTTGCAGGTTTATTAAATCATGTGATTTCTAAAAAAAATGGCTTGTTTACTCCTTATCAAATTGCAGCAATTGCCGGGCAGAGATTATCAATGGTCATTTCGATTTGTAAATACCTGCATTCTCTCGGGCAGATCACATTAATAGAACATCCAGACACCCAATATTTAATTAAGCCTGGTGGGGTTGAAGATAAAGCAATGGCTAATCTTTACAAGGAAAATATTGAGTTTTTCCATCGAGAGACACTTTCATTCTATAAATGGTTTTCTGAAGCATCTCTTGAAACTCTTAATAAGTCGATTGTTAATTTATAACTACCTAACGTGAATATCTCCCATAAAATAAAAAACCATGATAAACTTGCATCCAATATGGGCGGCAACTTTGTTGTCACCTTTCCGCTTCTGGCTCTTCGTTTATGAGAGTACAGTAGCAAACCCGAGGAAAGGAGGAAGATAAAATGCGTAATTATGAGTTAATGGTTCTTCTTCAACCAGATTTGGATGAAACCGCAGTCAATGACGTTACATCCAAAATTACAGGTTGGATAACTGATAATGGCGGAACAGTTGATAAAACTGTTGATTGGGGTAATCGCCGGATGGCTTACCAGATTAAAAAGCTACGCGAAAGTCATTACTTGATTTTTCATGTCTCGCTTGCCCCATCTGCAACCAAAGAAGTAGAACGTAACATGCGCTTCTTGGAGCCGGTTTTACGTCATATGCTCTCTGTTGTAGAATAAGTATTTTTTATATTGTTCTGGTAGAAACATTTACCGGAGTTGATTATGAGTAGAGGTTTGAATAAAGTAATGATGATTGGTTATTTGGGACGAGATCCTGAAATGCGGTTAACTCCTTCAGGCCGTGCTGTCACAACTTTTGTCATTTCTTGTAATCGATCTTGGAATGCTCCTGATGGAGAGCGGCATTTGGAAACGGAATGGTTCAATGTTGTCGCCTGGGGAAACCTGGCGGAAATTTGTAAGCAATATCTTTTTAAGGGATTACAAGTTTATATTGAAGGCCGTCTTCAATCACGCCGTTGGGAGGATACTGAAGGCTGTAAACACACCAGTGTTGAAATTATTGCATCCGAAATGATGATTTTAGGTGATAAAAAAGAATACCCCAATCACCTAACCAACGCAAACCTTGAAATCAATGAAAATTATTAAATTTAGGAGAAACCGAAATGGCCAATGACAACAGTCAATTTCGAAGGGATCCTGGTTCCGCACGACGCGGATTTGCTCCTCGACCAAAATTCTGTCAATTTTGCTCTGACAAAGAATTAAAACTCAACTATAAAGATGTTGATTTATTGCGTCGATATGTAATGGAAGATGGAAAAATCCGTCCTCGTCGTCAGACCGGCACTTGTGCAAAACATCAACGGCAGGTTGCTGCTGCAGTGAAAAAAGCCCGTTATGTTGCACTTTTACCTTTCGTCGCTTCTATGGAAGATTAAAAAAAGAAATCAAAACAGGGCATGGTGTAAGTAACCCATCCATGCCCTTATCAAAATGAGGTATTTTAATGTCTCATCCTACCCAACCAAAAATAATATCCAAAAAACATACTGCCAGATTAAAAAAGGAGCAGCAAAAACAACAGGTACTTATTGTAGCCAGTGTGGTAATACTCGTTGTTGTGATTGCTGTCGTTTTATTTGGCGTTTTGGATCAGACTATTTTGAAAATGCAAAAACCTGTTGCCAAAGTGGATAACATCAGCATCAAATCCAGTGAATTTGTCAAAATGGTTAAATTAGAACGGCAACAATTGAACGCTCAGGCACTTCAATATGATTCTTACAAACAATTTTTCGGATTTGACCAATCAAATTTAGCATATTTTGATAGTCTGATCCAACAAATTCAAACTCAAATGGCTGTTCCAGAAACAATTGGCGCTACTGTAATAACCAACATGATTAATTCCAAAGTCATTGAATTATATGCTAAAGAAAATGGTATCGTTGTTTCTGATGATGATGTTCAAAACGCAATTCAAAAGGATTTTGGTTTCTTCCCGAATGGAACACCAACTCCTGAGAATACTCCCACGCCTTTTTTCACAGCTACCTTAAATCCAACGCAATATGCGATGGTGACAGCCACACCTGAGCCGGTTCCCACTGAAGCTATTGTTACAGAAGAGTCTGAACCACAAGTTGAATCCACGCCAATTGAAGAAGTTCAACCAACAGAAAATGTATCGGAACCCTCCCCTACAATCACACCATCTCCAACAGCATATACTGCAGAACTATTTCAGGAAAATTACAAATCTTTTATCGCTAAGTTTGCAGAAATTGGGTTCTCTGAAAAAGATATTAAAGAGTTATATCGAACTCAAATGATCAGCCAAAAAGTATATGAAAAAATTACAGCCGACGTTCCCACCGAGGAAGAGCAACTTTGGGCACGGCATATCCTGGTAGCAACCGAAGAAGAAGCGCAAGAAGTTCTAAATCGATTAGCAAAGGGAGAAGACTGGTCTGTTATCGCTGCAGAAGTATCAACCGATACCAGCAATAAAGATAGTGGTGGCGATCTTGGTTGGTTTGGGCATAACAAAATGGTTCTGGAGTTCGAAGAAGCCGCTTACGCTTTACAGGTAGGCGAAATCAGCAAACCAGTCAAAACATCTTTTGGTTATCACATCATTCAATTATTAGGAAAAGAAATACGTCCCTTGGATATTAATCAATTAGACCAGAACAAACAAAAAGTTTTCAATGATTGGTTAACTACCGAAAAAGAGAAACACAAAATCGAGCAGTTTGACGATGTTTGGACCAAAATCGTTCCGAACACTCCGGCATTTGGAGATTATCAATAAAAAAATCGGGCTAAGCCTGATTTTTTTATTTCACCAATTCGTCGCTTACTTCGTCTAATCTCAGTGAAATTACCTGGGATGAAGAATCTCTTCCCATTGTTACGCCATAGATAATATCAGCAGCCTGAACCGTATTTCGATTATGTGTAATCACAATAAATTGAATTGTTTCACTCAATTCTTTTAACAAATCACAAAACCGGCCAACATTTGCTTCATCTAAAGCTGCGTCTACTTCATCCAGAACACAAAAGGGCGTAGGTGATACTCGTAAAAGAGAAAAGATCAGCGCAACCGCGGTTAAGCTGCGTTCTCCCCCGGAAAGTAAAGAAAGACCTTGTTCTCTTCTGCCGGGCAGCCGAGCTTCTATTTCAATCCCAGTATTATGAAAATTTTCTTCATCAGTAAGGTATAATTTCGCTGACCCTCCCCCAAACAATCTTTTAAATAGTTCTTTAAATTCCTCGGCGACTGCGTCAAAAGTTTTTCGAAATTCCTGCTGCATTAATTCATCTAGTTCAGAAATTACCTGGCGTAGATCCTGGTCTGCTTTTTTCAAATCTTCGACCTGTGCGGATAAAAATTCAAACCGTTCTTTCACGGATAAATATTCTTCCTCAGCTTCCGGATTGATAGGGCCAATCCTTCGCATTTGAGCTCTTTGACGGTTGATATTTTCTTCCAAATTGGGTTCAATCTCGGAAACAATGGGTAATTGTTCAACCAGACCATCAAATGGCAAAGGAGTAGGGCCGGAAATTGATTCTGAATATTCAAATGAAACAAGCCCAAAGTCTTCTTCAATTCTTCTTCTTAAATTTTCAAGAGTATCTTTATTTCGGGAGTAATCCAATTGCCCTTGAGCAACATATCTTTCAGCAGTTGAGACAGTTTGCTGTGCATCGGTTAATTCTTCCTGCAATTTTTCGTAAGATTTTTCAAAAATTTTTAATTCATTATCAACTGGCAGAGTTTTTTCTCGGATTTCTTCTAATTTCTTTTGTAACTCCTCTTCTTGAGCTCGATTTTGAGCTTTTTGATCTTCAATTTCCAGCAATGAATTTTTATGATCTTCTATTCTTCTTTGCAGGGTATTAACTCTTTGCTTATTCTGGTCAAGATTCAGCTTATTTTCCTGTAGCCTTTTTTGTGACTCTTTGGAGGCTCTTTCAACTACAGCCAGATTTGTGTTCCAATAGCCAACAGAGGATTGATATTCATCGATCGGCAACTCATTTAATTTTTTTCTGGTTTCATCAACTAATTTTTTATTTTGTTCAATTTGTTGATTAACTTCTTGAAGATTTTCTCTGGTTTTATCTCTAGTTGAACCACTATCGAAAATTTGTTGATCGATCACCGAAAATTGATTATCTAACCATTGTTTTCTTTGTTTTAATTTTTCAAAATCCAAGAAATTCTGGTTTAACAAATTTTGTTTTTGTTGAAATTCAGTCTTTAATTGGGCCTCTTCGTTGATTAATTTCTCAAAATCTCGTTTTAAGACTTCATGCTGGTTCTCCAATTCCAGGATTTCACTTTGAAAAGTTGAAATTAGCTTCTGGCTTTCAGCAATCATTTCTTTTAGTTCTTGTTTTTGACGAGGTTGTGAAATTTTTGCTGATTTAGTTTTTTTACCAGCATGAATTACACCATTGCCCTGAAAAATTTCCCCCTTCATAGTGACAATCCGCGAACCTGGAGAAAGATGCTCTCTGGCCTTCATGGCGTTATCAGCCGTGTCAAAAATGATGGTATTCCCCAGTAAGCTTTGAAACACAGGTTTAATTGCTTCATCGAATTTAATCAACTCATCAGCATAACCAATCATTCCTTCCAAAAAAATTTTCTTAATGGGTTTTTCGTCTTTTAACCAACTGACTGGTAATAAAATTGCTCTTCCCTGGTCATTTTTTGTTAAGAATTGAATAACAATCGATGGATCAGCCTTATCTAACAGTAAAATAGAATCCAGGTATTCTCCTAAAGCAGCATCCAGTGCCACTTCTAAATCTTTAGGAACCAAAAGCGTTTCAGACAGAGGCAAATATTTTCCAGCAAATTCCCCTTTACGACTGGCGTTCATAATATTTTTCGCACCTAAATTAAAGTCAGCCAGCGTTTCTTCAGCTTGTTTAATCGCTTCATACTGAGCAGTTAATTTGATCTCATCCGCCTGAATTTTGTTGGATAGATTTCTTTTTTGCTGAAGTTCTTTATCTATTTCCTGAATTTTCCTTGAAAATTCATTTGTTTCTTCTTTTTTCTTGTTTAACAATTTTTCAATTTCGTTCAAGGCTTTTTGTACGAATAAATAATTTTTCTCTTTTTCTAGAAATTTAGCTTGAGTTTCTTCGCGATCTTGTTCCAACTTTTTCTGAGAATTTTTCTGAGATTCAATTCGCGCATTTAACTCATCTAGTTTTGCTTTTAAGCTAATCGATTTTGATTCCTGGCTAGTGAGAAAACTGCGTTGCTTCTGCAATTCGTCTTCTAACAACCTTCTTTCAGCCAACCGCTCATTTAGAAGCTTTTGGGCCACTTCCAGATTCGCTTTTGCTTCATCAACCTGCTTATTTAACGTCGAAAATTCTACTTCCAACAATTGCAAGTCACTCTCTTTGGATTTTATTTCTTCATCCAAACGAACGATATCATAGTTCTGGTTATATTCCTGAGTGGTGATCGAGCGTTGGCGTTCTTCTAAGACAGCTAAATCCCGAATTATTTTTTCAAGTTCAAGATGCCGGCTGGAAGACTCTGCATGCCATTCATTCAGTTGGGTCCTTTTTGTTGAAATCAGGGATCTGACTTCTCCTAATTCTTTCTCGATTTTTTCATAATTTCTTTTTATTTTATTTAAATTGAATTCACGTTCCTGATATATTTGTTTCGCATGTGCCAATTCTTTTTGTGTTTTATTCCAGTAATATCCATACCAGACTTTTAATAAAGCCTGGAGATCTGCCTGCAAAGTTTTATATTCCAAAAACTTTTTGGATTGTTTTTCTAAACTTTTCAACCTCGGTTCAAGTTCTGAAATAATATCTGAAATTCTCTGCAAATTATGGCGAGTTTGTTCTAATCTGTTTAATGAATCTTCACGTCTGCTTCTATATAACCCAATTCCTGCTGCTTCTTCAAAGAATTTTCTTCTTTCATCCGGGCGAATTGATAAGGCTGAATCAACTAACCCTTGTCCTATCAATGTGTAGGTTCTTTCTGCTAACCCTGATTGTGCAAAAAGTTCCTGGATATCTCGTAACCGTATTTTTTGCCCATTGAGTAAATAATCATTTTGACCATCTCGATAGGCTCTCCGGGTTACCGAAACTTCCGAAAAATCGATCGGTAACCAACCATCCTCATTATTGAAAGTAATCGTCGCAGAGGCCATTCCTGCCCGGGTGCGACCTTCGCTCCCTGCAAAAATCATATCTTCGGTTTTCCTACCCCTTAGTAAACGATATGATTGTTCCCCCAGCACCCAGCGGATCGCATCCGCGATATTGGATTTTCCAGAACCATTTGGACCCACAATCGTGGTGATCTTTCCAGGAAACTCAAAATTCGTTTTAATTGCAAAGGTTTTATAGCCATGTAATTCTAAAGATTTCAAACGAGAAATCATGAATAATTTAACCCCCCGATAATTTTGTATGATTATTTTGGTTTTGGAGCATCCCAAGACGACTGAGAGCCTGTTGGGCAGCAACCTTGGCGGCCGCCTGTTTGCTTGGCCCTTCGCCTATTCCAAATACTTCCCCATTTAATACAACTTCAACTTGAAAAATCTTTGAATGATCTGGTCCAAAAGAATTTTTTGTCACATAAGACGGTGCAAAATATCCCTGAGATTGAGCCCATTCCTGGAAAAGGCTTTTCGGATCTTCGTTTTTATTATTAAGCAAAATATCCTCTGAAGATTCTTCTAATAAATTTTCTAAGAATTCATTAACAGCCGGGATCCCGCCATCCAAATAAAGCGCCCCCACAAGTGCTTCAAACGTATCACACAACAATGCAGGTCGCGATCTTCCGCCAGCCTGTGCCTCGCCACGACCCAGACGCATTGCTCTCCCAAGATGGATCTTCTTGGCAAACTCAGCCAGTTGTTCAGTGTGTACCAACGCTGACCGCATTCGGGTCAGATCTCCTTCCGGCATTTCGGGAAAACGATGATACAACCAGGAAGCAACGACAAAATCGAGGACAGCATCACCCAGAAATTCAAGTCGCTCATTATCTTCCAGGGCTTCAGGATGTTCATTTAAATAAGAACGATGAGTTAGAGCCCGGCTCAACAACAGCCAATCAGTGATTTTTAACTTCAATCGTGCAGCAAGTTCTGTAGGACTTTCCAGCTTAGGAGCTCGTTTGTCAGCATTCATCCTTTTCTCCCAAGAACTTTTGATGCGAAAGCCACCTCATCTTTGTATATCAAGTGGCTTACGCCCCATAAGTTCATTTTCTTTTTTCTAATTATAAAGGTCTTCAATTTACCAATCAATACCAGGGATCATTAATCACCATGCTTGGGGAGATAATCCCCTTCAATCCAGGTATTATCATCCGGGCCAATTTCTTTTTTCCAGATTGGTACAATCTCTTTAATCCGATCAATACCATATTTTGCTGCCTCAAAAACTCCAGTATTTCGATGCGCTGCTGTACACAAAACAATCACTGTAGGGGTCATCGCGTCCATATACCCTATTCTCTGAATAATAAAGATCTTCTGAATGGATGGCCACTGTTGCCGAATTTCTGCCCCTACCTGCCTCATTTTCGCTTCCGCCATTGGAATATAAGCTTCATATTCTAAGCCGGTGGTAACTGGATGATCTGCCTGGGCAGTTTCTCCGCGAATCACACCGGTAAACATCACAATCGCTCCAGTTTGGTTAAGAATTGCTTTAGTAATCAAAGCATTGAATTCAAGTTCATCGTAGGTTATTTCAAAAATATCATTTTCATCTGTCTGGCCACCGCTCACTGGAGGGAAAAAAGCGATTTCATCCTGATTATTTAATAAATCCTCGTCAAAAGAAAAATTCTGATTGATCGATACCAGTAAAGCCGTTTGGTAATCCTCAATTCCAGGGTACTGAGAGATTAATATTTTTTTTAAATCCTTTACTTTTGAGCCTTGTTCCATTTCTAACAAGATATGAGGAGCCCCAACAATCTCCTTTAACTTTGCAAAGAAAAGAATTTTTAAATTTATCGTGTCTGTTTTCGATTTTTGATTATCACTCACGGATTACATCTCCGCTCAATCCCCCTCGTTTTTCTACCAGGCGAATATTTCCAATAATTGCTGATTTTTCAACAGCTTTGACCATATCATAAATTGTCAAAGCGGCAACAGAAACCGCAGTCAAGGCTTCCATTTCAACACCTGTTTTTCCATCTGTAATAGCCATTGCTTCTATCTGGATACCAGGCAAATCATCGTCCAATTTTAGATCAACATCAATTTTGTTTAATATCAAAGGATGGCAAAGAGGGATTAAATCGGAAGTTTTTTTGGCTGCCTGGATACCTGCAATTTTCGCAACTGTCAGAACATCGCCTTTTTTTGTCAAACCTTTCTTAATTAATTCAAGTGTTGCCAACTTCAAGATAATCTGACCTTTTGCCCTGGCAATTCGATGACTGATAGGTTTTTCACCAACATCCACCATTGTGGCTTTTCCGGCTGAGTCAATGTGGGTTAAATTTTTTGCTTCCATAATTTTTTTCCGGTCTTGATTGAAGATTCTGCTATAATTGCTGTCGTGGTACCACAGACAGGTTCTAATTATAACCAAGTTTATCGAATTGAAACGGATCTTTACCAGGGTCCTTTAGATTTACTGCTGGAATTAATTGAAAAAGCAGAGCTAGATATTACCAAATTAGCTCTAGCAAAAGTCACAGATCAATATCTGGCTTATCTTTCTCAGGTTGAAATTGAAAACCCCTTAGAAGTATCATCTTTTCTTGTGATTGCATCACGATTAATTCATATTAAATCGCAGGCATTATTGCCCAAACCTGTGATTGAATTTTTTGGAGATGAAGAAGTAGATTCGGGTGAAGCCTTAGCTCAACAATTAATCGTTTACAAACGTTTTAAAGAGATTTCAAAATTGTTAATGGAAAGAGAAGAAGAAGGATTAAGAACTTATCTGCGCATGGCACCCCCACCTAAAATCAACTTTCAACCCAAATTGGACTTAACAGATATTACACTGGATGATCTGGTAAGGGTTGCCAGAGAAATTTTTAGTAACGAAATTCCACTTCAAGACCTGGATACCGTCATAAATTTACCCCGGATAACAATAAAAGAACGGATATCGACCATTTTGGATCACTTAAGGGTCGTCAAACAAACTACATTTAAAAATCTCCTGACTCAAAAAAATTCCAGGGTGGAATGGGTGGTAACTTTTCTTGCTTTATTGGAATTGGTTAAAAGGCACATCATTGAAGCAAAACAAAACGAGCTTTTCGGAGAAATCAACCTGGATTCTAAAAAGCTCGTTGATCAAAACTTGGATTTAGAAGTCGAATTTAACGAATAATCCGTTTATTCATTCGCTGCTGAAAAGAGATTATCAACCATCTCGTAAGGTAACCGGTTTGAAACCCATACAGTCAGCAAACTGATATCATCATCACTTATAACGATATCAGGAAATTTTTCTCTAAACTCCTGAATAAGCACTTCAAAAGAGCTTTCCTTCGGCCATTCAATCATAAAGCCCGGCAACAGGCTTCTGTCAGCTTCGATCGGTAAGAGTTCCCAGTTCTTGTTGACGAGAAACTCATAAATCCGCTCTCTATGAGCTGAATTGATCTCGTTCCAGGCTTCTAAAAGCGTAGCTACGAATTCCGGAGATTTCTTAAATGCATCAATACAACCATTTATTTTTAAAGGTAAAGGCGCCAAAGCACTATTTCTAAAACCCTGCACGCGCACAAACCTCTTCGTTAATGCATTAATTTTCCTTTGCTTTTCCTCAGAGATTTTATTAATATGACCAAAAACAGATTGAATAACCAGTTGTCTATAATCATCTACCATAAATTCATTGATCGCATGAAAAGGTAAGAACTTGACTTTATTATCCATAATGATTGCGTGTTTCATCCTTCCTGCTAAATTAATGATGTAATTTTACTCGAGAATACCTATTAATTACCTTTTATATCCAATTGTCAATAATTCAAAAACAAGATAAAACTTGCAGAAAAATCCATGTAATCATAGAATCAAGGTCAATGAGCGAAAACGAAATTACTCCAATCAGAAGACAGTACTTAAATTTAAAAAAAGAATACCCGGACGCAATTGTTTTTTTTCGCCTGGGGGATTTTTATGAAACCTTTGACCAGGATGCAGAAATAACATCGCGAGAATTAGATATCGTTCTAACCTCACGAAACGTTGCCAAAGGCGTCCGTATCCCTATGGCTGGGATACCATATCACGCCGTTGACAATTATCTTTCCCGGTTAATCAGTAAAGGTTATCATGTAGCTATCGCAGAGCAACTCACCGAACCGGATGGTCGCGGAATTGTGCAGCGCGATGTTGTGCGGGTCGTTACTCCCGGAACGGTGATTGAACCGAACCTTTTAAAAAATGACCAAAACAATTTTCTAGTCTGTGCTATTCTGGAAGATGAGCAAATTGGAATTTCATACGTAGATATTACGACCGGAGAGTTTAAAGCCACCGAAATATCTTCATCTGACCCGTTAGTGGAATTAAAGGCAGAAGTTTTAAGATTAAACGCAGCAGAAGTTTTACTGCCCGAAAATCTGAAAATAACAGAGGAAATTCCAGGACATATCACACTCTATTCGTCCTGGCATTTTGATCCTGTACGTTGCGAAGAGAAAATTAAGGCTCAATTTAATGTCGCAAGTCTGGATGCCTTTGGGATAAAAGGGCGAACAAAGGCTATCCAGGCTGCAGGAGCAATCATTGATTATTTAAGTGATACTCAACCTTCTGCACTAAAGTTGTTGGGAAATTTGTCCAGTTATTCAACCAGTTCTTTTATGGTTATGGATGCTGCCACCAGAAGAAATCTCGAAATAACTGAAACACTCCGAAAAAATGAAGTGAAGGGATCGCTGCTACATATTCTGGATTTTGCTGTCACCCCGATGGGCAAACGGATGCTACGACAGTGGGTCTCACAACCCTTACTTGATATTGAACAAATTGTTCAAAGACAAAATTCTGTTGAATATCTAAAAAATAATGGGATGCAACGGGCAGAGTTGTTTTCTTACTTGCGGAAAATCAATGATTTAGAAAGAATTATTAACCGGATTGTTTCTGGACACGCACTTCCGCGTGATCTGGTGGCATTACGGACAACGTTTCAAAACTTACCTGAATTATTACAGCTTTTATTGGAAATAAAAGCTCCATCCATTTCTGAAATCAGTAAGAGAATTTACCCTTGTAGCGAGGAATTAAATTTTTTAACCATAGCCATCTCAGAAGATCCTCCGGCAACTCTGCAAAACACTGGCATCATCCGTTCCGGCTATTCTTCGGAACTGGATCAAATTATTGAAGCCTCTCAGCATGCCAGGGATTGGATAAATAACCTCGAATCTATTGAAAGAGAAAGAACCGGAATTAAAACATTAAAAGTTGGCTACAACAAAGTTTTTGGGTATTATATCGAGATTACCCGAGCAAACAGCCCCTCTGCTCCTTCAGAATATATTCGCAAGCAAACTTTGGTTAACGCCGAACGTTTTATTACTCCCGAATTAAAAGAATATGAAACGCTGGTTCTTAACGCAGAAGACCGTATAAGCGAAATTGAACAGCGTCTATTTAAACAAATCTGCGACCACTTAACCACCACCAGCAAAAAGATTCTTGAAACTGCAAATGGAATCGCTGAAATCGATGTTTTAGCTTCCTTAGCTGAGGCAGCATCACTGGGAAATTATTGTAGACCGATCATCGAAGATTCACAAATTTTACAAATAAGTGATGGCAGGCATCCTGTTGTGGAAAAAATGTTGCAGGGCAAAAGATTTGTTCCAAATGATTCAACCTTTGAAGAGGGAGAAATCATCAGAATTATTACTGGTCCCAATATGAGTGGAAAGAGTACTTTTTTACGCCAGGTCGCATTAATTGTCTTGTTGGCTCAAATTGGAAGTTTTGTCCCCGCTACAGAAGCCAGAATTGGCATCACAGATCGCATTTTTACGCGTATTGGGGCCCAGGATGAAATTCATGCAGGTCAATCTACCTTTATGGTAGAAATGATTGAAACCGCCAATATTTTAAATCATGCCACCCCGAAAAGCCTTTTAATTTTGGATGAAATCGGACGGGGAACATCTACTTATGATGGTTTATCCATTGCCTGGGCGGTGATTGAATACATCCACAATCATCCCAACCTCCGCTCAAGAACATTATTTGCCACCCATTTCCATGAATTGACGCAATTAAGTGAGTTATTACCAGGTGTTCGCAACTATAATGTGGCTGTATCCGAAGCCGACAACCATGTTGTCTTTTTGCACAAAATCATTCCCGGCGGTGCAGACCGCTCCTACGGTATTCATGTTGGCCAATTAGCTGGACTGCCCCGCCCGGTTATTCAAAGGTCAGCCGAAATCTTAAAGCAGTTGGAAATTAGTTCAGGGAAGGCAATCACCATCCAGCCTGATTTACCACAACAACTCACTTTGTTTCCAGAGAATAATCCTATTTTGGATGCTTTGGAAGATCTGGATATCAACTCAATTTCACCAATTGAGGCATTAAATAAACTTTTTGAGTGGAAGAAGAAATTTACAAAATAATTTTAACTTGCCACCTTAATAACAAACTCAGCTCTGGTACTAAATTCTTGATAAACATCCAGCGCAGATAAACCCGAAGAATGAGAAGTAATTTTTCGTAAATACGGTTCAATTTTCGGAAAATAATTTTCTTTGGTGACTTTTTGGGTTAAAAGAAGTGCCTGGGAGGCATAAGCAACCACATTGAGCGGTTCAATCCTGTCAAAGTCTTCAAAAAACCAACCGCATGAGGTGTACATACGTTGCCGTTCAAATTGTGCCCTGATCAAATCAATCAAATCTTCTACTTCTTCATCTGCCATTTCTTCCCCCAAAATCTCTTCGATTAATTGTTTTTCAGTTTTCTTTCCCGTTATCACCTCGATAAATCGGTTTCTTAAATCCCAAACATTGCTCGTTCTGTTGGATAATTTGGACGTATATGCATCATTGACTAAATTACCAACATAGTCAATAAAAATCTTTAAATTTTCTTTCCATTCACTAAATGGGGTGCAATCGCAACCCGTAGACCAGCGATTAATGCCATGCAGACAACTCCAGGATGAGTTTTCATGAATTTTTATGAATTCAATCGGCGGATGAAGTTTTAGCCATAATCCAGGAAAAATATTTTGAATATTACTGTTTTTCAATGACCCATTTAATAAATGTGCCAGAAATTTATCCCTGAAGGGCTGATGATGCCCATACAATTCCCCATCGGATGCGATCAACAAATATTTTGGATGCTCCAGCCTACCCGTTTGCAATAGATTAGGTAAAAGGAGATTGGTGGCAAATACATCTGCATTAATTGTGGCCAGCGGATTAAAACTTATTTGAGTACTCAAATCTCGATGATAAAAGAAAACAGCTATTTTCTTTTCATTTTCCAAGCTTACCCAATAAGGTTGGGTAATATCCAGGTGATCTGTATCCGCCTGCCAGGGTGCCAGAATTGTAAATTGAATTCCGAATTCAGCTAAAATATTGAGCGTTTCCATATCAACAGCCGTCTCCGGGAGCCACATGCCAGCGGGATCATGACCAAAGCGATTTTTAAAATCTTCGATACCCCAATGAATTTGAGTGATTTTGTCTTCTTTACTGGCCAAAGGTAAGATTGTGTGATGATATGGTTGTGCAAGAGCATTGCCCACGCCATAAATTTCATAATTCTGACGATCCTCAGAAATAATTTTTTGTAATACCTCAGGGTAATTCTCATTCATCCAATCCAGGAGAGTTGGACCAAAATTGAAACTTATTTTTTGAAAATTACCTATTTCGGTATTGGGTAAATAACAATGTTGAAAAATTAATTCATTCCAATTTCGATATGGATAGGCTCCGCGTTCTTCTGGTATTTTCCCTGTAAAAGGGTCTTCTCTGGATGGTTGATAAAAATGTCCATGTACGCTGAAACCGAATTGACTCATGTTGTATCCTTGTTATCTTGATGAAGTTAAGAAATTTATGGATTGATTGAACCGCGAAGGCAGAATTCCAAAAAGCCTTGGTAATACATCCAAAGCGGTAGTTCGATCCTCTGCCAAACTATCCAACCAATAAAGTGAAATTGGAAATTTAGGCATGATATGATCTATGTAAACCAATAACATCCGTAAATATGCTGGCGAAATATTGATAAAGTATCGTCGTGCATTAATTTTGTTCATAATCATTTCAATTATTTCGCGAAAACTAAAAGTTTCTCCTCCGCCTAAATCCAAAATCTGGTCGATCATATCAGGGTTTTGGATTGCTAACTGTAAACAGGCTACTAAATCTTCGACGGATAAGGGCTGCAAAGCAGTCTCACCTTTTCCCGGTAAAAAAAACACACCTGGGGAGATTTTGATTAATTTAGCAAAAGCTTCAACAAATTGATCCCCCTTACCGTAAACATGCGAGGTACGAAAAATTGAATAAGGCACACCACCATTGACGATGGTTTTCTCTGCCAATGCTTTTGCCTTCAGAACTGGATAAGCCGAATTTTGATCTGCACCTAAATGGCTTAAATAGATCAGGTGGGAAATTTTACTCTTCTTCGCTGCCTGAACAAGTAGATCAGTACCGACTACATCCACATCCATCAAATTCGATCTGGAAGACAATCTTTCAGTACCCGCCAGGTGAAAAACGACGTCGATCCCTTTTAATGCTGCTCGCAGCCCGCGTTCATCATTGAGGCTGCAAACAACCGCCTCTACTGGAATTCCTTTCGGAAGATCTGGGGATTTTTGAGATGGTTTTAATAAGGTACGAACTTCGTATCCATTCTGGATTAACAATGTGACCAAATTTCTTCCAATAAAACCAGTGCCGCCGGTAACCAGGATCATATCCAAAAATTATATCAGACCTTGAGAACTCGTTCTGAATCCACGCACTTATATTTTTACTTCCCCTTTTTTTTGGCATAAGTCTTGCTACATCATCCAATAATCCATAGAAGAGTAGAGGATTTAATGCAGAAAAACAAAAATATTCCTAATAGCCAATTTGGTATGCACTATTTTCTGGACACCCTGCATTACCGGCAGGAAGATTTAAAAACCTGGTTGCCTGCTTTAAGCGCTCTGAATGTCGGCTGGTTGGTGCTTAAATCTGACCGAAACAGAGCAATTCCGGAAGATTTTTTAAAAAATCTTATGGAAGCAGGCATTACTCCAATTATTGAGTTCAACCTTCCATTAAAAACAAATTTTGGCTCCAGAGAATTGAAATTATTACTGCAGATATATGCAAAATGGGGTGTAAAATATTGTATTTTTTATGATCGCCCAAATCAAAAAGAATCCTGGCCGGATAATTATTGGGCTCAAAATGATTTGGTTGATCGGTTTTTGGATCAATATATTCCATTGGCCAAATTTGCTCTAGGAGAAGGGTTAATTCCTGTCTTTCCACCACTTGAGCCCGGAGGTAATTATTGGGATACAGCCTTTTTGAGAAGCTGTATTAAAAATCTACAAAGAAGAGAACAAAATTTGATTTTGGAAAATTTAGTTCTCTCTGCTTATGCGTACACCTTTGATCAAAATCTTAATTGGGGAAAAGGTGGGCCCGAAGCATGGCCGCAGTCTAAACCTTATATTACTCCCCAGGGTTCGCAAGATCAGAAAGGTTTCAGAATTTACGAGTGGTACCAGGCAATAACCAATGCCTTGCTTCAAAAAGAAGTACCAATCATTTTACTCAATACGGGGTTGCCCAAGAATCCTAAATCACAAAAACCTAACCAGGAAGAGATCAGGCAAAGTTGGTTCAACCAGAAGATCATTTCATTATTACTTCATAGCCAACAAAGTCTGGCCTTGGATGAAAATTTATCAATTGAACCGGTCCACCCAATGGTTTTAGCCTGTAATTTTTGGTTATTAGCCTCTGATAATGACCTCCCCGAATCTGATTTTGCTTGGTTTGTAAATGAAAAACCTCAGAATCCTTTTGTGGAGGAAATGGTTGAAAGTTTTAAAGAAGAGCAAAAACAAATTACATCTTCCCTCGAAAAACAAAAAAAATCCAAAAGATCTGATCCTAAGCAATGTTTAATTAAACATTATGTTCTATTACCTGATCGGGAATACGGTATTTCTGATTGGGAATTTGACCACATAAAGTTATTGATAAACAAAAATAAAACAACAGTTGGTTTTTCTATTGATGAAGCCATCCTATCTAATAAAGTAACCCTCATCTCAGAAATAGCGAATTATTCCAAAGAAACGATCCGAATGTTGAAGAAATTTGGATGTATTATTGAGCAATTTCAGGAAGATGGCACAACACTTGCAACAGAATAAGGTAGAGGTGAAGCATGAATAATAATTTTTCAAAACCCATTTCAAATAATTCTGGATATTCTGTAATGAAACCCGTGTTAAAGGTTGTTGGCATGGGTGGTGGTGGTTCAAATGCCATCAATCGAATGATTGAATTAGGATTAAAAGGTGTAGATTTCATTGCAGTAAATACGGATGTTCAGGCATTAAAATCCAGTCTGGCGCCCACAAAAATCCAAATTGGGCCGTTATTAACCCGTGGGCTTGGAGCGGGTGGAAATCCTCAGGTTGGATTCGATGCTGCTAAAGAAAGCATTGATGACTTAGCTTATGTATTGCAGGGGGCTGATATGGTTTTCTTGACCGCCGGAATGGGTGGCGGAACCGGAACTGGCTCCATCGCGATTGCTGCACAGGCTGCCCGAAAAGTTGGCGCGGTAACTGTTGCCATTGTGACAACTCCATTCAGTTTTGAAATGGGCAGACGCCAAAGAAACGCCCAGGAAGGTTTGTCCAGATTACGCCAGCAAGTGGATACATTAATCGCCATCCCTAATGATCAATTATTAAAAGTCGCACCTCGTAATTTACCTCTGGACATGGCTTTTCGGTTAGCTGATGACGTTCTTCGGCAGGGAATTCAGGGAATTTCAGAATTGATCAACCAAACTGGCTATATCAATATTGATTTTTCCCATATACGCAATTTAATGAAAGCTGGCGGTGGTTCTTTATTGTCGATCGGAATTGGTAAAGGAAAAGATAAAGCAAAACAAGCCATCCATAATGCATTGAATCACCCACTTCTGGAATCCGTCAATATTCAGAATGCCAGTGGAATTATTGCCAATTTCACGGCTGGAGACGATCTGGAATTTCACGAAGTTACAGAAGCATTGACTCAATTAGGAGAGCAAACGAATAGCAATGCAGATATTATTCCTGGCTTGATCGTGAATCCAAAATTGGTGGATCGCTGTGAAGTTATTCTGGTTATCACCGGTTTGGGAGCCACCCCGCTGGATACGGACACATCTACTTTAACGCAATCGCAGCACAGGGCATCTTATCCAACCTATACTGCCCAACATGCCTTTACTCGCCAGGCAATTAAAGAACCTGAAGAAGCGATTGTTGGTGAAGAAAACCTTGACATCCCAGCATTTCTACGTAAACGCAGATTTCAATAATCGAGGTTCCGGTGGAAAACATATATCAAAAGGTTTATCAAAAATTCCCGGAAGTCGCAGGAAAAAAACCTACCCGTCATAACCAGCCAGATGGAAAAACTTTACTGATTTTTAAAGGAGAAAGTATTTCCGCTACTGGAATAAAAATTCCCAAAGTGATCAGAGTAATAGTGGATCAAAATGGAAAAATCATAAAAATGTCAACCTCGCGCTAGGCATAGGAGATCTGATGAAAGAAATTTTACTCAATTCTGAATTAATATTTTGGGACACATTCATTCCGGTTATGAAGGAATCAAAAGTTATTCAATGGTTCATCCGAGTTTTATATCCATTTGTTGAAGGATTAAAGATCAATCAAATTGTTAAAACATTAGCGATAACTTGTGTTAGCGGTTTTGTACTCGGTTGGCTAGCAATTTACACATATTATTTGACCAGGTAATTCATTATTTCAGAAAAGAAAACCTCCTGCCATTTTTATCAGGAGGTTTTTTTATTTTATTTTCTTTCAAATGATCAAATGATCCATGCTAAAATTAATGGGGTCCTGGTTACTTAAACAAAAAAATGAAAAAATTTCTCAGAGTCCTGATCATCATCCTTTTATTCATTATGTGCTTATTAACAGGCGCAAAATTAGCGAATTTTACCTTGCCTGAAAATAAGAATACCTTCTTTAGCCCACAAAATCTGGAAGATGAACAGCTAAGGCTACTTGTTTTTGTGGTTGATGATTTGGAGAGCAAAAGACCTGCTTTGATTTCTGTTTGGTCAGTAATCTTTTATTATCAGGATGCTCATGGCCTCATGATTATTCCTTTGGTCGATAACCAGCAGGAAGATTTTATCGACTATAAAAAATTCTTCTTATTAACAACCGGCAAAATCCCGCACGAAAAAACCATAAAATATTTCAACACGAAATTTAAAACAAAATGGAATAATTCTGTCATCCTTGACCTCTTTTCAGTAAATCAATTTATTGAATGGATCACGAATAATCAGGCAAGTTTTTCTCTAAACACTGAATTAAATCAAAGCCTTTATCAATTTATTTGTGATTCTATTTCAGAAAAGCCCACAGAAAGCTTAAGTTCACACGATTGGTCACTGGTAAATTCAGATCATTTTAAATCTGACTTGTCATTAGAAGAGTTAACTCAGGTATTACAAAAACTAACTGATAGCCAACAATTGTTATGTGAATTTATTTTTCCCTAAAATAGATAGACTAAAACAATAAATACAGAAAAAGACCTGTTTCACGGCTAACAAAATCCCCGTGATATAATTCCGGCAATGGATTTACTCAATAGGACAAAAATAGGGAGTTAATTTTGGAAACTGAAAACAAACCTCTGACAATTGAAGATAACCTTGTTGTAACCATGAACTATGAGTTAAGCGTTGACGGAGAAGTTGTTGACTCTTCTGATGATGGAGACGCCATTACTTTTCTTCAAGGAGCTGGGCAAATTATTTCTGGATTAGAGGAAGCAATTTATGGGCTTCGTGTGGGGGATAAAAAAAATATCTCGATTCAGCCTAAAGATGGTTACGGCGAAGTAGACCCTGAATCAATAATGATCGTTCCGAAAGACGAATTCCCAGAGGATTTCCCATTGAAATTAGGAACCGAAGTAACTGTACAGCCGGAAGATGATTCAGACGAGTTAGCTGATGAAATGGAAGCCATCATTGTAGCGATAAATGATGAATCCGTCACACTCGACTTTAATCATCCTTTGGCGGGAAAAGAATTGCATTTCAATGTTCACATTCTCAATATTCGCGAAGCTACCGCAGAAGAAATAGAACATGGCCATGCACATGGGGATGATGACTTTTATTTTGAAGATGAAGATTTTGACGAACTTGATGAAGAGAGTGATACGAATCATCATCATTAATTCATTCCAGAAATAATGAAATTTGGTAAAGTTCAGTTACTTCTTTTCGCCGGTTTATGGCTGATTTTTGTTTCTGCAGGTTGTTCAGGGATAAACCAAAATAGTTTATCGCAACAGTCGACAGCTAGCCCAACGGTAATAACTACTGAGCCAGAAATTCACCCAACTGAATCTAAAATCGACGTCCAACAGACGAATGAGGTAATCGCTTCTCTTCAACCCGATGATCGAATTATTGCATCTATTCCTGATTATACAATTCATGTAAGTTTCAATTATCTGGATCAAAAAGCAAAAATTAATGAAAAAATAGTTTTTCTTAATAATTCATCAGAAAAATTAAACAATTTGGTTTTAGCCTGCGATCCCCTTCGCTATCCTGACGCATTTTTACTGGAAAAATTATTCATTAACGGTATTCTCATTGATCATGTTCAGGAAAATAAAAATTATCTTTCACTGTCCCTGGACCCAGAGCTTGAACCTCGAGAAAAAATTGAGATCGAAATTGATTATCTTCTTTCCATTCCACCAATTCCCCCGGCAGCCGATGATAAAAAACCAGGAATATTTGGTTTCTCATCCATCCAAACCAATTTTGTCGATTGGTATCCATTTCTTCCTCCATTAACTGAAAATGGAGAATGGATCATCCATGCCCCCTGGTTCTACGGTGAATATCTGGTTTATGATTTGTCAGATTTCGATATCTCAATTGAATTATTTAATTCTCCGCCCAATGCAGAAATTGCCGCATCCACGCTCCCTGTTCAACACACCGATACTACCTATTCCTTTGTTTCGAAACAGGCGAGAAATTTCGTCTGGACACTTAGTTCGTCATATGTGATTGAAGCTCAGGATCACAACGGAATAAACATCTCTACTTACACCTTTCCATTCCATCAACAAGCTGCTCCCCATTTGATTAATGAAGTGTCGAAGGCCATTGATTTATTTTCAGATCTTTTTACACCTTACTCAAGACAGAACTTATCTATTGTCGAAGCTGACTTTTTGGATGGGATGGAATATGATGGTCTTTTCTTTTTAAGTAGAGGTTTTTATAATCTCTTTGATTATTCCCCTAAAAATTATCTGACTTTTATTGCTGTGCACGAAACAGCTCATCAATGGTGGTATTCCACCATCGCCAATGATCAGGCAATGGAACCCTGGCTTGACGAAGCTTTGTGTACTTATAGTGAATTATTATTTTATGAGAAATACTATCCGGAATTAGTGGATTGGTGGTGGGATTATCGTGTCAATTTTTACCAACCCGAAGGGTATGTTAATCAATCCATTTATGAATACCAGGGATTTGTTCCTTATCGCAATGCTACTTATTTAAAAGGAGCGCAATTTCTACAATATATTCGTGATACCCTGGGAGATCAATTATTCTTCGAATTTCTTCACGAATACGCACTAAAGGAAACTAATAAAATCTCTTCAAGTGATGTTTTTTTTGATTTATTGAAGTCTTATTCTGATATTGATTTTCAACTTAACTCTGAGTATCTGATTTCAAATAAATAAAAAACAACCTCAAGAATTTGCGATTCCTGGTAGTAAATATTTATTAACTCGTATATAATGAAGTATCTTTAAAAGTTATTTTTTTTGGGAGGTCTGATGACAAAAATAATAGATATTGAAGGTATTGGTCCTAAGTACGCTGAAATGCTTGCGAAGGAAGGCATCAAAACCGTGGAAGGTCTACTAAAAGTCGGTTCAAAAACAAGGGATCGCAAGAAATTAGCCGAATCTACTGGCATTTCTGGAAAACTGATTTTAGAATGGGTTAACCTAGCTGACTTATTCAGAGTAAAAGGCATCGGTGAGGAATATTCCGATTTACTTGAGGAAGCCGGTGTTGACACGGTTCCAGAATTAGCTCAAAGAAATCCTGAGAATTTATTACAAAAAATGCAGGAAGTAAATGAAGCGAAGAAATTGGTTCGCAGATTACCTGTGTTATCACAGGTTCAATCCTGGGTTGAACAAGCAAAAGAACTTCCCCGCATTATTGAATACTAAATCTACAAAAGCCGTAGCTTCGCAAGTTACGGCTTTTTGAAAGACTTTCTATGAATAGAAAAAATAAATCGAAACTATTTTTATGGGCAGGGATTTATTCCGGAATTTTAGCGATTTTTATTTATTTATTTTTAATTCCCACCAAGAGCCAGAAAAAAGTTGAGAGATCTGCCAACCAAAAATATATAAAAATCCTCAACGTAGAAACAGGAAAAAAAGAGTTATCTTCCCGAAAATCAAAGAAGAAACTTGAAACGGATCATAAAGATGATCTTAAGCAAATCAAAGGGATAGGTCCAGTTATCGAAAACCTGTTGAATGAAAATGATATTTTTACGTTTTCAAAATTAAGTGATTTGAAAGTTGAGGATTTGCGAGCAATTTTATTACAAAAAAAAATTAGGTTGGCTAATTTCGAAACCTGGTCAGAACAAGCAAAGCTACTTTGTAAATAATAATTTCTTTACTTCATTAAATTCGAATCTTAAAATTTTAATAAGTGATTGACTTGTCTAAACAAAATGTATATAATTTTAAGTGCAGGGAGCTCTGAGAAATTGAATTAGCCCCTTTGCCATAAAAACTAAATCATAGGTTTGTAGTACCAAGAGAGAAATTCTCATATAAGGTGAAACAGACGATTTAGGAAAAGTTTCTAAGTATAAGGGCGTAAGTCTTTCAGGTATTTGGAGGAAGCAGTATTCTTAGAAAAGGGTAAAGGAAAGCTGAAGTTAGGTTACTTAGAGCCCCTGTTTCGTTTTAATTCAGACATCATGCGGATTATTTTGGAATATTTCAGCCTTTAAAATACCCACGTAGGGTAAATTTCGAAATTTTTCACGGTAGTCCAGACCATAACCAACCACAAATTTATCCGCTAAATCAAACCCTTTGTAGCGAATCGGAAGATCCATTAGCCGGCGACCAGGTTTATTAAACAAGGTACAAACCTCCAGGCTGACTGGATTTCTTTCTCGAAGGTTTCTCAAAAGATAATTTAACGTCAACCCGGTATCAATTACATCTTCGATGAATAGGATATGCCTCCCCTCGATTGAAATATCCAAATCTTTTACCAATCGGACAACACCTCTTTTTCTGGCATCAGTGCTATAGTTACTGATTGCCAGGAAGTCAACCTCACAGGGAATTGTAATTTTCTTAAGCAAATCTGCCATAAAAATAAAGACACCTTTTAGTACCCCAATGAAGATCGGGTTGAGATCTTGATAATCCTGATTAATCATGGTTGCCAGTTCTGCGGTTCTTTGCTCTAAATCTTCAGTTGTAAATAATACCTGGCTAACAATGTCGTTTTTTTGATGATTATGATTCATTGGTTATTCTCCCTGAACTCCGGTTCCATGATAATTCGAAGCATCTTCATATAATCCGTATTTAATTAATAAATCTCGGATATCCCGTCTTTTTAATAATTTGATTTTCACTTCCGGATATAATTCTCCCATTAATCGAATTTTTTTGTTTTTGATGGTAGCTAACTGGGGGCGCAACGTGGTTAATTCAATAAAAAGGTTTTGATCAGGTAAATAAAAATCTGGGGAAAAGGCCAATTTCACTTTTCCTTTTTCATTCCACTCCAACTCGAAGGTTTTAGGTTCATATTCCCACTCAACCCCATAAAAATCTAATATTTTTGAGAACATTTCCTCAGCGGGATGAGAAAAAACTATGGGCTTGTTTTCATTTTTTTCAGGCATACATTTCCTAAAGGCTGCCAAGCCAATAAGCAATTTTATCCAAACCTAAATGGTCGGTATTAATTGTAAGATCATAAAGACTTGGGTCATTCCATTCTACCGCATACATTTTTTGGATAAATTTTTGCCGATTTCGATCACTTTCTTCAATTTGTGCTTTGGCAGCAATTTTTGAAACATTTTTGGAGTTTTGAACATTGGAGATTCTTGTATCAAGGCTGGCAATAACCCGTAAATGCAGGCAATTCGGAAACCCCTTCAGGATGATCTGACTGGCACGCCCAACAATAACCACCTTTCCCATAGAAGCTTTTGCTGTAATTACTCGCTGTAAAGCCTCGCGATATGTGTTCCAGGTGTCTTCATCAGGACTAATTCCTAACAACCCCAATTCATCAATCACTGCTAAAGCCATTTCTGGTTGCCCTATTTTTATTGCAGCTTGATTAATTAATTCTCGCCATAATAACTGATAGCTACATCGCTCAGCTAACAATTGAGCCAGTTTTCCTCCCTCACTACCATATTGCCTTGAAACCGTGTAAACGGCAAACATACCTCCTCCTGTTCCCCTCAAGATAATTATAGCATTCTCTAAATTGGTTTATTCTAATTACATTCACAGCTATTGTTTATTTATCGCTTTGAATTTTTTTCGGATTACTTTTCCCAATAACAAGATTTTAATGAATTTGAGAAAAACTGATAAAATCAATCTTTAGTGTTTTTAACAACAAATTATGTTTAAAAGTTTCTTAGTAGTTCCCCCAGGAATTGAACAAATTGCCATTCAAGAATTGAAGCGGCTTTTTCCACATTTACAGCCAACATCCGACCCAAGCGGATTGGAATTTGACTGTGATCTGGAGACAATCTATAGATTAAATCTCTTGCTTCGCGTCCCTAATCGAATATTGGTTAGATTTGCTGAATTTGAAGCATATTCTTTTAAAGATTTATTTTCTACGGCTGTCCGCCTACCCTGGAAACAATATCTCAAAAAAAATTCGATAATTCAAATTCGGACAAGCTGCCACAAATCAAAGCTGTATCATAGTGATGCTGTCACGCAAAGGCTTCATCAGGCCATTGAAGCAAATTTGGGTGGAAAAATAACAATCGCAAAAAATATTGATGATGAGCAACCTGTAAATTATCAATTGATTATTGCTCGATTAAATCATGACCGATTAACGATCAGCTTTGATTCTTCCGGATCACCTTTATATATGCGCGGCTATCGCGAAATTCTGACAAAAGCCCCAATTCGGGAGAACTTGGCTGCCAGTATCATTTTAGCCTCTGGCTGGACGCCCCAGTTTCCGTTCATCGATCCATTTTGTGGGTCAGGAACTATCCCGATTGAAGCAGCGCTAATCCAGAATAATATTCCACCGGGTTATTATCGGGATTTTGCATTTAAGAAATGGCCAGGTTTTAAAGAAGAAATATGGCAATCCATTCGTCATGAGTTTCTTTCTAAAAAAGAATTGGAGCCGTTAAAAATATACGGTTTTGACCGTGACAAAGGGGCGATTGAGGTATCCAGACAAAATGCAGAAAAAGCCAGGGTTGGCTCATTAATTGAATGGGGAAAACAACCTATCTCTTCTCTTATCCCATTTGAACAACCCGGCTGGATTATTACGAACCCACCTTACGGAATTCGAATTAGTGAGAATAAAGATATACGCAATCTTTATGCACAATTTGGAAAAATTTTAAAAAATCGCTTTTCAGGCTGGAAGATTGTTTTTTTGTGCAGTAGTAAAATTCTGGCCAACCAAACTGAACTAAATTTAAAAAGCCTGCATTCATTTTCCAATGGTGGAATTGAAGTTCAGGCTTTTTATTCAAAAATTGATTAATGTTTATTTCTTAATTGGAACTTCAATATCAATCTTTAGCGCGTCATCTTTTACATAAATAGCCTTGATTACGGCTGTCTCTTTTGTTAGATTAATCTGATCATTAAGAACCTCTGAAAGTTTTTCATTTAAATTTTTAATTGCATCGCTGGCAAGATCTAACCCGGGAATATTGACCCAGGTAATTTCTACCTTTGGTTTTTCATTTTCAACTGAAAACACCATTTCAACTTCGCCTTCCGTCTTGGTGGCATTTGGCGCCTGGAAAGAGCCAATCAACTTTACCTTATCTGGTTCAATAAATTGAATATCGTCAACTTCAGCCATTAAAGCCTCATCCGCTACTGCTCCAGCTACTGTTTGGGCGCCATTAATAATTGTCATAAGTTGCTCTTTTTTGATGGTGATTGTTGTGGTTAAATTCCCATTTTTAAAGCTTAAATTACAAGCCAATGTGGTCAAAATAAGAATTAAAACCCCAAAAATAAAAGCCTTTTTGTTCTTTTTCATTTTTTTCCTTTCAACCCAAATTAGGGATTTTATAAAGAAATTCTTAGTGTTTATTGTAACTGAAACAACCTCTTGTTGAGACGAATGTCAAAGCTTATCAAAAAAGGAGAATCCAAATTAAAAGATTCTCCTTTTTTGATCTAATTGGGATTAACTACGGCAACGAACCAACTACATCAAAGGTTTGCAAAATGTAATCAAACGCCGTTAAATCTGCATCCGATAATATATTGACAATCACTGTAGCCAAATATGCAGTTTGATTGGTAACTGGGCGTGCAGCCAATACTACCAGAACACTTCGGGAACTACCACAATTCTTGAACACATCATAAGAGCCATGGAAAGCATTATCATCATACGTATACCTTCCATCTAGCGTACAATCCACACTGAAACTCTGTCGGTACAAATCTAGCAATTGGATGTATCCAGCCAGTTTTGCCACATCATCGGATACTGCAAAATAAACACCCGGGGCAGCATAATTGTTGAAGTCGGTCATATTCGTGGAAGCTGTAATACTGGATCCAATAATATCATTGCCGTCTTTCCAGGGATCTCCATTCGTATCATTCCAGGCGGAAGGAACCGACACTTGAATGGCCCTATAACTATCGGTTAAGGTAACATAATCAGTGTAGTTTCCGCCCTGATCAACTACATCGCTTTGCAATTCCTGAGCAAATGAGAACGAGGTTGCCAGCGGTTCGCCATTGAGCTGTCCCGCTAAATATTCCATGGTACTGAATCGCAATACTTCGATAGATAATGTATCGGTTGCATTTCTGGTTCGAAGAATATCACAATAATCCGACATCGTTCCATCCCTCCCGATCACAAGACCTTCAATGGTGGTTATGATATCTCCGCCTTTTAAGCCTGTTTTATCTGCAGGTGACCCTGATTTTACAGAGGAAACCCATACACCACTGATACTTCTATCCTCCGACATGACAGCTTGGCCGTTAATTCCAATGGATTCAAAATCCTGTCCTGTACGCAGTTTTTCAATAACCGGAATAGCGTCCTGGGCTTTGATTGCATAGTTCGTATCATATTTATCATTTCCAGCATAATTGATACCAACTACTTTACCATCCGGGGTTACTAAAGGTCCGCCGGAATTGCCACCACGAATTCGGGCGTCGTGTTCAATCACAGCATCCACAGAAGCCCAGCTAGTTTCACCATTTGCTTTCGCTTTTGAAACAATTCCTTTTGTTAAGGTATATTCAGGATCCCCCAGCGGAAATCCTGCTGCATATACTTCCATTCCAGGTTCTACATCACCGTTATAGTAACCCATATAAGGATAACCATCTCCTTCAATATCGATGACAGCCAAATCCCAACATTCGGATACACCCAATATTTTTGCATTTCGAGGTTTTGATTCACCGGCAACCCATACTTTTAATAAAGCAGCCCCAGTTACAACGTGATTATTCGTAACTGCAATACCACTAGGGTCAATAATAAAACCGGAGCCTCGTCCGGCCGCATTTACCATCAGTCCTACCTGTGGATCAATAAAAGTGCCCTGGGATTCAATTTGAATGGTGGCGCTTTTAACGGCATCTAAAGAAGAGACCATGCCACTCGGGCTGGAAGGTGCAGTGGTCGCTGCATTTTCAGCTTTTTCTTCTAGTTTTACAACTGGCTCTGCCGTCGCGGTATTTTCTGATTTTTCTGTCTTCCCTCCTCCTGTAAAAAAACAGGACATCGTGATCGCAGAAATTGTCATTATCGCTAAAATAATCTGAAGTTTCTTCATTCGTTCTCCTTGGAATTTTAAAAGAAAAATCGGCTTTTGGTTTTAACGAAAAACAAACTTATAGAAAACCTCCATGCCATTAAATATAGTAGACAAGAATTAAGGCAATTTTAATAATTTGTATAATGTTCATCTAATTTGTAATATATTTTTTTAATGCGTTTACTCATCTTTTTCACAGACACGATAAGCTAAACAAAATCGCAAAAAGGGAACCTAGATTCAAGTATTAAGTGCAACAGATTGAATATCTTGAAAGAATACAATAAACTGTGATTTAAACTCATGGCATTTGCGAGGTCTATGATTTAATCTCACCATTGCGATCTCAACTTGTTCATTAGAAATATCTTTGATATTCATTTTTTTAGAAAAGTATTGTCTACTTAGTCCATTCGCATTTTCATTGGCTCCTCTTTCCCAGGAAGCATACGGGTGCGCAAAATACACATAAGTGCGTAAAACTTGAGCTATTTCTTCATTCAAACTGATATCTTTTCCGAAAAAGGTTCCAACTTCAAAAATATCTCCTGTTTACATCTATCAATTCGTTTGAATAACAACCTCGGTTCCCGTTGTTGACTATCTGGCATGTTTGAGGTCTTCAAATCAAAATTGGCCGCCAGGCGAGCTAAGGTCATTGCATCACCTTGATCCGATTTCCCTTCTACTCATAATAATGCTTTAACAATAATTGGGTTGATTACTGAAATATTGAAGCGTGCCTGAACAGAAGCTTTTCTGTTAGCATGAATGCGTTTTGCCATAAATTGGTTCTTTTTCTGCAACAAAATTACGCTGCGACACTCTGTACCTTTAAGGACCATTCTATTTTTGAGACTAATACTGTCTATGCGAGGCACGGGTAAGTGTTCGTGGCTCAATCTTATTGCGACCCTGACTGTGGGTAAGAAATAACAGGGCCTTGGTAAACCGCTCAGAATGATGATGGCAGGAAAAGAACAAAATTACTCCCTGCCTAAATGTGCATGTTTTAATGCAAAAATTCGACAAAATATAGGATCGGCTCGATGATGGGTTATTTACGACAAATAGAAAGTTGGTCGAAATTCTAGTCGTTAATGGTAAACTTGATATCGAGAATATTGAAAAGGTTATTTACATTAAATGTCTAATCTATCCGCAACTGCGGTCGCTTGCGCTAACATCGCATTAATCAAGTATTGGGGTAATAAAAATGATGCGCTCCGTATTCCGGAAAATGGTTCTATTTCATTTAATCTGGATAGTTTATTCACCCAAACAAAAGTATCCTTTGCCCAGGAGTTTTCCTCTGATCAGCTTCTAATCAATGGAAAACCAGCCGATCCCGCTGCGCTAATTCGTGTCGAAACATTCTTAGATATTATTCGAAACTTAGCCGGCAAAAGAATGTTTGCTAAAGTAGAAAGTGAAAATAATTTTCCTATTGGAACAGGCATCGCTTCTTCTGCTTCTTCTTTTGCCGCCTTAAGTCTATCAGCCAGTATAGCAATCGGTCTGGATCTTTCTGAAAAAGACCTCTCCCGTCTAGCCAGGCGAGGTTCCGGATCGGCCTGCCGTTCAATACCCGCTGGCTATGTCGAATGGTATCCTGGCAAGAGTGATGAGGATTCCTATGCGGAAAGTATTGCGCCTGCAAATTATTGGAATCTGATGGATCTGGTCGTTGTGGTTTCTCAGGAGCATAAAAAAGTAGGTTCTACGGAGGGTCACAAGCTGGCATGCAGCAGTCCATTTCAAAAAATCAGAATAGAAAATTCACCCGAAAGATTATCTGTTATCAGGAATGCGATTCGCAGAAAAGATTTTCAAGCCCTGGCTGATATGGTCGAGAAAGATAGCAACATGATGCATGCCGTAATGATGACCTCAAGCCCATCCTTACTCTATTGGCAGCCCACAACAATTGCCATCATGCATGCTGTTCAGGAGTGGCGAAGATCAGGTATTCCAGTTTGTTACACCCTGGATGCCGGTCCCAATGTCCATGTGATCACAACAAAAGATTATTACAAATTAATCCATGAGAAATTATCCGAATTAGCAGGTATTTCTCAGGTTTATTCTTCAAAAGTTGGAGGAAAGGCCCATTTAATCGAATAACACTCATTTGATAGAGTTCTACGCGTAAATAGGAACCTGCCTAAAAAGAATTATAATAGGGTAGAAAAATCATTTGATGAAAAATACAGGTGAGTAAATGATGATTATTGAGTTTATTTTGATATTTGGTGTCCTACTTTTTATTCATGAGTTTGGACATTTTATATTTGCTAAACTTTTTAAAATTAAAGTTGAGGAATTTGGATTTGGTTTTCCTCCCAGATTATTAAAAATCGGTCAATTTCGGGAAACTGAGATCACGTTGAACTGGATTCCTTTTGGCGCCTTCGTTCGATTAAGCGGAGAAAATGACCCTGAAGTAAAAGGTGGATTTGGTGATTCTTCCATTCTAGCCAGATTTATGACGTTAATTGGAGGTCCTTTATTTAACCTGATTCTGGGTCTGGCTCTCTTTTTAACAATTTTTATGCGAGTTGGAATTCCAGATTTAAAATCTGTCCAGGTATATAACGTAAATTCTGACTCCCCTGCTCAAATTGCTGGCATTCAATCCGGAGATTTAATTTTGCAGGTAAATGAAACCAGAATCACCAGCACTGAGCAACTCGCTCAGCAAGTGGCTGTAAATCGTGGCAAACAAATAACCATCCTACTTAAAACTGCGGATGGTAAAGAAAATACGATTACCACCACCCCGCGAGTCGACCCTCCACCCGGTGAAGGATATTTAGGGATCACTCTGGTTAACCCTTACAAAGAGGCGACGATTATTGAAGCGTTACCATACGCATTTCGAGCTACAGGTGGGTATGCAATCCAATTGCTGGCACTTCCTGGTCAATTAATAAAAGGTACCGTTACCCCTGAAGAAGCTAGACCAGTTGGTCCGATTGGAATTTACAGTATCTATTCTCAGGCCAGGGAGATGGATGAAAAAAATGTTAATTCAGCCAACCCGGAAGATCATTTAAATACGCTGTTAATCTTGGCCGTTATATCGGTTGCTTTGGGTTTCACCAATTTATTGCCCATCCCGGCGCTGGATGGCGGCAGGTTAATTTTGCTTTTGCCAGAAATTTTTCTACGGAAAAAAGTACCGGCTCGGGTTGAAAACCTTATTAATATGGTTGGTTTTGCAGCGCTGATTGCCCTGATGGTGATCATCACTACCATGGATATCATTAATCCAGTTGTTATGCCTTAGGATGTAATATGACATCAAAAAAATTAAACTTTAATCAGGTAATAGACGCTTTATTAGACGATGACGCTCCTTTTCCATTCGCTTATTTAATGAGTTTATCAGACATCCTGCCTGCTAACCTTGAAGCCCTCAAACGCTCGTGGGGACTCATCTCCCCCGCCAGAAAAACAGTTCTAATGGAAAATGTTGAAATCATCCATGAAGCTGAATTAACTTCAAATTTTGAAGGTTTAGCAGTGCTTGCTTTAGATGATGTGACTGCTGCAGTGCGCGTAAGCGGTTTACGTCTATTTAATGAATATGAAAATTCACATTTCATTTCCAGGTTTATTGATTTGTTAGAAAATGACAAAGACATGAATGTTAGATCTCAGGCAGCCAGTACCCTAGGAAAATATTTGTACCTGGCTGAAATTGACATGATCGACGAAAAATACCTTCAGCAGATTAATGAAGCCTTGGTTAAAGTGCTCCGTTCCGATGAAAATGAATTGGTTCGTCAAAAAGCTTTAGAATCCCTGGGTTTTTCAAGCAGAATGGAAGCCAAAGAACTCATTCAGATTGCATACAACTCCGGTGATTATAATTGGATCGCCAGTTCTCTAATAGCCATGGGGCGCTCAGCCGATGAGGCCTATGCCACTCTTGTTCTGCCAATGTTAGCACATCCTGACGCCCGAATTCAGAGAGAAGCTGTTTTTGCTGCCGGGGAATTGGAATTAACTTCAACCAAGAAATTGTTGTTGAGATTGGCAATGGAATCAAAATCCGATGATGAATTATGGACCGAGGTGATTATCGCCCTCTCAAAAATCGGTGGGGACGGTGTTTTAGAGGTCTTCGATAAGTTATTGGAAGATGCAACTTCGGGAGAAGAAGAAGATTTTCTCAATGAAGCCATTGAAAATTTGGGGCTCACCAATGATATGTCCCTGGAATTTGATATGATGGATTTACAAGATCCGGAAGATGAGTCTCTGATTGAAGTCAATCTCGAAGATCAGGAATTCGACCTGGATGATTATGGGAAATCCTGGATTGATGAATTGGAAGAGAATCTTAAAGCAAAAATCGATTTATTTTCCGATGAAGATGATGATTATGATGATCGTGATGAACTGAATGATGATGAAGATCCGGATGAGGATGATCTTTATTAATAGTAGGCAACTTTTCAGATGATGATCAATGAATGAGAAATGTTCTATCCAATTGTTGATCGAAGGTCGAGTCCAGGGGGTCGGGTTTCGTTATTTTGTCCGTGAACAGGCAAATGCTTTGGGAATCACAGGCTGGGTTCGAAATACTTATGATGGGAAAGTGCAGGCCTACGGTGAAGGGACTAGAGACAAACTTGAAATTTGGGTAAACTATTTGAACCAGGGACCAAGATCATCTTTCGTCACCAATATTATTAAAGAATGGGGGGCCGCTAAAGGGACTTTTAAATCTTTCCTGATTGCAGCCACCCAGTAATTTTTCGTATTTAAGTTTGTTTTTCTCCAGACAGGATAGCGGCTTTTTTCCAGGGGGGAATATTTGCTTCTTCTGCCCAAAGATTTCGTAGTTCATAAACTTGATCTCTGATTGCTGCAGCCTTTTCAAATTCCAGTTTTTTGGCTGAATCTCGCATTTGTTGTTCAAGATGCGAAATTGTGCGTTCCAGCTCTTTTACACCCATCTTCCTATCCCGTTCACTGGTTTGATACTCAGCTCTGGATTCGGCAATCATCGCGGGAGAGACTCTTTCGGTTAGATCATGGATTGCCTTCATGATACTAACTGGTTCGATTCCGTGCTCTATGTTATATTTGTTTTGTTTTTCTCGCCGGCGGTTAGTTTCTTTGATCGCAAAATCCATCGAATCAGTAATTTTATCTGCATACATGATCACCTTTCCATCCACATGACGGGCTGCCCGTCCAATGGTCTGGATTAATGAAGTAGATGATCGTAAGAATCCTTCTTTATCTGCATCTAAAATTGCAACCAATGAGACTTCCGGTAAATCCAATCCCTCTCGCAGAAGGTTGATGCCTACCAGAACGTCAAATATTCCCTTTCGTAAATCTCGCAGGATACCGACCCGGTCCAATGTTTCTACCTCCGAATGCAGGTAATGCACTCGTGTTCCGATTTCAAGCAGATAATCTGCCAAATCCTCGGACATTCTTTTTGTTAATGTTGTGACCAAAACCCGTTGACCAACCGATACTCTTTTTTGAATTTCTTTAATGAGGTCATCAATCTGTCCTTTGGTTGGCCTAACTTCAACTTCCGGATCAAGCAACCCGGTAGGGCGAATAATTTGTTCTGTTACCAGTTGAGCATGCTCCATTTCATAACTGGCAGGAGTTGCAGACGTATAAATGGTGTAACCCATATGATCTTCAAACTCGTCGAACTTCAGAGGACGGTTGTCAACCGCTGACGGCAGTCGAAATCCAAAATCAACCAGGGTTTGTTTCCTGGATCGATCTCCCCGATACATCCCTCGAATTTGAGGAACGGTCATGTGGGATTCATCCAGAAACAAGAGATATTCATTCGGCAGATAGTCAATTAAAGTCCAGGGAGCAGAACCTTCTGCACGTTGATCTAAATGTCGTGAATAATTTTCAACTCCAGCACAATAGCCGGCTTCTCTCAACATTTCCAAATCATAACGTGTCCTTTGTTCAATCCGCTGTGCTTCCAGGTACATTTCATTTTGTTTGAAATATTTAATCCGATCCTCTAATTCATCTTCAATATCCTGAATGGATTTCTTCATTCGTTGTTCATCTGTGATGTAGTGCTTTGCCGGAAAGATCCGAATTTCCTCTGGCTCCTCCACAATTTCACCGGTTAGTGGATCGACCCTGGTTATTCTTTCAATCTCATCGCCAAAGAACGAAACACGATAAGCTAATTTGTCTTCATAAGCCGGGAAGATTTCGATGGTATCGCCTCTCACACGAAATACACCAGCATGCAAATCTAGATCGTTTCGAGAATATTGACTTTCAATTAAATGACGCAATAAAGCATTTCTGCGATATAAAGCCCCCAGTTTCAGTTCAATAATTGATTTCCCATAAGCTTCCGGGTTTCCCAAACCATAAATACAGGAAACAGAAGCAACGATAATAACATCTTTTCTGCTCATTAATGCAGTCGTTGCTGCAAGACGTAATCGATCAATTTCTTCATTGACTTCGGTTTCTTTTTCAATGTAAAGATCGGTTCTGGGAACATAAGCTTCTGGTTGGTAATAATCATAATAAGAGACAAAATATTCCACAGCATTTTTTGGAAAAAACTCTTTAAATTCGGCATATAATTGCGCTGCAAGAGTTTTATTATGGGCCATAATCAAAGCGGGCATTTGCAGCCGTTGAATGATATTTGCCATTGTAAAAGTCTTGCCGGTTCCGGTTGCCCCTAAAAGAACCTGATGCCGATATCCGCTTTCGACACCTTTTACCAGATCATTTATTGCTTCAGGTTGATCACCCATAGGAATAAAGGGTGCTACAAGTTCAAAGTTCATAACTTCCTCATTTTAGAACAAAATCACTATCAATTATAATCGAATAACAACTCTA
>DAOUFM010000049.1:0-14228 GCA_034429975.1 Anaerolineaceae bacterium | reverse complement strand
CCAGTAAAAACGAGCCGCGGATTTGCTTTCCTGTGAGCGTGAAGACCGTCACACCTTCTCCTTCAACGACATTCCAGGCGAAGCCGCCTAATTTGGTCAGCTTGAGACGCCCGTTGCTCTTGATCTCTTTGACCATGGCTCCCAGGGTATCCACATGCGCGGTGAGGGCTCGGGGATGATCATCCCGCTGCCCCGTCCATTTCACCAGCAAACCGCCTTTTCTGGTATGAACACAGGTCACTTCTGGAAATTGTCGCAGGGCTTGTTCCGTATAGTCAATGGCTGCTGCGGAGAATCCGGTTGGGCTGGGGGTATTTAATAATCCTGTCAGAAAATCAAGCATATATTGCTGGTCAATGGGTGGTAAGGTCATGGTAAACCTCTTTCTATTAAGAGCTGACGAAGATGAGTTTTATGAAAAATCAACCCCTTCGTGTTGGGAGATAATTTTCCGCCAGTGTTCCGGCACCGGAATGCTTTTCTGTTGATGATAGTCGAAAGTGACCATCACGGTTTCAGCAGTTGAGAGTACTTCTTGCGTATCCTCATCCCGGATCTCGTACACAAAGGTCAGGCTTTTATTGCCAATGCGATCAACACGAATATGGACCGCCACTTTTTGGTCAAGCATAATCGGCGCCCGGTAAGCGACATGGATATCGGCTACGATCAGGTTGAAATTCAGGAAATTGTTGCCTGAGAACAAATCCAGATGGCGTAAATAACGATGACGGGCATGCTCCAGGAAGGTCAGATAACGAGCGTTATTCACATGCCACTGGGGATCCAGATCCCCGTAACGGACAGCAATTGGAACGGAAAAATTAAATGGTTTCATAATTAAATTATACTCAGGCAAAAATCATTCGCATAAATTTTTATATCAGTTTTTTCGAAATCTATTAATTTTCAAGGGTTGTTCGCTTAAAATGTCATTTGAGTTGGTGATAAAAAACACTTGTCTAAAAAACTATAGTAAAATAAACTCATATAAGTTGACAAATTTTACCCAATTAACTGGATAAGGAAGTTCCAATGCAAATAACAAGACAGGCTGACTATGCCCTCCGAGCGATGCTATATCTGGCGAGAATGAATAGTGATATGCGGGCAGCCACCAGCCAGATAGCCACCGAACAGCAAATCCCGCCCTCCTTTTTAGCAAAAATAATTTCACAATTATCAATTGCCGGGTTGATTAACACCTCCCGGGGAGCGAAAGGCGGCGTTTCTCTTTCACGGCCGGCGGAAGAAATTTCCATGTTGGAAGTGGTCGAAGCAATTGACGGCCCAATCAACCTGAATATCTGTTCCCACAATGCCGGAGTCTGCCCGTTTGGGGAAGATTGCCCAATTCAACCCATCTGGTCAGACGCTCAACTAGAATTGATCAATAAATTAAAATCAACTAATTTTGCTCAACTAGCCAAGTTAAATAATAATTAGGGGTTTAAAATGCCAGACGGTGTGCCAATTTCAAGACAGTTTGTACTAGTAACACAAAATGGAAGTTGTGTCATCGATTGGGGAAATAATATTTATCAGGATATTTACACGGGGGAAAGAGTTCCATTAACAGATAAGGATTTTACCTATTCGATTAAAGAAATCGAATTAATGATGTTGAAACAATATGGAATTATCAAGGATTTTGATCATCACACCGTCTATGTTTATCCGATGAATGATATTGTAGATTTGTAATCGTCCAGAATCTATACGAAATTGATATTAGATTATAAAAATCGCCTTACAATTTTGGAAGGCGATTTCTTTTTTTTATGAATCCTCCTATACTAATAAAGTGTAAGCGGTTCTGAATTGGAATGGCGTGGTTAAATATTCGTGATAGAGCTTTTATCTTTAGACAGTATTGATCGCATCCTGTCTTCATTTGAAGACGCTATTATGATTCTGGATCAGGACCGCCGCGTACAGTACCTGAATGCAACTGCAAAATCCTGGTTTAATTCGCACCCTCCAGAATTGAATGCAGCCATTGTTCAAAATTGGACCGATGATGACCAGAAACATGTCGCGTTGTTTGATCTGGGGGATATCAGCTTAACGGTTATTAATCCGCATCTGGTAGGAAAAACATTGCTGACACTGCACGATGAGACGCGTTGGATGCTGGTCGAGGGGAAAGAAACACCCTTCGAATGGCAATCTCAGATTCTAACCATGCTCACCCTGGAGGATGTGCAGTCTAAATATCGCTCCGAAGAAATTCAGCGGGCAATCTATGAAATTTCTGACGCGGCTGTCAGTGCATCGGATATGGATGAGCTTTTTATCCGTGTCCATGAAATTGTAGCTTCCTTAATTCCTGCCAAAAACCTCTATATAGCTATTTACGATCAAAAAAGTGAATTCATTACCTTTCCCTATTATGTAGATGAAAAAGATTATCTGCAACCTGAAGAACGGAAAATTCACACTCGTGATCGGAAAGCGAAACGTGGCTTAACCGAATACTTATTACACAAAGGTGAACCAATTTTATTGAGTGAGAAGATGATTGCAGACCTTACTCATCAGGGTGAGATCAGTATGATTGGCAGTCCACCATTAGAATGGTTGGGGATTCCATTAAAAACCCGGCAAGGCAAAATTACCGGTGCTCTGGTTGTTCAAACATATATCGAAGGGATCCGGTATACGGAGCGAGATCGAGATTTATTAAATTTTGTTTCCAGTCAGATTGCTATGTCCATTGAACGCAAGTGGTTGGAGGAAAAAAGAAATCAGGAACTTGAATTGTTTGCGATGGGACCGGTAGTGGTCTTTAAGCTGGTTATTGAAAATCGAACCAAAGGCAGAATGGAATATGTTTCACCCAATATTCGGGAATTTGGCTATAACCCGGAACAATTTATTGAAGGCGACTTACATTACCGTGATATCTTACATCCGGATGACCGTGCCTGGGCTTTTAATTTCGAAAACATTCATTTTGAAAACCAACAAGCCTATTTTAGCGAAGAGTACCGCATTCTTACAGCCGCAGGTGAAATACGCTGGGTATATGCCTTAACCATTATTCATCAAATCAAGGGTGAAGAATTGATGGAATATAATTTTTATATTCTGGATATCACCAATCGAAAAGAAACAGAAAAGGCTTTGCAGGCTGTAAATGAGAATCTGGAAAACAGAGTTCTGGAACGTACTGGTCAGTTAGCAGCCACTCAGGAATTCCTGCAACTGGTGATTGACACCATTCCCGCACCAGTTTTCATCATGGATGAGAATCTAATCTATCAGGGTTGTAATGAACAATTTGAGAAATTAAACGGTTTCAGTCGATCAGAAATCATCGGAAAAACCATTCATGATATCTGGCCAAAAGAGCTGGCGGATACCTTCGTTAAAGAGAATCATGAGATCTTGGTTAGTGGAAGTACACGTTCTTATGAGGCAAATATTAAAGGGGCAGACGGTGAAATGCATGACATCATGTACTTCAAAGCTGCTTACTCCAATCAAAAACCTCAACCATCTAAGGGTCTGGTCGGCGTGGTGCTGGATATAACCGAACGAAAACGCTTTGAAAAATTGCAAAGTATATTGTATCGAATTTCCGAGGCTGTCGCTCTAACTTCTGATCTGAATTCCTTATTTGCCTTTGTTCATCAGGTGGTAGATGAATTAATTGCTGCCAAAAATTTATATATCGCTCTTTATGATGAAGAAACCAATGTCGTTTCTTTCCCCTACTTTGTTGATGAATTTAGTGAACCACCAGCTCCACGAGCCAACGGTAATGGTATCACTGAATTTGTTATTCGCAGCGGAAAACCGCTCTTACTTACCAGAGACAATGAAGCGAAAATCACCCAAGAACATCAGATAGCCCCAACCGGTGCGGATTCCTACCAATGGTTAGGTGTACCTTTGCAGACAGAATCAGGCAAATCTATTGGGGTTCTGGTAGTTCAAACCTATGATGAAAATGAAATTTCATACACCCAAGCAGATGAAGACCTATTGAATTTTGTTTCTAAGCAAATTGCGTTGGCAATTGAAAGGAAACAGGCGCAGGAAGCCTTACAGCGGTTAAATCAGGAATTGGAAGAAAAAGTACGCAGCCGTACGCGCCAATTAAATGAACAATTAGGCGAGATTATTCAGCGGGAAAGGGAACTAACCAATATTGTCGAATTGGCTCAGGTTTTGCGAGATACCCATCAATTGGAGAATATTTATCGAAAAATATTAGAAATCACCAAGGATGCCTTGGGAGCAAACGGATTATCGCTGGCTATTCTGGATGATGAGGCGAATGAGTTAACTTATGTGTCTGCCATTGGAGATTTCCAAAATCAGGCTGGAATACGGTTAAAAACCGATGTTGGAGCAGCTGGCTGGGTAATTGAAAAGAAGACTTACTATCTGAATAATGATGTCCAAAACAATCCTGGGCCTACAATCCTTAATATGACTGGTGGGATCTCTTCCATTCTGATTGTTCCATTAATTGTTGATAACCGTGTGATTGGCATGCTGGAAGTTGGCGCGTACCATTCCTGGAATGAGGATGATGTGCGCATTTTAGTAGCACTGGCAGAAATAGCAGCTTATGCCATCCAGAGGGAATCATTAAATGAACAGAAAGAACAACAATTACAACGACTAAATACGCTGCGAGATATTGACAAAATGATTATCGGCAATTTTGACTTGCCCAGCACCATGCATTTCCTGATCAGCCAGATCGCAGTGCAATTAAAAGTAGATGCAGTCGATATTCTGCTTACACCCGAAAAAAGCTCTTTTATTACCTATGAAGTTGGTATAGGATTGTACCAACCCCATCAGCGCGAATCTTTGTTGACTTCTAATCCAGGTCCGGAAGAGTGGATCATTGTTAATAACCAACCTGTTTATATTCAGGATATTTCCAATTCCCGCTGGAAGAGTTTCTTCCAGGATCTGGCGGTTGAAAAATTTAAATCTTATTATGCTGTTCCACTGAATTCCAAAGGGCGTTGTATCGGCGTTTTGGAAGTTTTCAGACGTTCACTCAAGAAAGTAAACCAGGAATGGGAAGAATTCTTTAGTGCGTTGGCCCAACAAACCGCTATCGCGATTGAAAATGGCCAGTTGGTGGAAAAGCTGACGCGTGCCAATCGTGAAATGAGTTTTGCTTATGACCGCACTATTGAAGGGTGGGCACGGGCTCTTGATATCCGTGATCGGATCACCGGCGAACACAGCCAGAAGGTGAAAGAATGGACGCTCATTCTGGCTCAGGCTATGGGAATTCGTGATCCAGAAGAGCTAACCCAAATTCGGCGTGGTGCCACCCTGCATGATATTGGCAAAATTGGCGTTCCGGATAATATCCTCAACAAACCCGGTCCGTTATCTGAAGAAGAATGGGTGATTATGCGGCAGCACCCCATCTTTGCCCGCGATATGCTCTATCCAATTGAATTCTTACGCCCGGCAATCGACATCCCTTTTTCTCACCATGAACGCTGGGATGGCAGCGGCTACCCTCTCGGATTAAAAGGAAAAGACATTCCACTGGTAGCGCGCATCTTTGCGGTGATTGATGTCTTCAACGCGATAACCTCTGAGCGACCTTATAGTAAACCCTGGCCGGTTGAAAAAGCGATCGCTTACATTCGGGAACAAAGCGGAAAGCATTTTGACCCGGATGTGGTCAATAGTTTTATCAAGAACTTCCCGCGCTTTAAATAAACTTCTAGTTTGTTGTCACGATTGCTCCGTTGGAATAAGCGCTTTTCAAGGCGTGAACACAGTGCGGATCATAGTACACGCTTGAAAATTTATCCAGCTCATAAAATGCTTTCTCATGGGACAATGCCAGGCGATAGGGGCGGTCGGAAATCATCGCATGGAATGAATCCGCCACTGCCATGATGCGTCCTTCCAACGATATTTCATTCCCCCGCAATCCCAAAGGATAACCGCTACCGTCCAGATGTTCATGATGCTCGATAATGCATTTTAAGACGGATTTGCTTTGAAAGCTTACATTTTCAACAATTTTGTATCCGATCTGCGGGTGTTTGTAAATTTCCTGAAACTCATCTTTGGTTAAGGAGTTCGTTTTCTTTAAAATCTCATCCGGAATACCAATTTTTCCTACATCGTGCAGCAGGCCGCCCAGCCGAATCTGGTTGACTTCTTCAATAGGCAGCCCCATTTCTGCGGCGATTGCGGCCGCATACTCAGAGACACATTTGGAGTGATCCTTGGTATAAGGATCTTTGGCGTCTACTGCATGCATCAGGCTAGTCAGTAATTGAATCATGAGATCATCGATGTGCGTGTACATTTGAGCGGTTTGCTGAATGGTGGCAGCCTGGCTAGCGAATATTTCAGCTAATTTCACATCCATTTTAGAAAAACCACCATTCATTTTATTGAGAACTTCCAGACCCCCAACAATCTTCCCGGCGGTGCTGCCTCGTTCCCGCCCTAATTCAATTCGGTTGGCAATCAATGCAACGGCCAGTACCGAGCGGGTTTGGAAATTGGAGAGCACATCCACGCCATTGAAGTAGCGCTGATCATTCTTGACATCGTTCACCACCAAAGTCTCTCCATGGGTGATGACATGCTGCACCAATCCTTTGCCTTGAGGTACCCGATAGTTTTCGACCAATTTACGATCAGTGCGGGATGACAAGTGTAGAATTGCTTCCTGGCTGCGGTCATCTACCAGGAACAGCGAGCAGGCTTCTGCGTCCAGAAGCATGGAAACCTGTTCGAGCAGCATCCGCAAAATCTGATCCGGATCCAGGGAAGAACTGATACTTCCAATAAATTCTAATAATTGCTGCAACCGGCTGGCCCATTGATTGCTTTCTAGAAGTTGCTGGCAGGAAAGTAAATATTTACCCATCAGGTTTGCTAATTTCTCATAAGTGTTTTTCAAAGAAAACTCTTTGAAATTTACCAGTTGGACTACCCCATAGACCTGTCCCTGAGCTGCTACGGGAACATTCAACAGGTTATATACTGGTTCTTGCAGCCATTGGCCAATTGCCTGTAATTTATTTTTATCATCGACCATTTCGATTTCATTTTGCTTCCATTCCCAGGCTAATGAGTGGGGGTATTTCCCCGTTTGGTGGCTGAGCCCCAATAAGGAATCAAAGGATAAAGCAGAATCTTCAGGATCACGTATCAACCAGGCCACAAAATCTGCCTGACCGATATCCTGAAAAATGGATAAATAATCAGCGATATCATTCACGCTTTGAATTTCGACTTTCTCAATTATTTCAGACAGCATGGTCATAAGCAACTCGCAGTATTCAAGATACCAATATAGTTGCAAGTTTGTACCAGGTTGCCGGCGAGTTTTTTATTTATGTAAAACGGTCTGCGAAATCTAGATCTCTACAGGTTGTTTGCGGTAGGATTAAGCAAGCTTTTTTGGAAGAATATCATCAGAATTGCTGCCAATAACGCCATCCCGGCACCAAAATAAAAAGGAGCAGCCGGGCCAAACCCCTGCCAGCTACCGGCGCCCTGCCAGAGAATGCCGGCAATGAGCGAGGCGGGAAAATCAAGGAAACCCAGTATGCCGTTGTAAGTCCCATAAGCCGTTCCCCGCAAGGCCTCCGGAACCAGATCCGCAACCATGGCTTTGGAAGTCCCATACGCCAGACCATAGTACAATCCATAGACTGCATTTAAGACCCAGATTTGTGCCCCGGTTTTTGCCAGCGCAAATCCCAGGTAGATAGCAGCATAAACAAGCCACCCGGCGACAAACAAACGCCGGCGTCCAAACCGGTCTGATAATTTGCCCGCCGGGGTTGATATTAAGGTGTAAATTAAATTAAATGTGATCAGCATCCCTAAAATCCCCATAATACTCAGTCCACGTTCCTGACCTCGTAAAACCAGAAAAGCATCCGATGAATTGCCAATATCAAAAATGGAGACTATGATCATAAAAAGCATGAAACGTTTACCTAAAGCTTTGAAAGCGAATTTTGGTACTTTAAATTCATCCTTTTTAACGGTTTCCCGGACTCCAACCGCCAGGGATAAAACTGAAAGAATCGCAGGAATGATGCTGATTAAAACAATGATTCGAAAGGTTTTGGCAGATAAAAGCGTTGCTTCTCTTTGCACAAACCAGGTAACCAATAAGGCAATGCTTAAGCCCAGCATGGCCCCGGCAGTATCAGCCGCACGATGAAAACCAAAAGCCAGACCGCGCTGGTCCTCCTGAATGGAATCCGCTACCAAGGCGTCTCTGGGGGCAGTGCGGATGCCTTTACCCACGCGGTCAGCCCAGCGAGCGCCTGCCACCAATCCCCAGCTATTAGCAAAGTAAAAGAAGGGCTTTGAGAGCGCTGATATACCGTAACCGATCACAGCCGGCCATTTTCGGGCTTTGACTTTATCTGAAAACCAGCCCGAGAACATCTTCAAAATACTGGAGGTGGCTTCTGCTACTCCTTCAATCAAACCGATGATATTGGTTTTCACGCCTAATACATTCGATAAAAATAAAGGTAAAATGTTAACCACCATTTCGCTTGAAATATCCATAAAGAAACTGGTCAGGCTGACAGCCCAAACATTTCGGGGAAGCGATTGCAGTGTTGGTTGCTGGCTCTTTTTTTCTGATTTGATCATGTTTTGTCCATCGGGGGTTTCTAAAAATTTAAGGGGATAGCAGAACGATTTTTATTATATTACTATTCCAAAAAGAATAATCTTCTCGATACCAATTGTTTTAAAAAAACTTGACAATCTAATAATTCGTCTTTATACTTTTTTTATTGCTTGGGGATTAGCTTTCCCACCCGGGAATAGGTTGTCGTCAGGACGGAGAAAATTTCTCCCGGTAACCTATGCGCCTAAAACGTTTGCGAGACCAACACAATTGTGCTGGTTTTTTGTTTAACCGGCGCAGAAAAAGACACAACCCGGATGAAAGGATTTGTTATGAAGAATTGGTATGTCAAACAACCCCAGGAAGTAATAAAAGAGCTTGAAACCGACCCGAAGAATGGTCTGAGCGAGCAGGAAGTGCACCTTCGCCAGCAAAAATTCGGCGCCAATGAATTGATGGACCGTGGCAGTAAAAGTCCCTGGAAAATCATTGCCGAACAGCTCACAGAGACGATGGTTTTGATTTTGATCATTTCAGCCATCATTATGTTTTTACTGCATGAAAACACCGATGCAATTGTCATCCTGATCATTGTGATCCTCAATTCTGCCCTGGGTTTCAGCCAGGAGTATAAAGCTGAACAGGCGATGGCAGCTCTGAAGAAAATGGCCACCCCGAAAGTGCGTGTGCGTCGGGATGGGCACATCCATGAAATATCCGCGCGTGATCTGGTGCCTGGGGACATTGTCTACCTTGAAGCTGGCAATTCTATCCCGGCGGATGGCAATTTGCTGGAATGTGTTAACCTGCGCGTGCAGGAATCTGTATTAACGGGGGAGTCAGAAGCAGTAGAAAAGAATTTAACGCCCACCCAAAAAGAAAACCCGGTATTGGGTGACCAGCATAACCGTATCTTTATGGGCACGCAGGTAACTTATGGACGTGCTACGGCAGTGATCACTGCTACCGGTATGCAGACAGAACTCGGAAAAATTGCAGAAATGATCCAATCCGTCGGAGGAGAGCCAACTCCTTTACAGCGCAGGTTATCCCAATTGGGAAATACGCTGGCTATTGCGGCTCTGGTGATCGTGATTATTGTGTTCCTGCTGGGTATTTTGGGAGGAGAACCGCCTCGCACCATGTTCCTGACAGCGATCAGTATGGCAGTGGCTGCCGTTCCTGAAGGACTTCCGGCAGTGGTGACGATCGGCTTGGCACTGGGAGCTCAGCGCATGCTCAAACGGAATGCCCTTATCCGCAAACTTCCGGCAGTGGAAACCCTTGGTTCAGTAACAACTATTTGCTCAGATAAAACCGGTACATTGACCGAAAATCGGATGACGGTAACCCTGGTGGACGTAGCCGGCAACCGCACGGATTTAATCGAGACATTGCGAGATTATAGTCTCATCCTCCCGAAAGCTGAAACGACCAATCCTATTATTGATCAGAGCAGCGCTTTGGCTTTGATGCTAACTGGTGGGGCATTATGCAATGACGCCATGCTGGAACAAACAGAACAAGGCTTTTCCTCGGTTGGGGATCCGACTGAAGGAGCGCTGGTTGTCGCTGCTTTGCGTGCTGGTTTATGGAAGGACCAGTTAGAAGAAGTTCTTCCCCGGATTTCCGAATTGCCATTTGACTCGGATCGCAAACGGATGACCACTGTTCACAAAATTGAAAAATCCGATAAGCTGCCCATTGCTTTACAAAAATTGACCCTTTCGGCTGCTTTTATGAATGCGGAACCCTATATTGAAATCACTAAAGGATCCGTAGATGGTTTATTGAAAATCTCCAACCGGGTCTGGACGGAGAACGAAACCGTTTCTTTAGATCATCAATGGGAACATCGTATTCAACAGGCGCACGATGATCTTGCCCAAAAAGGTATGCGGGTTTTAGGAGTGGCTTTCAAGCCAGGGAACGAACAAGCTCTCAATTCCAGAGAGAATAATCTGGAAAAAGAACTGATATTCGTTGGCATGTTCGCAATGATCGATCCAGCGCGACCAGAGGTTAAGGAAGCTGTTGCTACTGCAAAATCAGCCGGTGTTCGCACGATTATGATCACTGGCGATCATCCGCTGACGGCTGTTTACATCGCCAAAGAATTGGGGATTAGCGATAACGATGAGGTGATCACTGGCTCTGATCTGCAGAATATGGACGAAGAAACATTGAAAACCAGAGTTAAAACCACCTCCGTTTTTGCCCGGGTTTCTCCGGAGCATAAACTTAAAATCGTAAATGCATTACAGGAATTGGGGCAGATTGTTGCCATGACCGGAGACGGGGTCAATGATGCTCCCGCTTTAAAGAAGGCGGACATTGGGGTGGCGATGGGAATCACCGGCACGGATGTCTCCAAAGAAGCCGCTGCAATGGTGCTGCTGGATGATAACTTCACCACGATTGTTTCAGCTATTCGGGAAGGGCGGCGTATCTATGAAAATATTCGTAAATTTATTAAATATGCGTTGACTTCTAACTTCGGAGAGATTCTTGTCATGCTGGTTGGTCCGTTTGTGGGGCTGGGATTACCCCTGCGGCCCTTGCAGATCCTGTGGATTAATCTGGTCACAGATGGTGTTCCCGGTCTGGCGCTCACTTTAGAACCGGCTGAGCTGGATACGATGAAACGCCCGCCCCGGGACCCAAAAGAACACATCTTTGGGCGCGGGTTAGGAGTGGATGTCCTCTGGATCGGCGGCTTGTTGGGATTGATCTCTTTACTGGTTGGTCTGTGGGCTTTTCATACCGATCATACCCTTGCCTGGCAGACTATGGTCTTCACCACTCTGACCATTGCTCAAATGGGCAACGCACTGGCTAGCCGTTCTGATCGTCAAACGCTGCTGGAACTGGGCATTTTCAGCAACAAGATGATGCTGGCTGCTGTCCTTTTAACCTTCTTCCTCCAGATGGCTGTGGTGTATGTTCCTTTCCTGCAAAATATATTTGGGACGGAAGCGTTAACGCCGCTAGAGCTGTTAATCAGCATCGGCGCGAGTTTGCTGGTTTTGGTCGTAATTGATTTGGTAAAGTTATTAAATAGAAAAAAAGGTGATTAATAAACTGGATTTTTAATAATGCTACTGATCAAAATTTCAGGCAGAAGCTGTTATACCCAGAAGATGTTGAGCAACAATTGTCATTTCCGGCAGATTGACCTGTTCAACCCGTCCCTGATCACATAATTCAGCAATATTTGGGTCTATCGGCAAACAGGTAACCAGGCTCGTGTTAAAATCGGCTGCTAATTTATCCGAATGACTGGGTCCAAAGATAGGATATTCCTGATTGCAGCCTGGGCAGCGGAAGTAACTCATGTTCTCAATCACACCTAAAATTGGGATATCGAGACGGGTCATCAGATTGGCGGCTTTCCGAACGACCAATCCGGAAAGTTCCTGAGGACTGGTGACCAGCATCACTCCGTTAATCGGCAAGTTCTGCATCACAGTGATGGTCGCATCTGATGTACCTGGTGGTAAATCTACCAGCAATGTATCCAGACGTCCCCAGAGAACATCGTTCCAGAATTTTTGGATCATCCCGGCAATCAGCGGACCGCGCCAGGCAATGGCCAGATCTTCTTCCTTTAACATCAGGTTGCTGGAAACGATGCGAATTCCGGTGGGTGTGATGGCTGGTAAAATGCCCATATCCCCGCCGCGCAATCCACCAGCAGGCAAGCCAAACAGTTTGGGGATGCTGGCGCCGGTGATGTCTGCATCTAAAATTCCCACTTTTTGCCCCTGTCTGGACAGTTCAGCAGCTAGCATGGCCGTCACCGAGGACTTGCCCACGCCGCCTTTGCCACTCATCACTGAATAAACATGTTCAATTTTATTCATGACCTCCAGCTTTGGAAATTGGCGTTTTCCATTATTCAACACGGCCTTCCTTTCTTCGGCAGTCATATTTCCAAAAGTAATATCTACCGCCTGCACTCCGGGAATTTTCATAAGGGCTTCTTTTGCTTCCTTAGCCATGTGGTCCTTCAAAGGACAACCAGGAATGGTCAGGTAAAGGGTAAATGAGACGCTTCCGTCCTGAATTTTAAGGTCGCGAATCATATTCAACGTGACCAGATCGCGGCCCAATTCAGGGTCTTGGACAGTCGCGAGTGTCTGCATGATTTGTTCGGTAGTCGGCATATATTAATCCTGGTGAGAAGCTGAGAAACGAGAGATGGTTACCCGTTGAAGATAACGATCTACTGCTCCAAAGCGGTATTTATAATCCTCATCTCCGCGCATAAAATCGAAACTCCGGCGTTTATTTTCATTCGCCCAGCGTATCAGATAACCCAGCAAGACCCAACCGGGAGAGTATGCCATCAGTGAGCGATTCAGACCTGAATTGTAGATCCAGAGCTGGTTGTCATAATCAAAATTAAGGTAGGCGGCCGCTTTCTGCCCGTCAATTTCCAGAAAGGCCAGTTGTAAATAACCTTGCTGAAAGGCAGAATGGATGATAGACGACATGGCGGTCACCATTTCCTCCGTCAGAAAAGCTTCTTTTTCCGGATCCTGCGCCATCAATTCCAGAAAGTCATCGATTTCAGCATCTAAAGAATTTTCATCTTCGGCGAAATACCAGCGCAAAGAAACAGGTGCTTCTTCCAGCCGGCGAATTTTTCGACGGACTTCGTGCCGTTGTTTTTTATCCAGGCTGGCGAGGTATTCCTCCCAGTCGCCGGGCAGGTTGATCACTGGGGCATGGTAACAGCGCTGGTTTTGATATTTCCAGCCCTGAGCATCCGCACATACCTGCAATTGTTGCAGGCTGGGTGAAGTTTCAAAAAGATTATAGAGGTCCAGTTGTTCCCAATTTGGAACTTCCGGGCTGTCATTTAAAAACTGAAATAAACCAGCCAGAAAATTATCCAGATCCGCCGGCCGGACAATAAAGTCCAGATAATCCGAAATCTCAATCGAACCCAGAAAAAGCAGCTTGGATTTTCCTTCATAAGCACTTTGAAATAAAGGGGCAATGCCTACCAGATGCTCGTTTTCATGGGCGCTGACAACAACCAGGTTAGCTTCCGGCGGCCATTCACCGCCGCCACGGGTCAACCACCAGTTTTTTAAATATTCATGGCGCAAAAAAGGAACATGGACAATGCCTTCTGAGAGCAGCGTATTCCAATCATGTTCCAATGCGTCCGGAAAAGTAGTGTGTAGTTTGAAAATCATGGCTGTAATTATAACGGTTGGGTTAAGCCGTGACCAGTGATCTATTTATACAAAAAGAGATGCGATTGAGCAGAATTCTGTGTTTCCGCCCTTTAAATCACAATCTGCGGGAATTCCGCTTTATTCCCGCAGACTATGAGAGGAGAGTTCTCATTTTCCAATTTGTTTCACCCAAACAAATAGAGGCACATTTATTGTATAAACTGTTTATTAATCTATTATGAGTATTTAGGTCATATTTATTAAAAATAATTAAGAGTTTTTTATTTTCAGGTTCGAATTATCCAGTACAATAAAGAGGATTATAAAAATTGATTAATCATTTTCCATTAGAAAAAGGATTGAATATGATTTATCCGGACCTGCCACTCATCGATTTACACCGTCATATCGAAGGGAATATGCGC
>DAOUFM010000048.1:0-3004 GCA_034429975.1 Anaerolineaceae bacterium | reverse complement strand
TCATTCAGAAAAAGCCAAGAATCCGTGATCGCAGCCGGCGGCCAGATTGCAGAAACCAAGCTAAAGGTGAAAGTATGGCGCGAAAACAAAATCATATTTCATCAACCAGCCAGATGCGTCGATTTGTGTTGATTCGAGTGGAGGATCTCACCGGAGTTTCAGGGACTGGCGAAGTAGCAGAAGGAACTGTATTTAGCAGCGGTTTGGCAGTCATTCATTGGCTCAGGGAACCTTATGCTATGGGTGTTTATCAGACTCTCGAAGATGTCATTTCTGTCCACGGTCATGAGGGTCGAACACAGCTGCAATTTATCGATTAAGGAGAGATCAAATGACTACAAAAATCATTACCATCTCAAACCAGAAAGGCGGGGTAGGAAAGACAACTACCGCCGTAAATTTAGCACATGCTCTCACGCTGAAAAATAAACAAGTGTTGTTGATTGATCTTGATCCACAAGGACAATGTGCAACCAAGTTGGGTATGGATAGTCAAATGGGAACGTATTATTTTTTGACAACCCAACCAGGCTCTCCCAGTGAAATAACATTTATTCGCCAATGGGTCCGTGATACAGGCCGTGATTTCTTACAGTTGATTCCAGGTAACTCAATGACTTCCGCTGCGCAAATGATGTTGGGTGTCCAGGATCAACCGATCTCATATATAAAAGGCCTATTGAAAACATTCACTAAAGACCGATTTGACTACATCATTTTCGATACGTCCCCATCTGTGGGTGGCTTACAGGAGCGTGCAATCTGGGCGGCTGACCTGGTAATTGTTCCCACTGCAACAGAATTCGCATCACTAGATTCGTTAGCAAAGACAGTCACGACCATCCAAACCTTGAGGGACAAAAAGAATTGGCAAGGGGGATTGCTGGGGATATTACCTACCTTTTTTGATGGTACCAACGAGTCACGTGACTCACTTCAGGATCTGCAGGCAACATTCATCGACAAGGTGCTTTCCCCCATTCATCGGGCGACTGTCTTGCGTGAATGTTGGTCTGAGGCAAAGACCATTTTTGAGTATGCGCCAGAAACGCGGGCAGCTGAGGAATATAAATCTTTAGCAGCTCTCGTGTTGAAATATTAGAGGACGCCATGGCCAGGCGTGACGCATTTACAGGACTACGCGATCCTAATCCGATGATCGAGGTTGAGGAGGATCAACAGCAAGAATCAACTATGATCCCACGCCAGCCCTTGGATTTAATTCCCACGGCAGATCTCAGGAAGAAAAGATCACGTAAGTGGGAACAGGAACATCGGCTCGAAACTGCGACGTACCGGGGAATTCCTCGGCAGGTTGTGGAGTTGGTTATAAAAGATGCTCAGTCTCTTTCAGTACCTAGAGATGAAGTCTTCAGGGCGTTCCTTGAATATGGCGCAAGGCTTTACCGCAATGGAGAGATCAAACTTTTAGCGTACCCCAAGGCGCAGCGAATGACTCTGTACTCTGAAGGCGATAAAGGAAGCACCATCTTGCCTGCTCAAAAACCGACAAACCATAAATGGTTAGCCGATGCATTCCCAGTGCCGGAAAAGAAAATTGGCGGGACCCAAAAGAAAAAATCCAAGAAAGACCAAGAAGCCATCCCCCAATGGGAAGTAAGAGCGACATTTCGAATTCCTATTTTATTAAAGGAAGAAGTTCGGTCGATTGCGCGGGAACATACGTTACCGGTCGGAGAAGTTGTCTGTTTTTTCGTTATAGAAGGTTCACAGGCTTTTCACAATGGAAGCCTAGTTTTGCAACCATCCCCTAAAACAATTGGAAAGACATTATTTCTGGAGTGAACCAAATGGCCTCTGACCTTTCCTGGAAAAACAACAATTTCATTTTCACTCCAAAAACCACGTCTGCGTCCATGCTGACGTGCCGCAGACGTGCTGCTGACATGCCGCAGACGTTGACGCAGACGGAGTTGCTGACGTTGAAACCACAGGAAGCCCGTAAAGGGGTCTTTTCTGGAAGAAATGGGATAACTACCGTTCTTCCAACAAAGGCTCTAATTGTGCCTTTATTTCGCTTTATTCAAGATTAATTTTTATCGATAGGGATTTCTTTTATGAATGCAGTCGTTGGATTTTCACCGGAGAAAGCCTGGCAAGCGGCAATTGCTAACCTCGAAATGGATATGTCGCGGGCGGCTTTTAGTACCTGGGTGAAGCCAACCCATCTGGTGGATTTTTCAGATAATACCTTTGTGATCGGCTGCATGAATTCGTATGGCCGTGAGTGGTTAGAAAACCGATTAACGACCACCCTGCAGCGATTCCTTATGGGGGTGATGAACAGAGAAGTTAAAGTTCGTTTTGTCGTCAGTGATCAGGAAATTGATGATGGGGATGATCTCTTTCAGGAAGAGGATCCAGACCAAGAAGATTCTGAGGACAATGCCATTGCGTTAGATATCCACTTCAGCTCCATACGGAATTTTCTAATAGAGCCAAGCCGGGTAGTTCGCTTGCCGGTTTATTACCTGCGTTGGCTGCCGTACATTGGTTCGCAAGCTATTTTCTTGATCATGGCATTATGGCAGGAGTATTACCTGGCAAGTGGTGGAAAGGAGCGAAAAGGGAGCTGTAAAGTTGCCGTTCGGGCTGAGCGTATTTGCCAATGGGCTGGGATCAGCCGGGCTCAGTTCTTTCGCTTACTGCAACCCGGCAGTAGTCTGGGATGGTTTGCGAGAAAAATTGACACCGATCATGAAATAGACAAGCGCTCAGGCAGAGCCAAAAAATCCTCCAACAAATATGAACTTTTTGAATCCCCACTGACACCTGGGGATGCTGAAGACTTGAAAACTTTCTTGCTGGCTCATGGTATCCAGGATTCCCCTCAGTCTGCTCTGAAATTGGCTGTCGACGCGAATCCAAAGGACATCTTGCATTATCCGGCGCGGCTCCCTCAAGAAGAATTCGACAAAATGATTCCACACTATCAGACCGTTCAGGATGTCATCCGGGAATTGATTGGTCACCGGCTCGACGG
>DAOUFM010000047.1:0-86429 GCA_034429975.1 Anaerolineaceae bacterium | reverse complement strand
TAAGATCTGTATATTCTTTGGTTACATCCTGCCCAGAAACATTTTCTCTCAGCATATCTTTTTCTTTATCAGTCAATAAAGCCCGGATTTCATCTAATGCCTGATTGAGTAATGTAGCAGGAACACGAACCGTAATACTTGCTTCGGGAATCTCCATACCCTGATAATTTTTAGTTTTCCAGGAAGCTGAACTAACGACATAGCCACCCATTCGTTCTGCCATGCGCCCAATCGCATTCATCGTTATCGCTGGATCATCCACAACGATGGAAAGATCAGCATTACGAATAACCAGGCGCACCATATCATTGGTTTCCATTCCAGTGGAGGTAGATGCCTGGTCATATATTGCACCTTTCTCCATCTCTTCAGCATAATATGAATCCATATTCGGGCTAGCAGCGGGAGCAGAATTGGCGACCCCTCCATACGAGCTGGATGATTTAGGAGCACTAGCACAGCCGGTAAGCAGCAAACTTAAAACAACGATAATGACAAAAAACCTCTTCTTCATTTTTCCTCCTCTTTATAAATTTTTTCTTGGGCTGTTCTTTGGACGTATTTAAATTGTTGTTAGTTCCCAAAAAAGGGAATTACCAGCCACCAGCCAACCTGAGAGCGTTCTTTTCGGGCAACCCTAAATCTTTGATCTTCTTTTGTGTTTTCTTAATGGGATAGGCAACTCTTTTAATTTCCCATTGGAGCAACTCATCGTCAAAAATAGCAAACGAAGCTCTGGGATCATTGTCGCGAGGCTGCCCGACTGAACCCGGGTTGAGAATCATTCTGGGTATTACATTTTTGGGATACCCATTAAATTGATTGGTCCATTTCATCTTTTCCTGAATCGGATCCCATTGACACGCCAGGGGTTGATGGGAGTGCCCTACCATGCAGTAATTTCCTTCAAAATGATCAAAATTGGCCCTGGCGATAAATGGATCAATCACATACTCCCAGATGGGGTGTCTTGGACTGCCGTGAACGAGTAATACATTCGGTAATTGCAATTTTTTTGGTAAATTTTGTAAATAGGTTAAGTTTTCAATGGAAATATGAGATTTTTGCCATTCAATTGTAGTTTTGGCTTCCTGATTGAACTTGCGGGCATCCATTGCTCCCAGAATTGCCGAATCATGATTCCCCAATACACAATAAAGATTAGGGATCGATTTAATTATTTCAATACAATCATTCGGGTCTGGCCCATAGCCAACAATATCGCCCAGGCAATAAACGGTTTGAAAATTTTTGGCTTCATTCAATACAGTGATTAATGCTTCAAAATTGGCGTGTATATCTGATATAACTAAAATTCTCATAAAAAAGATTCTTTGTTTTAAAAAATTTTTTCAATTGCCTGAATTAAAATATCCCAACTTTTTTAATCTTCATAAAACGAATCAGGCTTTAAAAGTACATCTTTAATTCTCTCTAGGATTGAAAACCCAATGGATGACTTATCTACATCATCAATAATTTCTACTTCGCCGCCAGCATACAAAATTGTTAAACGGCTTAAATCATTCTCATTTTTTTCTTCATAATTAGTAACATGATCGGCAACAATAAAGTCCAGATTCTTTGAAGTTAATTTCAAATTTGCATTTTCTAAAAGGTTTTGGCTTTCGGAAGCAAAACCAATTGTGATCTTTGGACATTGGCAATCCATTTTTTGCTGGGCTACATGCCAGAGAATATCCTCGGTAGGAACCAATTCTATTTTAGCAACTTCATCTTCTTTTTTTAATTTATGTGGATAAACAATTGAAGATTTAAAATCCGCCACCTCAGCAGTCATGACCAAAACATCGGCATCTTTGACTTCTCGTAAAACGGCCTCTTTCATTTCTTCAGAATTATCCACCTTTACCAATTCGGTTCCATAGGGCACCGGTCTGTTTCGAATTGTAGAAATTAATACCGTTGTTGCCCCCTCATCCAGGGCGGCTTGAGCAATCGACCATCCCTGTAATCCGGTTGATCGATTTGTGATCACTCGCACTGGGTCGATCGCTTCCCTTGTGGCTCCAACCGTAACAACCACCTTTTTTCCTCGCAGAGGTCCGCTTCTGGATAAAAATAATCTGGAATATTTTACAATATCATCTACCGAAACCATCTGGTCTTTTTGAATCGGGTCATTTTTCATGAGAACATGGACACCACGGGAAATTAATTTATCCAGGTTTTCCTTTGTTGCTGTATTTTCAACAATTAATAAATCCAGGTCAGGAACGAGAATGATTGGGCACTTAACCGCCATAGCAGTATAAACCAGGATATTATCACTGATTCCATTCGCTATTTTGGATAGTGTATTCCCACTGGTTGGTGCAATGATCATCAGATCAGCTTCGTAGTGATCCTCTTTAAAGAATTGTTTTTGGTTTATTTGCCACCACTCTTCATCGGTATAAACATGTCTTCCAGTTAACACCTGAAAAACTAAAGGTGAAATTAATTTCTTGGCACTATAAGTCATAAAGACATCCACGGTCGCACCTAATTCAATCAACATGGATGTAATTGATGCAGCTTTGTAGGCAGCTAAGGAACCTGTAACACCCAACAAAATTCTCTTACCTGTAAGTACACTCATTGCTCTCTCCGATACTTTTTACTTTGGAAAATGATGTTTTTTTGAAGTTTCGATGATTTCAGAAACATAATCATAGCGACTAAATGCAGGCATTATATAGACGCCCTGAACTTCATCTTTCATTTGTTCAATTAATTCTACAGCAATTTTAATCCCTTCTCGCGCAGATTGATTACCTGCCTTTCGGATTCGAGAAATAATTTTTTCGGATATGGAAATCCCAGGGACTTCATTATGCAAAAATGAAGCATGTCGGTCGGTTGACAGCGGCAAAATCCCGATGAAGATTTTCAGATCCGGATCTTCAGCCTCTTCACGGAACCATCTCAAATTCTGAAGTGCCTTTTTTCCATCAAAAATTGGTTGGGTAATCACGAAATCTGACCCTGCTTTTTTCTTTTTGAGATGGTTTTTCAATTCGATTTTTAAATTAGGTGAATTCAAATTGAGAGCGCTCCCAACGAAGAAGGAAGTAGGTTGCCCAATTTCAGTGCCAGCATGGTCAACACCCAGATTGAAGGATTGTTTTATAAGTTTAATCAACCCGGATGGAACCAGATCGTAATTGTCCATTGCTTCTGGATAGTCACCAATAGCAGTGGGATCACCCATTACCACAAAGATATTACGGATTCCCAAAGCATGTGCCGCTAACAAGTCACCTTGTACCCGCAACAAATTACGTCCCCTGGTAGGAAAATGTAAGACCGTTTCAATTCCGATATACCGTTGAATTAAACTGCAGACTGCCCAGGGACTCATCCGCATACGTGCCATCGGGCTATCCGCCACATTGATGACATCGGCGCCAGAATCTGCCAGCAAACTGGCACCCGCCAGTAATTTCTTGGTACTTAGCCCTCTGGGAGGATTCATCTCAACAGCGAAAACAAATTGTTTTTCTGAAATTTTTTGCGCCAGTTTTGACATTGGCGCTTCTTTTTCTGAATCAACCAATAAATGGCTTTCTGAGGGCTCATCCTCTATCGAAATATCTGTAACATTTGTTGTTTCGATTACTCTGGCAATCGCCTGAATATGTTGGGGTGTTGTTCCACAACATCCACCCAACACTTTGGCACCCGCCTGCCAGAACGAGATAGCATATTCTCCAAAATAATCAGGTCCAGCCGGGTACATAATCCGGCCATCTTGTTGTTCTGGCCAACCTGCATTCGGCATGACTGAAAAAACACCAGATGGAACTGTCATTTTCATTTTCTTAAGAATTCGTAATAATTGCAACGGGCCACCCGAACAATTAATACCAATAACATCCGCTCCGGCAGAGTGGATATTGGCTGCCGCTACCTCTGGGGTATCTCCCAATAAGGTAAGATCATCGCGTGTGAAAGTCATGGATGCGATGACGGGAATATCGGGTTTAACTTCCCGGGCTGCCAGAATGGCTTCGCGAACTTCAAAAAAATCCGTCATGGTTTCAATCAGAATCACATCGACACCAGCATCAACCAGGGCTTGAATTTGTTCCATAAAAGCTGTGCGTGCATCTTCCAATTGGACCCTTCCAAAAGGAGCCAACCGGACGCCAAGAGGACCTACATCACCAGCGATTAAAATTTCTTTAGAGTTTTCTGCAGCAATTTTTCTGATTAATGCTACTGCAGCCTGATTAATTTCAGCCACCCTCGTTTCGTAGCCAAAATGTGCTAACTTGTAGCGATTGGCTCCAAAGGTGTTCGTCTGAATCATATTGGAACCGGCATTCATATATTCAAGATGGACATCAGCCACCAGTTGTGGATGACTGATGTTTAGATAATCAAAACATTCACCAAACCGGCTGCCTTTCTGATGTAGCATGGTTCCCATTGCGCCATCTGAAATGATTGGCTTTTCTCTGGACAGATAATCCAAAAATCTGTTCTGATCACTCATTTTTGCTGTGCTCTCATTAATTGTTCTAAGCGATTTACTCCGACATTAAAGTATTTCGCCTGGGGATGATGAAGTATTATAGCAGCAGTTGACTGTTCCGGCACTAATTGGAAAGCTGTAGTCAGTCCCATTTGCAGCTCTTTTTCAGCAGGTAATAATTTGAAAACTTTTTGATGGTCATCCAGTTCCGGTATGGCAGGGTATCCCCAGGAGTAGCGCTTTCCTTGTTCTTTTTCCAAGCCTAATTCGCGGCGAATATGATTATGCAAATAATCGGCTGTAGCTTCCGCTGTTTGTACAGAGAGACCATGGCTGAAATATGCTTCCATATAATCGCCATTGGCGTTCATTTTGTCCGATCGTTCGGTCGCCTTTGAACCGACTGTAACAACTTGAAAAGCGACAACATCCATGATGCCACTTTCAACCGAAGAAAAATAGTCTGCCAGACATAAATTTTCACCCCCATTTTGCCTTGAAAAAGAAAAGGTTTCTAATATTTTTAGCGAACCTTTCAAAGAATCAGGATCATAAACGAGCAACTCATCACCAGTGGATTGGCAAGGAAAATAACCATAAACTGCTTTTGGGGCAAGCCAGCCGTTTTGAATGGCATCTTTTTGCATTCTGGCCAAACGTTCCTCATATTCTTTTTTCAATTTGTCCCATTCTGGACCGTGCGTATTTTTTGCTCCCCACGAAAGCCTGAACAATTCATTTAAGACCAAATGCTCAAAGACTGCCTCTAAAGGCATATTTTTCACAACTCTTGAGCCCCACGCGGGAACATCTGGAATCTTTACTGCTGGTTTTACGGCAGAACGGATGAGCATTTTAGAGGTTGTTTCTTGTTTATTTTCTATTGCTCTGCCTAATTCCATTTCCGACTCTTTAATCGCCTTTTTCATCAAATTATCATATTCATTTTTGGAGATGATCTGATCCATAGTTGAAAGACCATCAAAAGCATCCTTGCAGTAGAATACTCCCCCTTTGTAGAATTCATTGGAATCAGTTAACAAAATACGTCTCCCAAACCGTTCGTTAATGGCTGCTCCACCAATTAATACCGGTATAGCCTGATTGCGGCGTTGTAACTCATTGACAATCAAAGGCATTTGTTTGCTGGTACTGACTAATAAAGCGCTTAGACCGATAGCATCAGCTTTTACCTCCATTGCTTTTGCAATGATAGTTTCCGCTGGCATTTGTTTTCCGAGATCTAAAACATCATATCCATTATTGGATAAAATCGTTTTAACCAAATTCTTCCCGATATCATGTACGTCTCCGTAAACAGTTGCGACTACAATTAATCCTTTACTGACACCTTCCTGTTTGTCTAGATATTTTTCAAGATGGGCCACCGATTTTTTCATCACTTCAGCTGATTGTAAAACGAAGGGAAGAATCAATTCTCCAGCGCCAAATTTATCTCCCACCTCTTTCATTGCTGGTAATAATACGTTATTTAATACTTCCACTGCTTTATCTGAAGCAGATAATGCCCCACGACCATCGATTAAGATATCGATATCTTTTTCAACCCCTTCTTTTCTTCGGTGGACGATACTCCAATGAATGCGTTCACCCGGAGTCATTGTTTTTAAAAGAATATCTTGTTGAGAATCTTTATCAATCCCCTTGTCTTTATTCTTTTCATAAAAAGAGATGAAATCCTGTAAGGCGGTTTCTTTTTTGTAGAAAATTAAATCTTCAGCTAAATTTCTTTCTTCTTCAGAGACTTCCGCATAAGGGGTGATATGAGCAGGATTCACGATGGCCATATCCAAACCTGCCTGGACACAATGATATAACATAACACTATTCAAAATTGCCCGGGCAACAGGTGATAAACCAAAAGAAACATTACTGACACCCAGGGATGTCAACACTCCGGGAATGTTCTGCTTAATCAACCGAATCCCTTCGATCGTTTCCTTTGCTGAGTGATTAAATTCAGCATCACCAGTCGCCAGGGTAAAGGTCAGATCATCTACTACCAAATCGGATGAAGTTAGCCCGTGATCGTTCACGGCAATATCCACCAACCGTTGGGCAACTTCCAATTTTCTCTGAGCCGTTTTTGCCATTCCATTTTCGTCAATGGTTAGAACCAACACAGCAGCATTATATTTTTTTGCCAAAGCAAACACTTTATCCGCTTTTTCTCTTCCCGATTCGAGGTGAGTTGAATTGATTAAACATCTTCCGGGAGCAGTTTGCAGGGCGGTTTCGAGAACATCCAGTTCAGTTGAATCGATCACCAGCGGAACTTTAATGTTTGGAGCAATTTTCTTTATTACTTTACGCATGGTTTCAGCTTCATCCGCTCTCTCGGTTAAAGCAACACAAATATCTAATCCGTGAGCTCCCCGATCCACCTGTTCCTGCGCGATTCCTAAAACGCTATCGTAATCCTGATCCAGAATAATCTGCTTGAATTTTTTACTTCCCTGAGTATTGAGCCTTTCCCCAATTAAAAATGGGGCTGGCTGTTGTTGCATATTCATCATTTGAATAGCAGAAGCCAATTGGGCTTTTTGTAAAATTGGGCGGGGTGGGTGTTTTCTTCCGCCAACACGGTTCACTAATTCTTGGAGATGAACCGGTGTGGTTCCACAACAGCCACCCACTACGCTGATCTGGTATTTTTCGATGAAATCTGTTAAATCATTCGCAAATTCTTCCGGTGAAAGGGGATAAACTGCTTCTCCATCCACATTCAATGGCAAACCTGCATTAGGGATACAAGACACTGGCAGGCTCGTGTTTTCTCCTAAGTAGGCCATCGGTTCGCGCATGTGTTCTGGTCCAGTCGAACAATTTAAGCCGATCACGTCGATGGGTAATTTTTCAAGAATCGCCAGAGCAGCCGCGATATCTGTACCCAACAGCATATGTCCGGTGGTATCCATTGTTATTTGAGCCTGAAGCGGCAGATAGACCCCGGTTTTTTCAAATGCTTTTTGAACCCCTAGAATTGCAGCTTTTAAATCCAGAATATCCTGGGAAGTTTCAATCAGAATTACATCAACCCCACCTTTAATTAAACCGGTTGCTTGCTCACAAATCACATCTGTCAACTCATCAAAACGTACATTGGATAAATCCGGATCATCCATACTGGGTAATTTTCCAGATGGTCCAATAGAGCCTGCCACAAATCTCTTGTGGCCTGTTTCTTGGGTATATTCATCCGCCAACCTTTTCGCAAGTTCGGCAGCTTTTTGATTAATTTCAATCACCCGGTCCTGTAACGAGTATTCCCCCAAAGTAATGCGATTGGCTCGAAATGTGTCGGTCTCTAGTACGTCCACTCCAACATCCAGAAATGACCGGTGAACCTGTTCAACTACTTCAGGCTTGCTGATTACCAGATAATCATTGCAGCCATTATATTTTTCACCACCAAAATCCTGTGCAGTTAAGTTCATCTTTTGCAAACTTGTCCCCATCGCCCCATCATAAATCAGGACTCGTTCTTGTAAAGCATCTAAAAAGGATCGATTGGTATATTTTCTATTCATGTCTTCTCCGTATATTTTTCAATAAAAAACCTCCCGTTGATGAGAGGTCAATTTCTGATTGATCCCATCTTCCAGAGCGAATTACTCTGCCGGACTTGGCACCTAAATCTTCATGGTTGCCGAGGTTTCACAGGGCCGGTCCCTCAACCTCTCTCGATGAGCACTACTTGCTAAAATCCTACCATAAAAGAGAATCAGGGTCAAAAAAAGGTGTATCCTTTAAAATAAGAATAAATAATTAGATTCGGATATAATTTCATTTAGGTAAAAAAATTGAAAACAAGTATAAAAGATCTCCCATCAATTTTAATTACTGCCATACTGTTTGCAGCCACTGGTTGGGGCGGTTTGTTCCTCCTGATCCAATATACCCAGCCCTTTTTAGGTCCACGCTGGTTATTTTTCTTTTTCCTGACCATGGCAGCCTGCGGTACAGCCTTACCGGTTGTTTATTTTTTGAATATTCGTTTTCCTCAAAATCCCCCAGCCAACACCAGCGTAATGGTCAGGCAAGCTGTCTGGTTTGCTATTTTTCTTGACCTTCTCGCCTGGCTGCAATTAGGACGATATTTAAATTCGATCCTGATTGTGGTTATCGCAATTGGAATTATTGTGATTGAGAATCTCATTCGACTCCTCGAACGCAACCGCTGGCAGCCTTCCCGTGAACAAGATGAATGAGTATCAGAAACTACCATCTGTTGAAAAATTAATACAAACGAACGAAATTGACGAACTTATCCGAATTTATGGTCGCAGCCAAACGTTAGCAGCCATTCGGGCTACCTTGGAATATTTTCGCGATGAAATTAAATCAGGGAAAACATCCCCACCAACTGAAAAAATTATTGAAAGAATTCAAAGCATTCTTAAAGCTCGCTTTACGCCTTCTTTAATTCCGGTGATCAATGCAACCGGGGTAATTTTGCACACAAATCTGGGCCGCGCTCCACTCAGCCAGGAAACCATTCAGGCCATGCAATTAGTGGGCAGTCAATACAATACGCTCGAATTTAATCTTTCCACAGGAAAACGAGGAACTCGATCAATTCATGCTGAAGAAATTTTGAAACAATTAACCGGTGCTGAAGGAGCTATGGTTGTCAATAACAATGCCGCGGCAGTGTTGCTGGTCTTAAGTGCCCTTGCTCCTCGAAAGAAAGTGGTTATCGCCAGGTCCCAATTAATCGAAATCGGGGGAGGGTTCCGAATTCCGGATGTTATGAAACAATCCGGGGCAAAGTTAGTGGAAGTCGGGACGACGAATAAAATCCGTGTTTCAGATTATGAGAACGCCTTGCAGGATCCGGCAGCGCTTGTAATGCGCGCCCACCATTCGAATTTCAAAATTCTTGGTTTTACAGAAGAACCATCTTTAGCAGAGATTGTACAGGTAGCTCACCAATTTTCAGTCCCGGTGATTGATGATCTTGGTTCGGGAACTTTTATCGATACAGCCCAATTCGGTCTGATCCATGAACCCACCATCCTCGAATCTGTTCAGGCTGGGGCAGATATCATTACTTTTTCCGGGGATAAATTATTAGGTGGCCCTCAGGCTGGCATTATCATTGGAAAAAATGATTTATTAAAAAAAATCAGAAATCATCCACTCGCCAGAGCTATTCGGGCGGACAAAACGACCCTGGCGGGCTTGACCGCCACGCTTACCCATTATTTACGAGAAGATGCATTGGAAAAGATACCCATTTGGCAAATGATTGCTCAAACTCCGGAGGATATTAAAAATCGGGCTAATCGTTGGCAAAAATACTTACAAATTGGTGAAGTTCTGCCATCTTTCGCGGCTATTGGAGGTGGTAGTTTACCGGAAGAGACTCTTCCAGGCTTTGTCCTGGCAATTTCACAATTAAAACCGGATTTGTTCATGAAAAAACTACGTTCGCTCGATTTTCCAATTATTGCCAGAGTGGAAGATAACAAAATTCTCTTTGACCCCAGAACCGTCTTGCCCGAACAAGAAAATTTATTTTTGTCGGGGCTAAATTACTTAATCCAGGAAACAGCTAACAAAGGAAAATACTATGAAAAATGAAATTGATCGTCTCATGCAAGAAAATAAAATTGATGCGTTATTGGTCGTAGGACCAGCCCAACACAACCCGGCTATGTACTATTTTACCGGTGGCGGACACATCACCAATGCTGATTTGATAAAACCACAGGGTAAAACGCCAACGATCTTTCATGGCTCCATGGAACGGGAGGAAGCAGCCAAAACCGGACTGATAACTTGCAGCTATGGTCAATTTTCCTGGAGTGAATACCTGAAAAAATCAAAGAATAATCAGGTGAAAGCACATGCGCTTTTCTATCACGATATGTTTTTAACAGCTGGTGTAAAAAAAGGTCGCGTGGCAATCTATGGATCTACAGAAGTTGGTGCCAAATTCGCTATATTCCAGCTTTTTCAATCTTTATTCCCTGAATATGAATTCACCGGTTTAATCCCGGATACGATTTTATTAACAGCCATGATGGTAAAAGATCAAAATGAAATTGCCAGGATTAAAAGAATGGGCGAGATTACCACCTCAGTGGTTGGAAAAGTCTTTACTTTTCTTAGCAATCAGACTGTTAATCAGAATGTTCTGGTCGATGAGAATCACAAACCAGTCACGATCGGTTTGATTAAGTCAAAAATCAACTATTGGTTAGCCGAAGCAGGAGCAGAAAATCCCGAACAAACGATTTTCGCCATTGGGCGCGATGCCGGAGTACCGCATAGTCAGGGAAATGATGCTGATCCAATTGAATTGGGAAAGACGATTGTCTTTGATATCTTCCCCTGTGAGAGTGGTGGTGGTTATTATTATGATTTCACCCGCACATGGTGCGTTGGATACGCCCCACCTGAAGTTCAGAAGCTGTATGATGAGGTCAAATTTGTCTACGATACGATTGTTTCAGAATTAGTCGTCGACCAGCCTTTCAAATTGTATCAAAAACGTACCTGTGAGTTATTTGAAGGGATGGGACACCCAACCATTCTTTCTAACCCCACCACCCTGGAAGGTTATGTACATAGTCTTGGGCATGGTCTCGGTTTGCACGTCCATGAAATGCCTTTTTCAGGCTTGGCTGCAAAAGATAATGAAAAATTGGTGCGCGGATCAGTATTTACAATCGAACCAGGGCTTTATTACCCGGACAAGGGAATGGGTGTAAGACTTGAGGATACTTTTTATGTAACAGATCAAGGTACAATTGAAAAAATGGTTGATTTTCCAATGGATTTAATCATTCCAGTGAAGTAAGTTTTTCTGTCAAAAAATGGTGTGTAAAAATGAGTGAGATAAAAAATACATTTCCAGCCGCGCGCATTTTAGCAATAGAAACATCCTGTGATGAAACAGCAGCCGCAGTCCTGGAGAATGGGCGCAATCTTTTATCTTCTGTGGTCGCCTCTCAAATTGATCTTCACCAACAATATGGAGGAGTATTCCCGGAAGTAGCCTCGAGACAACATATCATCACCATTTATGAAGTTGTGGAGCAGGCTTTACAACAAGCCTACTTGAGTTTGGATAATATCGATGCAATCGCTGTTACAAGAGGACCAGGACTAGCTGGATCGCTAGTCGTCGGGATGAATATGGCCAAGGGAATAGCCTTAGGAAAGAATCTGCCATTAATTGGCGTCAATCACCTGGAAGGACATATCTATTCCGCCTGGGTCTATTCCAACGAGGTCATAAAACCTCCCCCTGTGCCAGAATTCCCACTCATTGCTTTGTTGGTATCAGGAGGACATACCGAAATTAATTTAATGGAGGGGCATTTAAACTACCAGCGTCTGGGTAGCACACTTGATGACGCTGCTGGCGAAGCTTTTGATAAAGTCGCTCGATTGTTGAATTTACCCTACCCTGGAGGGCCATCCATTCAAAAAGCCGCCGTCAATGGAAATCCAAACGCTTTCCGTTTTCCCCGCGCGAATCTGGATGGGTCATTAAATTTCTCATTTTCAGGGTTAAAAACAGCCGTGTTGAGGATAGTCAGAGAATTAGAAAAAACAAGATCAAGGTTGCCTGTTGAAGATTTAGCAGCCAGCTTTCAACAAGCTGTCGTAGATGTTTTGTTCCAGAAAACCATCCAGGCAGCCAGACAACATAAGGTCAATAACATCATCGTCGCTGGTGGTGTATCCGCTAATCAATTGCTGCGCGATACTTTTCTTAATCAATCAAATTTTAAAGTTTTCATTCCACCCTTTAAGTATTGTACCGACAATGCTGCCATGATTGCTGCTGCGGGTTATTTTCGCTTTGTAAACAATATGGTTGATTCGCTGGATATTGATGTTTTACCTAACTGGCCATTATCCTAACGGAATGTAACTTTTTTACGGAGAAACCATCTAAATGATTAACGATGACACAGAACATTTAAATATCAAAAAGTTGCAGTCGGGCGATCAGGATGAAATAACAAAAATGGTCCAGCTTTACTCGGATTCAGTATACCGGGTTGCTTTACGAATGTTAAGCAGTTCGACTGAAGCAGAAGATGTCTTACAGGAAACGTTCATTAAAGCCATCAAATCAATTGGCTCCTTTGAAGGAAGATCTTCACTTTCAACCTGGTTATATCGCATCGCTGTTAACGAAGCGCTCATGGTAATCCGCAAAAGAAAACCTGAGGTAGCGCTTGTAAACGATGAAAACGATGAGGAAGATAATGGCATTTCTGTTTCACAAATCGTTGATTGGTGTTGTTTGCCTGAATCTGAATTTCTATCCAACGAAACCAGGGAAATTTTAGACCAAGCTATTCACAAACTGCCTGAAAACTTACGAACAGTGTTCATATTAAGAGATGTTGAAGGTTTATCGATCTTAGAAACTGCTGAAGCGTTAAATCTCACAGAAACGAATGTAAAAACAAGATTATTACGAGCCAGGATGAGATTAAGAGAAGAATTAAGTGCGTATTTTGGTGAAAAATTGGTGGAGAAATAGTTATGGAAAAACATCACCATTGTAAAGATTTTGTGAATGTAATCTCAGCCTACGTGGATGGCGATTTATCGGAAGAATTGTGTGCTGAGTTGGATAAACATCTCAGTGAGTGTGATAATTGTAGGATTGTTGTCAACACGTTAAAAAAGACTATTGATATTTATCATCAACAGGCTGAAAACGAAAAAGCCCCTGAGGATGTGAAAGATAGATTGTTTTATCGATTAAATCTTGAACAATATAAAAAATAAAAAAATGAGTTTGTATCCTGAATAATCAGAAAATCCGATATACTCTCATTTCTTTTTTAAATGCCACTTTTTGGGGTATGATGCATCTAAAGGATTGATATGAATCTGGATGACCAAGTTTTCGAAAAAGCTGAACAGCTAACTTCTTACCAAATGAAACCGGAATGGAATGACACCAGCCAGGAAGTACGGTTCGGAGGAAAGTGCTGGAAATGTGAAGAAGGTTTTTTCGAATATAATGGAATGCTCAACCTGGTTTGTTCAAATTGCGGTTATACCTCAGGTGGTTGTTTCACCTGATAAATAAATTTCCATCTTGGGAAGATGGTAAAAAACAGGAGAAAAGATGACAAGTAGTTTGTTGGATGACAAAATCAAAGAACAGGTAAAGGAATTCTTTTCAGAGCTAGAAAACCCGGTAAAAATACTGTTTTTCGGTAGCAAAGAACAACATTGTGATTATTGTTCCGAAACTGCAGGCTTACTTGAAGAAATTTCAGAATTGAGTGACTTGATCACTTTGGAAATGTATGATCTTGAAGAAAATCCTGAGAAAGTTCAGGAATATAAGATCGATAAAGTACCGATGACGGTCATTGCGGGGGTAAAAGATGGCGAAGTTGTCGATTATCGGATCAGGTTATCAGGCATTCCAGCCGGGCACGAATTCACAACCCTGGTTAACGATCTGGTAATGGTTTCAAAACAAGATTCAGGTTTATCACCTGCTACACGTGAAAAATTATCAAAAATAGAAAAGCCGGTTAACTTACAGGTATTTATTACCCCAACCTGACCATATTGCCCCCAGGCCGTGTACCTGGCTCATCAAATGGCAATGGAAAGTAAATTTGTAACCGGTGAAATGGTGGAAGCAATGGAATTTCCTGAACTTTCCAGCCAATTCAACGTATCGGGGGTCCCTCATACGATTATTAACAATGGTTCTGGCGAAGTGGTGGGGGCAGTCCCCGAAGCCAGGTTAATGGGTGAGATCGAAAAAGCATTATCGCAAAATTAAATTAGGAGGAATGAAAAAAATGGATGGAAAAGTAACTTGGCATAAAGGATTAAGTTTTACAGGAACAGCAGATTCAGGATATACACTACCTTTAGACGGCAAGAAAGAAGTTGGCGGATCTGATGGCGGTTTTCTGCCAATGGAGATGTTTGTTATCGGTCTGGCCGGCTGCACAGGGATGGATGTGATTTCTATCCTTGAGAAAATGCGCCAGGAAGTAACGGGTTTCGAGGTTAAGGTGCATGCTGATCGGGTTGAAAGCCACCCAAAAATTTTCTCTGAAATTATGATTGAATATATTATTACGGGGAATAACCTTGATCCGGCGTCCGTTGAAAAAGCGGTTATGTTATCGGAAACCAAGTATTGCCCAGGTCAGGCAATTTTAGCGAAATCAGCGACAATTGGTCATAAAATAACCATTTTGGAAGCCTAGTTCTTTAAGGTAAACCTACTGCGGTAATTTGACTATCTTTGTCTGAACAAACACAGGCTCTTAACACCCTGCCATCTTTTTCTAAAAAGCCTTGATAGTCCGTGTTTCCATTTTTTACCACCCAGCCTTCCAGATTGAATGGAATTGCGCCTCCAGCCAGTATCCATTCCCCATTATATTTCCTGGCTATGTGAACGTGTGTGCCGGTTGACCGTCCGCCATCGCAAGATGGATAACCAATTATATCTCCACGTTTAAGCTGTTGCCCCACCGTTGGCAGGTCTGTATTCCGCAAATGCAGGTAAAAAACTACCCAGCCCGTGCGCTCATCCCCATCGCCGTCCAAATCTAAAACGGCAAGGGCCGTGTCAGTACGCACGACTAATCCATCGGCAACAGCCAACGCCGGGTATTCCGAAGGTGTGCAACCACCAACAATACTCCCGGGTGCTAAATCAATGGCTGCAAAAGGGGCGCCTTTCCCCCACCCAGTATGAGGTCCACCAGTATATGCCCAGGTTTGACCGGGAGCAAAAGGTAGGATCATTTCAGGTTGTCGCAAACTTCCGGGGATTAAAGTTAAATCCCCTTTCCAGGGATCACCAAATAATTGGGTGTATGTTTCCAACAAACCTCCAGAGCTAACGGCAAGGTTGTAGGTATCCCGGCTCATTATTTGAGAGAAATAATATTGCAAAGCAGCAGAGGCAGCGTTTTGCCAGGGGTCAGGACGTTCAAGCCGTCCATCTTTATGCAGGTAAGTTTTCAAGCTGCCATCCCGCCATTCATAATAGCCATTATTTAATCGATTTGCTGCCCATATCAATTGTTGGGATAAGCCCATGTATTGTTTATTTTCGTAGCCAAGTAAATAATCCGAAATTGAAATAGGCGGATCCGGGTTTGTTAAAGCTCCAGTTTGATATTCCAGGATAGCTAATAATAATTTTGGGCTGACACTGAAATGTTCACTAACATATTGAATAATTTCTGAACCCGGTCGAATCAACATCCCAATCGCATCTCTTGAATTCTTAAACCAGCCCGGTTGGGCATTTACAAATGCAGCTACATCAAAACCAACATCCCGCGGTCCATAAACAAAAGCAATATCAGGGATAATCTGAAATGAGCTGCTCCAGATAGCTTCGTAATAAATCGGGATTTTCATTGGAAATCCCGGAGGCATGGTTGTGGCATCAGGCGGGATGATGGGATTTGCCTTTCGAATTTCTTCTTCCGTGCTATTAAAATGCGCTGCGATTGAGAGAACGGAATCCCCACTTTGAGCAATATAATCAACCAGAGTACCAGGAGGATACGAAGGCCGGGTTGCCATCGGAGTAAATTCCTGCATCGCTTCATTTTGAGCATTTTCAATCTCATCTGGTGGAATCAAATGCAAAGGTTGCTTTGGTGTGGGTGAACAGGCTGAAAGGATAATTCCAAGCACCAAAAGGATGGATATTTTTGTTTTAATTCTCAAAAGAATAAAGGTTATTTGGTTCACTTATTCAACATTATAATTCGAATTCAGCCTCAAAAAAGAAAAACGAAAATCGATTCTTTAACGAACAATTACGGATTCATGCGATCCATACGTTCGGGCAAACACGACTGCATCTTTTTTAACCAATTTCCCCTCATACATCTTGTCCCCTTGATAGGAAATCCACCCACTCAAATTCCAGGCTAAAGGACCATCTGCTGCAATCCATTCTCCATTATATTTACGCGCGATGTGAACATGGGTTCCGTTCGCACTGCCACCTTCACAGGATGGGTGTCCAATTAACCCGTCCTGATCCAGGTAAGTTCCTTTGGTCACCTTTCCCTCACTGGCAATATGCAAATATAAAATTACCCATCCGGTTTGCTCATATCCATCGCCGTCCAGATCCAGAACAACCACACCAGGAGCGGTACGTACAACCAGACCTGGCGCTGAAGCTACCACCCATTCGGGGCTGGAAACACAGCCCGATTCCGAAGAACCAGGCGCAAAGTCCAATGCTGCCCAGGCTCCGTAAGCACCCCAGGCTGGGTGGGGTCCACCAGTATGCGCCCAGATTTTTCCTGGCATGAAAGGTAATTCTAATTTTGGTTGCGCCAATCCAATCGAATATAAAGGTTCAACCGATAAAGCTCGAATCCAGGGTGACCCAAACATTTTTTCATACAAAGCCGGGAAGCTTTCATTACCATATAAAACCCCTAACCAACGATCTGGATCATAAAAATTAGCAAAGAAGTGTTCTATGGCTGCTGAACCAGCATTCATTTTTGGTTGTATTCTCCTTTGTGTTCCATCAGAAAAAACCACGCCAGTGATCCGGCCTTCCCGCCATCCATAATAACCATTCCCTAAAACTTTTACACTAAAGGCAATCTGTTTAAGTAACCCTTTTTTATCAACAATCGCAAAGCCCATGGGATAGTCTTTTTTGAAAATATTCGCCGGCTGTCCATAAACCCAACCACTTTGAAATTCTAAAAGCCCTATCAACAAGCGCGGATTAATGGATTCTTCGGTTGCGACTTTTTTAATAATCGCAGCACCACTCATCCAGCCTTCACCAGTGTATTCCTGGTAGGTACTGAGATATCCCCCAGCTTGATTAACAAAATCTTCGATATTAAAATCCAGAGCAGATGGGGAATAAATGATTTCACTATCAGGCAAAATTGGATCAGTAGCGATATCAAACCCATAGTAATCCGGGATCACTAAAAGTGTTTGTGGCTTGATTAATTCACGCGGAGAAATTTCTGTTTGAATTTTGATTTCATCAACTGAGACGCCAAAGCGAGCTGCCACAACGTTCAAAGTGTCTCCACTCTGGGTATAGTATAAAACAGGTGGTCTTTCCTGATTGTCACGAGTAGCCGTAGGAAATGGGTTATTCTGCAATATCGGAATCGTGATCTCTTCAGGTGGAGCTTCCTGCGGTTCAGAATTAATTTCAGTGATCAAAGTTGGAACCTGAGGAATTGGAGTCGGTTGCACAATTGCCGGGGGTTGCTGGGTGGATTTAAAACTAACTTCAGCCTGATCCAACGCTGCAGCAAAAACTGCGGTTGCCGTTATATCCAACGCACTCACATAGTAACTTCCCAAATTACAGGAAGAAAGGATCATTGTCAGTAAAATTCCAGTAAGCAGTATGAACCGTATCTTAACGGTAAATAAGGCTTTCGAGCCGGAAAAACTCCGAGGCTTCAATAAAAACTCCATTCCCAATTAAAGTTCCATCATACTCTAACCCATTTGATTTGGGTACAAAACCACTCATCACAAAAGGTGAACTTCCATCTGCACGAATCCATTCTCCATTGAATTTTCTGGCGATATGCAGATGTGTTCCAGTGGACACTCCACCTTCACAAGATGGGTGACCAATTAAATCGCCAGCTTTAACATACTTACCTGCTTGAACACGTTCCCAATAATCCATATGCATATATAGAATTACCCAACCCGTTTGCTCATATCCATCCCCATCCAGATCTTGGATAACAGCTCCCTGATCTGAACGAAGAATTAAACCATCAGCAACTGCTGTCGCCCAATCAATACTGACAACACAACCCATCGGGCTGCCAGGAGGGGCAAAATCCAAAGCTGCCCAGGCGGAACCGAAGTCCCATCCAGCGTGCGGTCCACCAGTAAACGACCAGGCAACCCCAGGCTGGAAGGGTAATATTAAATCAGGCTGTTGGAGATCTTCAGGTACCAGGGGATCATAAGTGTAATCAAAAGGGAAGCTAAAAAAATTAAAATAAGTTCGATAAATGCCATTCTCTGAAATTGCTTGCAACCATTTGTCTTTTCCGTACAATGTACTGGCCCAATATTGAACCGAAGCAGTACCAGCATTAATGGTTTCATCTGCCGGTACATAGCTTCCATCACTTAAAACATAATAGCTCAATTCATTTTCTTTCCACGAATAGTAACCATAGTTCAAAGACTCAGAAATTCTTGACAATACCGAGAACAAACCACTCTCCCAGGCATCTTTTACAGGCTCTTGAGGAGTCGCTGAATTATCCGGAATTAGATTCGGCCCTGTTACCCAACCGGTTGCGTATTCTAAGACAGATAACAGAATTCGGGGGTTGATAGAATAATCCAATGCCACTTGTTGAACAACTTCGTCTGAATGGTCAAGAGAGGAAAGATAACCATCATGTGAATAAATAAATTGATGAGGGTCAAAACCAATTCCTGAAGGGCCAAATACCAGTTCAGAATCAGGCACGATTTTGAAAGCCGGCGCTTTATTATTCGGATCCGGCGGTGGAATTACCAAAATTTGACCAACCTCCAGTAGATTTGGGTCAGCTAATTGATTGGTAACGATAATTGAATTCATATCCACACCGTATCTTCTGGAGATTAAATTCAAGGCATCATTCCATTGAACTGTGTAGATCACTTCTTCAGATCGCAAAGTTGGTAGAATTTTAGGATTATCTGGCGTAGGAGAATACATTGGCTTTCCCAATTCTCTGGTAGGTATAACAAACGGTGTCCGCTGAGCTGTGGGGGTAATAGTTGGTGTTCCAATTGATTTCATCGTATTAACGATTGGAGTTGTATCCAGCACCCAGGTATTTTTTTGGGGAAAAGGTTGAACGCATCCATGTAAAATAGCCAGAGAAGCGAGGAGGAAAAAAATCAATGCTTTTTTGGAAATCATCGGTTATTCCTCAAATTGATCGCCAATAAATATAAAACTGGAGCATTCCTCCAGAACTTCTTGAATTTATTATTGATCTTTTCTGAAAGCGCTTTCATCTTTTACATCCATCAAAGGGGGATAACCATCACAATAGTTTGCATACCACAGATATTCCAGCGATCGGTTTTCCCGGGCGAATTCTTCGGCCTGTGATGAGATCTCAACTGCTTTATCCAATGCAAGCGTAGCAGAACTACTCCAATATCTCGGTAACACCATGAGAGGATCGTCCATTTTTACCTCTTCTGGTCCCAGTGGTATCCAGTTATACATCAAGGGTCCCCTGGAAAAGACAGTGAACCCCACCTTGTATCCAGCTTCCCGAGCCATTTGAATAGCTGAGGTATTAAAATTTCCTCCCGGCCAGATAAACGCCAAAGGTTTCAGACCGGATTGTTCTTCAATAACAGAAATCGGCCCATAAATTTCTTGTTCAATCACATCCTGTGGGGTTTTATCGGTAATGTATGTCTCGCCGTTGTGATAAAACCCATGAGCTTGCAAATCCAGGCGGTCATTAACATTCAAGCGTTTAAATTCGTTCCATTCCAGTGGAGTTGCAACTCCGGTGATATATGCCAGGGTAACGGTCCAATCATATTTTTCCAGATAATCCATGAAATGTTCTCTCACCACACCTAATCGGCGATCATCCAGGATCAGTATCATCGATAACTGTGGAATAGGCTTATTTTCATACAAAAATCCCACCAATTCCTCAGTTGTTACCGTTTCAAATCCTAATTTTTTTGCGTATTCCATCGTGTATTCAAAGTATTCCTGAGTCACCTGATTTTCATCTTGTAGTTCACGGCCACTCTTTCTGATTGAGTGATACATGATAGGTACAATTATTGTGCCAGGTTTACTTTTGTCAAATCCCCACCGTTTTGAAAGAAATTCACATTGGTTCTGGTAAGTTCTTGGAATGGCTGTATTGGGTTTAAAACTATATGAAAAAGATTCTAAGGAAAATTTTGTTGCCGTAGCAGTTGGGGTTGCACTGGGGATTACAGTTGGTGTATTTGTACCAGTAGGAAAAGGTGTTGGGCTGGCAGGTTTAAAAGGTGTGAATGTTGCAAGTGATGATTGTAAAGTCGTTGTTGGGAAATTTTTTGTTGGTTCAGATAACCCGGATAGTTTACTACATCCCGTTTCGACAAGAAGAATGAGGATTGCCAAAACCAAAGAGAATGTGGTTGAAACTGCCCGGGTTTTCATTGTTGTTTCAATTATATGCTTTGTTTATTCTGATATCTCTCCGCGAATGAAAGCTTCGGTCATATCGCGGGCTATGTTATCCTGATATTGTTTCGGAGGAGTCTTCATGAAATAAGAGGAAGGGGCATATAAAGGCCCGGATATGTTGCGATCCAAAGCCAGTTTAGCACAACGCACCGCGTCAATAATGACACCAGCAGAATTAGGTGAATCCCAAACTTCCAGTTTAGCCTCTAAATTTAAGGGAACATTTCCAAAAGTTGTACCTTCCATCCGAATATAACACCACTTCCGGTCAGTCAACCACGGGACATGATCACTAGGCCCCACATGAACATCTCCTTCCGGCAATGTGTAAGGCAACATACTGGTAACAGCTCCGGTTTTTGAGATCTTTTTCGATTCCAGGCGTTCCCGTTCAAGCATATTTAGAAAATCGGTATTCCCGCCGAAATTAAGCTGGTAGGTATGGTCCAGTTGCACCCCGCGATCCACAAAGAGGCTGGTTAACACCCGGTGCAAAATCGTTGCTCCAACCTGACTTTTAATATCATCCCCAATGATCGGCAGACCTTTTTGACGGAACCGTTCGCCCCAATAAGCTGAGCTTGCAATAAAAACTGGGATGGCATTCACAAATGCACAACCCGCTTCTAGAATCTGCTCGACATACCATTTGGTCGCCATTTCAGAGCCAACCGGCAAATAGCTTACCACCACATCTGTCTTGGTGTCCTTTAATATTTGAACAATATCTGCTGTTGAGCCAGGAGCTTTCTTGACAATTTCTTTGAGATATTTACCCAATCCATCATGTGTCATACCACGTTCAACTTTTACATTCAGGTTTGGTACATCTGAAAATTTATAGGTATTATTTGGATATGCAAAAATTGCTTCTGACAAATCTTTTGCTACCTTGGTTTCAACAATATCAAAAGCAGCCGTAAACTCAATATCATTAATGTGGTAACCCCCCAAGTTAACATGCATCAAACCTGGAACTCGATCCGTTTCTTTAGCATTTCGATAAAAATGAACTCCCTGCACCAAGGAAGAAGCACAATTTCCTACACCAATAATTGCAACGCGAACTTTCTTTTCAGTCATGATTGAGATTTTCTCCTTTTATTTTTTGCTGGACAAAAACTTTAGCCAAGAAATTATACCTTGAGTTTGGCACTGAATTATTACATCATGGAAAATTCTATGAGGTCTTTTCAGCCTTTACGGGAAAAGAGAGCAAGTGTATAATCCACCTCATTCGGGGCGTGGCTCAGCCCGGATAGAGTGCACGGTTCGGGTCCGTGAGGTCGGCGGTTCAAATCCGCCCGCCCCGACAAAAAAAGTTGATTCACTCAATCAACTTTTTTTCTTTTCTGAACGGAAATCAAATCTCAGAATACTTCAAATTCACTAAACTTTCAGCTAATTTAACCATCTGGTATATGTCTGCAAAATTTGATACCAATCCCAGCGAAACGCGAACAGCCCCGGTGCTCTTTTCAACCAGGCAGGTTCTAAAATCCTGATAATCAATATTGGTTTTAACTGCAAAACAAGAAGTCAGCTCCTCAGCAGAAAGACCCAGGGCCATTTCCCCATCGCCCGGATTGCAGAAACAGCCAGAGCGCAATGAGATTCCGCGCTGGTTGGCTCTTTCTTCTACACGCAAATGATCAATAAAATGGCTATCCGGGTCATAGAAGTTCATCGCGATAGTGCCACCGCGATTTTCGATTCCTAAAGGTCCATAGATATTAATCAATTTTTTTTCATTACTATGAGTAATTCCATCCAGCTTTTTCAACAACCATTCAGTAAGCAGCATAACCCGCTTGTGGATCATGTCATAGCCGATGAAGGAGATATGATCAAGTCCAATTTCAATCGCCGGGATATTCAGGAAGTTTAATGTCCCATCTTCAAAGCCTTCAGCGCCTTGATGCAAATAATATTTGTCGCCTTTTACTGAAGCAACGGTGATCGTACCCCCAGCAAACCATGGACGTCTTAATTTTGCTAATGCATCCCGCCGGGCAAGTAACAGACCAATTCCGGTTGGATAACCAAAAATTTTATAAAAAGACAAGGTGACAAATTCCGGATGGTATTTGTTTAAATCCAGTTGATTGGTGGGCGTAAAAGCAGCAGCATCTAAAAGCACATCCCAGGCCCTTTCCTGAGCATAAGGAATCCAATCCAGAGAGTGTTGCACCCCAGAAAAATTCGATTGAGCCGGGTATGCAAATAAATTATTGCCTTCTTTTTTTACATTCTCTAACTGATATTTCAATTCTTCCTGATCCATGCGTAGGTCTGGGAGAAGGACCGGGATGTAATGGATCTCGGCTCCTTTTCCGCGGGCAAATTCACGGATTCCATTGACAGAGTTATGGTTATCATAGGTTAATAAATAATGGCTATACGCTGAAAAAGGGTAAGATTCGCCAATTAATTTCAAGGCGCCACTGGCATTTTGTGTAAAAATGCAAACATATTCGTTTGGATCTGCATTGAAAAATTTCATTATTGCTGAGCGGGTACTTTCGATCAAGCGAGTCGCTGTGATTGAAGTTGGATTGCTTGAATGCGGATTCCCGAACACATTCTCCTGTAACAATTCCATATGCTTGCTTATTTGTGATTGTCCGTAAAGCCCGGAGCCGGTAAAATCGAGGTAGACTTGCTTTTGTTTATCAAGATTCTGATAATCTGCAGCCCGAACTTCATCCAGTTTTCTTGTTTCGAGGTAATCCGGGCAGGAAGATAAAAACTTCTCCATTTCTATCTCAAAAAATTGATCTTTCCCTTGTCGCTGATGATTTTTTAATTGTGCATTTTGTTTGTATTCCATCGATTATTCACCTATCCATTCGTTATTGCCGGGTTGTACAGTCTGGTAAATTTGGGGTTTTTGTTGATCAGTGTTAAAATCACACCATGTTAACAGAATTGTACCCATTATTCATAAAACCGACTATTAAAAATTATATCTGGGGCGGTAAATATTTTAAAGATTTCATTGAATTTGAGAATTATCATAATGAGCCAATCGCAGAGGTTTGGGTTATTTTTGATCAGAATACGGTTATCAATGGCTCATTAGCTGGTTTAACCCTCCAGCAAATCGTCCAACAATATGGGGCGCAATTTCTGGGTGCCAGATATTTTTCACAGAAGCCGCAAAAATTCCCATTATTAATCAAATTGTTGGACTGCCATGAATGGTTATCCATTCAGGTTCATCCAGGCGATGAGCAGGCAAAACAGTTGGAAGGTCCTGATTTTAACGGCAAAACCGAAGGCTGGTTCGTGATTGATGCCAAACCAGGCGCTGAACTGATCGCCGGCGTAAAGCCATCCGTCAGTCGGCAGATGTTGAAAACCCATATCGAGAATGGGACCATTCTGAATGTGCTCGGGCGCTATCCTATCCAAAAAAATGATGCGGTATTCATTGCTTCAGGAACAATTCACGCTTTGGGACCGGGTTCTGTTATTTATGAAATCCAACAAAATTCCGATATTACCTATCGAATTTATGATTGGGAGCGTCCTCTTTCCGCAGGCAGAGTTTTACATTTGGAGAAGTCAATCGCGGTTGCCAATACTGCGCTTCAAAATCAACCGAAGAAAATCACCCCTGCACCCAGGCAAAATATTTTCTCCTGCGATTATTTTTCTCTGGATCTCTTCCAATCTGAACATCAGAGGGTAGAATTGTCTCCAAATGGAGAGAGTTTTCATTCATTAACAATAATTGAAGGGCAAGCCCTTTTTGAATCTGATGTAAATAGATTCACCTTAAACCAATTTGAAAGCGTTTTAATTCCTGCCAGCCATCCTTCCTATCATTTACAGGGGGATTTTCAAATGCTGCTGGGAAGTTTGAACGAAAAATAAGGAAATAATGTCAGAAAAGAAATCAACCGTTCTGGTGGCCGTCAGCGGCGGTGTTGATAGCTCCGTTGTAGCCACGTTATTAGCTGAACAAGGATATCAGGTCATCGGCGTCATGCTGCACTTATGGAGTGAAGCAGGCAAAGAATGTGAAAACAAGTGTTGTACTCCGCAATCGATGGAAGAAGCCCGTAAAGCCGCAAAAGACGGCGGATATCCTTTTTATGTCGTAGATGCTGCAGAAATTTTCAGAAAACAAATTGTCCAGTATTTTCTGGATGAATATCGTCAGGGTAAAACCCCCAACCCCTGTGTCATTTGCAACCGTGACATTAAGTGGGGTTTACTCTTTGATAAATTAAAAGAGTTCGGGGCTGACTACCTGGCTACCGGTCATTATGTGCGGTTAGAGATGAATGCAAATTCAAAAGCCCGGGTTTTTAAAGCCAGAGATGCCTTAAAAGACCAGTCTTACGTAATGGCAATGTTAACACAGGATCAACTGAAAAAAACGATGTTTCCTCTGGGTAATTTACTTAAAACAGAAGTACGCGAGATTGCTCGCAAACATAATTTACCAATGGCTGAAAGAAAAGATAGTCAGGATTTGTGTTTTGTTTCAGATGATAATTATAAAGATTTTCTATTGAGAAATGCTCCAGACACTGCTCTTGCTGGAAAAATCACCGATCGATTTGGAAACCCATTGGGACAACATCAGGGACTGGCTTTCTATACCATTGGGCAGCGCAAAGGAATTGGAATTGCAGCCCCAGAACCGCTTTACGTACTGGAAAAAAATACTAAGGAAAATATTCTGGTTGTCGGAACTGCAAATGATCTCAACCAAAAAGAAATCCTGGTTAAAGAGGTAAATTGGATCAGTGGTGATGCACCATCCGGTAATTTTAACGGCCAGGTAAAAATTCGATCGCGTGCAGAATTCCAAAATGCTACAGTCATTCCCTTGCCTGGAAATAAGGTTAAAGTTGAATTTGAAACCTCTATCCGCGATGCCACTCCAGGCCAGTTTGCTGTTTTTTATCAGAAAGATGAATTATTAGGCGGCGGAGAAATCGAAGCTTCCTTTTAATTTTTTATACATAAAATTCCAGGCAGTTTTTTATTATGAAGGCCATCAATAATAAGATTTCAAGGTTATAATATGATTCCCTTATTGTTTATTATTATGGTATATTATGTTTGATTAATTTCATCGAGGTAGCCATGGAAAAAACAGAAATTCCAAAACAAAAAGGTGTCCCCATGCCTATTGTTAATTTGAATCGCAGTATGCTGGCATTCGGGATTTTAATTGCAATTCTTACCCAACAAATCTGGATCACAACTATTTTATTCTTGATACTCCTGCCAACAACCTTGTTAGGGAAAAGATTCAGTTTAATATACTGGTTGGGAAGTATTCTCTTTAAAAAGAAAAATCAAACTGCGGAATACGAAGACCCTGGTTTACAAAGGTTTAATAACACAATCGCAACTACCCTGCTGGGTTTTGCCCAAATCTCTTTTTTGGTTGGGCAATCGATACTGGGCTGGATTTTTTCCGGAATGGTGATGTTAGCCTCCGGTGTAGCTCTGATGGGTTTTTGTGTTGGGTGCTTTTTGTATTATCAGTTTAAAATCAACCGCTACAAAATTTTTGGCCCATAATTCTTGTTTGCAAGTACCCGAAAACCAGCCAAAAAAGCCTGTTCATTTAAAGAGAAATATTTAGGCGCAATTCCATTCGAAATAACAGTTAGGAATATCGAAGGTTCGATCCCCAGAAGAGCCGCCAAAGCACCCAATAAGACCACGTTAGAAGCTTTGGGATATCCAATCTGTTCAGCCATTGCCTGCCCTTCTACCCAATAAACATTTTTAGTAAACGCCTTAAGTTCACTAAGTATTTCCTCGTCCGTTGGATAATTCCCTGGTCCCGAACTTACGGTAACAGGGACAATCGAATAATCATTAATCAGGACCAGGCCATCATTTTTAATCTGTTCGATTGATCTTAATATTTCCAATTTTTCAAAAGCCAGGATGATATCTGCTTCACCTGGTGAAATAATAGGGGAAAATACTTCTTCACCCCAACGGATAAAAGAAATAACATTGCCACCTCTTTGAGACATTCCATGTATTTCGGCTTTCTTCACATCATACCCCAGAGCCATCCCCAGATCAGCCAATAAATTACTGGCTAAAATTGTTCCCTGTCCCCCCACGCCGGTGAGGAGAAAATTAATTCCATCTGGATATTTATTTTGTAAAGTTGAAATCTCCATCTTCACACCTCAACCGCTTTTTCTAAATTAATCATCTGGTCCCGAAAAAGAATCGCATCACGCGGACAAACCTGGGCGCAGATTTCACAACCCGTGCACAATTCCTGATCAATCACTGCCAGAGGGCGGTTGTATTTAGGATCCAGCTTTTCCGATTTTAAAATCGCCGGGCAGCCCACTTTAAAACAGATGGTGCAGCCATTACATTGGTCGGTCACAAGTAATGGGATGTACTTTTTCCTGGCTGAAGGTAGTAAAGCACACTCCTCCTTGGTGATCAATACAGCTGGACCTTCTTCTCTCATCCATTGCTTGATGGTTTTTTCAATAGTGTTAACTTCAAAAGCTGGAACGGTCAGAACCTTCTCGATGCCACAAGCGCGAACCAATTTTTCAATATCCAACTCGATGGTTGGTTGATTTTGCAATGTAAAACCAGTACCAGGATTATCTTGATGCCCGGTCATACCGGTTACCCGATTGTCCATAATGATTGTGATCACATCACTACGGTTGTAAGCTACATTGATTAACGCTGGAATTCCTGTATGAAAGAAAGTTGAATCACCAATCACAGCGATGTGTCGTTCAGCATCACCAGCAACAGCCGCTCCATGCGCTACACCGATACTGGCGCCCATGCACCCTGTGGTGTGAATACTGGATAAGGGCGGTGCTACACCCAGGGAATAGCAGCCAATATCCCCATTCACCGGCACTTTGAATTTCGAGAGAATGTAAAAAGTGGATCGGTGCGGGCAACCAGGGCATAAGGTTGGCGGGCGTGCAGGTAACTCCAGGTTGATTCTCTTTCGTTCTGGGTCGTTAGTTTTTTCCAATAAACCAGCCTTTTCAGCTGCTTTTCTGACAACAACCGGGTTTAATTCCCCGATAATCGGGAAAATAGATTTGGTATGCGCAAAGCCGTCCACAGATTGTTCATTTGGTCGATAAAGCTCCACTCCCAGCAAGCGCACCTGATCTTCAATAAAAGGATCCAATTCTTCCAAAACGATCACTTTATCAACATTATCACAGAAGGATTGAATCAATTGCGCCGGTAATGGATAAACCATGCCCAGTTTCAGAATACTTGCTTCTGGAAAAACCTCACGGGCATATTGATAAGCTACTCCTCCCGTGATAATCCCTAAATCTTTTTTTCGGTATTCGATTCTTTTAAATTCAAATGTCTCAGCGAAACGGGATAAATCACTAATTCTGCCTTCAATCACCGGATGACGTTTGCGGGCGTTAGCAGGGATCATCACGTATTTCGCAATGTTGCGCGGAAATTTCCTCGCTTCAGGTAAATCAATCTGTTGTTCAGCGACCTCAACTGGAGAACTGGTATGGCAAACCCGTGTTGTCATGCGTAACAAAACTGGAGTGTCAAATTGCTCACTGATTTGGTAGGCTGCTATGGTGAAATCCTTGGCTTCCTGGCTATCTGCCGGGTCAAGGCAAGGGATGCGCGTAAATTTTGCAAATTGGCGATTATCCTGTTCATTTTGAGACGAGTGCATCGATGGGTCATCTGCAGAGATAATCACCAATCCGGCCTCAATGCCAGTCATGGCGACATAAAATAAAGCGTCTGCTGCCACATTTACACCCACGTGTTTCATGATGCATAAAGCTCTTTTCCCGGCGTAAGCCGCTCCAATGGCAACATCCAGACCAACCTTTTCATTCGGCGCTCATTCTGCATATACATTTGGAAATCGTGCAAACGTTTCCATAATTTCTGTACTGGGAGTACCAGGATAACCGGACGCCACACTGCATCCAGCTTCCCAGGCACCTCTTGCGACTGCTTCATTTCCTGATAATAAACGTTTCATGCTATTCTCCATTTTCTTTAGAAGATTGATTAAGGATGACGCGTCCATCTAAAGCCAGGGCCCCTTGTTCCAAAACTAATAGGGGGTTAATTTCAATTTCCTCAATTTCCTCAAAGTCAACTGCTAACTGACTCAATCTTAAAATCACATCCACCACCGCTTCAAGATCTGCTGGTTTTTGACCGCGATACCCCGTTAACAATTTTGCGGCTCGAGTGCGCTCTATCATTTCCAAGGCGTCTTTTCTTGTTAATGGAGCTACCCGAAAAGAAACATCTTTAAATAACTCCACAAAAATACCTCCCAAACCGAACATCATTAATGGACCAAAGCCTGCATCACGCTTCATTCCAACGATCACTTCCTGGCCTTTTGGCGCCAGCGCCTCAATGATAACCCCCTCTAACTTTGCATCTGGCATCTTTCCGCGGATGCTGTTATACATTTCCTGGAAGGCTTTTTTTACAGCCTCTCCATTATTCAGGTTTAATCGAATTCCACCAACATCCGATTTGTGTAAAATATCCGGTGAATTGATTTTCATAACGACCGGAAAGCCAAGTTTCTCAGCCAGGGCGCCAGCTTCTTCTTCATTTTGAGCAGTATTACCGGAAATCAGAGGGATCCCATAGGCTTCTAACACTGGTCGGGTTAAGGCTTCGCCCAAGCTGCCGGTGTGTTTAGCCTGTCCAATTATTTTTTGAACAACTTCTTTTTTTGTATTTTCAAATTTTACCGGTTTCTCCTGTCCAACAGACAACCATTCGGAATATGTTTTCATTAAACCCAAAATTGTTCCCACACTTTCTGGAAAAACTACCATCGGCACTTTATGACGGTGTAAAACCACTCGAGGTTCTCTAACTAGCGAATCACCCATCATGATTGCGATCACGGTTTTATCGGTCGTCGCTGCTACTTCAGATATTTTTTCAGCCACCTCTATAGGGTTTACCAATGCCTGAGGTACTAAAATCGGAACAATGACATCGACATTTGGATCTGCCACCAGGAAACGCATCGTCTGCTCATAATCCTGCGGTTCGGCTCCTCCTAACATATCCACTGGGTTAGCAACCTGAGCACTGGGATTTAATACTTCGCGCAATGCCTGCATGGTAGAATTTTGTAAATCAGCTATTGAAAACCCGTTATTCGCCAGGCTATCTGAAAGAAGCGCAGCGGGCCCACCTGAGTTGGTCAGAATCGCCACACGATTGCTTTTTGGTAATTTTTGTAAGGCAAATGCCTGGGAAACATCAAACAAATCGCTAACTGTTTGAACTTCAATTACGCCACTTTGGGCAAAAGCTGCCTGGTATGCGGTGTGGCTGCCAGCTAGAGAACCAGTATGGGATGAAACTGCCCGGGCTCCGGCTGAGGTTCTACCAGCCTTCAGTAACACAATTGGTTTTTTTCTGCTCACCTGACGGGCTACAGAAATAAAACGCTGACCGTCTCGAATTTGCTCTACATAGGCTGCAATCACTGTGGTTAGTGGATCTTCACCAAGGTACTCAATCATATCCGTTTCGGTTACATCTGCCTCATTTCCAAGGCTGGAAAAATGTGAAAACCCAATCCCCTTCCCTTTTACATAATCTACCACCCCACCTAAAACTGCACCTGATTGTGAGAGGAATCCAATGCCACCAGTTTCCGGAACACCAGAAATAAAAGTTGTATTCAAACCGGTATGCAAGCTCATGGTTCCCACACAATTAGGTCCTATCATGCGCATACCATGTTCTTTCACAAACCGGACAATTTTTTGTTCCAGAGCCTCGCCGGATGGCCCAAGTTCTTTAAATCCACCTGATATTACTGTGACTGCCTTAACACCTCTTTTTTCACAGTCCTGAATGATGGGTAAGATATTGGCTGCTGGTAAAACAATCACTGCCAAATCCAATGGGTCAGGAACATTTAAAATATCAGAGTAGCATTTATAACCAAGGATTTCATCTACTTTAGGATTTACAGGATAGATTTTTCCCTTAAAACCATATAAAGATAAATTCTTTACGATGCCAAAACTTAATTTATTTGATTTATTTGATGCCCCAATGATTGCAACCCCGGAAGAGTCAAAAAAAGGTTTTAAACTGCTGATCATAAATTCTCCTTAATTGTTGGGTTGAAATTTATCCACCTGCTTTTTTCACAGTAAATCTTTTTTCTTGTAATACTTTCATTACGCTATCACGCACATCCCCTTGAATCTCAATGATTCCATTTTTTACAGATCCCCCGGTTCCACATTGTTTTTTTAAGTCCCTGGCTAATTCTTTTAGCAATTCTTCTTGATTCGGCAAGCCTTCTACCAATGTGACAGTTTTACCTCCTCTGCCTTTGCGCTCAATTCGCAAACGCACAATCCCATCCTGTTTTACTACTGATACTGGTTTCTTTTTGTTGCATTCACAAAATTGAACTGCTTTTCCGCAATTAGGGCAGATCCTTCCCTCCTCTGTGGAATATACAGTTCGATTTGTGTCTCGTTTATAAAACATGTAATCCTCCTGTTGAGAATTTTTTCGAAACAATTCCTATCATAATCTTCCCATAATTAATTTATGTAAAAGGATAAGATCAACAAATTCCAGATCGCATCTTTTCATTATACAGAGGAAATCCGGATAATTTATTTTTATTATGTAATTTAATTTTGATTATTTTTATCTTGAATTAAATCAAAAACCGGCATGGAAACCGGTTTTTGATATTAATTGTTTTTTTATTATTTACTTGAGATGCTTATTTTCTTTATCTTCTGGATAGATTCTTCCATTTTTGGCAAATGGAGCGTTAGAACCCCATTCTTTACTTCTGCAACAATTTTTTCCTGATCAATTTCATTTGAAAGAGTAAATTTACGGCGAAAACTACCAATTCCGTACTCTGCATAAGTAAGAGAATAATCTTTCGGTCGTTCAGCTTGAACATCAGCATCGATAGTCAAAATATTTTTTTCTAACGTAATTTCGATAGTATTCTCATCTGCTCCTGGAATATCAGCCACCAAATGGATGGCCTGGTCCGTTTCATAAATATCTACTCTGGGAACGTACAGACGAACATCCCGGGTTCGTTCAGTTTCATCCTGTTCAACTAATTCTTGTTTTTGGCTTTCAGGGTTTGTTAATTTTTCAGACATAAGACCTCCAACTATATCGCTTTCACAACAATTTTTCGGGGTTTATTGGCTTCAGCCCGTGGCAACCAGACTTTAAGGATCCCTTTTTCATAACTCGCTTCAACTTTGTCTACCTCAATTGGGAATGGTACCTGGATCGTTCGCGAAAAACTGCCATATCCTCTCTCCTGACGATGGTAGTGGACGCCTTCCTCTTCTGCAGGTCTAGTTCGCGATCCGCTAATTGTTAATGTTTCTCCAACTACTTTAATATCGAGAGCTTCCACGTCCATTCCCGGAATTTCTGCTGTAATGACCTGACCAGCATCCGCTTTCATCCATACATTTATAGCCGGATAATCATGGATACTTTGCGCTTGGTCGAGTAACCGATTGGTAAAGGTGCTGTCAAACATACGGTTCATTTCTCTTTGTAATTTATCCATTTCTTCCCATAACGAAGGTGAAGATTTTCTTCTATACAACATAAAAACCTCCTCGTGAATTAATTCCATTTATCTACACTATACAGTGCTAATATTAAAGAAATAATAAAATTTTATTAAATTAATATATAAAACTCCCCAACCGGGCATTTTGTACTGTTACATTTGAGTAAGAAGGTTTGTCTACTGACTTTTTCCAGATCCGAAAATCGCCGGCAAGAGTGGTATTGACAGAAAATTTAAGCAAGCAATGACTACAAAAGTCCATTGAAACCCAATCCCATCTGTTAAAACACCGGCTATGGGTAACCCAATCCCGGTACCAATGTTCGCCACTGCCATCAGAATCGAGAACATAGAGGCGGCGATTCTTGGGTCTGATTTTTTCATCGAGATGGCAAAATAAACTGTTTCATAATAACCAAAAGCCAGACCAAAAATAAAGACGATAACCCAGGCAATCGTCAGGCTATTAACAAACGAAAAAATAACAACTGAAATAAAAGAAATCGCCAAAGCAATTTGAGCAGCTCTTTTTTGGCCAATGCGATCAATCAATGGACCGCCTGTTATACCTCCAATAATGACGCCGACACCCCATACTGTGGTAAAGAATCCTGCCATCAAAACAGAGATTCCAAAATTCGATTGCAAGAAAGGATTGATGATTTCATTGGCAGCATTAATAATTAACGAATAAAGCGCCCCTAACAAACCAAGGGCAATAATTGGCCAATGTTTAAAAGCTGAAAATGCACTCCAGGTGAATTTCTGCTCAGCTTTGCGAGGGGGTTCCGGAAATTTCAGCACGAACAACAAAGGAATTAATGTCAAAACAGCTAATAGCCAGAATACAGCCTGCCAAGATACTTTCTGAGCAAGAATTCCGATTAATCCTGATAAAACAACCACGCCCAGAGCCCTACCACCCACCATAACACCCTGAATATGCCCCATTTCACTTTCCGGCGTTGTGTCTAAAGCCAGGCCATCTGTGGTCGTATCATATAAAGCCATTCCGGTCATCACCAAAAAAGCCAGGATTCCAAATAAAGGAAAATCTTTTCCCGGGTTAACAAAAGGAACAATCAACAAACATCCAGCTTGCAACAAAAGGCCAATAACAATATAGGGTTTCCGATGGCCTAAATGAAAAAGATTTACCTTATCGCTAAGGATTCCAAGAAATATTTTCAAGATGAATGGAGTAAGAGCAATTCCGCTTATTAATCCAATTTTACTCATGCTGATATTAAAGGATAATAAATAAATAGCATTGAGAGCTGTAAAATAGCTTAATACAGAGCCCTGGGCAAAATATAATAGGCCAAACATACTATATCGGAAGAACTTTGAGGGTTGATTCATGCTGATTCCTTACCTAAAAATAATACAATTTATAACCCGGTCTTTTACTAAAAGATATCATTTCTGTTTTCGTTGAAATTTTTTTATCTTGTGCTTTTCTGTTTTTCCCGGGTGATTACTTGTCAAGTCATTATTATTCTAGTATAGTCAAGGAGAATTTGTATAAAAAAATTTGACTCAAGATCGAGGAATATTAAGTGGAGAATACATCTATTAGTTCTGAAAAATCGGCCATTTCCTGGCTTAATAGACCCGTTTCAAATTTCTTTCCCAAGCTTTCAATTGAAAACTTAATCATCATTCTTATTATTTTATTAGCCATTATCAGTCGTTTTTATATTCTCGGTGCCAGAGTTATGAGTCATGATGAAGTCAACCATGTGGTACCTTCTTGGGATTTGGCAACCGGTAAAGGATACATCCAGGATCCAATCACTCACGGGCCGCTACAGTTTCACCTCATTGCCTTATCCTATTTCATGTTTGGTGATTCGGACTTCACATCCCGTATCCCAGCGGCTGTAGCCAGTATTGCCGCCGTTGTTCTGGTTTTATTATTATTCAAACGCTATTTAGGAAAATGGGGGCATCTGATTGGCGGAGCTCTCTTTTTAATTTCTCCTTTTTTACTTTTTTATGGTCGTTATACCAGAAATGAAGGACTGATCGAATTAATTGCGGTCTTAATGATCTATGCCACCTTGCGCTATTTAGATCGAGGAGATCAGTTTTCACTTATTCTTTTAACAATTGCTCATGCTTTAAACTTCACGGCTAAAGAAACTGCCTATATCTACATGGCTATTTTATTGCTTTTCCTGGTGCTTCAATTTCTTTCCGAAGTTATTCGGGAACGCTGGCAGACTCCGCAAAGCCGCCAGGTTTTTGTTATCTTAACGGTCGTAGCAATCGGGTTACTATTAGGTGGCGTCATCCTGGGATATGTGAATGCCAAACAAAATCCAACCAATGAATTGGGAGAGGCAATTTCTCAATCGTCCTCAAATTTAGCGTTACTAGCCAGTTTCTCGGTAATTGTTGCTTTACTCATAGGAGTAGCAGTTATTTTTGTCTTAGTAAAAGGGATAGGGCTGAACGCAATCCGTCATTTGCGGTCTTTTGATTTGTTAATCCTGAATGGTACGATCATTTTGCCGCTCCTGGCAGCCTTCCCAATAAATATTCTTGGGACATTACTAAAACGTAATTGGAGCCCCACCGATTATTCAACCGTCGGTATGATCCGAATTGGGATTTCCCTACTGTTTTTTGGGGCAATTGCTTCCGTGATTGGTTTTTGGTGGAATCGAAAATTATGGTTAAAGAACATGGCTATATTCTGGGGTATCTTTATTGTTTTTTACACTACTTTTTTCACAAATGGAAAGGGATTTTTCACAGGAATTGTAGGATCTTTAGGTTACTGGTTGGAACAACAGGCTGTTAATCGGGGTACCCAACCATTGTATTACTATGGATTATTACAGATGCCCTTTTATGAATTCCTGCCCATTTTGGGGTTTTTGATTGCGATTATTTATGGATTGTTTAATTTGTCTAAATCCAGCCTTGAGTTAGCCGTCCCGCTAACAGCAATTTCTGACCAGCCTTTAATGGATGACAATAATAAAGATGAACATCATGACACGAATAGTTTTCATGTTGAAGATTTTTCCAGCAATCATTATCGGGTGCCGGTGCTATTCTTTTTAAGTTTTCTTTCAATCATGAACTTAATTGCTTACAGTCTCGCCGGGGAAAAAATGCCCTGGCTGACCGTTCACATCGCTTTACCATTTGTTTTAACGGCTGCCTGGGGATTCGATAAATTGATCGATCAAATGCCCTGGCTGGATTTTAAGGCTGAAAAGAGCTGGATTAGCATTCTTTTATTACCCGTACTCATTACAAGTCTTTTAGGCGTTTTAAAGTCAGTTTTAGGCCCGATAACACCCTTTCAGGGAAACACATTGGAACAATTACAGGTAACCAGCACATTTATCATGTCTGCTCTAGTTCTTGTTTTCAGTGCCTATGGGTTTTTATTCTTTTTAAAGAACTTCCCAATTTCAACAATTTTGAGATTACTATTAGTTTCTCTGGCAGGATTATTATTATTCCTGACAGCTCGTTCCTCCTATATGGCTTCTTTCATTAATTATGATAATGGAAAAGAATTTCTGGTTTATGCACACGCCGATCGGGGGCCAAAAGAAATTTTAGAACAGGTTGTTGAAATTTCTAAAAGAACCGTCGGTGATAAAAACATAAATGTTGCCTATGACAATGATTCTCTTTACCCCTTTTGGTGGTACTTCCGAGATTATCCTAATAAACAATGGTATACCGACACTCCAACGCGTGAATTACTCAACTCACCAGTCATTCTTGCCAGTGACCAAAACTATTCAAAAATCGACTCCTTGGTAAAAGATAATTACATTAAATACAACTATATCCGCCTGGTCTGGCCAATGCAGGATTATTATTTCCTGAACTGGGATCGGATCAAATATGCGTTCACCAATCCTGAAATGCGCTCAGCTCTGTTCCAGATCTGGCTGAACAAAGATTATACGCAATATGCAAAAATTAAAGGGCGAAGCGATCTGACCGTGGCAACCTGGTCTCCATCCGATTCAATTCGGATGTATATTCGCAAAGATATTATTGCGGAAATCTGGGAATATGGCTCCATTCCAACTATCGATACCCAACCCAAAGTTGACCCTTACGAAAGTAAAATGCTTTCGTTGTTACCTGATAAAGTAATTGGTTCCTATGGGAAAGAACCAGGGCAATTAGACGCCCCCCGAGGTATCGCAGTAGCGCCCGACGGCAGCATTTATGTCGCTGATTCGCGCAATAACCGCATCCAACATTTCTCGACAGATGGCTCTCTGATCCATGCCTGGGGATCATTCGCCGATATCCTGGCTGGAGATGCTCCGGCTGGTACTTTTAGTGAGCCCTGGGGAGTGGCAGTGGGACCGGATGGTTCAGTCTATGTGACAGACACTTGGAACCATCGGATTCAGAAATTTACTGCTGAAGGTGATTTTATTACCATGTGGGGTTTCTTCGGTACCGCTGACGATCCCAATGGCTTTTGGGGCCCCAGAGGTATTGTGGTTGATTCAGACAACCGTGTCTATGTTGCGGATACTGGGAACAAACGGATTGCTATTTACGATAGCTCCGGGAACTTCATTACTCAATTTGGTGGATTGGGTTTTGACCTGGGGCAATTTGATGAACCAGTCGGCCTGGCATTAGGACTAAATGGTGAGGTTTATGTTTCAGATACTTGGAACCAAAGAATCCAGGTGTTTGTTCCGGATTCTCAAAAACTCACTTATTCAGCATTCAATGCCTGGGAAATTGTTGGCTGGTACGGCCAGAGTCTAGACAACAAACCATTCCTGGCAACCAATAATGTCGGTAATGTTTTCGCAACCGATCCGGAAGGATTTCGAGTTCTTAGCTTCAACCCTGAAGGACAATTCCTGTGGGGATGGGGTAATTACAGTCCCAATTCGGATGGTTTCGGATTACCCGCTGCACTCGCATTTGATAGCACGAATGGGGTTTGGGTAACTGATGCAGGCAACCACCTCTTATTACATTTCACCTTACCATAAGATTTCGTAATTAGAAAAGACAAAAAAGCCGGTCTGATGATTAACCGGCTTTTTTTAATCATTATGGTGTTTAGTTCTGGGCAGGCTTATTCCCCAGTCCTTCTAAAATCGCACCGAAGACGATACCCAAACCTGCTCCCATTGCAGCCCCAAGAGCGATTTGATTAAATAGAACCATACCAAGTCCTCCCCCAATTGCTGTCCCAAAGATAAGACCAATACCAACTTTAGAAACTTTTTGTTTTTCCATTTTTCACTCCGTATATTCTTTCTTCTTTTTCTGAACTATTTTCAAAATTATTCTATTAAAAAGATGCGGTTTCGATTTTTTAAAAAATAATTCTGCATGCTTAGAATATCAGCTAGTCAGAAGGATTTCCCTATCCAAAAAGACAGTTAACAATTAGCCAAAAAGAGGAAACCTCACCATTTTAGAAAAATCTCTTTTCAGGCGTAAAAATATGGTAAGATAAGGCAATTTTCAAGCATCGGATAAAAATATGGGTGAAATCTCAGCTCTCATCGCAGCCTTCCTATGGGCGACTTCGTCCATCTATTTCTCTATTTCTGGGAAAGTATTTGGTCCTTCATTACTCAATCGCATTAGATTGAGTTTTGCTTTCATTTTCTTGATTGTTACGCACACAATCTTTTATAAAACACCAATTCCCATAAATGCCCCCTATCAGCAATGGGGCTGGTTGGCGCTTTCTGCAATTATTGGTCTCGTGATTGGAGATTTCTTTCTTTTCAAATCCTTTGTTATGGTCGGCCCTCGTCTGGGAATGCTTATCATGTCAACCAGCCCGGTGGTGAGCGCATTGCTAGCCTGGATTTTTCTTGGAGAATCTCTGTCAATTTCTCAAATTTTCGGTATTGGATTAGCCATCGGGGGAATTGCTCTGGTTGTCACGGATAATGGAAGCCACCAAAATGTATTTACCGATCAACGCCATAAATGGATCGGACTACTTTTTGCATTCGGTGGATCAATAGGCCAGGCTGTTGGTTTGATTTTTGCAAAAAAAGGATTGCCACCTGAATTTCCAGCACTTTCCGGGGTCGTCATTCGGATCATGGTCGCAACAATTTTTGTTTGGCTCTCAGCGCTTGTTACCCGGCAAATAAAACCTGGACTTAAATTAATTTCTGAAAATCCAAAAGCGATGAAAAACGCGTTTTTTGGCGCTTTGATGGGTCCTTATATAGGTGTGTGGTTATCTCTGGTAGCAGTCCAATTTGCTAAAGTCGGGATTGCATCCACTTTAATGGCATTAACGCCCATCTTTCATCTTCCAATTGGCTCTATTTTGAAAGAAAAGATCACTAAACAAGCAATTATTGGAACGCTTATCGCTATAATTGGCGTTGCAGTAATACTTATATAATCACTTTCAAGAATGTTTCTTCAAATCATCTTTGAACAATGTGGTTAACACAAAACTCACCACACTGACGATCAGAGCTCCCAGGAAACCAGCCCAAAAAGACTCCACAGTAAATCCAACTTTGAACTGGGTACCAACCCAACCTGCCATCATAAACATTAATGTATTAATGACCAATGTTCCCAATCCCAATGTTAAAACAAGCAAAGGGCAGCTCATCACAATTAAAATAGGGCGAATCACGGCATTAACCAACCCAAAGATTAATGCCAGCCAGACAAAACTTAACCAATTTTCGTTTTGTGGGGTTATTCCCCGTCCTTGTAATAAGGCAACAGCGGCATAAAGAGCTACTGCATTTATTGCCAAGCGCAGCAAGAATTTTTTCATTTTGTTCTCCTTCTAAAAACAATCTACGAATATCAGCTGGAAAAGTAGCATTATTCTAAGGAAATTCCAGAAGAGTCTAGAATTTCTTCCATCCAGATCAGTGTATGGTTTTTCTTAAAGCCGAGTGCTTCAAAAAGGTGCTCACCTCGATTTTGAGGAAAATTAACTGTTAGAGGGCGAAAGTAAAAACTATTATTTACAAATTGCAAAATCACTGCTTGAATAACTGCATGATCATTCTTTTCCTGGCAGGCTATCCATAAATTATCCGCATATAATGCAGTTCTTTCCAGACTACCGAATCCAAGCAATTGATTTTCTTGATAAACACTAATATTCGCAATAGAAATGCCTGAAAAGAATCGCACTAAGCTTTGCCAAAAGCCTGGCAATAGTCTTGAATCTTGCAAACCCAGATTCCAACGAACATCCGGAGGATAGACTTCAGCCAATAATTCTTTTTGTTTAATCCATTCCTCTGATTTTCTTGAAGAAATTTTTATTCTATTGTTTTGAGGAATTTTGATTCTATTTCTGGAATTAAATGTGTATGTTGATCGCCGGCTACGTTCAATAAATCCCATTTGTTTATATAAATTAATTGCTGGAGGATTATCATCCCGAACCTGTAACCAGACACTGCGAGCTGATTTTTCTTTGGCACGCTTTAATGCTTTTGCGGTTAAATCGAACCCGATCCGTTGCCGCCGATAATCTGGATGAACAGCAACATTTGCTACCAAATAAACAAAATCAGCTCCTTTCTGAAAAGGGATCATTGATAGATTCCCTACGATTTTTCCATTAACTTCATAAACAAAACCCTGGATGGCAGCCAATGCATTTTGCGAATTGTTAATACCAAAAAGTGAATCTTCTTTGTTGGTTGACAGTCTTCTTAAGTATCGGATATAGTCCAATCCATCTTCGTCGATCGTATCTTTAAAACATAATTCAATCAGATCCGCGACGGCACCCAGATCAGAATTCGTATTTACCTCTCGAATAATCCCAGATCGGTTTTCTTCTTTATGCTCCATTCAAATTAATTTTACACCAGGTTGATATGGTAATTTGATCAGTTAATTCTTGATTCATCGAAAAATCAATGTTTTTATAAAAATCTAATAGGCTTCTTATACAATAGCGATGATTTGATCTATTAGATTTTGATATAATCCTTAGTAATAGGTCTTTATTTAGGAATAAAAAACTGGAAGGACATTACCCTTATGATGAGATTTGACCGATTCACTGAACGTGCTCAGGAAGCTGCCCAAAGAGCTGCCGAAATCATTCAGCGCTATGGACACAATCAAATTGATACGGAGCACATTCTTTTGGCTTTAATTGAACAACCAGAAGGAGTCATTACACAAATTCTTGAAATTTTAAAAATTGATCCAAGCATTTTAGAAGAAAGATTGGATTACATCCTCCGCACCAGTCCAAAAGCAAGTATTTTCGGGGGTGGAGCTGGTCAGGTATTTATTACCCCCAGAGTAAAAAGAATTATCGATTTGGCTAATGAAGAAGCCAGCCGCTTAAAAGATGAATACATTTCTACAGAACACATCTTCCTGGCAATTTTAAGTGAAAAGAACACGCCTGCAGCCCGCCTTCTGGAAGGCTCCGGAATCAATCGTGAACGGGTGGTAGAAGCGATCAATCAACTACGCGGTGGTCAACGTGTTACTGATCCACAGGCTGAAACCCGTTATCGCAGCCTGGAGAAATATTCCCGTGATCTGACCACACAAGCCCGGGAGGGAAAACTGGATCCGGTTATAGGGCGGGATAATGAAATCTTGCGAGTTATGCAGATCCTTTCGCGCCGAACGAAAAATAACCCGGTATTAATCGGCGAAGCCGGTGTTGGAAAGACCGCCATCGTGGAAGGTCTGGCACAAAAAATTGCCTCCAATGATATTCCAGAGATCTTAATGGGGAAAAAAGTCATTTCTCTGGACTTAAGTGCGATGATCGCGGGTTCACGTTTTCGAGGTGAATTTGAGGAGCGTCTTAAAGCCGCTATAGAAGAAGTCCAACGATCTGAAGGTGAAGTGATTCTTTTTATTGATGAGTTACATACAGTTGTTGGAGCAGGAGCTGCTCAAGGCGCGATGGATGCGTCCAATATGCTAAAACCAGCTCTCGCGCGCGGTGAACTCCAGTGTATTGGCGCCACCACGCTGGATGAATATCACAAACATATTGAAAAGGATTCGGCACTGGAAAGGCGTTTTGCCCCGGTTTATGTCGATGAACCCAGTGTTGAGGATACGATTCAAATGCTGAAAGGTTTGCGCGACCGCTATGAAGCTCATCACAAAGTTCGCTTTTCTGATGAGGCGTTGGTCTCGGCAGCCAGATTATCTGCCCAATATGTCACCGATAGACGTTTACCGGACAAAGCGATCGATTTGATGGATGAAGCAGCAGCCAAGCTTCGGGTAGCTCTTTTCTCCTTACCCCCTGAATTAAAAAACATGAAAACAGAACTCGACCGGCTGACTGCTGAAGAGGAAAAAGCTGGTGTCGAGCGTGATTACGAACGGGCAGCCCGAATGAAAGCAGAGCGGTTACGTCTCCAAACTGAATTCGATACCTTACGGGATAAATGGGAAGTTGAACATCAATTAGATGAAATGGTGGATGTAGACGATATTGCCCAGGTTGTTGCCCAATGGACAGGAATTCCAGTCAATCAAATGATGGAAACTGAATCTGAGAAATTGTTGCACATGGAAGACCGGCTCCATGAAATTATTATCGGGCAGGATGCAGCCGTAAAAGCTATCTCTGATGCCATTCGACGAGCGCGCTCAGGGTTAAAAGATCCCCGCCGGCCAATCGGCTCATTTATTTTCATTGGCCCATCTGGAGTTGGCAAAACCGAATTGGCAAAAGCCCTGGCTACTTTCATGTTTGGGGATGAAGAAGCGTTGGTTCGCCTCGATATGAGTGAATATCGTGAGCAGCACACCGCCTCACGCTTGTTTGGTGCTCCTCCCGGCTATGTCGGTTACGAAGAGGGCGGTCAACTCACCGAAGCAGTCCGTCGCCGTCCATATCGTGTTATTTTATTTGATGAAATTGAGAAGGCTCACCCGGAAGTCTGGAACTCATTATTACAAATTCTCGACGATGGAAGATTAACCGACGGACAGGGTCAGGTGGTTGATTTTCGAAATACCGTCCTGATTATGACATCTAATCTGGGAACTGAATTCATCAATAAAGGCGGAACACTGGGTTTTCTTTCCAGTGAAAATGAAGAACGAGACGCCCATGAGAAAATTGAAAAAACATTAAAGAGCACCTTCCGTCCTGAATTTGTTAATCGTATTGATGAAATTATTATGTTCTCTCAATTAACCTTCGAACAGGTAATCCAAATCGTCGAATTACAAATGAAAGAAATTCAGGAACGATTGCAAGATAATGGAATTACCGTTGTTTTAAGTGAAGCAGCCCGCGATTGGCTCGCCAGTGAAGGTTATGATGTCATGTTTGGAGCACGTCCACTCCGCCGAGCTTTACAGAAATTTGTCGAAAGCCCACTTTCAATCAGCATTCTGGCAGGCGAATTTCGCGATGGTGATGTGATTTTGGTAGATTTAAACAAAGAAACAAACAAATTAGAATTTATCAAAGAATCAAAGGTGGAATCAAAAGTAGAATCAAAGGTTGGTAGCAAGTAAAGACGAATTCTAATAAAGCACTTTATTGGATATAATCGATACCTAGCAACAGATTCAGGAGGTTTTTTTGAAAAAGGCATTTATCACTGGCATAACCGGTCAGGATGGTTCTTATTTAGCGGAATTGTTACTGGCTCAAGGCTACGAAGTTCATGGTCTAATTCGGAGGGCCAGTACATTTAACACCCGGCGAATTGATCATATTTATCACGATCCTCATAATGCTGGTGGCGAGGTGAAGTTATTTCTTCATTATGGCGATGTTTCTCAATCTGAAGCTCTAGTCGATGTAATTTACAATGTGCAACCAGATGAAATCTATAATCTGGCAGCCCAAAGTCATGTTCGGGTGAGCTTTGACATGCCCGAGTATACAGGCGACGTGACTGGTTTAGGTACCATTCGAATTTTGGAAGCGATTCGTAAAAGTGGTGTAAAAACCAAATTCTATCAGGCTTCCTCAAGTGAATTATATGGTTCCTCGAGACCACCGCAAAACGAAGAAACACCTTTCCAACCTCAAAGTCCTTATGCAGCCGCAAAATTATACTCCTACTGGGTGACCAAACAATATCGCGATGGTTATGGGATCTACGCCAGCAATGGAATTTTGTTTAACCATGAATCTCCCCGCCGGGGTGAAACATTTGTGACCCGCAAAATCACCAGAGCACTAGCCAACATTGTGAAAGGAACCCAAAAAAATCTTTATTTGGGGAATCTGGATGCAAAACGAGACTGGGGCTATGCGCCGGATTACGTCGCTGCTATGTGGAAAATGATGCAGCATGATGTTGCCGGTGATTTTGTGATTGGAACTGGTGAAGCTCATTCGGTTCGTGAATTTCTGGATGAAGCTTTCGGGTACTTAAACCTGGATTGGAATGAATACGTCCGCATTGATCCACGATATTTCCGCCCAAATGAGGTTGATTACCTGCTTGCCGACCCTTCCAGGGCGATTAAAGAAATCGGGTGGACACCACGGGTTAACTTTAAAGAATTGGTTCGAATAATGGTGGATGCCGATCTTGAATTGGTTGATCTGGAATCGCCAGGAGAAGGAAAGTCCCTTTTAGAAAAGCATCATGGCCGCTGGCACCGTTGGGATAGCCAGGTAGTTAGCATGGACCGTTAAATGCCTCAAAAAGGATCCATTCTTTTCGTTTGCACCGCCAACCAGTGCCGATCACCTATGGCGGAGGCCCTGCTGAAAGACACTCTAAAAAGAATGGATCTCGATCAATCTATTGAGATTCAATCTGCCGGAACCTGGGCTGCCGAAGGTTACCCAGCTGCCCCCCTGGGAGTTAAAGCCATGGCAGAACGTGGATTAGATACCAGTCAGCATAAATCCCAAACCATAACAGCTCAATTTCTCGCGCAATTTGATTTGATTCTCACCATGGAAACTGGCCATAAGGAAGCTATCCAAATTGAATTTCCTCAGTACTCAGACAGAGTTTTTATGCTTTCAGAAATGTCCGGCTCAATAACCAACATTGAAGACCCAATTGGAGGTTCTTTTCAGAATTACCTTGATACCGCCCAGGAGATTCATGAGTGGATAAAAACCGGCTTACCTAAAATTTTACAGATATTAAATATCTCAAAATAATCTCTAAATAAATTGACTAAAAGAAACGAGGAATGATGGGGAAAGATATTCACCAATTAACAGCAGATATGCATCAATTTGTGACTGAAAAAGGTTGGTATTTGCCCAAAAGCAAGCGCCCCCAATCCCCCAAAAATATTGCCATTTCATTGGTATTAGAAGCCAGCGAAGTGATGGAGCTTTTCCAATGGCAAGAAAACAAATTCGAACAAGAGAAATTAACAGATGAAGTAGCAGATGTTGCCCTTTATCTTTTTCAACTCTGTCATATTTGTAATATTGACCTGGAAGAAGCTATTCAGAAAAAATTGAAGAAAAATTATGCGCGTAATTGGGATTAAAATACGGTAAAATTACACGATTGAAAGGATGATCGATGAATATTACTATATTTGGTGGCTCTTCTCCCAAACCTGGAAGTAATGAATATGAGTTTGCCTATCAACTGGGCAATCACTTAGGCAAATTAGGCCATACAGTTCTGACTGGCGGTTATATGGGTACGATGGAAGCAAGTTCCAAAGGTGCCTATGAAGCAGGTGCGCACGTCATTGGCGTTACCTGTGGTGAAATTGAACGCTGGAGAAAGCGCGACCATAACCCATGGGTAAAGGAGGAATGGAAGTTAGAAACAATCCAGGATCGAATGATTCGCCTGATTGACTCTTGCGATACCGCTATTGCCCTCCCGGGTGGGGCTGGAACACTGGCAGAAATCAGCTTAATGTGGAATAGAATCCAGATCGAATCCATTCCAGCCGTCCCAATCATCCTGGTGGGGAATGAATGGAAAAAAGTGTTTGATCTTATGATTGAAGAACTAAATGGTTATATTCCCGCTCCCAGTTTAGATACTTTAAAATTTGCGAATTCAATCGATCAAATTCTCTCATTAATTAATACCAACCAATAATTACTTGAAAAAGAAAGCATAGCATCATGAGTGAAGAAAAACTCCCTAAACAAAATGAAAATTTTTCCGAATGGTACAATCAGCTTATCCAGAAAGCAGAATTAGCCGATTATGCTCCGGTGCGTGGTTGCATGGTTGTAAGGCCGTATGGCTGGGCCTTATGGGAAAATATTCAAAAAGCTCTGGATAAAAGATTTAAGGACACTGGGCATGAAAATGCAGCTTTTCCAATGTTTATTCCTATGTCCTTTCTCGAAAAAGAAAAAGAGCATGTAGAGGGTTTTTCTCCTGAACTTGCCATAGTAACAATTGGCGGCGGTCAAACTCTGGAAGAACCCTTGGTCGTTCGGCCCACCTCTGAAACGATTATTGGACATATGTATTCAAAATGGGTAAAGTCGTATCGCGATTTACCAGTGCTCATCAATCAATGGGCAAATGTCGTGCGCTGGGAAATGCGCACACGCATGTTTTTACGAACTTTGGAATTCTACTGGCAGGAAGGTCACACTGCTCACGAAACCGCTGAAGAAGCGGAAGAAGAAACTTTAAAGATGCTTAATATATACGCTGATTTTGCAATTAACGAAGCTGCAGTTCCCGTTATTCCCGGAATTAAATCAGATGCAGAAAAATTTGCTGGCGCCAATCGGTCTTATACGATTGAGGCGATGATGCTGGATACAAAAGCGCTCCAATCGGGTACGTCCCATAATCTGGGGCAGAATTTTGCCAAAGCATTTGACATTCAATATCTTGACCGCAATAACGAACTTCAATACGCCTGGACAACTTCCTGGGGACTTTCAACCCGCTTTGTTGGCGCCATCATTATGAGCCATGGTGATGATCAGGGATTAATCTTACCTCCACGCTTGGCGCCTATTCAGATCGTGATCGTGCCCATCTTCAAAACAGAAGATGAAAAACAAAAAGTAATGGGAGTAGTCAGCCAACTACAAAAAGAGCTGTCACAATTCAGAGTCAAAGTAGATGATCGTGAGAATCTGACTCCCGGATTTAAATTCAATGATTGGGAAATGCGCGGAGTCCCGCTTCGCATCGAAATTGGCCCGCGGGATGTAGACAATCATACCGTTGTTGTTGCCCAACGAGACATTCCCGGAAAAAGCGGTAAATTATTCCTATCGATGGATCAATTAAGCAGTCAGCTTGAAAATATTCTGAGTGATTTTCACAATCGCCTGCTTAAAAAAGCAACCGATTTTAGAGACGGTCATATATTTGAACCGAAAGATTATTCCGAATTCCAGGAAATTATTCAAAACGGATGGGCCTTTTCTTATTGGTGCGGAGATGCAGAATGTGAAACAGCGATCAAAAATGATACCAAAGCAACCAGTCGCTGCCGCCCCCTGAACCAGGAAAAATCCGCTGGAACATGTATATATTGTGGAAAACCAGCCGAATATAAAACTTATTTTGCAAAAGCCTATTAATATTTGTAAAACTTTAAATTCAGAAAGACAAAATGCCTGCCATTCATCTTGATCGTTTGGTTCAACAAATTAATTCTATCTTTGAACCTGAATTACCTGGCAGAGTTTTTCATGATAATTTCATTTCACTTTTAGAAGTTCATGCCAATCTTGCTTATCGGGCTGGAACCGATCTTCAAAGAAAATCATTATTAACCAAATACCACCTGTCCCCTATTGTTACGCATCATATTCAGCAAAGGCTAATCCTTTTGGGAAAACAAAATCCGAATCTAGCGCTTGATTATGCAGATCAACTCTGGAAAGATGAAACGTTTGAAACAAAATATTTTGCCGCCCTGCTCCTGGGCTCACTTCCTCCCGCATATACCACCGAGATAATTGATCGATTGGTCAGGTGGGGGTCTAGATCAGCTGATAAAGAAATACAGCAAGTCCTTTTTTCAGTAGGTTCGCAACCGATCCGGCAAAGCAACCAAGCACATTGGCTGAGGATTATCCGGGATTGGGTTGATTCTAATGATATCAATCAGCAAATTACTGCAATTTACGCAATTCAAACAACCATTAACGATCCCCAATTTAAGAATTTACCAGGGATTCTAGCCATTCTCACGCCACTTTTTTCTGTAAATCATCGCAAAGTGATCGCCTTGTTATCATTTCTTATGAATGATTTAGCCAGAACAAATCCAGTGGAAACCTCCGGTTATTTATCAAATCTGATTTTGAGAATATCTCATCTCTCAACAAAAATGATTGTTCAAAAAAGCTTAAAGTCATTTCCAACCGAATTACAAAAAGGGATCCGGGAAGCATTATCAACTTTACCATCTTCAGAAAACTAAGAGAAATAAAATTTACAGTATTCCTTTCTCCCTGTACGTTGACTGAAATGATTGATATAATTGCAATTCAGTGACTGGTCCTATTCCCGGAAGGTTCTGGGTATAAGGAGACCTGCATGAAATTTAGAAGGAGCATATGTCATGTCTTTAACAGTTGAAGAGAAAAACGAGATTGTCAACCAATTTGCTCGCCATGATGGCGATACTGGTTCACCGGAAGTGCAAATAGCCTTGTTATCAAAACGCATTAGCCAATTAACAGAACACTTGCGTGTCCATAAAAGTGATGAATCCTCACGCCGTGGTTTGTTAAAACTGGTTGGAAAAAGACGCCGTTTATTGGCTTACTTACGTGCCAGCGATTTCGGACGTTTTACTACTCTGGTCGAAAAATTAAATCTACGAGCAAAATAGATAATCAGGAAAATGGGAAGGCTATTGCTTTCCCATTTCTTTGTATCAACTCGCCGGTTGGGATTTGAAACCTGTTCAGAACATATCGCGTTCTGGATAATTTTCAGTTCCTAACCTGGCGGGAATTTTTTATAAGGGAAGGATTATGAAACCCGAAAGTAAATCTTATAGTGTCCCCATGGGGGAAACAAATATTACCATTGAAACTGGTAAGCTTGCCTTACAAGCTGGTGGAGCAGTAACAGTCACTTGTGGAGAAACAATGATGTTTGCTGCAGCAACGATGGACAAACAACCAAAAGAAAGCACTGACTTCTTTCCGTTAACCATTGATTATGAAGAACGTTTATATGCTGGGGGAAAAATCCCCGGATCATTCTTCCGCAGAGAAGGAAGACCTAGCACCGAAGCCATTTTATTGGCGAGATTAACGGATCGCCCCATTCGGCCATTATTTAATAAGGATATGCGCAATGCCGTCCAGATTATCATGGTCTCTTTCTCCTCTGATGGGGTAAACCCACTCGATATTTTAGGAATTATTGCTGCGTCGGCGGCCTTGACCATTTCAGATATCCCCTGGAATGGCCCTATTGGTGCCGTACGAGTAGCAAGAATTGACGGAAAATTTATTGCCAATCCAACTTTTCAGCAAATGGAAGAATCTGATTTAGATCTTCGTGTTGCCGGAACAAAAGAAGCCATTTCGATGGTGGAATGTGGAGCCAATGAAATATCTGATGACGTGATGGTCGCAGCGCTCGAATTTGCTCATCAGGCCATTCAACCAATTATTGATGTCCAAATTCAGATGGCAGCCGAGATTGGGAAACCGAAAGCAACCGTACCTTTATTCCCAGCAGATGAAAACCTGGTTTCCAGGGTTGGAGAACTGGTATCAGCCGACATTGAAAAAGCATTGGCTACTCCACACACTAAAGCTGAATTAAATGATGCGATTGATGTTCTAAAAGAGAAAATGTTGGAAGAATTCGCTAGCGAAGATGAAACACTCAAGCCTGCCGTTGCCGATGCGTTTGAAGTCAGTTATCGCCGTGCAGTTCGTAAAAGAATTCTCGATTTAGATATTCGCCCGGATGGGAGAAACCATGAGGAAATCCGTCCAATTTGGTGTGAAGTTGGCTTCAGCCCCAGAGCTCACGGTTCTGCAATCTTTACCCGCGGTGAAACCCAGGCGCTAACCTTAGCTACTCTCGGGACTCCCAGAGAAGCGCAAGAGATTGACACCTTAGCGCCGGTTGAAAACAAACGTTACATGCACCATTACAATTTTCCACCTTATTCTACGGGAGAAGTTAAGCCTTTACGGGGTCAATCCCGCCGGGAAATAGGTCACGGAGCATTAGCAGAGCGTGCGCTTGTTCCGGTGATCCCAGAAGAATCTGAATTCCCTTACACCATTCGGTTGGTAAGCGAAATTCTCGCATCTAATGGCTCCAGTTCCATGGCATCAGTTTGTGGTTCTACATTAGCATTAATGGACACCGGAGTACCAATTAAAGCTCCTGTAGCAGGCGTTGCGATGGGATTGATCAAAGAAGGCGATCAATATGCTATTTTAACGGACATCCAGGGCCTTGAAGATCATCTGGGTGACATGGACTTCAAAGTAGCTGGAACAACAGCTGGAATTACCGCTTTGCAAATGGATATCAAAATCTCTGGTATTACACCCGAAATCATGTCCCAAGCCCTCAAACAAGCCTACAACGCCAGACTATTCATTCTCGATAAAATGCTTGAGGTCATTCCTGTACCAAACACAGCTTTGAAACCACATGCACCAAAAATTACTATTGTGAAAATTCCAGTGGATAAAATTGGCGCAATTATTGGTCCCGGTGGTAAAAACATTCGTGCTTTACAGGAAGAAACCAACACAAAAATTGATATTGGTGAAGACGGTAGTGTGTACATTGCTGCACCCGAAGGTTATGGAGCTGATGTTGCCCGCGAGCGGATTGAATCTCTCATTGAGACACCCCAAATTGGTAGAATTTACACCGGCAAAGTCGTCCGTGTGGTCGATTTTGGAGCGTTCGTGGAAATTATCCCCGGTACCGACGGGATGGTTCACATCTCTCAATTAGACACCGAACGCGTGAATTCAGTGGAAGATGTTGTCAGTGTTGGCGATGAAATCACTGTCATGATCACGGATATCGACAGTAATGGAAAAATCAGATTGTCCCGTCAGGCAGTATTGGAGGGCTGGACAGTCGAAGAAGCGAAAGAACACGACCGTGGTGGGAAACCCTCTGGGGGAAGACCTGGTGGTCACCAACGTGGTAATGATCGCAACCGTGGTGATCGAAACGATCGAGGCGGGAATCGGGATCGTCGTCCCAATAATCGTGGTGGTCAAAACCGTTACTAAAAATAAAATAACAGCTCTGGAAATCCAGAGCTGTTTTTCAAATTTCAATCAAAATTGATCTCTGGTAGGTAAATAAGGCATTTCAGGTCCAGGAATATTTAACAATTTGGATAAAGCGGCCTTCATAGCTGTCCGATCATCCCAGAGATACTCTTCTTCTCCAAAACACATGGATTGTTCATGTCCCTTCCCACAAGGCATGACGACATCCCCGGGTTGCGCAATTTCAACGCCTAATTCGATTGCCCTGCCACGATCCGGTACAATGAAAAGCGTTTTCCCAAGAACAGCCCCCTGCTCTTCAGCGGCTTTTTGCATCTCAGCCAGGATAGCATCTAACGATTCTGTTCGAGGATCTTCCGCCGTAATAATGGTGATATCCGCCAGTTGGGCAGACGTTTCTGCCATCATCCTTCGTTTGAGCCGATCCCTCAATCCGGCAGACCCGAAAATTGCGATTACCCTACCTTTGGTTATTTTCTTAACAGTCAGGATTGCTTTTTCTAATGCTTTCGGAGTGTGAGCAAAATCAACAATCGCCTGGAAGTTTTGTCCCAAGCGAATTTGTTCCATCCTGCCTGGAACATAGCGCATATTTTCAATTCCTCTCGCAGCAACTTCAGGTTCAAGCTGGAGGCCGAAAATACCAGTTGATAAGCCTGCCAGAGCATTTGAGATATTGAACTCCCCTGGCAAATGGGTATAAACTTCGACGGTAAAGTCATTTCCACAGGCTGTAAAATGAGAGCCTTCAGGTTCTATGCGAACATTTTGAGTCCAAATATCGGTTTTGTCAGCAATTGAATAATGGATTTGTTCTACCTGAGTAATTTTCGTCAAATAATCAAAAGATTGATCGTCTTTATTTAGAACGGCAATTTTTTTTTGGAAAAATTCTTTTACAGGCGTTTTAGTCAAGGATTCAAACAACAATCCTTTAGCTCGCAAATATTCCTGATAGGAACCATGATAATCCAGATGTTCATGGGTAATATTGGTAACCACTGCGATATCAAAATCACAACCAACCACTCGCTGTTGTGCCAACCCGTGTGAGGTAGCTTCGAGGACAACATGTGTTAGGCCGGCTTCTTTCATTTTCCATAAATAATATTGAACAGCAGGCGCTTCCGGTGTGGTCACATGAAACCCTGTATCCAATATTTCATCTCCGATTTGAGCATTGACTGTTGAGATCATGCCGGCTTTTAAACCAGCAGTACGTAAAATTTGATAAATGAAATTGGATGTGGTTGTTTTTCCATCCGTACCAGTTACTCCAATTAAAACCATCGAACGGGAAGGGTAATCATAATAACTGGCTGACAAGTAAGCCAGAGCTTCTCTCGCGTTTGCAAATTGTAAATAGGGCACAGGCAATCGATTCCATTTTCTTACTTCCTGAGTTCCAACAATTGCTGCAGCACCTTTATTAACCGCGGATTCTATATATAAATGTCCATCAACATTTCCCCCCTCTAAGGCGACGAAAATATGCCCTGAATTTACTTCCCTGGAATCGTATTGAATCCCGGTTACCAGAACATCAAGAGCCCGTTCAGTAGATCGATAATGAAGTGGTATATTTTCTAAAATAGTTTTTAAATTTTTCTTTAACATATCCATTTAATAAAAGAGGTTGGAAGGAAAGACCCACCAACCTCATTATAGTTTATCTCAACCAATTATTGTAACGATCGTTGGAGGTTCGCTAATTGATTAACTAATGATCCATCAATGACCCGGTCACCAACTTTTACAACCAAACCACCCAGGATGGATGGGTTAACTCTGAAACTAATACTACCTGTGTCTCCAATTTTGGTGAGAATATCTTTCTTTACAGTGTTTTGTTCCTCAGGAGTGAGAGGTAAAGCACTGGTTACTTCCGCAGCAACACCTTCTATCGTTTGATCATCAATCACAACAAGTTTCCCATTTTTTACACCGCTGAAGAATTCAGATAATAAGGACCGTTGTCTTTTTTCATCTAAAGCTTCACCAATCAGTTTTTGAGCGGCTGCAATTGCAATTGCTGATACATCTCCACGCATTTCACTCAATAATCTGACTCGTTCTTCTTCAACTTCAGCCAGAGCGTTTTCTTTTTGTTTTTCAAGCCCTTGTTTTGCTTCAACAACCATTTCTTTTTGGATTGCTTCAGCCCGCATAGTTGTTTCCCGAATAATGTCATTGGCTTTCACCTGAGCATCGGAAATGATTTTGTCCGCTGCTTTTTCTGCGGTTGCCCGCGCATCAGCTGCAATTCTTGCGTCTTCAAGTCCCTGGGCAATTTTAACCCGCCGGTCTTCCAGCATTTTTGTGACTGGACCAAAAATCCAGGCTTTTAACACAATATAGATGATCGCAAAATTGATGACTTGTACGAGCAAAAAACCTAAATTAATTCCAAGTTTTTCCAAGGTTGGCTCCTTTCCTCGATTAGAGAACGAATAACATTAAGAATGCAATAACCAAACAATAAATAGCGATTGCTTCAGAGAATGCGATCCCAAGAATCATGTTTGTGAAAAGGTTACCATAAGCATCTGGATTGCGAGCCATGCCATTCAATGCCCCATGAACGCTTAAACCAATTCCAATACCTGCACCTAAAGCGCCAATCATTGAAAGACCAGCACCGATAAATTTTGCAGCAAGAATTAAATCACCTGTCATTACTCCTCCAAAAATTATGATTAATGATCGTCATGTTCGCCATGACCTTGTGTTGCCTGAGCCATAAAAACTAAAGTTAACATACCAAACACGAATGCCTGGATAACACCCATAAATAATTCAAACATATAAATCAAAGATGGAACAAACACCGGCACCATTGCCCCAACCAGGGCTACCAATACAGTGCCAGAAAACATTACACCAAAAAGACGAAATGCAAAGGATAATACTTTGGCTAATTCTGAAATCAGTTCCAGAAGCCCAACGATGAAATCCATAAACCCCAGAGCAGGTTTTTTGAACATGGTCGTGAAGTTAACGAATTTCGTAAAATAGCGCATCCCCTGTGCCCGGACTCCAATAACCTGAGTCATAATAACTGAAATCAATGCCAGGGCGACTGTAAAGTTCAGGTCTGTCGACAAACCTCTGAAGAAAGGTGTCACAACGAATCCATCTCCCGCATGAGCAACTTCCGGAGTGAGGATATCCCAATTTCCACCGATACTTTTCGTAACAAATCCGTGTTCATTAGGATGCATGAAGCCAATCGTTTCAAAACCGGGAAGTAATTTTGTTAGATTTGCAACCAGGACCAAAACAAAAATAGTTGCAAACCAAGGGAAGATTTGTTTTGTATATTTTCCTGCTGAAGTCTCGGTCAGGTTATATAAGGCTTCTACCAGCATTTCAAATATTGCTGATACCCCTTTGGGAACCAAATTACCTCCCTGAAGACCTTTGCGAACGAAAAGTGCTAAAACAATAATGATTAAATCCACCAGCAACAAAGCAGGGAGCGTATTAACCAGATAAAAATCGCCAATCACCGGTAAGGTAAAAATTGGTTCCAGGAAAATTCTTTCCGGAGCAACTTGAATATGAGGTTGTATTGGTTTAGCAATAAAAGAAAGAGCGAGAATCGAAAGAATAATAAAACCAAGAACCCACCAACGATAAACACCCCAACGCCACTTACGAGTATTTTCCAAGATTTGTCTCCTTTGATTCATTATCGAGATGTGTTTGCTTAACTTTAATTTTGGAAGTTGCGAAACGAACAACAAAAATCATGACTGCTAAAGAAACTGGGATGCTGACAACCAATAATCCCACAGTAAAAATAGGTTTCGATTGATAATGATTATCCAACCAAAGACCCCCTAAAATGGCACCTAAAATGATAACCAGGGTCAAACAACCTACCTGTGCCACCACGCTCGCGAGGGTCAAGTTGAAAATTTTTGTTTTTGGATCCACACGGGGAGGCTTCTCTGGCAGCATATTCGCAAATTATATCATAATCAAAAATTCGGATCAATGGATCACCAGGAGACTTTTAGAGGCAAAGTCCAACCAGTTTAACCAGGGTGAATAAATAATCCCAAATAGAATTATCCCGACTGCACACACTGTCAAAGCAATTTTCCAGGAAGCATATAGGGGCGGAGCTGCTGCTTCGTCATTTTCAGCAAATGTAATTCTTAACACAGTGAGATAGTAGTAAAGTGCTATGATGGAATTAACAATTCCCACCATCAATAACCAGATTAACCCGGCATCTACCGCCGACATAAACACCAGCACCTTGCTGATGAAACCTCCAAAGGGGGGAATGCCAGCCAGGGACAAAACAGCGATCAGGAATATTAATGCCAAACCAGGTGAACGTTTCATTAATCCTTTGAAGGCTTCTATATCTGTAGATCCTTTTCTTTTTTCAACAATAAAGATCACCCCAAACACTGCCAGGTTGGTAAACAAATAGGCGAGCAGGTAATACATCGAAGCACTAAATCCCATATTTGTCCCGGATGCGACCCCGATTAAAATATATCCAGCATGAGCAATCGAGGAATAAGCAAACAACCGCTTAAGATCTTTCTGAACCAGGGCTAATAAATTACCAACAATCATAGAAGCCGTTGCCATAATTGCAAACAACAAAGACCAGCTGGCAGGTTCAGGCGCGAAGATGGATAACATAAATCGCATAATTACTACAAAACCGGTTGCCTTGGATGCCGTAGAAAGATAACCAGTAATTGGGGTTGGTGCACCCTGGTAAGCATCCGGCGCCCAAAAATGAAATGGAAAGCTCGAGATTTTTGCTCCAAAGCCAACCACAACCAGCAATAAGATCAAGACCAAAAGGCCGGGTGAGAATTTTCCACCTTGAATGGCAGCCAAAATCCCGGAAAAATCAGTACTACCACTAAAACCATACAGAAGGCTAAAACCGTACAGTAAGACTGCAGAGGTAACTGCGCCAAATAGAAAATATTTCAAACCGCTTTCTAGAGAAAGGCTGTTTTTTGTTAAAAATCCAACTAAAACATAAAGTGGAAGTGCGGTAGTTTCAATCGCTAAGTAGAGGATAACAATGTTTGTTGAAGCTGCCATCATGCTCATACCAATTACGCTCAGCAAAAGCATGGCATAATATTCACCCTTGTTACACACCCCATCATGGTTCATGGAAAATAAGACCGTTATTGCAGCACCAATCATAATGATCATTTGAAAAGTGAAACTGGCTGCATCAACTTTTATCATTCCCCCCCAGGCTGTAAAAGGATTTTTGGCAGGAGAAAACAACAAAATATTCAAAACAATAATCACTGTCAATCCGAAAAAACTTAACCAACTGATTGTATTTGTCTTGTCTGCTTTCTTTTTGAAAACATCAGCCACCATCACTACGGCGATCAATGCCAGGATTAACAATTCAGGGACAATCGCTAAAATATCCAGATTAGAAATCATATTTGACCCCATTTATGCACCTCCCAGGATCGCTAGAATGTGATTTACCCCTGTTTCTATTAATGGAACCATCAGGCTGGGCACCAAACCAATTGCGATCATAAACAAACTTAACAACCCGATAGCGATCTTATCTTTGACTGTTATATCCTTTATTTTGCCCTCAAATTCTTTTGGCAACTCCCCGAAAAACACCCTTCGAACAACCAGTAAAATATAAGCAGCGGTGACAACAATCGAGATCACTGATATGACCGCAACAATCGGAGCTACCTGCCAGGCACCCATATAAATTGGGATTTCAGCGACAAATCCTGAAAATCCGGGCATACCCATGGACACCAGACCACCAATCACAAAACCAACCATCGCCCAGGGCATAATCTTAAATAATCCACCAAGTGAGGCGATATCGCGAGTATGCGTGCGATCATAAACCATCCCAACGATCGAAAAGAAGAGAGCCGTCATAACCCCGTGCGAGAACATTTGTAAACCAGCTCCTAACAAACCGTTGTAGTTCAAAGAGGCAAATCCAATTAAAACCAACCCCATGTGAGAAACGGATGAAAAACCAATCACATATTTAAAATCTTTCTGAATCATGGCAATAAATGCGCCATACACAACATTAATGGTTGCCAAAACCAGGATCCAGGTTGCCCAATATTTTGCACCTTCCGGAAGTAACATGATCCCAACTCTTAAAGCTGCAAAAACGCCGACTTTCATTTCAACACCCGCCAAAAGCATGGAGATGGCGGTTGGTGCGGCCACATGACCATCCGGAGCCCAGGAATGGAATGGAAAAATACCACCCAGAATTGCAAACCCAAGAAAAACAAAGGGGAACCAAATCCTCTGCATTTCAGGAGAAAAGCCAGCTTGTTCAAGCTTCAATAAATCAAAGGTTCGATCAGGAGAAGCCTGATACATAACCAGAGCCCCGATCAATGCCAGGACTGATCCGATAAATAAATACAATGTAAGCTTCATTCCACCGTAATTACGCGTTTTTGGGTAACCCCAGATGACGATCATCAAATACTTTGGAAAAACTGCTAATTCGAGGAAAAAGAAGAGTAGAAACAAATCTAAAGCAGAAAAGACTCCCAGGACACTGGTTGCAAGGAACATTAGATAAGAGAAAAATTCACTGGGTCGATCATTAACATTCCAGGAAACCAGAACACCAGTAAAAACAACCAGGCCCGCCATAACCAGCATGGCAATCCCCAAACCATCAACGCCCAGGTGATAGGAGATTCCTAATTGAGGTAACCAGGGAAGATATTCTTCGAATTGATAACCGCCATTCTCAATACGATAATTCGCCCACAAAACCAGTGTTAATAACAAAACCAAAGTTGCAGCACCTAATGCGATTGGCTTAATCAAATTTGGTTTTTGGCGTCCAAACAGAAGAATGATCAGACCAGCAATGAGTGGAATAAATATGATAATGCTCAGGATCGGAAAACCCATTCCATCACCTCTTTAGAAGAAAAAATTGACTGCATGATTAATGAGATCTAAGATCGTTGCTGGCCAAATGCCTAGAACAAGCATCAAAACCATTAACGGGGCAATAACCCATACTTCACGATTTGTAATTTCAGGGATAGAAATCCACTTATCATTCCTGGGACCATGCAAAACACCTGCAATCGCTTTCAGAATATAAACCCCGGTAAAGAAGAGACCTATCATTGATAAAAAGGTCGCTAAGGGGTAAATATGCCAGGCGCCACGTACAACCAGAAATTCAGAGACAAATCCATTTAAACCTGGCAATCCCAGAGCCGCAAAGAAGGTAAACACAAAAATTGCACCATATTTTGGCAAAATTGCCCAAATTCCCCCAAGCTCATCCAATTGCCGGGTATAAGTGCGATCGTAGATGACGCCAACCAGAAAAAACATGCCAGCAGAAGTAAGACCATGATTAAACATCTGCAAGATTGACCCATTTAGTGCAATCGTTGCACTTTCAACAATTCCCTGATCAGTCGATTGCCAGGCAAATGCTGCAGCTGCAATGCCCAGCACAACAAAACCCATATGGTTGATTGAGGAATAAGCCACCAGGCGTTTTAAGTCCTTTTGAGCAAAAGCAGACAAAGCGCCAAATATGATAGCACAGGTGGCCAGGGCAGCCAAAGCCCCAGCGAAGCGATGAGATTCTTCCGGAAAGAATGGAATGATCAGGCGAATAAATCCGTAGGCGCCTAATTTCAATAATAGTCCTGCCAGAATCATTGAACCGGCAGTCGGAGCTTCAGTATGAGCATCGGGTAACCAGGTATGTACGGGCCAAATCGGCACTTTTATCGCAAAGGCGACGACAAACGACCAAAAAGCAATGGTTTTTACAGTTCCTAAAGAAAGTCCTAATGGAATAGATTGGTGGAAATTCGCCTCTGATAATACCGGCCACAATTGGTAAATTTTTACCAGATCAAAGGTTCCGGTTGTAATACCGACAATCTGAATTGAAAGCAGTAACCCAAGAGAACCAGCCATTGTCATCAGGATAAATTTTAAGGCAGCATAATTACGTTTTGCACCACCCCATTGATTGATGAGAAAATACATGGGAATTAACCCAATTTCCCAGAAAAGGAAAAATACCAGTAAGTCAAGCGAAATAAAAACGCCCAATACACCAGTTTCCAGGAAAAGAAATAATGCCATGTAAGCTTTTAGTTGATCTTTAATTCCGTAAGATGCCAAAATAGCTAATGGTGTCAGCAAAGTTGTTAAAATAACCATTGGTAAAGAAATGCCATCGACGCCGAAATGGAAAGAGGAGCCAATTGCAGAAAACCAGGGTAGTGACACCTCGAATTGGAAACCAGGTTGTGATTGATCGAATTGGAACCAAAGCAATAAAGATAAAACGAAAGGGATTAAGGAACTTCCGAATGCCATCCAGCGGATCGAGTTTTTGGATCGGAATGGCAAAATAACTACCAGCAAAGCGGCTAAAGTTGGAAGTATCAGGATATAGAAAAGCAGATTATTTTCCATTATTTTTTCCTCAATCAATTAAGTAAACAAAATTAAGTAAAATAGAAAACCACCAACCAGGGAAAATACCAGAGCAAGCACCAAATAGTCCTGAATTTGTCCGGATTGAGTAATCTTCAAATTGTTACCAAGTTTTCTCGTGCCCAGGGCTAAATTATCGCCACCTTTGTTAACCACCGGAACGTCAAACCAGAAGCGGAATTTCTCGCCTAACCAGATACTTAATCTGGCTAAACCATGCAAAATTCCATCAAAAACTTTCTGATCCAGGAATTTGAAAACCACCTTGTCTGCCAACCATTTAGAAGGGTTAATGAAAAGGTAGCTATAAATTTCATCGATATAATATTTATTCGATAAAACTTTGTAAAAACCAGCCAACGACCATTCCATCGGATCAGCTTGAGCCTCTTTGATATTGCGATAAAATAACCACCCGAGAAATAAACCTCCCAAGCTGACTGCCAAAGAAACAATCAAGGGGACCAAACTATGATGGGCAACCGGAGCATGTGCTCCGACCAGCATACTCTCCATAAAACTTTCCAGCCAGTTGGGCACCATTCCTCCAATGACCGGAAATTCCTCAGAAATTCCAACCCATCCGATAGTGATGGCAAAGAAAGCCAGGATCATCAATGGAATGATCATTGTTTTAGGAGTTTCATGAGCATGTTTGGCAGCACTTGTGCGCGGCTGTCCCAAAAAGACCAGTGAAATCTGCCTCATCGTGTAGAAGGCTGTGAGGAAGGCCGCAATTGCCAGAACCCAAAAGACAACCGGGAAGCCGCCATGGAAAGCGCCAGACAAGATTTCATCCTTTGACCAGAAGCCTGCGGTAATAAAGGGGAAGCCGGATAATGCAAAACCACCGATCACAAAGGTAGCAAAGGTTACTGGCATTTTCTTAGATAACCCGCCCATATTAAACATATCCTGTGGGTCAATATGTTCTTGTGTATGTAAAACGCCATGCTCCATACCATGAATGATAGAGCCAGAGCCAAGGAACAAAAGAGCTTTAAAAATCGCATGAGTGACTAAATGAAAAGTTGCAGCTACATAAGCCCCCACCCCTAGCGCTGCGATCATAAACCCTAGTTGTGAAATGGTAGAGTAAGCCAACACTCTTTTAACATCCCGTTGGGCAATGGCAATGGTTGCTGAAAATAGGGCTGTAAATGAACCGATAATCGCCATCACCAACATGGGCGGTGTTAATGCTGTAGTTCCGTCCCAGCCGGCTGATAAAACTGGGAAAAATCGGATAGCAAGGTAAACGCCTGCCGAAACCATTGTGGCCGCATGGATCATAGCAGAAACTGGAGTAGGGCCTTCCATTGCATCCGGCAGCCAGATATGTAACGGGAATTGCGAACTTTTTCCAATAACACCCATCAAGATCAACAATCCGATTAATCCAGCCCAGGATAAACCAAAAACCGGGGAAATGGTACTGGCTAAGCCGTGTAAAACCGACTCAGAGAAAATAACCTCGTATTGAAGACTCCCGGAGAAGGTGTATAAAGCCACCAGTCCGATTAACATAAAAACGTCTCCGATTCGGGTCGTTAGAAAGGCTTTTTGGGCAGCTGCCTTGGCGGATGGTTTCGCATACCAGAAGCCAATCAACAAATAAGAGCAAAGTCCCATAATTTCCCAGCCGATGTATAGAGTCAACAGGTTATTGCTGACGACCAATAAATACATGGCAAAGGCAAATAACCCAAAGAAGCCAAAAAAGCGGGCATACATTGGTTCGATCGAGAGGACGTGCTGGTGGTGTCCATCATCCGTGACAATTTCCGCCCCCTTTGGAGGAAGTCCCGGGCGATCATAATCGCCTTTTGGCTGTCCAAAATTATGGTAGCCAACACTATAAATGAAGATCATCAGGATGGTCCAAGAAACAAAAAACAGTGTGATCGTGGTAAGGGCATCCACCTGCACACCGATTTTAAACCAGGTATCAGCTGTGGGCAGCCAGGAAATCGAGCTGATTAATCCTTTTTCAATCACTTCTTTATTTGTCACTGCAAAAGCAAAGAGGAACATGCTTAATAGCCAGGACAAAAATGCAGCACCGATTGCCAAAGTATGGCTCAATTTATTATTTTTATAGGTAGCCAAAAAAATGACGAAAAAAGCGAGAAGTGGAGGGAGAGGGATTAACCAGGTAATTAGTTCATAATTCATTGATATCCTCCATCATCCTTTGAGCGTATTAATTTCTGATGCAATGACTGTTCTACGATTTCGATAAACAGCAATGACTAAAGCTAAACCAACAGCAACTTCAGCAGCAGCAGCGATGATGACCACAGCTGCGAAAACCATTCCGTTTACATCGGTGTACCCCAATTGTTGGGTATGATAATGCCAGAAAGTCAAAATATTGATATTCACCGCATTTAACATCAATTCGATGGAAATAAGGATGGCAACAGCATTTTTCCGGGTAAAAGTACCAAACATACCAATTAAAAACAAGATTGCCGCTAAAATCAAATACCAGGACATTGGGATCATTTTGTCACCCCTTCTTTTTTATCCATTGCCAAATAAACACCGCCTACAAGCGCACTGATTAATAATAAAGAAGCCAGTTCAAAGGGCAAAGCATAACCGGATGGATTTAACAAACCTTCACCAAACGCAAGAATGTTCTCCTGGCCAGAAATCCCCAAAGGCTGTAATACCGAGGCAAAAATTTCACTCCCGGATAGTTGATGGATAATTACCACTGCAAATATTAAAGTGAGGAGTAATACGATCCCCCAGGAACGGTTGACCTGTTTATCCTCATCATTCATTATGTTGTGCGTAAGCATGACAGCGAAAATGATAATGATCGCAATCGCGCCAATGTATACGAGAATTTGTACGGCAGCGAAAAAACTGGCTTCAAGTAACGCAAAAAGGATGGCAACCCCCATTAATGTAACAATAAGCCACAAAGCTGCATGAAAAATTTTTCTAATACTGACGACTAGTATCGCTGAGCCAATCGTGATTAGTGAAATTAGAATAAAAATGATCTGAAGAGGAGTCACTTTAACCTCCAGTCTCTGAGGGGTGAAATGGATTATTCGGTTGAGCTAAAACCCTCTCTGGTGACGAGACCACCAGGCTCTCTTTTTGTTTCGTGAACTTCTTTAAAATAGCAAACCCTGCGATAAACAACCCAATATTGATGATCAACATAACTGGAAGCTGAACCCAGAAACTTAAGTTTTGGATGAGCTTTTGAACAAATGCAACCACGATGAGTAAGGAAAAAGCGAGAGGAGTTAGGAACTTCCAGGTAATTGCCATCATCTGGTCAATTCGGTAGCGCGGCATACTACCCCGGATCCAAACACCGATGAACCAAATAACAACAGACTTAATCAACAAGTAAATAAAACCAAGGATTGGATATTGTTCGGCCCCTGGCCCCCGCCATCCTCCCAGGAAGATCGAAGCAAAAATCACTGAGGTGGTGAAAGCCCGTAAAAAGTCAGCTACATAGAACATTCCAAATTTTAGTCCGGAATACTCCATATTAAAACCGGCCACAATTTCTGATTCGGCTTCAGCCAGGTCAAACGGAGCGCGGCCATTTTCTGCAATATTAGCTACAAAATAAATGAAAGCGGCTAATGGTAAATAAAAGAGGTAAGCGATTTTTTGCGAGTAGACAATATCTCCAATTGACATTGAACCAGAGAGAATAACCACTATTAAAAGGCTGATTGCCATTGGAATTTCATAGGAAATCATCTGAGCAGAAGCGCGAAAAGCAGCTAACAATGAATACTTGTTGTTTGAACCCCAACCAGCAAAAATAACACCCAATTCACCCAGACCGCTAACCCCTAAGAGAAAAAGCAAGGCGACATTCAAATCTGACCCCTTGACAGTGTTTGAAAACGGAACGATTGCCCAAACCAACAAGACAGATGCAACCGAAATAATCGGTGCCAGATGATACGGAACTGGATCGACATCATCCGGAATAATATGTTCCTTGATAAATATTTTTAACATATCTGCAATTGGTTGAATAATACCCCAGGGGCCTACCCGATTAGGACCATAACGGTCTTGCAAGCGCCCAATTATTTTTCTCTCAGCCCAAATGAGAACCAGGGTGACAAGAAGCGCTCCGGTTCCTAGAATTGCTGCTCCGATAAGGTACAAAATGGTGGTTTGCCATTCCTGAGCAACCCCCCATTTGGTTAAAAGTGAAATGATCCAATTCTGTATTCCAATAATGGGATCAATTAAGAAGTCCAGAATTTTCATAAGTTTCCTTCTTTTGGAATTAACGCCAGGTTAAAGCGTCCTTGCGCCAAATATAAAGATACCCGCCTAACAGGATGAGAATAAATAAAATCACTTCAACAACTGCAAAGAGTGCAAGTTTGTTGTAAGCAACCGCAAATGGGAACAAAAAAACAATTTCCACATCAAAAATCAGAAAAATTAAACCATAAAGATAATACTGGATCTTAAATTGAATCCAGGATGGTTTATAAGTTTCCATTCCGCATTCGTATATGGAATTCTTGATTTTTGTTGGTTTTTTGGGTGAAAGTACACGCGCCAGGAAGATTGCTACTGCTGGTAAGAATAAAGCAATCAGGAAAAAAATCCCTATATACAACCATTGGTTCAGCATTGCCTCTCCTCAGTATTTAGAATTTGAGTGAATAGAAATTCAATATCTTGAAAAAGTAGGTTCATTTTATCACAAATAAAAAATTAATAAACTGATACCTGGTCGGAAATCTCCTATCATTTGTCATAAATAATAGTTATCGATTTATTTTAAAATTCTTTTTCTCAAGAAAAATTTATCAAGCATAAAGAATATCAATGTAATAAAAAAGAGGACAAAAAATGGTGTCCATCTAAGGATGTTATAAGGAAGGCTAAACAACTCCCTTGTCTTAATATTAATTGCCTGAGTAAAAATCAATTGTCTTTGGTTAAGTTCATCTTTTTCGCTTGTTGTTTCCTTTATATAAATCCAGATCGTTCCTTTTATATCCCGTGGGTACTGAGAAAGTAGGTTCCAGGTAAGATTAATATTCTGAAAAGGCTGGATTGCGGTAACAAAAACTCCTGGAGGGTCTATCCTCCCCCCATTAATCACCAGATCAACCTCAAGTTGCTGCCAATTTTTATTTTCTGCTTGTGATTGAAGTTCGTGGGGAAGTGACAATCCCTGTTTTTCAGTTAAATCTAAAAATTGAATTTTAATTTTATCTTGCTGCCCAAACCAAATTGTTTTCGGAAAATCGACAATAATTTCTCTGGTTCCAAGACCAATTACAGTTAAATTTGTTTTTGTGTATGTATGTGGATTAGGAAAATTCAAAAAAAGAATCAAAATCAAGGAAAGAATAAACATCCACAAAAAGATGGTTGTTTTCATTTTTAACCTAACCATCTTCCAATTATAATCAACCGATTGTTTCGAAATGATATTTATCCTATAAAAATTTCAACCCTTGTCCCATCCGTGTCATCCACATGAACAAAGATAGGTTCATTCTGTGTAATCTGTTGGTCAACATTCTTAATGATTTCTTCAAGATTCATAGCTGAAATTTTTTCTGGAAAATAGTTCTTAAAAATTTTTATGAAAAACCCAGCCAATTGAAATGGAAGTGGAAACGTCAAAAGAATTTACAATCTCACCTTTGATGCTACCTTTTTTCTCTAAGGATTGGTTGCTTTGCTGAAAATCAGACCATTTGTCTTCATTTTCTATATCTACAAGGAGATTTGAAGCCTCCTGGATTGATATTTTTCCTTCTTCTACCCTTCGCAATATTTCCAATCGATTCTCATTCATATCGAATCCTTCAGGTTTTCATCCAAATTTCTCTACGGCTTTTAATAAACGTTCTGCTTCTTCAACGGATATTTTTTTATCTTGCAGCATTTTTAATATCATCAACTTTTCTTCTGAGCTCACTGATGGTTCTTTTTCAGATTTCGCAGCAGTTTCATTCATCGGGCGTGACGGCCGGGGTGGGCGCGGTGGAATTCCAAACTCCTCCCGAAATGTAAATTTCCTTTCCATTTTTTCCATGGCTTTTTGAATTTTTTCTTCGATTTTGCCTGTTTTATCCTTAATGTTTGAATTTATTTTGTCTTCTATTTCAAACAAATCCGAAAAATCAAATCCACTGCTTTGAATAGATCTTGATTCAAATTTTCTTTCAATTTCTTCTAAATATGAGTCACTGTTATCTCCAAAATTTTGAACGATTTCAAAATCATTGCTTTGATCGCTTATATTTATATTTCCCCCAGCCTTCAATCGGATTTGAGTTTCGCCCGATCCAATTTGTTTTTCTAATTTCCCATTAAGCGATTTCTCGTCATCATCTTTATAGCGATATGTAACAATTCCCCCTGCCCGTGCAATCGAGGTGCTGTTTTCTAGATCCTCTACTCTTATTTTGATTGCCCCACCAGCCCGCAATTCATTTCTTTTTCCCTCAAAATGACCAATTTTTAATTTTATGTTTCCACCAACCCGGGTTTGTAATTCAAGTCCCTTTGCTTCCCCTGATAAATTTCCGCCGACTGCATGAATATCCAAAACTACGTCATCGCCCCGGAATGTAAAATTTCCCCCAATATTTCTGATAGATGATTGGCTACCAACCCTTCCCAATTTTAAATTTCCAGTGATATTTTCCACATTCAACCCATCTACAGCTTGAATGCTGCAATTCCCGCCTACATTTTCAATAGAGATAAATTGAATTTGTCCTACAGTTTCAAGATTTCCATTTATGCGTTTGACAAATATCTTTGTTGTTTCAGGAATAGAAATGATGCAATAACTGGAAGCGTCAATATTTAATATCTCATTATTTAATCTAAAAAAACAATCTTTACCTACTGGGTACCGAACTTCAACTTCATCTTGATCCCAACTACGAATAAAAACACTTTTCTTCCCATTAAGGTCAATTTCATTAATTTGTTTAAAAATTTCTTTTTCCATAAATAAACTCCCAGGAAATGTTTTCTAAATCTAGTTTAGCATAATATCAATTAATGTCAATGTCATGTTTGAAAATCTTGATAATATTATTAATAAAATTTATATTCGTTTAATGATTATAAATAATATTTTTGAATCTTTCGTAAGTATAATTTTATTGATTTCTCAATTAATCATGTAAACTAAAACAAATAAAAATTTATTGTCGGAGTAAAATCATGATTTATATACCTGAACCCTTTCGTATCAAAATGACCGAACCCATCAGGCTAATCCCCAAAGAAGATAGAACCAAAGCATTAATAAATGCTGGTTATAATTTATTTAACCTCAAAGCCGAAGACGTATTTATCGATTTATTAACTGATTCTGGTACCGGATCAATGAGTCATTTTCAATGGGCGGCGATGATGGCTGGGGATGAATCTTACGCTGGCGCAAAATCGTTTTACCGGTTTTCTGAGGTAATGCATGAAATTTTCGGGTTTGAATTCTTCGTCCCCACCCATCAAGGACGAGCAGCCGAAAATATTCTCGCAACATTACTCGTTCAGCCAGGACAATTTATCCCCTCCAATATGCATTTTGACACAACCGAAGGAAATATTCGTGCCAGGAAGGCTAACCCGGTTAATTTAGTAAATGATTTTGCCTTTGACCCTGATTTTCTTCACGATTTTAAAGGAAATATGGATCTTGAAAAATTGAGGACCTTTATTCAAACGACGGGCGCAGAAAATATACCTTTTGGAACCATTACCATTACAAATAATGCCGGAGGCGGGCAACCTGTTAGTATGCAAAATATCCGCGAAGTCGCAGAAATTTATCATGAATTTGGTATTTTGTTCTTCATTGATGCCTGCAGGTTTGCCGAAAATTCATTTTTTATCAAACATAGGGAACCGGGTTATCAAAATAAGTCGATTCAGGAAATCGCCCGGGAAATATTCAGTTATGCAGATGGTGCCTGGATGAGCGCAAAAAAGGATGCTCTGGTCAATATGGGTGGATTTTTAGCAACACGTGATGAGCATTTATTCCAAAGAATATCAAACGAATTAATTTTGCGGGAAGGTTTTGTAAGTTATGGTGGTCTGTCTGGCAGAGATCTGGATGCTATTGCTGTTGGGTTAAGGGAAGGTATGCAAGAGGACTACCTTGAATATCGCCTGGCTCAAACCGCCTATTTGGCGGATAAATTAAAAGACAACGGAATCCCGATTATGAATCCAGCAGGTGGCCATGCTGTCTATTTAGATGCCGGAAAATTATTGCCGCATATACCCCCTGCCCAGTTTCCCGGTCAGGCTTTGGCAGTGGCCTTGTTCCAGGAAGGGGCTATCAGAGGGGTTGAAATAGGCTCGGTGATGTTTGCTCATCCCGACCCTACCAGCGGAAAAATGGTCTATCCGAAATTAGAGTTGGTGCGGTTAGCTATCCCGCGGAGGGTATACACCCAAAGTCATCTGGATTATGTTGCCCAAATTTCGGGGTATGTAGCAAATAATCGCAATCAATACAAAGGATATGAATTTACATACGCTCCAGAATTGCTGCGACATTTTACTGCCAGGTTCAAACCTTTATTGTAATTTTTGTTTTTTTGCCTGTTCCCAGAATTTATCCAGCTCTTCTAATGAAAAATCTTGCATAGATTTGTTCATTTCTTTAACCTTTTGTTCAATAAAATTAAATCGCTTTCTAAACCGGAAATTTGTTTCTCTTAATAGCGCCTCTGCATCTCCGTCATGCCAACGGATGAGATTAACGATTGAAAATAAAAGATCACCTAATTCCTGTAATTGAGAGCTATTATCGTTTGCAGTAACTATTTCATCTATTTCTTCGTGGATTTTCTCAATCACTGGTTCAATGGTATCCCAATCGAAGCCTACCCTTGCTGCCCGATTTTGAATTTCCTGAGATTGAGCTAGGGCTGGATAGTCAATCGGAACGCCGGATAATATACCATTTTCAGTTTTCTTTCCGTTATCTTCTCGTTCTTTTTCTTTGATTTTTTCCCAATTGGTTAATACCTCCCCCACTCCATTTACCGTTAATTGGTTAAAAACATGTGGATGCCGGCGAATTAATTTTTCACTGATACCTTTGATCACATCTGCCATTTTAAACTCGCCATACTCTGCACCAATTTGGGCATGCAGAACAATTTGCAGAAGCAAATCACCCAGTTCCTCTTTCATATGCTCAGGATCATCTGCATCCAATGCAGCGATTAGTTCATAAGTCTCAGATAGGAGATGCGGGCGTAAGGTCTGATGATCCTGCTCCCGATCCCAGGGGCAGCCATTTGGTGCTCTGAGATGGGCAATTATTTCCTGAAATTCTTCAAATGACGTGTATTGATCCAGGGGTTCGACATACAACGAAGTTAAAATCCCAATCTGCTTACTTCGATCAATTTCATATAAAGGAATACTTTCAATCACTTCATGTTTGGTTCCAGCAGCATGGATTAATTTAACCGGATGCTCATCCTCATAAATCTCCATTAAGGTTTGCTTCACTTCAGCAGCGACCATGCGAGAATAAATTTGAGATATTATAACAGGCCGGCTGGGGGGGAATTGAGGAAAGTTTGCACTACCTACATCAAAAGCATCCAATAAGGTAATCCCTGAAAAAGGATCGATCCCTAAGGCTGAAAAAACTGGTTCCAGAAAGCTGACAGCTTCAAAAACCCGCACCGGGATATTTTTTTCGTTTGCCATTTTTACAATCAATGGAGAGGTTGTTTCAGCCACGAAGGGGTGTCCGGGAACAGCATATATCACCCTATCATTTCTAGAGGCTTGCTCAATGATTGTATCTAAAATTTTCTTGTAAACCTCTTCGAAATTCTCAAATTTTTGATAATATTCATCAAAAGGGATTATTTCGACAGTTTTTGGGAATCCGGCTACTGCTGGGTGTTGTCCAGTTCTCAGAAAAATCCGTTCTGCTTGTTGGATGAGATCCCAGGTCTGTTTCGTAACCAGGTCAATGCTGCCAGGTCCCAGTCCAATAATTGTTATACCATGAAAGTTTTCCATTGTTTGCCACCTTATTTTATTTGTCTTTTATTACAAACAAATTCTAACTTGTTTTTAAATTAACACAGAACCTGACCTTTTTTCAATCAAGTTCTGTGAATTTGATACAAATTGTTGATTTAACGTTTTGTATAGGTAGGTGCTTTACGAGCGCGTTTCAAGCCAGGTTTCTTGCGTTCTTTAACACGGGCATCCCGGGTTAATAAACCAGCTTTTCGTAATGATGATAGATGATCTTCATTCATTTTCACAAATGCTCTGGCTAAACCTAACCGAACTGATTCAGCCTGGCCACTAACACCACCGCCACTAACTTTTACGGAAACGTCAAAGGTAGCATTATTCTGGTCAATTGCCTGAAAGGGCAACATAATGGAATGTAAATCTTCCATTCTGCCAAAATACACATCCAATGGTTTCTCGTTAATGACAAATTTTCCTGATCCAGAGGATACACGAACGCGTGCGGTACTCTGTTTTCTTCGACCAATACCTTCGTAATATTGTGCCATCAGTTATTCTCCTTTAAGCCACAGGTTCAGGCATTTGAGCTCCGTGTGGATGCTCAGCACCAGAATAAATTCGCAGGCGTTTGATTAATTTTCGCCCTTGTTTTGTGTGAGGGATCATTCCCCAAACAGCAGCGCGAATAACCCGATCGGGGTAAATTTCCATTTGGCGGCGCATTGTAACGCTTTTTAATCCACCCGGATAATACGAATGGCGGTGATACATTTTTGTATCCAGTCGTTTTTGATCAATATCCAAGTCTTTGGCATTGATCACTACTACAAAATCGCCCATATCTACACCTGGCGTATAAGTCGGTTTATGTTTTCCCAACAAATAACTGGCTATTTGCGTGGCCAGGCGTCCGAGCTTCTGATTCTTGGCATCTACCAGGAGCCAGTTTGATTCGGGAGTGCCTTTTATGACAAATGTCTTTTCCACGGTCATCCTTTCTCTTCTCTAAAAACTTATCCTATTTCAAAATTTAACAATTTACTTTTGATATTGAACCTTTACCAGTATTAGCCCATTAGGTTTTGCCAGGCCTGGTAATTGATCTTTTTGATGGATTATTCCATCTCGTAATTGATCGATTGTCCAAAAGCCTTGCGCAATTTTCACCTGCAAAAAAACAATTTTTCGGATCATATGAAACAAAAAAGCATTTGCTTCAATTTGAAAAATAAAAGTATCCTGTTCACGATCCCATTCAGCTCTAAAAACCGTTCGGATTGTATTTCCATCTTTTTTAGGTGGTAAACCAAACGCGGAGAAATCATGTGTTCCGATCAATTCTTTTGCAGAATTTTGCAGGTTCTCAACTGAAACTGGAGGCCATATTCGCCAGGCATAACGATCTCGTAAAGGATCGCGGTTGGGATGGGAGTAGATGTGGTAATGATAGCAACGGTAAATCGCTTCATAACGGGGGTGGAAAAACTCGTTTGCCACCTTTACCGCATTTACTACAATATCCTCTGGTAGATTAGCATTGATTGCTTTCTGTAAAGCATCTTCGCTGTGATTCCAATCGAGATCAAAAGCAACTACCTGTCCTGAGGCGTGAACTCCAGCGTCCGTTCTACCGGCTGCCAATATGGATTGTCCTTGCCATCCAATTTGTTTTAAGGCATTTTCAATTTCCAACTGAACAGTCCGGGTTTTTCCCTGGCGTTGAAAACCAGAGAATTCGGACCCATCATAAGCTATGTTTACTTGGTAACGTGCCATTTCTTCCGGAAACTCCGGAGGAATTACTCTTCCACCAACTCCAATAAAACCATTTCAGCGGCATCACCCAATCGGGGACCCAGTTTTAAGACGCGGGTATAACCGCCTTTCCGGTTGTTGAAGCGCGGTGCAATATCATCAAATAATTTCTTAACAATTTCGGGATCATTCCCAAGGCGCGAAGCAACTAAACGTCGGGCATTGACTTTTTCGATGTCACTTCCTTCAGCACTATTGCGCGCTACAGTAATCAGACGTTCAGCTTCACCACGAATAGATGCAGCTTTGGCACGAGTAGTTTGGATTCTCTCATGATCAAAAAGCTGTCGAATCATAGTTCGGCGAAGTCCTTTTCGATGACCGGTGCTCCGGCCAAGTTTGTAACCTGCTACACGATGACGCATTGTAATTTACTCCGTCTCATCTTCTTCATCTTGTTGTAAAAAACCCTTTTCAAGCATCTTTTGGCGTAATTCATCCAGACTCTTCTCACCGAAATTTCTAATGGACATGACGGCTTCTTCGCCCTTATCCAATAAGTCAAGAACGTCACTTACTGTCGTTACGCCGGTGCGTTTCAAAGAATTAAATACACGCACAGATAAATCCAGATTCTCGATAGGCGTTTCAGCAGCTTCACTGGTCAAGCGATTGCCACCAGATGGCTCCTGTTCACTTTTTACAACAAATGTTTCTTCAGAAATACCAGAAATAAGGCGCAAATGATCAATTAGTACCTTGGACGCTTCTCCTAAAGCTCTTTCGGGTTCAATCGTTCCATCTGTCCAGATTTCTAACTCTAAACGATCAAAATTGGTGCTCTGACCCACGCGGGCTGAGCCAACTTCAAAATTTACACGGCGAACCGGGCTATAAATTGCATCTACTGGCAATTCACCAATAGGCAATCTGCCGCTGCGATCTGATGCAGGAGAATAACCTCGTCCACGCTCAACCGTAAAATCAATATCTAAACGAGTTTGATTATCGTCTACGGTAAATAGATACAACTCGGGATTAACGATTTCAACTTCGGCTGGCGCCTGAACATCTGCAGCGGTTACCACACCCTCGCCCCTTACTTCAAGGTGCAAGTTTGCAGAATCAGCATCATGTAAGATCAGATGTAATTGTTTAACTTGCAGCATTACCTGAATTACATCTTCCCGAACTCCAGGAATATCACTAAACTCATGTAAAACATCCGAAATCCGTAATGATGTAACTGCAGCTCCATCCAGCGAAGAAAGTAAAACCCGGCGAATTGTATTACCAAGAGTAACTCCGTATCCTCTCTCGAGGGGGCTAATGATAAATTTACCGTAATTTCTCGCTTCGGCTTCTCGTTCTACTTTTGGCGTTACCATACTACTTAAGGCACACACGTTCCACCCCTTTCCAGATAACTCAGTGAACTCATGCTTAAAAATCTCATTATCGTGAGTAATACTCAACAATTAACTGTTCATCAAGGCTGCCATCAATTTCAGCTCGTTCAGGGAAGCGGGTGATCTTTCCACTCATCTTTCCTAAGTCACGATCAAGCCATAACGATGAAGCTCGTTTACCAGCGATATCAGCCATTTCTTTGAAGAATTTCAGTTTAGATGATTCTTCCTGTAAGGTAACCACATCACCGACCTTTAAGATCATGGATGGAATGTCAGCCTTACCGCCATTGACGGTGAAATGACCATGATTAACCAATTGACGTGCCTGGTTTCGACTGTCAGCCAGACCCATCCGAAAGACTACATTATCGAGGCGTAGCTCGAGCATTTGAAGTAAATTCAAACCCGTTAAACCACGCTTCTTTTGGGCGTCTGAATAATAACGTCGGAATTGACGTTCCAGAACACCATATGTCCGCCGAGCACGTTGTTTTGCTCGCAACTGGCGTGAATAGTCAGAACCTCTTTCAGAACGAGCCGATTGAGATTTGCCATGCAAACCAGGGGCATACGGACGTTTTTCTAATGCACATTTTGGGCTATAACATCGTGCGCCCTTCAGGAAAAGTTTTTCTCCTTCACGCCGGCATAATTTACAAGCCGGACCAGTATATCTTGCCATAACTACCCTCTCTTAATTTTATTAAACGCGGCGTTTCTTTGGTGGCCGGCAACCATTATGGGGTACCGGTGTAATATCAGCAATTGAGCGTACTTTAATCCCCATGCCTTGAATAGCACGGATAGCGGATTCACGACCAGGGCCAGGACCTTTGATAATCAAATCCACTTCCTGTACTCCCATTTGTTGTGCTGATTTTAAAGCTTGTTCAGCCGCTAATCGAGCAGCAAAAGGGGTGCTTTTCCGAGAACCCTTAAATCCCGCAGATCCTGAGCTCGCCCAACATACTGTGTTTCCCTGTAAATCAGAGACTGTCACAATTGTATTGTTGAATGAAGCAAATATATGCACTTCTGCGATCGCTAATTGTCGCTTTACTTTTCTAGCCGTAGTTGCGCGCCTAGCTGTACGTACATTTTGAGCCATTTTTCCTCGCTAACCTCTTTTTTTAGTTCTCAACACAATAACCTGTTCAATCGCTAATTGGGTTGCCGCGGTATTCAAGAGGGGGTCATACCTTTCCCAATCATTCAATCAAACTGGATTATTTCTTCGTTGCGCCTCTTCGTCGACCACGACCCGCTACTGTACGCTTTGGTCCTTTACGGGTTCTTGCGTTGGTGCGTGTGTGTTGTCCACGAACTGGCAAACTACGTCTGTGACGTAAACCACGATAACAGCCAATTTCCACTAACCTTTTAATATTCATCTGGACTGCACGGCGTAAATCACCCTCAACAACGTAATTTTTTGCGATAAATTCACGCAACAAATTTTCGTCATCGTCTGTGAGGTCACGCACACGAGTATCCGGATTTACTCTCGTTGATGCTAAAATCTCTTTAGCACGAGTTGGTCCAACACCATAAATATAGGTCAATGCAACTTCAATGCGCTTATTGCGCGGTAAATCTACACCTTCAATTCTCGCCATAAGTCCTCTTAGCCCTGTCGCTGTTTATGCTTTGGGTTTTCGCAGATTACAATTAATCTGCCGTGTCTCTTAACAATTTTGCACTTTGTGCATCTTTTTTTAATCGATGGTGATACTCTCATCACAACTCCTCAATAACTCGCTTAATTCCAGACAAAGCAGGAATTATACCTCTTCTTAATTTTTTCGTCCAGGTCTCGATCCATCCTCTAGCAATGTCAGAATCAAAGGACCATTCTCAGTAATTGCCACTGAATGCTCAAAGTGAGCTGTGAGAGAACGATCGGCTGCAATTACAGTCCATTGATCTTTCAAGACGCGGGTAGCCGGTGTGCCAACCAAAACCATTGGTTCCAAAGCGATGGTCATGCCAGGCCGTAATAAAATTCCACGCCCAGCAATTCCATAGTTAGGGACCTGTGGTCCTTCGTGCATCTCCCTGCCTACACCATGACCAGTATATTCCCGGGTGACGAAAAAACCATGTTCTTCAACATAAGATTGAACTGCAAAGGATACATCTCCCACGTGGTTTCCAGGAACCATTTTTGCAATCCCTTTGTATAAAGACTCTTCTGTTACAGATAACAATTTTTTGGCGATATCGGACACTCTCCCCACGGCAACAGAAATTGCAGAATCTGCTACAAATCCTTCATAAACTGCACCACAGTCGATTGAAACAATATCTCCTTCTTTTAATACTCTTTTTCCTGGAATTCCATGAACTAGTTCTTCATTAACGCTAATGGTTGTGCTGGCGGGATAAGGATATGCTCCTGGATAATTCAGGAAGGGAGAATAAACTCCGTGTTTTTTTAAAACGGCTTCAGCAGCAGCATTTAATTCTGCAGTGGTTGCACCGGGTTGTGCCACGTCGGCAGCAGCCTGTAGTGCCTCTGCATTAATTTTTCCTGCTATACGCATTAAATCCAATTCGTTTTTGGATTTAATCGTAATCTGTCTATCCCAGGACATTATGCGCTCATCCTCTCCTTAATTGCCTGAAGTAATTGAGAGGAAACATCTTCAATCGAAAGAGTACCGTCAACTTCTATAAGAAGGTTTTTCTTTTGATAATACTCAATTAATGGAGACGTTTGCTCCCAATAAACCTCAATCCGTTTTTTCACAGTCTCGGCTTTATCATCAACCCGTTGATAAAGCACACTCTGATCTTTGTCACAAATTCCTTGATTAGCAGGAGGATTGAATTTCTCGTGATAAACAAATCCACAAGTAGGGCATGTCCATCGTCCACTCAATCTTTCAATCAGCACATCAGAAGGAACGTTAATGTAAGGTACACAATCAATTTTTTGATGACTTTCCTCCAGCATTTCATCCAACGCCTTTGCTTGCGCAGGTGTCCTGGGAAAACCATCCAACAAGGCTCCATTAATGCAATCCGGACGATTTAATCGTTCCTGGATCATGGAAATGGTCACATCATCCGGAACCAAGGCACCTCGATCCATGTAGGTTCTTGCCAATTTCCCCAGTTCGGTTTCATTTTTAAGGTTTTCCCGAAAAATATCCCCGGAAGAAATATGAGCAAGATTTAATGTTTTTGAGATAACTTGTGCCTGAGTACCTTTTCCTGCTCCAGGAGGGCCCAGTAAAACAATATACGTAGCCATGTGATAGATCCTTAAATTATCCTTTAATCAAACTTTCTTCATAACCATGGAGTTTTAATTCTGTTTCAATGATATTAAATGTGTCTCTGACGACACCTACCACAATCAATAAACCTGCAGAGTTAATCAAGAACAGATTAGCGCCTCCAACACTTGTTGGCAGAAACAAGTTGACAATATAAGGTAGCACCGCAACAATCCCAAGGAATAAAGCGCCCGGGAAAGTAATACGACGCTGCACTTTTGTCAAATATTTCTGTGTCGGAGCACCTCTCAAAACACCAGGAATTTGAGCACCTTGTCTTTTGAGGTTATCACCATAGTTTTGTTGAGCAAATAAAACATCTGTGTAGAAAAAGGTAAATAACACCACCATTAAGAAAAACATAATGGTATACGCGGTGCTCTGACCATTGAACAGGTTGTAAATCCCACTTGAAAAATTCGCTACCCACGCTGTTTTGCTATTCATAAAATATGAAGCTAAAATTGCTGGAAATGCGATGATAGATTGAGCGAAGATTAACGGGATCATTCCTGCCATGTTGACCATAAGGGGCAAATTACTACGTACTGGCATTGACATTCGACTTCCAATTCTTCTTCCTGGGAATAAAACTGGAACGTTGCGACGGCCTTGCTGAACATACACAATTGCGAATATGGTTAAAACCAGAATTACGACGGTTACAAGGAATAGCCACCAACCATTCTGTTTATCAGCAAATAAACCCACCAATCTTCGAGGAATCTGAGCGACAATACCTGCAAAAATGATCAAAGATAAACCCTGTTTTGGGATACCATATTCAGAAATTAATTGGCCAAGCCAAATTCCAAACATAGTTCCAGCCATCATACTAAGTAAAATGGTTAACGTTGGGATTGCATTTCCACCCGTAAAGCCAAATTGAAAAGTCAATACTGTTTGACCACCTAATTGTCTGGCCATTGAATTGAATATATTAATTTGACCAACCGCAGAAAGTAAAGCCATCGGAACGGTCAAAATCATTGTCCAGCGTTCCATCCATTGTTGACCTTCACGGGGGTTTTCTTTCATTTTTGCTTCTAAAGCAGGAATGATCGGAACCAATAATTGAAGAATAATTTGTGAGGTAATGTAAGGATAAACTCCCATTGCCAGAATGGAAAAATTAGAAATCGTTCCTCCTGATAATAAATCAAGCAATCCTAATAGATTACCTGCTGCTCCTCCCTGGCTTACCAGTCCTGCGATTACCTCACGGTTAATTCCAGGCACTGGAACATTGGCAGCCAGCCGGTAAATTACCATCAGAAGTAAGGTCATCAGTAATTTTTTTCGAATATCTCCAGATTTGAATAAATAGCGCCAAGCGGATCGTTTCATTTATGGAGCTCCTTTAATAATTGCTTTCACGCAATTAATTCCACTTTTCCACCAGCTGCTTCTATTTTTTCCTGGGCAGCTTTTGTTACCCGATGAACTTTAACAGTCAACGGAACTGAAACTTCACCTCGTCCTAAAACAACTACCGGATTCGCTTTTTTATGCAATAAATTCAATTCCGCTAATTTTTCAGGAGTAACTTCTGAATTCGCTTCAAATTTCGTCAATTGACTGAGGTTGATTTCATTAAATTCAACACGATTTGGGGGTGTAAAACCTTCACCACGGATAAACGGAAGACGGCGGTAAAAAGGTAGGTTGCCACCCTGTCGATAGAGGTTTCCACCAGCTCCGGATCGTGAGCTCTGTCCTTTTGTACCTTTTCCAGCAGTCTTTCCCTGGCCCGCAGAAATACCTCGTCCAACACGTTTACGAGTTTTTCGCGAACCTTCATTGGGGATAAGATCGTTCAATTTCATTCTTCCACCTGCTCTTCAACTAACACCAGATGATTCACTTTTGACAACATACCACGAATGGTAGGGTTATCTTCCTGGACCACAGTTTGATTCATTTTTCGTAAACCTAATGCGCGGACAGTTGCTTTATGCCGTTCGGAATAACCTATAGCACTTTTCACTAACTTGATTCGCAACATTTTTTTCTTTGGTTCGGAATTCTTAGGCATTTTTCCTCCGATCCCAGAATGGAATTAAATCTTTAGAAGATTTTCCGCGTCGTTTGGCTTCTTCTTCAGGTGATTTTAATTGATCCAAAGCGTCGAAGGTGGCCTTTACAACATTGAGCACATTAGCACTGCCCAGTGATTTTGTTAAAATGTCACGAATTCCTGCTGCCTCTAAGACGGCTCGAACACCACCTGCAGCGATAACACCTGTTCCCTGAGACGCCGGTTTTAACATTACTCTTGCACCCGCTTCTTTTCCATTCACAATATGTGGAATTGTTGTGCTATAAACAGCGATATTGCGCATATTTTTATGGGCTCGTTCGGTTGCTTTACGCATTGCATCTGGGACAGCGTTGGCTTTACCAACACCCAGACCAACCCGACCATTATTATCACCAGCGACAACAGCCACACGGAATTGGAAACGACGACCGCCTTTAACCACTTTGGCAACACGGGCTATTTCAATGACGCGTTCATCATATTGTTGTTCCATATTAAGAAATTCTTTCTTTTCCATTTGTCAGGCCCTTTCCTTTCCTAAAATTCTAAGCCAGCCTCGCGGGCTGCCTCTGCGAGGGCCTTAACTCGGCCGATGTATCGAAATCCACCACGATCGAAAACAACTTGTGTAATACCTTTTTCTTTCGCGCGTTCTGCCACCAGCTTACCAACCAGGCGAGATTTTTCGGTCTTAGTTTTCCCTTCAACCTGACCACGCAATGCGTGATCAATACTGGACGCTGCAGCCATTGTATGGCCGGCAATGTCATCAATCACCTGGGCGTAAATTTCCTCATTACTGCGAAAGACTGCCAACCGCGGGCGGTCTGCATTCCCACTTACATACTTGCGCACTCGAGCGTGTCTTCGCAAACGTTGTTCTTTACGACTCAGCTTTGCCATGTACGTTCACCTATTCTATTTCTTACCAGATTTTCCAGCTTTGCGACGAATTCTTTCACCCTGGTAGAATAAACCTTTTCCTTTATAAGGTTCAACCGGACGAATTTTACGAATATTTGCCGCAACCTGCCCAACTTGCTGTTTGTCGAAGCCCATCACTTTGATCAAGCCAGCACGAGTATCTGCATCGAAACTAATACCTTCAGGTGGCACAACCTCTTTAGGATGAGAAAATCCGACATAAAGCATCAGGTTCTTATCTTTCATTTCAGCGCGGTAACCGACACCTTGAACCTGCAACACTACAGTGAAGCCTTCGCTTACACCTGTTACCATATTTTGAATTAATGCCCGGGTCGTTCCGTGGAGTGACCGGTGGCTGGCCTCTTCAGCCAGACGAGTAACAACAATCTGGTTATTTTCATGCTCAATTTTGACTTCAGGATTAAATTGATAAGACAATTCTCCTTTGGGTCCTTTAACATGCAAGTTTAATCCATTTAATTTTACTTCTACACCTGCCGGAACAGAAACCGGTAAACGTCCGATACGTGACACGTTCTACCTCCTTGACATCCGGGTTACCAAACTTTACAGAGTATTTCGCCGCCAACATTTAATTGACGAGCGCGCTGCCCTGTCATCACACCTTTCGGTGTGGATAGAATGGAAATTCCCATCCCAGAGAGAACCCATGGGATGTCTTGTTTCTTTGTATAGTATCGGCGACCTGGGCGGCTTACCCGCTCTAACCCTGATATCACCGGTCGTTTAAAACGACGTTCACCAACATATTTTAATTTGACTCTCAACATAGCCAAATAGGGCTTTTCACCTTCAACCACTTCGTAGTCCTCAATGTAGCCCTCTTCCTTCAGGATCCTTGCGATTTCAAGTTTCAATTTCGTGTTTGGCATCGCAACTGTTGCCTGTTGGATCATCAAACCATTGCGAATGCGGGTCAGCATATCGGCAATTGGATCGTTAACACTCATGCTAATACCTCCATTTGAGAACTACCACGATGATTTCTTAATGCCTGGAATTTGACCTTCCAACGATAATTCGCGGAAGCAAATACGACACAGACCAAATCGCCGAATATATCCACGCGGCCGCCCACAGCGAGCACAGCGGTTTCTAACCTGCACAGAAAATTTTCGGCGTTTTTCACGATATTCCATAGCTTTCTTTGCCATATTAATCCTTTCTGAATGGCATGCCTAACATGCTTAACAATAATCGAGCTTGATCATCATTTGTTGCGGAGGTAACAATTGTAATTTCCATCCCACGAACTTTATCAACTTTATCAAAGTCGATTTCTGGGAAAATCAATTGTTCTCTTAACCCAAGGGTGTAATTTCCGCGACCATCAAATGAATCGGGAGAAATTCCACGGAAGTCTCGCACACGTGGCAGGGCGATATTGACCAAACGATCAAGGAATGCCCACATTCGTTCTCCACGTAATGTCACCTTGGCGCCAATTTCGCGACCTTCTCGAAGCTTGAAAGCAGCAACGCTCTTGGAAGCTTTGGTTACAACTGGTTGTTGCCCGGTAATCGTCCTCAAATCATTTACGGCTGCATCCATCGATTTTGGATGTTCAAGTGCTTCACCCATTCCGATATTAACAGAAATTTTAGTAACTCGAGGAAGTTCATTCGGATTTGTCAACCCTAATTCCTTCATTAGAACAGGCGCTACTACGTTTTGATACTTTTCTTTTAATACGTTCATTCTCTACTCCCAGACGGCCTATTCATCAATTAAGGCATTACATTTTTTACAAATTCTCGACTTCTTTTCACCTTGATCTGAATTTCCAACACGGGTTGGTTTTCCACATTTTGGACAAACCAACATCACATTTGAAATATCAATCGATGATTCGAAGCGAACCATGCCAGGGTTAATGGTTCTGCCTTGTGACTGAACCTGTTTCTGGTGTTTACTGCGTAAATTGACGCCATGCACCACAACACGTTTATCTTCAGTCAAGACTTTGATTACTTCGCCCTTTTTGCCTTTATCTTCATCGCGTCCCGTAATGACGATTACGGTATCACCTTTACGAATTTTTGAACTCATTGGTTATTCTCCTACTTTCTTCCTAAAGAACTTCCGGAGCCAGTGAGACAATCTTCATAAAGCCTTTTTCACGTAATTCACGTGCGACCGGCCCAAAGATACGGGTTCCCTTTGGATTCTGTGTTTCACCATCCAGAATCACTGCTGCATTATCATCAAACCGAATGGAAGATCCATCTTCCCGACGCCATTCTTTTGCACAGCGCACAATGACCGCTTTGACAATATCGCTCTTTTTGACAGAGCCTTGTGGAGCAGCAGATTTAACGGTTGCTACAATAATATCTCCAACTCTACCATAGTGAACTACTGAGCCACCCATTACATGGATTACCAGAAGTTCTTTAGCTCCGGTATTATCAGCAACTTTAAGCCTACTTTCTTGCTGGATCATACCTATTCTCCTTCAACAATCTTTCCAGCATCAGCTGGTGCTTCGGTACGACGAATGATTGATTGTACAACCCAGCGTTTTTCACGAGAAAGCGGCCGACTCTCTACTATTTCGACCCTGTCACCAATGCTACAGCCCAATTCATCATGTGCTTTGTAATGTTTTTTGTTGTGAACAACTTTTTTATACAAAGGATGACGGAATTTGCTTGTGACTTCTACAATCACTGTCTTCATCATTTTATCGCTGGTTACAACACCGGTTAATCGACGTCGACTATTCATGCTTCACCTTCCTGTGTCCGCGCGCGGTTACGTTCATGGAGAATAGTCTCCAATTGAGCTACCTGCCGGCGAACATTTTTTAATCGACTCGTATCAGTTAACTGGCCAGTAATTACCTGAAATCTTAAATTCATTAATTCATGGCGAGTATCATCGATACGGCTGCGAATTTCTTCATCAGACATGTTGCGAATTTCGGATGTTTTCATTATTCTTGCTCTCCTACTACCTGTTCAGGACGGCCAATCACTTTGGTTTTAATGGCAAACTTGTAGCTTGCCTGCTTCAAAGCATGAATGGCAGCATCTTCAGGAACGCCGGATAATTCGAACATGACACGACCAGGCCGTACAACCGATACCCAGTAATCCACATTACCTTTACCTTTACCCATGCGGGTTTCAGCAGCTTTTTTGGTGTATGGTTTATCAGGGAAAATTCGGATCCATACTTTTCCACGTCGTTTCATATAACGCACAATCGCTCGTCGGGCAGCCTCAATTTGTCGTGCTGAAACATAGCCTGGCTCAAGAGCTTGTAGACCAAACTCGCCATTCAATAATTCAGCTCCTCGTAAGGCTTTCCCGCGCATACGACCGCGCATTTGCTTTCGCCATTTAACACGTTTTGGCATCAACATAACAATTATTTCTCCTCACTACTCACTGACGTAAACGCCTTCGGTGCGTTCGAATTTCTCTTCAGCTTCAGGCATTATGTCACCTTTGTAAACCCATACTTTGATACCGATTTGGCCGTAAGTAGTCAAGGCTTCATAGCGAGCAAAATCTATATCGGCTCGTAGCGTTTGGAGTGGAACGCGACCTTCTCGTAACCACACAGTTCGTGCCATTTCAGCACCAGCCAAACGACCAGATACTTGAATTTTGCAGCCTTTTGCACCCTGGCGCATTGCCTGTCCAATTGCCCGTTTCATGGCACGACGGTAAGCAACCCGGCGTTGAATCTGACCTGCAATATTAATTGCTACCAAAAAAGCATCTAAATCTGGATCCTTAATTTCTTTGATATCCAAATCAACCTTATTGCCGGTTAATGCTTCAAGGTCCGTTCTAATCTTTTTTACATTTTCGCCTTTACGACCAATCAGAATTCCTGGTTTTGCGGTATGAACAATCACTCGAATTTTGCTTGGAAAGCGTTCAATCTCAATGCGGGAAACACCTGCATTGACAGAATACTCTTCCATCATTTTCCGGATTTCAAGATCTTGATTTAATTGACTGCCATAATTATTGCTTTTGGCAAACCATCTAGCATCCCAGGGCTGAATAATGCCTAATCGGTAACCTATCGGATGAACTTTACGACCCATATTTTCTCCTAAATTTCCTTTGTTAACAAATGACCATATTCCAGTTTTACCGTTCGCGTAAGATCACATTCACATGTGATGTTCGTCGTAAGACTGGTTTAAATCTGCCGCGTGCACCAAACCGGCGCCAACGTCGGGTTGGGGCTTCATCAGCAGTGATCACATAAACAAATAAGTCATCCCGGCTAATACCGAAATTTTCTTCTGCATTGGAAACCGCTGAGGTTAGTAATTTTTCAACAGGTTTTGCAGCACTTTTTTGCAGGAATTTCAGCGTGTTGATTGCTTCCACGACTGGTTTTCCCCGTACTGTATCAACAACCAATCTAACCTTTTGAGCAGAAATCGGTACGTAGCTTAATTTTGCGCGAATGTCAGTTGCCATTTTTTATCTCCCTCTTGAAGATTTTTCAGCAACATGGCCGCGGAAAGTTCGGGTTGGCGCAAATTCACCCAGGCGGTGGCCTACCATGTTCTCGGTGATGTAAATCGGAACGTGGCGACGTCCATCATGAATTGCAATCGTGTGACCTAACATTTGTGGGAAGATTACACTTGCACGACTCCAGGTGCGAACAACCTTTTTCTCTCCACGGGCATTCATTTGCTCAATTTTCTTTAATAATTTTGGCTCAATAAATGGCCCTTTTTTCAACGATCGAGACATAATTATCCTCTCAAACCTTTCGCATCTTACTAACCGCGTTTACCAGCGGAACGACGACGAACAATGTACTTATTCGTGTCTTTATTCCGGCGGGTCTTGTATCCCAGGGTTGGCTTACCCCACGGAGTTTTTGGCCCCGCCATACCAACCGGTGAACGGCCTTCACCACCACCATGTGGGTGGTCTTTGGGTGACATTGCAGTTCCTCGCACAGTTGGGCGAATACCAAGATGGCGTTTACGTCCAGCTTTACCAAGCTTGATATTTTTGTGGTCCAAATTCCCTACCTGACCAACCGTGGCATAACAAACCTGATGAACTAATCGCACCTCACCTGAGGGCAAGCGCACCTGAGCGAAATCGCCTTCTTTTGCTAATAACTGGGCTGAAGCACCTGCGGATCGAACCATTTGTCCACCTCGCCCTTCTTTGAGTTCAACATTGTGAATCATAGTTCCCAAAGGAATTCTTGAGATGGGCAAGCTATTACCAGGGCGAATTTCTGCTTCTGATCCTGATAAAACGGTATCGCCTACTTTCAAACCAATTGGAGCAATAATGTAGCGTTTCTCACCATCAACATATGTGAGCAAAGCAATTCGGGCAGTGCGGTTTGGATCATATTCGATAGCACTCACTGTGGCAGGAATGTTTCTTTTATCACGTTTGAAATCAATCAGACGGATAAAACGTTTTTGTCCACCACCACGGTGACGTACAGTAATACGACCGTAAACGTTGCGGCCTGAATTTGCTTTTCGAATTACGATTAATGATCGTTCTGGTTTTGATTTGGTTATTTCTTCAAAACTATACCCGGTCTTATTTCTCTGACCTGGGGTTACTGGTTTATAAATTTTAATACCCATTATTCAACCCCTTCAAATATCGCAATACTATCTTCCGGTGCCAGGGTGACAATTGCTTTTTTATAACCAGGGTTACGGACAGCCAACCTGCGACTGCGAGCTCGTCTGGTTCGTTTTGCAGGAACATTGATAATGTTCACATTCAAAACTTTTACATCAAAAATTTGCTCGACAGCATCCTTGACCATCGTACGATTAGAGTCACTTGTCACTTCGAAGACATATTGGTGTAATTTATTTACCTGGTAATTGGTTTTTTCGGTCACCAATGGGCGGCGGAGAATATCAAAAATTGTTGTCATAATTTGCTCCTACCTATCCAAGAAAACTTTCAACCAAAGTCAGAGAAGCCAAAGGAAATACTATTTTCTGATATTTCAACAAATCACGAATATTGAGATAATTAGCCAATAGCACTTTTGTCCCAGGTAGATTATTGCTGGTGCGGATAATTTCCTCAAAAGCTGTTTTATCCGAAATTAATACCAAAGCTGTTTCCTGACCCACCAGGTTGTTCAAAACGCCTGCCATTACACGGGTTTTAGCTTCTGGCAACTTTAATTCATCAACAACCACAATGGAGTTCTCTGATGCTTTTACAGACAAGGCCGAGCGTAAGGCTGCTCGACGCATTTTTCGCGGCATTGCCTGCTCATAAGAGCGTGGATGTGGTGTATGGATGCGGCCACCGCCTTTCCACTGCGCTGCACGAATAGAACCTTGACGGGCACGGCCTGTGCCTTTTTGCCGCCATGGTTTACGACCTCCACCAGCAACCTCATGACGGGTTTTGGTGTCATGTGCACCCAGGCGAGCGTTAGCCATTTGACGAACAAAAGCCTGATGCATCAAATCAACATTAATAGGGGCTTCAAAAATGGCCGAAGATAATTCAACGGTTTTAACTTTCTTACCCTCAATATTTAAGACATCTACTTGCATAGTCGTTCAGCTCCTTAGTTCTTCCGTGCCTCTTTAACCAGCACCAAACCACCTTTAGGACCCGGTACTGATCCACGCACACCAATCAAATTGCGTTCTGCGTCAAGCAAAACAACTTTCAAGTTTTGCGAGGTTTTCCGTTCGTCGCCCATATGACCGGGGCCTCGAGAGCCTTTGTAAGTACGACCAGGTGTCGTTCCGGCACCTCGTGATCCAGGAGCACGTAAGCGATCGGATTGACCATGAGTCTTGAGTCCACCTCCAAAGCCATAGCGTTTGACACCACCCTGGAATCCTTTTCCTTTAGAGGTTCCTACTACATCAACAAACTCACCAACATTAAAGACATCAACAGACAATTTTTCGCCTTCAGTAACCTCAGGGGTTTTAACGCGAAATTCGCGCAAGAATTTGAGAGGTGGCAAATTCAAATTATTGCGCTTTAAATGCCCTTTTTGTCCGTTGGTCAAGCTTTTTGGTTTTACCTCACTATAACCTACCTGTACTGCTGTGTAGCCATCTTTTTCTACTGTGCGTACCTGGGTTACATAGCAAGGCCCAGCTTCGATAACAGTTACCGGAACAGCGGCACCGTTTTCATCGAAAATCTGGGTCATACCGATTTTCTTGCCAATAAGCCCTTTCAACATATCAGTTTTTCTCCTTGTTTAAAAATTGCCAGGACTGTCAGCTTGGGCTAAGCTGCATCATCCCCGAATACTGAGCAGTAAGTTGTCCGCTGCAAAACTCCGCATCTTTTCTAGTTCGCGCACAAGACTACTCTTACTCAGCCATCCTGAAACAGGTTTCTACAAACCTGCAACCTTACGAATATATCATAATTCTAATGGTTTGAGAAGGATAAACTTTTTATCCTTCTCCATTTTTCAAAAAATTAAAGTTCTGTAATCTAAATTTTTATTTCGATATCAACGCCAGCAGGTAAATTCAGCCGCATTAACATATCAATTGTTTTTGAATCTGGTTCTAATACATCAATTAAACGATTGTGAGTGCGAATTTCGAAATGTTCATGTGAATCTTTGTCAATGAAAGTCGATCTTCGAACTGTAAAACGTTCTTTTTTTGTTGGCAACGGAACTGGCCCAACTACTTTTGCGCCAGATCTTTCAGCAGTATCAACAATACGTTTTGCAGATTGATCTAACACACGATGGTCATAAGCTTTTAATCGAATTCGAATACGTTGTTTTGCCATATAACACCTATTTAATAATCTTGGTGATCACGCCAGCGCCTACTGTCAGACCACCTTCTCGAATTGCAAATTTTGACCCCTGCTCTAACGCCACCGGTACAATCAATTCGACTTCCATGTTGACGTTATCTCCCGGCATTACCATCTCCACACCTTCTGGTAAGGTGATCGAGCCGGTTACATCCATTGTCCGTATGTAGAATTGCGGCCGGTAGCCCGGGAAGAATGGTTTGTGCCGTCCTCCCTCTTCGCGCCGTAACACGTACACTTCTG